>NZ_JAMSGY010000007.1:0-295859 GCF_024608385.1 Paenarthrobacter sp. UW852
CACAAGGGTCCAGGATCGCTCCGGAGCAACTTTTCAAACTTACCCGCTGCCCGCCTTCGGGTCAAATCGGCGAAGTTGACTTGATTTTCCTTGAGGATTCATGTCGGTTTCGCCTTCCTCCACTGGGGAGCAGCGCGGGTACTAACTATACACACACTCTGCCGGCTTGGCAAAGCCCCTGTCTCAGGACGGGCTTGCCTAACAACAACGCTCCCCCACCACAGTGGAGGAGCGTTGCCTGGAAGGGGGGATTACGTGAGAGAGCGTCGGCCGGAAGGGGTGATTACGTGAGAGAGCGTGGGTCTATTCGGAGGGCGCGAACCACGAGGCCCCAAGCGGCGGAAGCGTGACGGTGAGCGCGGCCGGCTGTCCATCGGTTCCCGGCGCGCTGGCCTTCAAGGTGCCGGCGTTGACGACACCCGAGCCGCCATACGTTTCGGCGTCGGTGTTCAGCACCTCCACCCACTCCCCTGCTCCAGGTACACCCAGGATGTAGTCCTTGTGCGGGCCGCCGGAGAAGTTGATGGCACAGACGAGCGGCTTGCCTTCATGGTCCCACCGGATGAAGGTGAGGACGTTGTGGTCCGCGTCCCCGCCGTTGATCCACTGGAAACCGCCGGCTTCGTTGTCGCGTTGGTACAGGGCCGGCGTGGACGTGTAGAGCCCGTTGAGGTCCTTGACCAGGAGCTGCAGCCCGCGGTGCGCCGGGATATCTGCAAGGAACCAGTCCAAGCCGTACTGCTCGGACCATTCGGCTTCCTGCCCGAACTCGGTACCCATGAAGATGAGCTGCTTGCCGGGGTGGGCCCACTGGTAGGCAAAGAAGGCACGGAGGTTGGCCAGTTGCTGCCAGCGGTCACCCGGCATCTTCCGCAGCATGGAGCCCTTGCCGTGAACAACTTCATCGTGGCTGATGGGCAGCAGGAAGTTTTCCGTGAACGCATAGACCAGGGAGAACGTGATGGTGCCATGGTGCCACTTGCGGTTGATGGGGTCTTCGGAGATGTACTTCAGCGAATCGTGCATCCAGCCCATGTTCCATTTGAGCCCAAAACCAAGCCCGCCGTGGTTGGTCGGTGCCGTCACGCCGGGGAATGCCGTGGACTCCTCGGCGATGATGATGGCTCCCGGGTGGGACTTGTAGACCGTGGCGTTGACTTCCTGCATGAAGGAGATGGCCTCGAGGTTTTCGCGGCCGCCGAACTTGTTGGGGCGCCACTGTCCTTCTTCGCGGGAGTAATCCAGGTAGATCATGGATGCCACCGCGTCCACGCGCAGGCCGTCGATGTGGAACTCCTCCAGCCAGTACAGCGCGTTGGCCACCAGGAAGTTCCGGACCTCGCTGCGCCCGAAGTCAAAGATCAGTGTTCCCCAGTCCGGGTGCTCACCGAGGGCGGGATCGGAGTGCTCATACAGGGGCTGGCCGTCGAACTTGGCCAAAGCCCAGGCGTCCTTGGGGAAGTGCGCCGGGACCCAGTCCAGGAGCACGCCGATGCCTGCCTGGTGCAGGGAATCCACGAGGAACCGGAACTCGTCCGGGTGCCCGAACCGGGAAGTCGGCGCAAAATAGGACGTCACCTGATAGCCCCACGAGCCACCGAAAGGGTGCTCGGCGACGGGCATGAACTCCACGTGGGAGAAGCCAAGCCACTTCACATAGTCGACGAGTTCCTTGGCCAGTTCCTTGTAGCCAAGGCCCAATCGCCAGGAGCCCAGGTGGACTTCGTAGACGCTCATCGGCGAATTGTGGGGATCCCTTTGTGCACGGGCAGCCATCCACTCTTCATCCTTGAAGCGGTAGCTCGGATCAACCACCCGCGAGGCAGTCAGCGGCGGAACTTCTGTCCCGAAGGCCAGGGGGTCCGCTTTCTCCACCCACTGCCCTTCTTTGGTCAGGATCTCGTATTTGTAGCACGCCCCTGCTACAACACCGGGAATGAAGAGTTCCCATACGCCCGAGGAGCCCAGGGAACGCATGCCGTGAGAGCGGCCGTCCCAGCCGTTGAAGTCACCCTTGACCCGGACAGCCTGCGCGTTTGGAGCCCAAACCGCGAAGGAGACCCCGTCCACTTCGCTCAGCGAGGACCGGTAGTGCTGGACATGGGCACCAAGGACGTCCCACAGCCGCTCGTGCCGGCCTTCGCCGATCAAGTGCAGGTCTACCTCGCCCACCGTGGGCAAGTAGTGGTACGGGTCATCAACGGTGACTGTCTCGGCGTCGTACGCCACTTCCAAACGGTAGTCCGGCACGTGGCCGGGCTGCAGCGGTTCCAGGACGGCAGCCCAGACCCCGTGTGCCTCGTGCGTCATGTCCGTGCGTCCGGCTTCGGTCACTACCGCAACGGACTTGGCCAAGTGCTTCACGGTCCGGATGGTGACGTGGCCGTGATCATCCAGATGGGCGCCGAGCACGGAGTGCGGTGCGTGGTAAGCCCCCGCTGCCACGCGTTCCAAGGTCTCGGAATCCACGTGCAGTGGGACTCGGGGCCGTTCGGTACGTGCAGAGCCAGTCATGTCATTACCTTCCGCTGTAGCTGCCGCATGCTTGCCGCGGCTTGTGTTGTCGAGGATTCGTCGCGATGCGTTGACCGGGATCGACAGCCAGTCGGGCCGGTTTCGCAGCTCGTAGACCACCTCGTATAAGGCCTTGTCCAGCCACAATGCCACAAAGAGCGGCGAGCGGCGGTCTATGGTTCCGGGGGTGACGTCGCTGTACCCCTCAAGGAAGGCGGCAGCGCAGTCATCCACCCAGGTTTCGGGCACCGAGGCGTCGGCGTTCTCGCGCGTGGCGGCGCCTGCGGCGTAGTCGAAGGACCGCAGCATTCCCGACACGTCCCGCAGGGGAAGGTCGGGCATATTGCGTTCGTCAATGGTGCGCAGCGGTTCCCCTTCGAAGTCCAGGATGGCCCAACGCCCTGCGCGGTCTTCAGCGCCCGGGACCCAAAGGATCTGCCCAAGGTGAAGATCGCCATGCACGCGTTGCAACTGCCCGACGTCGCGCGGGTTCAAAGTGTCCAGCAGTTCCTGAACATTCGCGTCATAAGGCCCGACGGCGGAGGCGGCCTCTGCCCAGGACTGACGGACCCGCCTGGCAACAGTGGCGATGATGTCCGGGCCCTGTGACTGACCGTCCAGAACGCCGAACGTTTCGGCCAGCCGGGCATGGACTGTGGCTGTCGCCGCTCCCAAGCCGCGGGCTTCCGCGGTGAAATCTTTCCCTGCCGCCGCGGCGTCGACGGCCAGGCGCCACGCATCCTGCCCACCCAGGAGGAACTCGTGGGCGACTGTCAGCTCACCGGTGGCGGTTGCGGAACCGTTCGACGCCGGTTGGTGCCACGAGCCGGTGATCCAACCAAGCGTCGCGGGAACCTCGCTGGTTCCGGCCGCCGTCAGTGCTGCGCCCAGCTCCACTTCCGGGTTCTTGCCGGCCGCCAGCACGCGGAAAACCTTGAGGATGGCGGCCGAGTCGCCGTCGTCGATGATGACCGAGGTATTCGATTGCTCACCGGAGAGGACTCGCGCAGAAACCGGATTCCTGGGGAGCGTGACCTTGCCGTGGGTGAGATGCCCCTGCGCCAGGCTGTCCTCCAAGGAGGCCTCGCTGCGCATGAAGTCCAGCCAAGCGGAAACGAACGCGGAGTCGTACACGGCGTCGTACACCAGTTGAAGCCCTCGTTCCGGATCAGTGAACTCACCCAAAAGCGCTGTGGGCGCGTCCACGAGCGGCTGGCTGCGGAAGCTCAACGGCACCTGGACAACGTCCGTCCGGGGACCGCCGTCGGCCGTCCGGTAGGTGACTGCCAACAACACCACCTCAAACGCGGCATCATCGGCGGCGGCTGGGAGTCTGAAACCGCCCACCTGCTCAACGGCAAAATCGGGGCTCTTCACCGGGAACCAGCGCTTGGTGGGGAGCCAGGTCCGGAGAAGACTTTCAATGGCGGGGTTGTTTGTTCCCTTGCTCATCTCATCCTTTGGTCGACACCACGGGGATCGCCTGGGTAAAAGGCGACGATGGATTGGAAGATGCCGAGCGCAGCCGCAGCCAATAGAAGCTGTGGCTGCCCAGCATCACGGTCAGGTTGCCGTTCTCGCCGACAGCCGGGAAGGGTTGGCCGCCGAAGATATCGCGCAGGCCGCGGCCCGCGAACTCGGGAAGGTCCAAGGTAGCTGCCACAGGGTGCTGCGAAAGGTTGAACACACACAGTATGGTTTCGGCGACCTCCCCATCCGGATTACCGGGCGGCAACTCACGCACGTACGCCAGCACTACCTCGTGGTCGGCCTCAATGTGGCGGAAACCGCCCAAGCCGAACACCGGATGGTTCTTTCGAACGCTGAGGATCTGCCGCGTCCAGCGCAGCAGCGAACCGGAGTGCGCCGCCTCCGCCTCAACGTTGGCCATGCTGTAGTTGTAAACCAGCGACTGGATGACCGGCAGGTACAGCTTTCCCGGATCCGCTCCGGAGAAGCCCGCATTCCGATCGGGGTTCCACTGCATGGGCGTGCGGACGGCGTCGCGGTCGTCCAACCAGATGTTGTCTCCCATGCCGATCTCATCCCCGTAGTAAAGGAAGGGACTACCAGGCAGGGACAGCAAGAGCGCATTGATCAGTTCGATCTCGGCGCGGGAATTATCCAGCAGCGGGGCCAGCCTGCGCCTGATACCGATGTTGGCCCGCATGCGCGGATCCGGGGCGTACCACCCCAGCATCGCGGCACGCTCCTCGGCCGGCACCATCTCCAGGGTGAGCTCGTCGTGGTTCCTGAGGAATGTGCCCCATTGGGCACCCTTGGGGATCTCGGGGGTCTCCCGCAACGTCTCGATGATCGGCGCGGCTTTCTGGTCGCGCAGGGCGTAATACAGCCGGGGCATGATCGGGAAGTGGAAGGCCATATGGCATTCAGGAGCTTCCTCGGTGCCGAAATACTCCACCACTTCATGCGGCGGCTGGTTGGCCTCCGCGATGATCACACGGCCCGGGTAGTTCGCGTCCACCATCCGGCGAAGATCCTGCAGGAAGGCGTGCGTGGCCGGCAGGTTCTCGCAGTTGGTGCCCTCTTCTTCGAACAGGTACGGAATGGCATCGGCACGGAAACCGTCGATGCCCTGGTCCAGCCAGAACCGGACCACGTCGAAGAGGGCCTCGATGACCTTGGGGTTCTCGAAGTTCAGGTCGGGTTGGTGGCTGAAGAACCGGTGCCAGAAGAACTGGCGGCGGATAGGGTCGAAGGTCCAGTTCGACTCTTCCGTATCAACGAAAATGATGCGGGCATCCTGGTACTTCTCGTCCGTGTCACTCCACACATAGAAATCCCCGTAGGGGCCCGTGGGGTCCTTGCGTGATTCCTGGAACCAAGGGTGCTGGTCCGAGGTGTGGTTCAGGGGAAGATCGATGATCACCCGGACGCCGCGGGCATGCGCCTCAGCCACCAGCCGCTTGAAATCGCTGATGGTCCCGAACTCGTCCAGCACCGAGGTGTAGTCCGCAATGTCGTAGCCGCCATCACGCAACGGGGAATGGAAGAACGGCGGCAGCCACAGGCAATCCACGCCCAGCCACTGCAGGTAGTCCAACTTCTCGATCAGCCCATGGAAGTCGCCCGAGCCGTCCCCGTTGGCATCCGCAAAGGCCCGCACCAGTACCTCATAGAAGACTGCCTTGCGGTACCAGTTCGGATCGTGCTGGAGACCTGGGGCGTTCAACTCGAAGGTGTTCTTCGGAGTGAAGTACTGGCTGGGGTTTTGCGGAGAGAAACTCACTAAAGCTGCCTCCGGATGCTCAGGATGTGTGCGGGTTCAACATGGGCGTCCAAGCGAACGTAGTTGTGCTCGCCCCACTCCCAGCTCTGTCCGCTGATCAGGTCGTCCACGCGGAAGCGGCCGTCCTCGTTGAAGTCCTCAGGGTCCAGCTGCAACGCTGCCAGGTCCAGGGACACCGTGCTCTCCCGGGCGCTGTGCGGATCCACGTTGACCACGATGATCAACGTGTCCTTGGTGCCGTCCGGAAGAGTCTTGTGCTTGGAGTAGACAATCGTGGCGTCGTCCGTGCTGTGGTGCAACGTCAGGTTCTGCAGGTCCCCCAACGCCACGTGGTCCTTGCGGATGGCGTTGAGCCGCGTGATGTACGGAGCAAGGGTCCGCCCGGACTCGGCCGCACCCTCCCAGTCCCGCGCCTTGATCTCGAACTTTTCGTTGTCGATATACTCCTCGGCGCCTGGGCGTGCCACATGCTCATACAGTTCGTAGCCTGCGTACACGCCCCACAACGGGCTGGCTGTGGAAGCCAGGGCTGCGCGGATCTTGAAAGCCGCCGGACCACCGTACTGCAGGTACTCGGTGAGGATGTCAGGGGTGTTGACGAAGAAGTTGGGCCGGAAATAGGCCGGGCTGACGTGGCTGACCTCGTAGAAGTACTCTTCCAGCTCCGTCTTGGTGTTGCGCCACGTGAAATACGTGTAGGACTGCTGGAAACCGGCCCGGCCCAGGGCATGCATCATGGGCGGGCGGGTGAAAGCTTCGGCGAGGAAAACGACGTCGGGGTGCTTCTTGTTGACCTTCCCGATCAGCCACTCCCAGAACCAGACGGGTTTGGTGTGCGGGTTGTCCACGCGGAAGACCTTCACGCCGTGGCTGATCCACAAGAGCACGATCCGCAGGATTTCCTTCGACAGGCCCGCGGGATCATTGTCAAAGTTCAGCGGGTAGATGTCCTGGTATTTCTTGGGCGGGTTCTCCGCATATGCAATGGAACCGTCCACACGCGTGGTGAACCATTCAGGGTTCGACGTTACCCAAGGGTGGTCAGGGGCTGCCTGCAAGGCGAGGTCCAGCGCTACCTCAAGCCCGAGCTCGTTGGCGCGGGCAACAAAAGCATCAAAATCCTCAAACGTCCCCAGCTCGGGGTGGATGGCGTCGTGGCCACCGTCCTTGGAGCCAATGGCCCACGGCGAACCCGGGTCGTTGGGCCCCGGAGTCAGGGTGTTGTTGCGTCCCTTTCGGTGCTGGAAGCCGATCGGGTGGATGGGCGGCATGTAGATAACATCGAATCCCATCTCCGCCACGGCGTCGAGCCGCTTCGCCGCCGTACGGAAATTGCCGGACGTCCAAACCCCGGTGTTGTGGTCGAAAACCGCGCCCTCGGAACGGGGGAAGAACTCGTACCAGGCGGCCCGACCGGCAAGGTCGCGCTCCACCTGCAGGGGGAAGCGTTCGGAAACAGTCACCAATTCGCGGATCGGAAGGCGCTCGACGGCGGCCAGCACCTGGGCGCTGAACCCGGCAGCAAGGCGCTCCTCGGCAGACTTGGAGGTGTCGGCCAGCACGACAGAAGCGGCACGAAGGGTGCGCTTGTCCGCCCCGCTGCGCCCGGCGTCGTCGGCTGCTTCGGCCAGGAGGGCTGCGCCCTCGGCGAGCATCAACTCGACGTCGATGCCGGCGGCGATCTTGACCTCTGCGTTGTGGTGCCACGTTCCGTAGCGGTCGTGCCACGCCTCGATGACGAATGACCATGCGCCAGTGCCACCGGGGGTGATGAGGCCCTCCCAGCGGTCAAGGCCCTTCCATTGTTCGCCCTGGGCGGGATTCAAGCGCACACGCTGGCGCTCCCTGCCTCTCGGGTCGAGCAGCACAGCGGACACACCAAGCTGGTCGTGGCCTTCACGGAAGACCGTGGCACCCACCACGAGGTCCTCCCCCGGCAGGGCCTTCGCCGGGAAACGGCCACCCTCCACCACCGGCTGAACAGCCGTGATGGGGAACCGGCCGAAACGAAGTCCGTCGGTGATGTCCGTTTTCGTCTTGGTTTTCAGGGCGGTGATGTTTCGCACGGTATTCGTCACAAGCACGACGTTAGCGACAAAAATCGGGAAATGCTAAGCAAACGACCTTTCTCCTCTGCGCAAGATGACTTTTACCTAAAAGAAACCCAATCCGGTTCCGACTGCCATGCCAGTCCGTTAGTGTGGCGCTCGTGAAGGCAATTCGAAGGTTTACAGTCCGCACCGTCCTCCCTGAGCCCATCAGGCCCCTGGCCCGCTTGGCGACCAACTTGCGCTGGTCCTGGCACAGGCCCACCAGGGAACTTTTTGCGAGCCTTAACCCGGCTCTCTGGGAGGCCTCGCAACACGACCCCATAGCCCTCCTGGGGTCGATCAGCCGCGAACAGCTGCAGGACCTCGCCAACAACGGCGACGTAGTGTCCCGCGTGCAGGACGCAGCAGCGGACCTGGACCGGTACCTCAGCGAACCGCGCTGGTACCAGGGCCTCGGAGAGGACGCTCCCGCCTGCATCGCCTACTTCTCCCCGGAATTCGGCATCAGCGAGGTCCTGCCGCAGTACTCCGGTGGCCTCGGCATCCTGGCAGGCGACCACCTCAAAGCCGCGTCCGACCTCGGCGTGCCGCTGATCGGCGTCGGCCTCCTCTACCAGGCCGGCTACTTCAAGCAGTCCTTGTCGCGCGACGCCTGGCAGCAGGAAACGTACCCCGTCCTGGACCCGGACGGCCTGCCGCTGACCCTGCTTCGCCACCCCGGCAAGGACGGCGTCCCGGGCAAGCCAGTCCACATTTCCCTGCCGCTGCCCAACGGCCGTGAACTCCACGCGCACGTGTGGCGTGCCGACGTCGGACGCGTTCCACTGCTGTTGCTGGACTCAAACGTTCCGTCCAACGACGAAGCTGCCCGTGGCATCACCGACCGCCTCTACGGCGGCGGCGGCGACCACCGCCTCCAGCAGGAACTGCTGCTGGGCATGGGCGGCGTCAAGGCCCTTCGCGTCTACCAGGAGCTCACCGGCACGCCGGCGCCCGAGGTTTTCCACACCAACGAAGGCCACGCAGGTTTCCTGGGCATCGAACGCATCCAGGAAGCCATGTCCAACGCCACCGATCCCCTCAGCTGGGATGAAGCCCTGGCCGCAGGACGCGCCTCCACCGTCTTCACGACGCACACCCCCGTGCCTGCAGGCATCGACCGCTTCGAAACCGTGCAGATCAAGCACTTCTTCGACGCCGGACTGGCGCCAGCCGTTCCCACCGACCGGATCCTGGAACTCGGCCGGGAAAACTACGAAGGCGGCAACCCCTCCGTCTTCAACATGGCCGTCATGGGCCTGCGCCTCGCGCAGCGGGCCAACGGCGTCGCCAAACTGCACGGCGTGGTTTCGCGCGAAATGTTCGCCGGGCTGTGGCCGGGATTCGACCACTCCGAAATTCCCATCACGTCCGTCACCAACGGCGTCCACGTACCCACCTGGGTGGACCCGCGCATCTCTTCCCTGGCCCGGCACCAGTTCGGCGCCGAAGCGGAAGCGCTGGGACGCTGGGACCTGGCCTACAACGTCAGCGACGAGGACGTGTGGGCGCTCCGCCGCGACCTGCGCGCCCAGCTCATCGACGACGTTCGACGCCGTCTCCGGGCGTCGTGGAAGAAGCGCGGCGCCGCGGACGCCGAACTTGGGTGGACCGATTCAGTGCTGGACCCCGACGTCCTCACCATCGGCTTCGCCCGCCGCGTCCCCACCTACAAGCGGCTCACCCTCATGCTGCGCGACCCCGCACGCCTGAAGGCCCTGCTCCTGGACCCCAAGCACCCCATCCAATTGGTCATCGCCGGGAAGTCCCACCCTGCGGACGATGCCGGCAAGAAAATGATCCAGGACCTGGTCCGCTTCACTGACGACCCCGCAGTCCGGCACAGGATCGTGTTCCTGCCCAACTACGACATCGCCATGGCGCGGACCCTCTTCCCGGGCTGCGACGTCTGGCTCAACAACCCGCTCCGCCCGCTCGAAGCCTGCGGTACGTCCGGCATGAAGGCCGCGATCAACGGCTCGCTCAACCTGTCCGTCCTCGACGGCTGGTGGGACGAAATGTACGACGGCGAAAACGGCTGGGCCATCCCCACGGCCAACAACAACGCCTCCGCCGACGAGCGCGACGACATCGAGGCATCCGCACTGTACGAGCTGCTTGAAACCCAGGTGGCGCCGCGCTTCTACGGCACAACCGTGGCCCAGGGTGCCGGTGCGGCAGGCCCGTCCGAGTCCAGCACCGAGACCGTGCCCACCCACTGGGTATCCATGATCAAGCACACCCTGGCCAACCTCGGCCCGGCGGTCTCGGCAGAACGCATGCTGCACGACTACGTGAACAACCTCTACTGCCCGGCCGCTGTTTCGGGGCGCCGCGCCGTGGCTGAATCGTTCAAGGAAGCGAAGGAACTCGCTGCCTGGACGTCGAAGGTGCGGAGCGCGTGGCCCGAAGTCGTAGTGGAACACGTGGACTCCGTTGGCGTCTCCGAGGAACCCCAGGTGGGCGACACCCTGCAGGTTAACGCCTACGTGGCCCTCAACAACCTGACACCCGACGACGTCTCCGTGGAGGTCGCCTTCGGCCGCGCCGAAGAGACCGATGAGCTGGAGGATGTGGTGGTGGCCGAGCTGGACTCCGTGGAGGACCTCGGGAACGGACGCCACCTCTTCAACGGCTCCCTGGTCATCAACCGCTCCGGCTCCTTCGGCTACACCGTCCGCGTGTTCCCGAAGCACTCGGCGTTGGCTTCCAAGGCTGAACTGGGGTTGATCGCGAACGCGTAGTCCTGATCCGTTGCTGGCCCGCTTTGCCGTTGTTGCCCAACAACGAATTAGCGGGCCAGCGACGTTTGAGTCGGATCCCAAAGCCTGTGGGCTTGCTAGCCCCGAATTGCAATAGCGGGATCCTTGCGGCTGGCGACCCAGCAGGATATATGGCACTCACAATACCGGTGGCCGTACCTAGAAGGATTCCGACGAGCCAGAGATCTGACGGCAACACAGGCGGCCAGGACTGGATCCAAGAGACCCCGAGCGTGGTCATGGTTCCGATGATGCCGCCAAGCAAACCTGCTGTTATTCCAACGATGAAGCCCTCAAGAATGAAGGACCGGCAAATCAGCCATCGACTTGAGCCGATCGCTCGTCGGAGGGCTACCTCTGCCGACCGGTTCTGAACCGTCAGGTACATCGAGGAAGCCGCAGTGATAACGGCCAGGAGCATCAGGACAAGCGACAGCAAAGCAATGAGGGACCCGAGGTCATTTGAGACACCCTGCCTGATCGACTGAATATCGGCGGTGACGTCCACCTGCGCCTTTCCGGGGTCGCTCGGCGAGTACGCCAGCGGTGCAACTTGCGCGATCGCAGCCGAGAAGCCCTTTTCAGTTCTAACTTGAATTTTTAGGTCGGTCCTGGATACGGCACGCATTATGCTGGCGTCTACGAAGACGGAGTTGGCGTACTCAGGAAAATTTGGACCGGGATCGAATACACCAATAACGGGCACGAGCCGGTCATCGATCCATATGCTCGCCCCCTCAACCGGACCCGTTTTCTTGCTATACGGGATGTCGAGCGCTTTTGCTGCCTTGGTCGAGACTACTGCGAGAGGACCAGCTCGTGGGTTGTCGAGGGCAGTCCGGCTGTTGTCGGGAATTAGCCGTATACCGAAGTCATCGAAGTAGTTCTTCGAGGAGGAATGAAGTGACAACGGCGTTTCAGGTTCCAGATCGGAAGGTCCAACCCGTGTAATACGTACGTCTGCCGGAACCGCTGAGTAAACATAGGATGCGCCAACTACATGAGGAACGCGGGTAATGCGATCTACCCCGGAACGAAGTTCATCGAAATCGCTCGGAAGCACAACAGGTCCGTCTCCGACAGTCATGGACAGAGTATCCTGTGACGCAATCGCCAGCCGAGTGTTAATGGCATTCGAAGTGGTTGAACTGATACCAAGGGCGCCAGTCATCCCGCCAATGGCGATGGCAAAGGCAAGGATGAGGAGGGTCGTTCGGATGGTACGAGCGGAGAGCGCGGTGAGCGCATCACCCCAATCATCCAAAAGGGACTGAGCGATGCGTGACGCCCATGACTGCTGGCTTGACATAACGAAGGGCGCTGGGTGGGCCGGGACCTTACGTCGCGGCCTGGGATGATTATTGGTTTCGGCGTCACTCGTGATTCGACCGTCCTGGATCTCGATCCGGCGATTTGCTTGGTTCGCCACATTCAAATCATGGGTGATGATAATTACGGTGACACCCTCGGAGTTGAGCTTCCGAAGGTATTCGATGACCCGTTGACCGTTGTCGGAATCAAGATTGCCTGTCGGCTCGTCGGCAAGGATGATCTGCGGGTGCGTTGCGATTGCTCTTGCTATTGCAAGGCGTTGCCGTTCTCCGCCTGACAGGAGTTTAGCTTGCACCATGCGCTTATGCTCCAGCCCCACGAACTCCAGCGCGTCCAATGCAGTCTCTGCTCGTTCGTCCATCGGCACGCCCTGGACCCGCAGCCCGATAGCGGCATTGCTTATCACGCTTTGGTCACCGATGACGTTAGACGACTGGAAAACAAACCCGATGGAGTCCAGGCGCACCGTGTCGAGGTTTCGTTCTGAAGCGGCTCCGGCGGCCTGCCCACGAATTACGAGGCGTCCGGAGCTGGGCCTGTCCAATAAGCCCATGATGTTCAAAAGCGTCGATTTCCCCGAGCCTGAGGGACCCACAATGGACACGAACTCACCGGACTGAATCGCCAGTGAGACGTCAGATAGAGCCGGGGGCCCGCCGCCTGGATATGTGCGCGAAACTCCTGCCAAGCTGATGGCCAATGTTTCATCGAATCCCGCTTCTCCCGCTCCATGTGCGAGGAGCGCCGATCGCGAAGTCGTCACGATATTTGGACCTCGTCCCCCTCGCTGAGATCACCAGTGACCGCGGCGAAACCTCCCCCTGACCGAAGAACCGTGATGGGGACGCGTGCTGCGGGATCCTTTGTACTTCTATCGCCCCCCGAACTTCTGAGAACGTAAGCCCCATCGGCATCCTGTCGAATACCGGATAACGGCACTGCGAGAGCCTGTGCCGCACTACCCTTACCTGCCACAGTGACGCTTAAATTGGGGGTCAACAAGGCCAGATCTGCCTTAGTTATGGCCTCTACCGTCACGGGATATCCCACACGTTGCCCATTACCCGCATCCGTAAATGGACCTACTGCTGTGATCCGTCCTGTCAGTTCCTTCTCCGCGACCCTGATAGTGACATCCTGCCCAGTCCTGTGGGATTCCGCCTGCTGGCCCTCAGCAATGAACTCGACGAAGTTGTTTTCGGTTTGAAACGTGGCCAGAGGGCTTTGGACGGTCACTTTCTGCCCTATTTCCAGCGCGGAGATTACGGTCGCGCTAGCGACGGGAGGGCCAGCAGTTGCCTGAACGGGATCGACACCGTAAAAGTTTTCGAGCCGTCTGGTGCCGGATTTTCCGGTGTAGCTCCTGGTTCGACTTGGTGACTCTTCTCGGCGGGCACTCGGCCGCTGTTCAAGGTGAAACCCTCGCTGGCAAAGAAAGAGGATGCTGCTGCTATGGTTGCGCTGTCCAAGTGACCAGTTTCGCGGGTGACGTACCCCATTTGCGTAAGCGCCCGTTGCAGAGCCAACACGTCATCTCCCTCATCGCCTTGAGAGAGATCCCCATACAACGGGAGCGGACCCGGCAGAACGAAATAGGGCTTGCCGGAAACTACCCCCGCAAGGTCGCCCCACTCTAACGCTTCCCCCGCCTTAAGCGTCTGACGCACGACAATTGGTTCTTGTCCCTCTAGATCGATGAGGATCGGCACTTCCGGTCCGGCTTTGATAACTCCGGCGAACGTTAGCCGATCGTCGACAATACGGTTTTCAACCCTTGCATAGACGGGGACTTCGGCCATAGAGTTCTCTGGCCGAATGACATCTGATTGATCAAAGACGCGCCCAGCCAGCAAGCCCACCCCCGCCGAAATGACTGCGGTCAGTGCCAAAAGGACGACCAGCCACCGTCGCGAGAGCCGAGTCAAGCCAACAGCTGCCGCCGCTCTCTTGGGCTGGGCATCCTTCACTGCGTCTCTTTCAACAACTTCTCAGCGGCATCCACGTACTTCTGGCTCTTCTTCTTGAGCTCAATAAGAACTGCCTCATTCTGCCTTATGAGCGGCAACTGGTAGCTTGCTTGAATATCGCCGAGCGTTTGGGTTAGCCGTACCTCCTGATTGCATTCGGCTTCAATCGTGGCGATTCGGATGCCCTCAGCCGCGTCCGCCTTCGACGGGTTTTGCTGATCTGTCCTCACCTGCAGGTCAAAGGACTGCTGGCTCGACCACATCGCGGTGGCGGCGTCCCGTCCCGGCGTCAAGCCGGCCGCTGAGATGCAATTGTCCCAGTTATCTTTGGCGGCTTTCCAGGCAGAGGTTTCTGATGCCATGCTCAGGCTCTTCAAGGCAATTTCTGCTGCAGTACCCCCGTTCATAAGATCGTCCGGTGGAGTGATTTCATCGATCTTGCTCTTTTCACTGGCGAGACACTCATATCTGGCGTCGCCCCACGCACCCGCCTCATCGTGCTTCCGGTTCGATTGAGAGTCTTCTCCAATAAGCCGGAAGCCGTGCTGCCTCACGCGATCAACGTTCCACACGCCAAAGTTCCGGTTCTCTGCCCTGGGATAAGCAGCGTTCGGATCGTCGATGAAGCCAAATTTCTTCATGCACGTAGTCATAATGACTTCCCGCGCGAGGAGAATTTGAGAGCGATCACGAGCCGAGATTTCATACGAATCGACAGGAAACACAATCAGAGAATTCTCGTAGTCCAGATTCACTTTTCCAGATGGGTCTGGGGTGATTGGACTGTCCGCGGCCCCAGAACAGGATGAAATAGCCAAAGCTACGGCCATGGCTAGCGAGACCGAAACAAGCACAGCCCAGCGCGTCCTTCGTTCAGGAATTCTTCTCGGCACTTCCGCTTCCAATCTCACTTCGAGCGCCTCGACTGAGTCGCCTAGCCACTTCTCAGACAGCAACTTTGACCTGCAGATACTTTGATCGGCAGGTCAAAGCATGGTGGTGCTCACTCTGTGCTAAGCGGACAGAGTGCTGCTGGACTTATCCCCGATGGAAGCTGCTGATGTTGTCATTCCACGTTCCCAGGAAGGGCACGTACCAACCCATGGCGCTATAGTCGTTGGAGCTGCCGAAGCCAGCTCCGCCGTAGTTAATGTCTTGCCACCAGGTTACGTAGTAGCCGACGTTTTTTACTGAACTCGCCTTATTGTCAAAGGACCCCATCCAGGTCGAATTGTCGGCTCCGTACGTCGCGCCGCCGTAATCATTATTATCGTAAAAGATACTGGCATTCGCCGACTGGCCGGCGGCAAAAAGGGCCCCAGTGGAAAGCGCGACGACAGCAGCCGCCCGTGAGAGCTTTTTCATATTTACTGATCCTCATTCAGCTCGTGCGCCATGAGGTTTGCAATTACGTCCGCGCGTTCCCCAATTCGCAAGTGACGAGGCACATAATTGCCTCTGCAAGAATGTATCTCCCGACACTTTTAATTTCAACCTTTTGAAACAAAGGGAACAAACAAAGAAATATTCAATTTTTCGCGTCACGATTGGGCCGCTCGCACCACTTAGGATATTTCGGCGGTTGCCACAACTCAGGTGGGAACCACTTGTGACGTCGGAGCGACTAGTTCTGGAAAACCGCGATCACTGCCAGGTCCCGGCCCGCGTAACGCTCTGCGTCCTGCAGGATCTCGCAGACCACGCCGAAGGAGCGGTCCGTTCGGTAGGCCGCCGGGACCTGCCAGATCATGGTGACCGGGCCGCCGTCGTCCTCTGACAAGGCGTCCGCGTAGTCGTGCAGGGAGTCGTTCAAGGCGTCCAGGTTCACGCCGTAGAACTCGGGGAAGTCGAGGACCTGGGCGAAGACTTCCAACACTGACTGCTTGGTGTTGGCGGGCGGTACCAGGAGGGTGCGGCGGCCGGCGTCGGAGACCTGTTCCTTGAGTTCTTCAAGGGTCCAAGTGTCTGCTGAATAGATTTTCATGGGCTCCTACTTGCCTTCGACAATGAACTTGAACGACTCGTAATGGTCGGCGGTGTAGTACTTGGCGGTGTCCTTGCCCACGATGATCCGGCGTGCGCCGCGGTTGGACGCGCCGGGTGTGACAACGGTGTACTCCTTATAGAAGCCGCTCGCCTTCTTAGGGAGAAGTCCTTCGAAATTACCGAAGTTTCCATCATCTTCACCGTACGGGTACGGACCACCCTTCGCGATCAGGGCCAGTGTCTGCCGGGCTTCCTTGGGGAGCTGCGACGCGTTGATCGTGGGCAGGCTGGAAGGGTTCGCCACGCCGGCCGCCGCCGTGGAAACGGCGCCAGGTACCGGCGTCGTGGTTTGCGCGCTGGAAGGCGTCGGCGGCGCGGTGGAGGGGGCGGTCAGGGCGCCGCCGCCCACCATGGCAACCACAAGAACGACGACGGCGATCACCAGCCCCGCGAAAGCCACCAGTTTGCTGCGGCTGCGGTTCATGTGGGGATTTCCTGTTCGGTGGGGCTACGTGCGGTAGACGTTGATGGTGTTGGCTTGCAGGATATCCCTCTCGCCCGACGCCACCAACGCGCCCTTGCGACGCTCGTGCAGCACCGATGTGGTGAAGCGGAGTTCAAACATCCGCTTGCCGATGCCCGACTCGCTCAGGATCTCGGGCAAGATCATCTTCACGTCGTGGTTGCTGCCGTTCACGACGATCAGGCCCCGGATCTCGCTGTCTTCATGGCCCATCAGCAGTTGGACCGAGCGGACGTTGGGATCGTTCCAGCGGGCCGGAGTCATCCGTTTGCCCTTGTCATCGAACCACTGCAGGCTCGCGTCATTCGCCTGGCCGGGGAAGCTCTCAGGCTGGTGCCGCAGGAACCACCTGCGAAGCCTGACCAGCTCCCGTGTGGTCCGGAACATGGCGTTGGCTTCCTGCGTGCGGCTCCAGTCGAGCCAGGCCGTGGGATTGTCCTGGCAGTAAGCATTGTTGTTGCCCTGCTGCGTTCGGCCAAGCTCGTCGCCGGCCGTGATCATGGGGACACCGAAGGACAGCAGCAACGTGGCCATCAGGTTGCGGATGGACAAGGAACGGGCGGCAACAATCGCCTCATTCTCGCTGCGGCCCTCCACTCCGTGGTTGTAGCTCCGGTTGTCGCCGTGCCCGTCGCGGTTCTGCTCACCGTTGGCCTCATTGTGCTTACGGTCGTAGCTGACCAGGTCCTTCAACGTGAAGCCATCGTGGGCCGTGATGAAGTTGACCGAGGCAAGGCGCGTGCGCCCGGATGATGCGAAGAGATTGGCTGAACCGGCCATGAGCTCGGCCAACGACGCCACGGAGCCACCCTGGCCACCGGCCTCAATGACGGCGCGGTCGGACAGCCAGAAGCTGCGTACGCCGTCGCGGAAGTGGTCATTCCAGTCCGACCAGCCCTGTGGGAAGCGGCCTGTCTGCCAGCCGCCGTAGCCTACATCCCACGGCTCAGCGATGAGCTTGACCTCAGACAACACCGGGTCTTCGGCGATGGCTTGCAGGAACGGGTGCTGGGGGTCGAACGTGTTCCCCGCGTCACGGCAGAGGGTCACCGCTAGGTCGAAGCGGAAACCGTCCACGTGGAAGTCGTTCACCCAGTAACGCAAGGAATCCAGGGCGAGGTCCACTACCACGGGATCGCTGAAGTCCAACGTGTTTCCGCAGCCGGTGGTGTCCAGGTAGCGTCCGTGGGCGTCGTGCCGATAGTACCGCTTCTCAGCCAACCCCCGGAAGCTGATGGCGGGCCCGTCAGGTCCGGCCTCGGCTGTGTGGTTGTACACAACATCGAGGATCACCTCGATGCCGGCCGCATGCAGCAACTTGATCATGCCCTTGAGCTCATCCTGCACGGCGTGCGGGCCAGCGTTCCGGGCGGCCTCGGTGGCGTAGTCGGCATGCGGGGCAAAGAATGCCGCCGTGTTGTAGCCCCAGTAGTTGGTCATGCCAAGGTCCTGCAGGTGCGCCTCATCCAAGTGGAAGTGGATGGGCAACAACTGAACCGCGGTAATCCCCAGCTCCGTGAGGTGCTGAATCATGACAGGATGCGCCATCCCCGCGTACGTGCCGCGGAGGTGCTCCGGGATGTCCGGGTGAAGCATCGTCTGCCCACGGACGTGGGCTTCATAAATCACGGACGTCCGCATGGGTGTCCTTGGCGGCTGGTCGTCGCCCCAATCAAAACTGTTGTCCATGTGGACGCTCGTGAGGAACTCGCCCCGCTGGTCCACAGCGCGACCGTAAGGATCGAGCAGCAGCCCGGTCCCGCCGTCGTCGTCCAGGTCCAAAGCAGGAACCGGCATGGGGAGGCCAGCCTCTGCGGGTGCCTCGCGGAAACCATAACGGGTGCCGGGCGGCATTCCGGCGATCAGCCCGAAGTGCACGCCATCTTCCACATTGGGAAGAACCTGCGCGCGCCATGGGGCACCCGGGGACTGGAAGGCAACCTCCACCCGCTCCAAGTCAGGCGCGAAGACGGCCACATTCACTTCATGGTCCTGCGCATCCGTCGCACCGGAAAGGCCGGACTGGGGCGTGCTCAGTCCGAGGGGCCGGGGACGCGACGCGTCGACGGCAGCTTCTGTGTCAAAGATAGGCATAACCATTGATTGCAAGTTTAGTTCCACGCCCACTATGTGCCGCGTCCGGCGCTCATGTGACGACGTTCGGCCCAGTGAATTCATTGCTTGGCATACTGGAACGGAGACAACTGGAGGTTCAATGGTGCGCGTTGCACTCGCCCAAGTCATCACCGGCCGGGATCTGACCGAAAATCTGCGGCTCCTGGAGGAGTACGCCCGCCGCGCCAAGGAGGGCGGAGCCGGGCTTGTGGTTTTCCCGGAGGCCATGATGCGCGCGTTCGGGAACTCGCTGTTGGACATCGCCGAACCCCTCGACGGACCGTGGGCCAGCCGCGTGCGCGCCCTCGCTGCGGAGCTTGATGTGGTGATCGTCGCGGGTATGTTCACACCCGGCACTCCCTCCGAGGCGGGAAATCCGCGGGTGCGGAACACGCTTCTGGCCACCGGCCCCGCCGTCGAGGCCAGTTACGACAAGATCCACCTCTTCGACGCGTTCGGCTTTGCGGAATCGGACACCGTTGAGGCCGGTACAGACCCGGTGACGTTCGACGCCGGCGGCGTCACCTTCGGTTTGGCCACCTGCTACGACATCCGTTTTCCTGCACTCTTCACGGCCAACGCCCAACGCGGCGCCGTGGTGAACATCGTGTCCGCGTCATGGGGATCAGGACCCGGCAAGGCCGAGCAATGGCAGCTTCTGGCCAGGGCCCGCGCCGTGGACACCACCACGTTCGTGCTCGCTTGTGGCCAGGCCGACCCAGCCACCCAAGGCATCGAAGCCAAAGGCACCGCGCCCACGGGAGTCGGGTACTCCGCCGTCGTATCCCCCTTCGGCCAGGTCCTGGAATCGCTCGAAAGCGAACCCGGCCTCATCTTCGCCGACCTCGACCCCGCCGATGTCGAAGAAGCCCGCCAAAAACTCCCCGTACTGGCCAACCGCCGCGACTTCTAGCCCTCTCTCACATCCCTACCCCTTGAGCCCAACGCTCCTCCACATCCCGGCGAGAACTGAGCGAGCGTCCACCCCAAACAGGCGGGAAGTGAGCGAGCGTTGGGTGCAGGCACGCGAAAGGCGCCGCAGGCGTCATCCGGAAGCGTGCGTCCAAGCGAGGACGGGGCCCACGCCGTCAGGGTTCCCTTGCCGAGCTTGCGAGGCTAGGGGGACGGTGGGGAGCACGCGGAGGATGGCGCTTGCGGCGCCTTAGGGCCTACTTGGCGGCGCGCTGCCTCGACACTTCGTACAGCGAGATGCCTACGGCCATGGATGCGTTGAGCGACTCCATGGACGAGTCAATCGGGATCGACACGATCTGGTCGCAGTTTTCACGGACCAATCGGCTGAGGCCCTTGCCTTCGGAGCCAACCACGATGCATACCGGTTCGGTGGCTACGGTCAGGTCGGGCAACGAAACATCGCCGTCCCCGTCCAGGCCCAGGACGTAGATGCCCATGTTCTTGAACTGCTTGAGCGCGTTGTTGAGGTTCGACGCGCGGGCCACGGGCACGCGGACAGCGGCACCGGCGCTGGTCTTCCAAGCGGACGCTGTCACGCCGACGGAGCGACGCTCGGGGACGATCACGCCGTGGCCGCTGAACGCGGAGACGGAGCGGATGATTGCGCCGAGGTTGCGGGGGTCGGTGATGCCGTCGAGGGCCACGAAGATGGGGGCGTTGGAGATGTGCCCCTTCTTCCATTTGGCGATGGTTTCCTCGGCGAGGTCGTACGCGTCCTGGTATTCGTAGGGCGGGATCTGCAGTACGAGGCCCTGGTGGACAGCCTCTTCAGTCATGCGGTCGAGCTCGGGCTTGCCGGTTTCGAGCAGCGGGATGCCGCGCTCGGCTGCGAGCTTCAGGGATTCCTTGACGCGGTCGTCCATCTCAATGCGGATGGCTACGTGCAGCGCCTTGGCCGGGATACCCGCGCGGAGGGCTTCGACCACGGAGTTGCGTCCAGTAACCAGTTCTTCCGTCGCGCGGCCCTTGGGACCTGAGCGTGCGCCTGTGCCCGGACGTGCCGGCCCGCGCTTGGCGGCCGAGCGCTCCGCGAGCTGCTTGTTCTTGAATGCCTTGTGGTAGGTGCGGTCCTCCGCCTTGGGCGTGGGACCCTTGCCTTCCAGGGCCTTGCGGCCGTGGCCACCGGTTCCGGTGGTGGGGCCCTTCTTCTGCTTGACCGACCGGCGACCATTATTGGCCATGAGATTCCATCCTTGATTTCGTGAGTAAGTCTGGAATCAAGTCTACTGACCCAATGCAATTCGGCCGTCGAGGCCCCTTGTCAGTCGCGCTTAAGGCTCCAGGTAGCGCCGTCCGCACCATCTTCGACGACGACGCCGGCGGCAGCGAGCGTGTCACGGATGGCATCCGACGCAGCCCAGTCCTTGTTGGCCCTCGCTGCTGCGCGCGCCTGGAGCTGGGCTTCTACCAGGACTTCCAGCGCGGCGTGCTCCCGGCCCCGGGTAGCTTCGGGCTGGGTGACGGAATCCAGGCCAAGGACCTCTGTCATGGACATCACGGAATCAAGCGCAGCCTTGGTCGCCTCGAGGTCACCGGAGGCCAGCGCGGTGTTCCCAGCGCGGACGGTTTCGTGCAGCACACCGAGCGCCTGGGGCACGTTGAGGTCGTCGTCCATGGCGGCAATGAAGGCATCGGGCATGGAACTTTGGGGTGCGATCTCGACGGCGTCCCGACCCACCTTTGTCGTGGCCTTGGAGATGAACCCGTCAATGCGTTCCACGGCCGCGGCGGCTTCCTGGAGCGAAGTGGGCCGGTAGTCCAGGACGGAGCGGTAGTGTGCTTGGCCGAGGTAGTAGCGGACCACGCGTGGTGAGGCGAGCTCCAGCATTTCCGCGGGGCTTACTGTGTTGCCAATGGACTTAGACATCTTTTCGCCCTCGAAAGTGACCATGCCGTTGTGCATCCAGAAGTTGGCGAACTCATCCCCTGCAGCTTGGGACTGCGCCATCTCGTTCTCGTGATGCGGGAAGCGGAGGTCCAGTCCCCCACCGTGGATATCGAAACGTGTGCCAAGGTACTTGGTCACCATGGCGGAGCACTCGAGGTGCCAGCCCGGACGGCCCGCACCCCACGGCGAATCCCACTTCGCGGTGGCGGGCTCGCCTTCTTTGTAACCCTTCCACAGCGCGAAGTCGCGGGCGTCGCGCTTGCCCCGAGGATCGGCGTCGGCTGCGCCTTGCATGTCATCAATGTTCTGCCGCGTCAGGGAGCCGTACTTGCTCCAGGAGCGCACGTCGAAGTAGACGTCGCCGGAATCATCCAAGGCGGGGTAGGCATGGCCGCGGTCGATGAGTCGCTGGATGAGTGCGTGCATCTCGGGGATGTGGCCGGTTGCGCGTGGCTCGTAGGTGGGCCGCTGGACGCCCAGGGATTCGTAGGCTTTCTCGAATTCCTGCTCATAGCGGTAGGCCAAAGCCCACCATTCCTCGGCATGCTTGGCAGTGGGTTCAGCGTCCCAGTCCGGACCAAACGACTGCTGGGACTTGGCCAGGATTTTGTCGTCAATGTCGGTGACGTTGCGCACCACGGTGACGCGGAGGCCGCGGAATTCCAGCCAACGGGTCAGCTGGTCGAACGCGATGGCGGACCGGACATGACCCACGTGAGGCATTCCCTGGACGGTGGCTCCGCAGTAGTAGACGCTGGCCTTGCCGTCTTCGAGGGGAACGAAGTCGCGGACTTCGGCGGAGGCAGTGTCATAAAAGCGCAGGGTCACCGCTCCAGATTAGCCGATGACGCGGCGTGACCTGCCTACTTGCAGTATTCGCCGATCTTGTTGAACTGCACCTTGAGCTTTTCCTGTTGCTCCTGGGTGGCCGCCCCCAGCGACGAGGCAGCAGCCTTGTCCATGATCGCGGCCATCTCCTTGATGGGATCGGCGATTTCAGGAGCCAGCTTCTCCCCCAGCTCATGGTAGTGCTCAGCGAGCTGCTTTGACTGCTGCTGTTGGTTACCGTCCGGTTTGAAGGCGTCACCATTCAGGAAGTCGCAACTGGCCTTCACGTCCATCCTTGGCGCCCCTGCACAGCCGCCCAGCAGGAGCACGGCGGCAAGCCCTGCGGACAGCAGCACGGCGGGACGTACGACGCCGGTAGGTGACTTAGGCATGCGGCGCACCTTTTGCGGGTCCCGGGTGGGGGCTGGCAGCCGGGTAGACGAGGGCAGTGGCGACGGCGGAGATACCTTCGCCGCGTCCGGTGAAACCCAAACCGTCGCTGGTGGTGGCCGTGACACTGACCGGAGCGTTGGCGGCCTGGCTCAAAACCCGCTGGGATTCCTCGCGCCGGGGGCCGAACTTCGGTCTGTTGGCTACGAATTGGACAGCGACGTTGCCGATTTCAAAGCCTGCCTCACGCACGATCCTGGCGGCTTCCCCGAGAAGCCTGACCCCCGACGCCCCGGCGTACTCGGGGCGGTCCGTGCCGAAGTGCGTTCCGAGGTCGCCGATGCCACAGGCGGAGAAAAGCGCGTCCGCAGCTGCGTGGGCGACGCAATCGCCGTCGGAATGGCCTGACAGCCCTTGCTCACCCTCCCAAAGAAGCCCGCCCAACCAGAGCGGCTGGGGGTCGTCGTCGGGGGCAAAGGCGTGGACATCGATGCCGATGCCGGTCCGGGGCAGCAGCATGTTCTCGGCAGCCACTATCCCTCCACCCACCGGATGCCCAAGGGACCTTCGAGGAGACCTTCAGCGATGATGAGGTCCAGCGGCGTCGTGATTTTCAGTGATTGGCTGGCCCCGCGGACCGCATGAACGGGGACGCCCAGGAGTTCGACGAGCATGGCGTCGTCGGTGACGGCCGCGGCCTGCTTCCCGTCGAAGAGCCCGGCAGCCTCGTGGGCCCGGAGCAGCGTAGCCAGTTCAAAGCCCTGCGGGGTCTGTACGGCGCGGAGCTCTTCGCGGGGAGCCGTGCCGGTGACCAATTCAGGGGCGATCAAGGCATCCGCACCGTCGGTCCCGGCGACAGTCTTGATCGTGTCGACCACGGGCATTGTGGGGATGACGGCTTTAGCGCCTGCGGCCAAGGCCTCGGCCACCCGCTCGAAGACGCGCTCCGGGGCCAGTGCGCGCGCGGCATCGTGCACGAGGACGAACTCGGTCCCGTCTTCCAAGGCAGCCAAAGCGGCGCGGACGGAATCGGCGCGGGTCGATCCGCCGTCGACGACTGAAATTTCAGGGCCACCGTCAACGAGGTCAACGGTGAATTCGGCGATCAGCGCGCGGAGGGCAGTGTCGCCCTGGGGCACGGCGACGCAGACCTGGCGTGCGACGTCGGATGCCACCACGCCACGCAGGGCGTGCATCAGGATGGTTTCCCCGCCCAGCGGAACCTGGGCTTTGGGCATGCCGTATCCGAGGCGTTCGCCGGAACCGGCTGCCACCACGATCACGGCCGTAACGGCGCGCTTGGAAGGATGAGTCATGCGCCCAAGGTTATGCGCATTCTGGCTGGAATACCCACATGGCGGGCGGGTTCCGTGGAACGGCGGCCACGTTTTTGGGCAAAAAGAAACCCGGCGGCGCTTTCGCACCACCGGGGCTCAATTCTTAGGAAGCCAAGACCTCGTCAAGAACGCTTGCAGCCTTCTCTTCATCCGTCTTCTCAGCCAGGGCCAGTTCTGAAATCAGAATCTGCCGCGCCTTGGCCAGCATGCGCTTCTCGCCTGCGGAAAGGCCGCGATCGTGATCACGACGCCAAAGATCGCGAACGACCTCTGCCACCTTGATGACATCGCCCGAAGCAAGCTTCTCCAGGTTCGCCTTGTAACGACGTGACCAGTTGGTAGGCTCTTCAGTGAACTCGGCGCGGAGAACGTCAAAAACGTGCTCCAAGCCTTCTTTGCCCACTACGTCCCGGACCCCAACAAGGTCAACGTTCTCTGCTGGAACTTCAATGGTCAGATCACCCTGAGCCACCTTGAGCTTGAGATACATCTTCTCTTCGCCCTTGATGGTGCGCATCTTGATTTCCTCAATTTTTGCTGCACCGTGGTGAGGGTAAACTACTGTCTCGCCGACCTCAAAAACCATGTGGACTTTCCCCTTTCCCGCAGATTAGTCTATCACGATTAAGGCATACGACTGGCATCGAACGAGCTCTCCAGCCGCGCCAATACTGGGAAAGAGGCCCAAAAGGGATTCGTCCAACCTCTTGACGTAATCATGGAAAGATGCATCGAACAGGGAAGCTGTCGGACAAATCGTTCCCGTTGACTGCGCCACATACGCTCCCCGAATCCTTATTTCGACGGGTTTGCCGATAGGCTATGGCTGAAAAGTGTTCCAATGACTCTTGAGGAGTAGGTGTCGTGCGCAATACTGCGATGAACCCTGTCCAGCGCGGCAAGCTGGCAATTGCGGCGGCTGCAATCGGCGTCGGTCTTCTGTCCGTCACCGGTTGCGGATTCGTCAACGCCCAGCAGACTACCCACCAGTACTCGGCATCGGACGGGATCAAAGCTGATCTCGGCAAGCTGCAGCTGCGCAACATGCTGATTGTTGCTTCGGGCGAGAAGGAATCCGGCCGAGTCATCGGTGCCGTATTCAACCAGTCCAACTCCGACGCAACGCTGACCATCAGCGGAGCGGACGGCGCCCAGACGGAAATCCCCGTCAAGGCAAAGTCGGAGACCTACCTGAACGAGGAAAGCGACGCTGCCGTACTCAGCACGGCCGGCGCTGCACCCGGCGGCCTGGCGAAGGTCACGGTCCGCAGCGGTTCCGACTCCGCCCAGATCAACATTCCTGTTGTCAACGGCACGCTTCCCGAATACAAGAAGTACCTTCCGTCCAGCTCGGCAACGGCTTCGCCGTCCGGATCGGCCACGCCGTCCACCACTGCTACCTCCACGGAGTCGGCAGCAGCCGGCCACTAGCAGGCGGCACACGAAAGCCATACAACAAAAGGAAGGGTTCCGCCGCGGCGGAACCCTTCCTTTTGTTTTTTACCCGCCAACGCGCCTATGCGGGGGCGAAGGCTTACGGCTCGAACTTGTAGCCCAGGCCCCGCACAGTCACCAGGTAGCGCGGCAGCGAGGGATCCGGCTCGATCTTGCTGCGTAGCCGCTTGACGTGGACGTCCAGGGTCTTGGTGTCCCCCACGTAGTCCGAACCCCAAACGCGGTCGATCAATTGGCCACGCGTCAGGACCCTGCCGGAGTTCCGGAGCAGCATTTCCAGCAGCTCAAACTCCTTCAGCGGCAGGGACACCTGCTCGCCGTTCACGCTCACCACGTGGCGCTCGATGTCCATGCGGACAGGACCGGCCTGCACGGTGGACGTGATCAGCTCCTCCGGTTCCCCTTGACGGCGAAGGACGGCGCGGACCCTGGCTACAAGCTCACGGGAGGAATAAGGCTTGGTGACGTAATCGTCGGCGCCGAGTTCCAGGCCCACTACCTTGTCGATCTCCGAGTCCTTGGCGGTCAGCATGATCACAGGAACGCTGGAGCGTTGACGCAGTTGGCGGCAGACTTCGGTGCCCGGAGTGCCCGGCAGCTGGAGGTCAAGGAGCACCAGGTCGGCGCCATTCCGATCGAACTCCACCAAAGCGTCGCTGCCGTTGTCCACTACCTCAACGTCGAAACCCTCCTTGCCCAGCAAGTAGGAAAGGGGATCGCTAAAGGACTCCTCGTCCTCAACTATCAAAATCCGGCTCAAGCGCTGGCTCCTTGCTCTTGGGCACCGCTGGTGCCCGTTTTTTCACTCGCGTTTTGGCTCGCGTGATGGGGTTCGACGGCGGCCGCGGCCGCCGGAAGTTCGTGCGCCGTTGGCGGCAGGCCGGCGTCGTCGTCCTGGCCCTCCATCTCCGGCAGGCGGACAGTGAACGTGGAACCCTGGCCGGGCTGGGACCAAACGGTCACCTCGCCGCCATGGTTGGAGACCACGTGCTTGACGATGCTGAGGCCAAGGCCCGTACCGCCGGTGTGCCTGGAACGCGCGGCATCCACGCGGTAGAAGCGCTCGAAGACGCGTTCCTGGTCCTCGGGAGTCAGGCCCTCGCCCTGGTCCGTGACGGAAATGGCCACGACGCCTTCACGGGTCCTGACGCCGACGCCGACCCGCGTGTTCTCGGGCGAATAGCGGATCGCGTTGTCGATCAGGTTCCGCAGGGCCGTCACCAGGAGGTCGCGGTCACCGAAAACCAGGGACTCGGAATGGCCACCCACCACGATCTGGATGTTCTTGCTTTCGGCTGGGAGCTGCGAGCGGTCCACGGCTTCGTTGATGACTGTGTTGATGTCCACAGCGTGCCCTTGCTGGGCCACGTTGGCGCCCTGCAGGCGGGAAAGTTCAATGATGTCCTGGACCAGGGCCGCGAGCCTGCCGGATTCCTTGTGCATGCGCTTGGCAAAACGCCGCACCGCTTCTTCGTCGTCGGGCGAGGCTTCCAGTGCCTCGGCAAGCAACGAAATGGCGCCCACAGGCGTCTTGAGTTCATGGGAGACGTTGGCCACGAAGTCGTTCCGGATCTCCTCCGTGCGGGTGATCTCGGTGCGGTCGTCGGCCAGGAGCACGATGTATTCCCAGCCGAGCATGGCAGCGCGGACCTGGACCACGATGGTGCCCTTGCCCAGCGGGCCACGCGGAAGCTCGTACTGTTCCTCCAGGATCACGCCATCGCGGCGGACCTTCGCGGTCATGTCCAGAAGTTGCTTGTGCACCACGGTGTGGCCGCGGACCAGGCCGTAGGCGTAGGCGGCGGGACTTGCGCGGACCACGCCATCTATGGCGTCCACAACCACGAAGGCACGCCCGACGACGGCAAGGACTTCCGCTGCGCCTTCAGGAAGCAGGGGTTCAGTGACGTCGAGGTCGACAATGCTCCGCTGGCGTTCGCTGATCTTGAATGCGAGCATGCCAAAGACGCCCAATGACAGGCCAACGAGGCCTGCGACGACACCTATGAGCAATGGATCCACGGGTCCAGCTTATGCTGTTGAAACACGGCCGAGCATGGATCCGGGGCCAAACGCGGACGGTTCAACTAACGTTCATCTAAAGGTGCCGAACAGTTCACTGACCCCTGACACAGTTACTGGTTGGACTGTCAATGGTTTTGAGATCCGGCCCCCATCATGGGAACGGGATCTCCAAGGAAAGGACGCCTTAGTGCGCAAGGTTTTTCAGGCGGAACTTACCCAGGTAGGTGACGACCTCATCGAGATCTCCAAGCTGGTTCACGAAGCAATCACGAAGGCCACAACATCCTTCGAAGGCGCCGACGTGGATCTGGCCCAGGACGTTATCGCAGCGGACGCCCGCATCGACTTCCTGCAGAACAGCCTCGACGAGCGCGCCATCGACATCCTGGCGTTGCAGGGTCCCGTGGCCAGCGACCTCCGCATGATCGTCGGTTCGCTTCGCATGAGCGCTTCGCTGGAGCGCATGGGCGACCTCGCCCGCCACGTAGCCCAGCTGGCACGCCTCCGTTACCCGGCAACGGTCATCCCCGCGTCAATGACCCAAACCTTCAAGGCCATGGCGCAGCACGACATTGAGATCACCGCGAAGGTCATCGAGCTTCTCGAAACCCGCGATCTTGAGGTTGCCCGCGACATCCTGAAGATCAACATCGCCGTGGACGACCTCCACCTCAGCGTCTTCAAGGCGATCGCTTCCCCGGACTGGACTGAAAGCCCGTCCACCACCGTGGACGTTGCCTTGGCCAGCCGCTACTTCGAGCGCTTCGCTGATCACGGCGTTTCCGTCGCCCGGAAGGTCACCTACCTGGTGACGGGCGAATGGCAGCCCGAGGGCTTCTAGCCTTACAACTGAAAATACGACGGCGGCCGGTCACCTTTCTCGGAAAGGTAACCGGCCGCCGTCGTTTTGCGGCGCGGCGAAGAACCGCGAAGCCTTATTTTTTGCCCTGGTTGGCCACCGCGAGGATGGCCTGGGCTGCTGCTTCGGGGTCGAGGTAGGTTCCGCCCGGGGTGATGGGCTGGAAGTCCTCGTCCAGTTCGTATACCAGCGGGATGCCCGTGGGGATGTTCAGCCCGGCAATGGCTTCGTCGCTGATGCCGTCCAGGTGCTTGACCAGTGCGCGCAGGGAGTTGCCGTGTGCGGTGACCAGGACGGTCTTGCCGGCCTTGAGGTCTTCCTTGATGTCCGATTCCCAGTACGGGAGGAGGCGCACAAGGACGTCCTTGAGGCACTCGGTGCGCGGCAGGGCGTCGCCGAGGTCCGCGTAGCGGGGGTCGTGGGCCTGGGAGAATTCGCTGTCGTCGGACAGGGGCGGCGGCGGGGTGTCGTAGCTGCGGCGCCATTCCATGAACTGCTCTTCACCGAACTCGGCCAGCGTCTGGGCCTTGTCCTTGCCCTGGAGGGCACCGTAGTGGCGTTCGTTGAGGCGCCAGTCGCGCTTGACGGGGATCCAACCGCGGTCGGCCTTGTCCAGTGCCATGTTGGCGGTGTTGATGGCGCGCTTCAGGAGCGAGGTGTAGAGGATATCCGGGAGGATGTTGTTCTCAACCAGGAGTTCCCCACCGCGTACTGCTTCTTTGCGGCCTTGGTCGTTCAGGTCAACGTCCACCCAACCGGTGAACAGGTTCTTGGCGTTCCAGTCGCTGTGGCCGTGGCGCAGCAGAATCAGCTTGTAAGTCATGGTTTTTATCCTAGCCGAGGGGTCCGGTGCCGTGCCGGGCGTTACGGCATGCGCACCCGTTACACGCTTGGGGCGGGCATCGGACCCGATAAAGTGTTGGCCGTGGTGCAAAAAGCGGAACGGGTGGGCTCTCCCCGGAGTCGGGGCGGGAAACCCGTTGGCAACATCACCCGTGGCACCACCAACCCCAACCGGATGCGCCGCCTGGATCGTTGGCTGGCCGGGCCACAGGCGTGGCGGCTGCGCGCCGCCGTCGAGCCCTTGGTGGTGGACCTGGGCTACGGCGCTTCGCCGACCACCGCCGTCGAGCTTTTTGAACGGCTCCAGGCCGTCCGCCCGGATGTGCGGGTCTGCGGGATCGAGATCGAACCGGTGCGGGTGCGGATCGCTAAGGCCCTCGAACGGCCAGGGCTGAGCTTCCACGTGGGCGGCTTCGAGCTCCCCGTGCCCGGCAATCCAGTGTTGGTCCGGGCCTTCAACGTGCTGCGGCAATACGAGGAGGCCGACGTCAAAGACATCTGGGCCTTGGTGCAGTCCCGGTTGGCCCCCGGGGGCCTGTTCATTGATGGAACGTGCGATGAAATCGGCAGGCGCGTCACGTGGGTGGCGCTGGATCCGGAGCGACCGTTGAGCTTGAGCTTTTCCGTGCGGTTCGGGAGTTTCGAATTGCCCTCGGAGGTAGCTGAACGGCTTCCCAAGGCACTGATTCACCGCAACGTGCCCGGCGAACCGGTCCATGCTTTCCTGCAGGCCATGGACAAGGCGTGGCTGGAGGCGGCTCCCCTGGCGTCGTTCGGGAACCGGCAGCGCTGGACGGCTATGTGCCGTTCACTGCGCGACGCCGGGTGGCCGCTTCAGGACGGGCCAGCCCGGTGGCGCCTTGGCGAACTTACCGTCGCTTGGGACGCGGTGGCGCCGAAATAACGCTGTTTACCAGGGGCCGTATGGTCCGACGTTGCGGTTGCCGCCGCTGCCGGCTTCCTTGAGCGCGGGACGGACGTCGGCGAGGTAGACGGAGGCTGCGGTCACGGCAGCGATGCCGAACAGGCCAAGCCCGTTGCCTCCAGTGAAGACCGTCAACGCGCCGATGGCGAAAGCGACACCTGTAAGGGCCAGCCAGAACGTCTTGGTGCGCTTGGACGCGGCCACGAACAGCGTGGGCCGGTGCCGCAGGCAGTCCGCGAAAGCCCACACTTCAAGGGCGAGGGCCACCAATCCCAAAATGAAGTAGACCGCGTTGGTGACAATAGCGATCAAGAATTTTCCGTCCACGCCCTTTAGCCTAGCTGTCCAAAGACTTCAGCGCTTGGTCCAGGTCCGACCAGAGGTCTTCGACACTTTCGATCCCGACACTCAACCGGACCAGGTTCTCCGGAACGCTGACCGGCTCAGCCGCGTGCCGGCGTCGACGTTCTATAAGGGACTCCACCCCACCCAACGAGGTGGCGGGGAGCCAAAGCTGCAGGCCCCGGACCAGTTCGTCCGCGGCCTCAGCGCCGCTTCGGTGGTGGTCACCGGCGATCTGGATACACAGGATGGAACCGAAGCCCTTCATCTGATCCTTGGCACGCTGGTGGCCTGGATCGGTGGCCAGACCGGGGAAACGGATGGTTTCCACGCGTGGGTGGGTGCTGAGGCGTTCGGCGAGCGTGGCCGCCGAGGCTTGCGAACGTTCGATCCGCAGCGCCAGCGTACGCAGGCCCCGCAGGGCCAGCCATGCTTCAAAGGGTCCGGCGATGCCGCCGTGGATGATCCGGTGGTGCAGCAGCGTGGCCCGCAGTTCCGGGTTGGACGTCACCAACGCACCGAGGACGACGTCGGAATGCCCGGCGAGGTACTTGGTTACCGAGTGGAGGACGACGTCGGAGCCCAGGCTCAGCGGCTGCTGCACCAAGGGCGTCGAAAAGGTGTTGTCCGTGACGACGAGGGCGCCCACGGCGTGTGCAGCGTCAGTGAGGGCGCGGATGTCGGCGATGCCGAGCATGGGGTTGGTGGGGCTCTCAAGCCAGAGGAGGTCGGCTTTCTTGCCCTCCTCGGGGCTGATCAGGGCCTTGACAGCGTCCGTGTCCGTGATATCAACGGTCCGCAGCTCCAGGAAACCCTTCTCCGCCAACTCGGTGGCCATCACCAATGAGCCCGAGTAGCTGTGTGAAGGCATGACCACTACGCCGCCGGCCGGAACCAGCGAAAGCGCCGAACTGACGGCTGCCAGGCCGGACGCGTAGAGCAGGCCGGGAAGGGATGCGCCCTCGAGCTTCGCCAAGGCATCCTCGAAAGGGTCCCACGTGGGGTTGGCGTAGCGTCCGTAGCCGCGGTCCCCGTCGTTCAGGGAGCCGGTACCGAAGTATGTGGAGGAAAGGACGATGGGCGGATTCACGGGCTCATCATGGGCACGCTCCGGGCGGCCAGCAGCCACCACAACGGTTTCCGGGGACAATTCGGCAGCGCGCTGATCGGAAAGGCTCATGGTTTTAGCGTAGCCGCGGCCAAGGCTGTGGATGAAAGGCGTTACGCGCCTTGATGTCAGTGAAGCTCGGTAGGCTAGACGCGTGAGTATTCCGAGAGCAGGTCTTTTTATCGCCTTCGAAGGCGGGGACGGAGCGGGCAAGTCCACGCAGGCCGCCCGGCTCTCTGACGCCCTTGAGTCACGCGGACTTTCCGTGCTGCGAACCCGCGAACCCGGCGGCACTCCCATTGGCGAGAAACTTCGCTCCCTGGTCCTGGACCACGGACACGGCACCATCGATGCGCGCACCGAAGCCCTCATGTTTGCCGCAGCCCGCGCCGCACACGCCAGCCAGGTCATCCGGCCGGCCCTTGCCGAGGGGACGGTGGTCATCACGGACCGCTACGTCGATTCGTCGGTTGCCTATCAGGGCGCTGGCCGCGGTTTGGGCGCCGAAGGCGTTTTGACCCTTAATGAATGGGCTACTGAAGGGCTGCATCCGGACCTGACAATACTGCTCGACGTCGATCCCGCCGCCGGCCGCCAGCGCCGCACCGCAGGAGACGCCGCCGAGGACCGGCTGGAGTCGGAACCTGACCACTTCCACTCCACTATCCGCCACGCGTTCCTGGACCGGGCAGCGGCGGACCCGTCAAGCTACCTGGTACTGCCGGCGAACGCGGACATCGAGTCGCTGACCGCCAGGATCCTGGACCGGGTGGAGTCGTTGTTGGCTGGCCACGTTCCGGACGTGCCTGTTTCGGACGTGCCTGTTTCGGACGTGCGTCCGTGAGTGTCTGGGACGACCTCCAGGGGCAGGCGCCCGTCGTGGCGCAGCTGAAGCAGGCGGCGCAGGGCGAAACCGGCCTCACGCATGCCTGGCTGTTCACCGGTCCTCCCGGGTCCGGCCGTTCCAATGCAGCCAAAGCGTTCGCTGCTGCCCTGAACTGCGAGCAGGACGACGTCACCCGTCGCGGCTGCGGCGAATGCGCGGCCTGCCACACGATTCTGGGCGAGACGCACTCGGATGTGACGTTCGTGCGGACCGAAAAAGTCACCATTACTATCGACGAAGCCCGCGAACTCGTGTCCAAGGCCGGAGACCGGCCAGCCACGGGCCGTTGGCGGATCATTGTGGTGGAGGATGCGGACCGCATGGCGGAGCGCACCACCAACGTGTTGCTCAAGGCCATCGAGGAACCCACGCCACGCACCATCTGGATGCTGTGTGCCCCTTCGCCGGCCGATGTCCTGGTCACTATCCGGTCGCGATGCCGTCCGGTGAGCCTGCGGCTCCCGCCGGCCTCCGATGTCGCGGACCTCCTGGTAAGGCGCGACGGCGTTGATCGCCAACTTGCGGACCGTGCTGCGCGTGCTGCGCAAAGCCACATCGGTATCGCCAGACGTCTGGCCCGTGACGCCGACGCCAGGGAGCGTCGTTTGGAAACCGTCCGGATTCCCTTGGGGCTCCGGGGCGTCACGGCTGCCGTGATGATGGCCGAGAAACTTGTGAAGATCGCCACCGACGAAGCGAACAGCTCCAATGACGAACGCGACGCGGCAGAGAAGATTGCCCTGCTCGCTAGCCTTGGCGCCCCGGAATCCGGAACGCTGCCGCCCTCCATGCGCAGCCAGGTAAAACAGCTTGAGGATGACCAGAAGCGGCGCGCCAAGCGCTCCATCACGGACTCGCTGGACCGCACTTTGACGGATTTGCTGTCCTTCTACCGGGACGTGCTGATCATCCAGTTGGGGAACGCCGTGGAGCTGGTCAACGTTGAGCTCAAGGGCGAGCTGGAAGAGTACGCCGGTCGTTCAACCCCGGAAACCACCCTTGCCCGGATGGACGCCATCAACAAAGCACGTGTCCGCATCACCACCACCAACGTGGCCCCGCTGTTGGCCGTCGAGTCCATGGCTACCAGCCTCATCCAGCAATAGGAGAATCCATGAAGTCCGCACCACGCCGGTTCGCAGCGCTGTGCGTCGCTCTCGCTTCCTTGCTGGTACTGAGCGCCTGCACCCTTCCGTTCATGCCCACCCCCACGGCCAAGCCGTCCACCAGCACGGTGGACCCGTCCATCGCCGCTTCGGCTCCCAAGGGTTTGGAGAAGTTCTACTCCCAGTCCGTGGAGTGGAGTTCATGCGAGGACGGATTCCACTGCGGCAAAGTCCAGGTGCCCTTGGACTACGCAAACCCCGACGCCGGCGATATCTCGCTGTCCATCATCAAGCTGCCCAGCACCAGCAACAAGCAAGGCACCGTCCTTGTGAATCCTGGCGGACCGGGCGGCTCCGGTGTGGACTTCGTGAAGGACGCAGGCAAGACCCTCCTGACGGAAAAGCTCCGCGCCAACTTTGACGTGGTGGGCTTCGATCCGAGGGGCGTGGGCCGTTCAGCCCCCGTGACCTGCATGACCGATGCCGAACGGGATGCTGCCCGCGCGAAGGTCTTCAGGAAAGACACTGACCAAGGACTTGAAGCCGCTTTTGCCTTCAACAAGACGTTGGCACAGCAGTGTTCCCAGCAAACCGGCGCGGTCCTGGGCCACATAGACACCGTGAGTGCTGCCAAGGACCTGGATGTCCTGCGCGCTGTCATGAACGATGCGAAGCTGAACTACCTGGGCTTCTCCTACGGGACTTTCCTTGGGTCCACCTACGCCTCGCTCTTCCCGGACAACGTGGGTCGCCTGGTCCTGGACGGGGCCGTGGATCCCTCCATCAGCAATGAAGCCTTGACTGCGGGACAGGCAAAGGCCTTCGAACGGGCCATCCACACCTACGTGGCCAACTGCCAGCAGCAAAACTCGTGCCCGCTCAGCGGGTCCGTGGACAACGGCGTCCAGGAGATCAGGGACCTCATCAACGCCGTGGACCAAAACCCGCAAACGGCGAAGGACGGCCGCCTGGTGACCAGCAACGACTTTGTCAATGGCCTGATCCTGCCGTTGTACAACGACCAAAGCTGGCCAGCCCTCACCCAGGCACTTGACGCTGCGTTTTCCGGCGACGCTTCCCCCATGATGCGGCTCGCAGATCTGGGAGCGGACCGCGAAGCCAACGGCACCTACAGTTCCAACTCCGCCCTCGCGTTCCAAGCCATCAACTGCCTGGACTACCCCATGGTCAGTGATCCCGCCGCAATGCGGGCAGAGGAAGCCCAGCTCAAGCTGGACTCCCCCACGTTCGGTTCCTTCTTCGCTTATGGCGGTGTCAACTGCAGGGACTGGCCGTACCCGCACACACGGACACCGGCACCTGTGGAGTACAAGGGATCCGCACCAATCGTGGTGGTAGGCACAACCGGCGACCCCGCAACTCCCCTGGAATGGTCCGAGTCGTTGCGCAAACAGCTGGGAACCGCATCCCTGGTCACATGGGAAGGTGAGGGGCACACCGCCTACGGCCGCAGCAACACCTGCGTCAGCAACGCCGTCGACGACTACTTTGTCGACGGGAAGCTGCCGCAGGATGGCCTGAAATGCTAGAGGTGCCTGGCTTCGCGCTTTTCCACCAGGAGCGGGAGCTGCTTGATGGAGTCCACCACGGCGGTTGCGCCGGCAGCGCGCAGGGTGGCCTCCGAATGCGAGCCGGTCAGCACGCCGGCGATGAGCGACGCCCCTGAACGTACGCCCGACACCATGTCCGAACTCGTGTCCCCGACTACGGCCACCTCCCGGACATCGTCGAGATCCAACGCGAGCACGGCCGTCAGGATCATGTCCGGGTAGGGTCGGCCCCGTCCGGCGTCCGCGGGGCACAGGCTAAGATCCGCGAGCCCCATCCAGCCGAGCGATTCAAGCACGGTATTCTGCGTGTGGCGGCCAAAGCCGGTGGCAAGGCAGATCTGCATGCCGGATTCACGCATCCACAGGATGGCGTCCTCCGCCCCCGGAATGGCGCGTACGCCGCCGTCGTCGATCATCTCGTCGTAGGCCTTCTCGAAGACCTTGTTGGCGCTCTCTGCGGTGGCTGCATCCTCAAAAAGGTGGCTGAATACCGTCATTTTCGAGAATCCCATAGTGTCGCGGGCGTAACCAAGCATGCTCTCGAACCGGCTGCTGCCGGGTTCTATGCCATGTTCCACTAGTGCCCGGGACATGGCCCGCTCCGTACGGCCGTCGTCGGTGATGGTGGTGCCCACCATGTCCACCACCGCGAGCCGCAGCCTGTTGGGTGTGTGGCTGGCGTCCGTGATCAATGCGTCCCCGGTCATTGGGCGGCTCCTTCGGCTTGTGTGCGTGGCACGGTTGGTTCCCCAGCTTCAGGCCGCCGGGAGACCGCAGCCTGAACCCGGCCCGACATGCGGGTGAACATCCCCGCAACGGCCGCCGCCGCCCTCGTTTTGACCCGGGCGCGCTGCCTCTATTACAGTTATGTCTTGCGTGATCGCCCGGGAAACCGGTGATGAACGCGGTGCTTCCTTAGCTCAGTCGGTAGAGCGTTTCACTCGTAATGAAAAGGTCATCAGTTCGATTCTGATAGGAAGCTCTGAGCAAGCCCCGGATAGCCCTCCTTCAACGGCTATCCGGGGCTTTTTGCTGCCTAAGGCCCGTAAGCCTGACGTGGAGCGACCTCTCACGTGCCCGTACTGCCGTGGTTCCACCCTTCAGATGGGCGCTGTTCACCATCGCGCCACTTCCGGTTAATTACCCATAAGTAACTTTGGAGTTCCTGTTGAGACCCCAACCTTAAGAGGCCCCCATGAGCTCCAAAACCACCCGGCGCGCCATCACAACGGTCGCGTCCCTGATACTTGCCGCAGCGGCGATCGCCAGCACCACGGCAGCGCAGGCCAATGAACCGGGCAAGGGCGCAAGCCCCGCGGAAACCGGAACCCACCACGAAACGGATACCGCACTGGCCGACGCCTTCAACCACGTCGACCGAAACACCGCCTGGCAGCAGACCTCCAAGTTGAAGCTGAACTTCCCGACCTATCACACCGAAGGAATTGCCTACAGCCAGGACCACATCTTCCTCTCTGCCGTGCAGATCACGGAACCCACCGTCAAATACACGGCACCGCAGGACGGTTACGACCGCACCCCTGGCAAGGGCATCGGCCACCTGTTCGTCATGGACCGGTCCGGGAACCTGCAACAAGACATCATCCTGGGCGAGGGCGACATGTACCACCCCGGCGGCATCGACTTTGACGGGACCAATGTTTGGGTTCCAGTCGCCCAATACCGACCCAACAGCAGCGCCATCATCTACAAGGTCGACGCCACGACCCTGGCTGTGCACAAGCAGTTCGAGGTCAAAGACCACTTCGGCGGCATCGTCCTGGACAAGCAGACCGGCCACCTGGTCGGCAACACCTGGGGCTCGCGCCGGTTCGCCGAATGGAACCTCCAGGGCAAGGAACTGTCCACTTGGGACAACCCGAACTACTTCGTCGACTACCAAGACTGCCAGTACGTCCCCAACGCCAAAATGCTCTGCGCCGGGGTAACCAACCTCCCGCAGACCCCCGCTGCCGGCGGCACCACGGCAACCTACGAACTTGGCGGCATGGCCATGATTGACCTCAAATCCCACGAGGTATCCCGCGAGGTGCCGTTCCAGCAGTGGTCCACCGCCGGGCACGTGGCCACCCGCAACCCGTTCAAGATGACCGCCGACGGGAACCACCTCACCATGAAGGTCGCCCCGGACAACGGCGAAGAAGGCAACGGCACCGAAATCCTCACCTACGAAGCCGACGTCGCGCCCGCCAAGTAACACGCCCAAGACCCGCCGCCCCGCGGCAATCCACACCCAAACTGAACGATTGGATACCCCATGCCTATTCAGGCACGCGTTACCCGCAAACGAGTGGCCGCCGCGACCGGCGCGGCCGCCCTCGCCGCCTCAGCCCTGGCGGCTGGACTGGTCGGATTCGGCGTGGCCCCGGCCACCGCCCTTGAACCCCAGGGCGATACCGCCACGCCGATCAAGCATGTGGTGGTGCTCTTCCAGGAGAACGTCTCCTTTGACCACTACTTCGCGACGTACCCCAACGCGGCGAACATTCCGGGCGAGGCCCAGCAGGGCTCCGGCACACCGGCTGCCGCATTTAAGGCATCCGAGGACACACCGAAGGAAATCAATACTCTCGCCAAGGCTGGCCTGCTGGCTCCGAACAACCCCAACTCGGTCCAACCGGCGCGGCTGTCCCCGATGCAGGCTGTCACCTGCGACCAGGACCACGAGTACACCGCCGAACAGAAGGCGTACAACGGCGGGCTGATGGACAAGTTCGTGGAGTTCACGAGCAAGGATGCATGTGCACCGAACCAGTACGGGCGCCCCGGGCTGACCATGGACTACTACGACGGCAACACCGTCACCGGAATCTGGAACTACGCCCAGAACTATGCCATGAGCGACAACCACTTCAGCACCGTCTTCGGGCCTTCCACCCCCGGCGCGCTGAACCTGGTCTCCGGCCAGACCCACGGTGTCAAGGAATTCACGGCAGCCGGCCAGCCTGTGAACCCCACCGCCAGCGACTACACGGTCCGCGTCCCCGACTCCAACGGCGTCGGGACCATGATCAATGACCCGGACCCGGTCTACGACGACTGCTCCAACAACAGCCACGCCAAGACCAGCAACCTCGCCGGCATGACCGGCAAGAACATCGGCGACCTGCTCAACGACCAGGGTGTGTCCTGGGGCTGGTTCCAGGGCGGCTTCGCACCCACCGCCGCGGCAACCGCCACGACGCCCGCTGCCTGCAAGAGCACCCATAACAACGTCGCCGGAGTCTCCAGCACGGACTACAACCCCCACCACCAGCCCTTCCAGTACTACGCATCCACTGCCAACCCCCACCACCTGGCCCCAGCCTCCGACGCGGAAATCGGGCACAACGGCCAGGCGAACCACCAATACGACCTCACCGACTTCACCAAGGTCGTCAACAGCGACAACATGCCCGCTGTGTCCTTCCTGAAAGCCTCCAACTACCAGGACGGCCACGCCTCATACTCAGACCCGGTCGATGAGCAGAACTTCATCACCAAGACCGTCAACGAGATCCAGCAGTCCAAAAACTGGGACAGCACCGCCGTCGTTCTCGCCTACGACGACTCCGACGGCTGGTACGACCACGTCGCCGCCCAGCCCAAGAACGCCTCCAACAGCCCCGACGACGCCGCCTGGTGCCAGAACGCCGCGGCCAACGGCGTCCCCATCGCCGGCGGGTACGCTGACCGCTGCGGCCCCGGCCCGCGCCAACCGCTCGTAGTCATCTCCCCCTATGCCAAGAAAAACTTCGTGGACCACAACGAAACCGACCAGGCCTCGATCCTGCGCTTTATCGAAGACAACTGGCATACCGGCCAGATCGGCGACGCCTCAGCGGACGCCGCCGCCGGAACCATGAACGCCATGTTCAACTTCCACCACGAACGCAACGACAACGTCCTGCTCAACGAACAGACCGGCGCCATCGCCAACATCACCCACAAAGGCCACGACAACAAGCGCAACTAGGCGCCACCCGACCCACTTTGGAGAACCCATGAAATACACGAAGCTGCTGACCGCGGCCGCCATTACCGCCGGCCTCGCCCTGGGAACATCCCTCCCGGCCCACGCCTCGGACACCAACCCCCACGGCACCGACAACCACTTTGACCTGCAAGCGCACCGCGGCGGCATCGGCCTGACCGTCGAATCCACGCTCGCCTCTTTCGCCAAGGGCATCGAGACCGGCGTGTCCACCCTGGAGATGGACCTGCAGATCACCAAGGACGGCCGGGAGGTCATCACCCACGACCGGAAGATCAGCGGCCAGAAATGCAAAGACACCGCACCCGTCACCCCGGGTGACCCGTCCTACCCGTACGTCGGCAAGTACATCAAGGACCTCACCTTCGACCAGGTCCGCAGCCTGGACTGCGGCTCCCAGACACTGCCCCAGTTCCCCGGCCAACAGCCCTCCCCGGGCGCGAAGATGCCCACCCTCGCCGAAGTTTTCGACCTCGCCAACCGCTACCGGGCCAGCCAGGTCAAGTTCAACATCGAAACCAAGGTCGAAGCCGGCGCACCCGAAGAGACCGCGCCGCGCGAACAGTTCGTCGAGGTGGCCCTGCGCGAAATCAACAAAGCACACATGGCAGAACGCGTCTCCATCGAAAGCTTCGACTGGGGCTCGCTGCGCCTGGTGAAGGAACGCCAGCCCGGCATCCGCACCGTCGCACTGACCAACAAGGACTTCCTCCAGGCCGGACAACCGGGCAAATCCCCCTGGCTCGGCGGCATCGACGCGGACGACTTCGGCGGGGATCTGGTGGACGCTGCCGCTTCCCTCGGCTTCGACGCCATCTCCCCCGTCCATGGCACACCCCAGAACGGCACCGTCACAGACCCCGGCTACGTGCCCTACGTGAACGCCGACATGGTGGCCCGCGCCCACGCCAAGGGAATGCAGGTCATCCCCTGGACCGTCGATGACAAACCAACCATGCGCAAACTCATGGACGACGGCGTGGACGGCGTCATCACCGACTACCCGGACCAGCTGCGCGCGGTTATGGCCGAACGGTCCCTGAAGCTGCCCAAGCAATACACTCTGCAACCGGGCATGTCAGCCGCCAAATAGCCCGACGCAGGTCTTCATTGCCCGCGGCTTCGAGTTACCAGACTTGCCAACCAGATACTAAGACTGCTTAGTATGGAGGCAGCCGAATACGAACGGCTGCCGAACCAGAGGAGGAAACACCATGGGACTGGGCGACAAGATTGAGAACGCTGCCGAAAAGGCAGGCGGCAAGGGCAAGGAAGCTGCAGGCAACGCCACCGGCGACGAAAGCCTGAAGGCTGAGGGCCAGACTGACCAAGCCAAGGGCGATCTGAAGCAGGCCGGCGAAAAGGTCAAGGACGCTTTCAAGGACTGACAAGACATCACGGGAAAGGCGCGCTCAGCGAACGGGCGCGCCTTTTTCGTGCCTGCAGCTGGCTGGGTTGGAGCAGCAGACTATGCGCAGGCAGCCCGGCGCATGCGTCCCTCAGTTCCCGAGCCGGGACAACAAAACCGCGACGGCGGCAGAGACTCCCCCGGCCAGTGAACCTTCCAGCTCGGGAGCGAAGAAGGGCGAGTGGTTGACCGGGACAGGCCCTTCAAGCCCGGCAACCGGCGTCCCACCGAACATCCAAAACACCGACGGAACACCGATAGCAGTGCCGAGGTGCCCGAAGTCCTCGCTGCCCATCATCGGAGGAGTGATTTCCACCGACTCGGCCCCCAACGCCAGCCGCAGCGCCTCCAGCACGGGAGGAACGGCGTCGGGGTCGTTGAAGCACTGCGGGAAACGGTACATTTCCTCGATGTCCGGCCCGGGTGCACCTGACGCGGCGGCCTCGGCCGTAACGATGCGACGGACCGCGGCAAGGACCTGGCGACGGACGTCCTCATCGAACGTGCGAATGTTGAGCGTGAACTCGGCCGACGCCGGAATGATGTTCTCCTTAAGGCCCGCATGGAAGGTCCCAACGGTGACGACGGCGGACTTCCGCGGGTCGAGCTCGCGGGACACGATCCCCTGCAACCGGGTGACCATGTGTGCGGCCATGACGATCGGATCAATGGAATCCTGCGGCTGTGAGCCGTGTGATTGCTGCCCATGTACGGTGACCCTGAGTGAATCGGCCATGGCAGCGACCGGTCCGCTGGAGATCGCGACAGTGCCCACCGGACGTGGCATGACGTGCTGCCCGAACACCACTTCCGGCTTCGGCGCCTTGTCCCATAGTCCGTCGTCGAGCATGGCAAGCGCGCCGGCTGCAGTCTCCTCGCCGGGCTGGAAGATCAGCACCAGCGTTCCTGACCAGACGTCCCGGTTGTCTGTAAGCACTTCGGCGGCACCCAACAGGCTGGCCACGTGCGTGTCGTGGCCGCAACCGTGCATGACGGGAACCACCGTGCCATCCGGGAGCGTGCCAGTGTCCGTGCTTGCATAGTCGAGGCCGGTTGCTTCCTCGATGGGAAGGCCATCGGAGTCGGCGCGGAAGGCCACCACTGGTCCGTCGCCGTTCCGCAGGACGCCCACAACGCCGGTTCCTCCGCAGCGGAAGTGCTCGATGCCGAGCCCGTCCAGCTGCTCCTCGATCACGGTGGCGGTGGCGAACTCCTGCATGGACAGCTCCGGGTGTGCGTGGAGGTGCCGGTACAACTCGTGGAGCTTGGCTGTCTGGTTGGCGTCGAGCATGGGGAGGGTAGCTGTGGCTGTCATTTGTCCTGTCTTCCTTCGCGGGTGATGGCTCTGTTCTGTGGGCTGCTGCTACTCGATGTGGATGGGCTTCGCCTCAGCGATGGTGGCCTTGCTGCGGAAGAACCAGGCCAACAGGATGGTCCCCAGAACGGCGATGGCGGTGGAAACCATGGCGAGTGACGGCACCAGCGGCAACACCACGAACACGACGACGGCCGAGACCAGCAGGGCGAACACGGTGGTGCGGGGCTGCTTCATGGACACGATGGCCTGGACCAGCACGGCACCCAGCACAGTGGGCAGCACATACAAGCGGGTGACCATCAAAACCGAAGGCGGGATGACGCTGATCAACCACGTGCCCAGGAGCCCAACAAAGATCGCCAGCGAGGTCAGGTGGACTACCGCGGCGCCACAGATGGCGACGACGGCGGCAAGTTCAGCCCGCTTGCTGCCCGGCTTTGCGCCGATGTTGGTTTGGGCGATCAGCGCGGCAGGCAGGAGCTTGTTGGAGATGTTGCCGATCATGAACGCCTGGTACATCGCGGCTGGCCCCAGGATCGGATAGTACGTGAGCGGCTCGACGATCCAGATGATGCCGAACGTTGCAGCGACGGCCGCAAAAGCGACCCAGAGCTGCGCCGGTCCAATATCGAGGCCGGTGGCGAAGACAAGGTACAGCGGACCGGCAACGGAAATCAGCAGGCCGGCGATCATGGTGATTTGGCCCCAGCGGGACGTGGTGCGGTTGAAGTCCGCCATGGAGGCGGTGCTGGTGGTGGTGGGATCAGAGGTGATGGAAGACATGGGGTGTTCCTTTCGTGCCCGGGTCAGGTGCCGGTGTGGAGGACGACGGCGGCGGGCCGGCTCAGGCGCCGGCGGCCAGATAAGCGGCGGCCAGGCCGATGACGATGGAAATCCCGAGACCCCACTCCCGCAGCCAGCTCTTGCCCAACTTCTTGGCCAGCAGGAGGCAGGTCCCCATAACGGCCGCGGAGACGATGAAGGACAGCACATGGATGCCGGACTTGGGCAACTCGGTGAGCCCCAAGCAGGAGAAAGCTCCGATCAGTGCCGCCGCCGGGACGATGGCCATGGCCGCGGGGTTGATGGAGCGGATCTTGGCGTCGCCTTTGCGCAGCAGCGGCGTCAGAATGAGGGTGGCGAGCATCCACATGGCTCCGCCGATGCTCATGGCGAAGAACGCGACGGCGAAGACACTTTGCGTATAAGTGGCGTCCCCAAGCTTGGCGCCCATGGACCCTGCTGCGATGCCGGCGGCCGAAACGTCGTAGGCTGCGGAGCCGATCAGGCCGATACGGGACAGGACCGCCGGGGCTCCGAAAAGGCCCAGGAGTGCAATGGCTACAAGGGAGACAGCCAGGGAGGGGCCAATGGCCGATACGGCGCCCGAACGGAATGAGGTTTTGATGTCCTGCGTACTCATGTCCACGGAGGGGGCTGCGCGTCGCGCCGCTTTCATGAAGATCACGGATTGGATGATGATGACGCCGAAGACGCCGGCCACGCAGATCCACAGCACGGGATTGTTGGCGATGGCCATGATGTCGGTGGAGTCAGTGGGGGCGAGGGGTTGAAGTGCCAGGGGTTGGAACAAAGGAACCTCCGGGTGTTGGCCCCGCGGCAACTCCGTGACCGAACCACGCTGTGCGGTATGCGGCGCCGTAGGGCTAATCCTTACCCTCCGACCAGATCGGCCAGCGGGTTACCAACACCTTCTGCTATGAGCCGGATCACACACAAGAGCTGACGGAATCAGCCACATGAATGGCCGAATCGGTCAAAGCTTGCCATCACTCGATCGAGACTTCCCTACCTCGGTGTGACCCGGCACACTTTCAGGCAGTAGACATCCAGCAAAGGAGCACCATGTCCGACACCATTGGCGAGCTGTCCGCCGTCGAACTTTCCGCAGCAATCCGGGGGAAGAAAATCTCGGCGCGGGAAGCGTTGGCCGATCACCTGGACCGCATTGCCGAAGTGAACCCCGTGATCAACGCCGTGGTGACCCTGGACGCCGACGGCGCCCAGGAGTTGGCCCATCGCGCCGACCAGCTGACGGCTTCGGGGGCTGACCTGCCGCCCCTCCACGGCCTGCCCATGACGCACAAGGACACGAACAACACCGCCGGGATGCGCACCACCCAGGGCTCCCTCGCCTTGCGCGACTTCGTACCCGACGCCGACGACCTCATCATCGCGCGGCTCAAGGCAGCCGGCGTGGTCAGCACAGGGAAGTCGAATGTTCCCGAGTTCGGCGCGGGCTCGCACACGTTCAACGACCTCTTCGGCACCACTACCAATCCCTACGCACCAACCCTGAGTGCCGGAGGCAGCAGCGGCGGGGTGGCCGCCGTCGTAGCCTCCCGCGTCCAAAACATCGGCGACGGCAGCGACATGGGCGGTTCGCTGCGCATCCCGGCTTCCTTCTGCAACGTGGTGGGTTTCAGGCCGTCGACGGCGGTCATCCCCATGCCGTCCGATGTCAACGCCTTCGCGTGGCTGGGAAGGACCGGACCGATGGCCCGGAGCGTGGAGGACATTGCGTTGTTCATGTCCGTCACGGCAGGCAAGGATCCGCGGGTTCCGCACCCTGAGGGCCTGGATCCTGAGGTTTTCCGCTCCAGCATGGAGACGGACATGCGCGGCGTGCGGATCGGCTGGTCCCGCGACTTTGGCATCGGCGTGCCTGTGGAGCCCGAAATCGTGGAACATCTGGAACGGCAGCTTTCCGTTTTCGAGGAGCTCGGGGCGATCGTGGAAGAAGCGACTCCCGATTTCAGCGAAGCGGACCTGGTGTTTGGCAACACGCGCGCCATGGACTTCGCTGCTGGCCTGGGGCCCCTCCTGGCCCGCGCGGGGGACGTGATCAAGCCTGAAGTGCACTGGAATGTGGAAAAGGGGTTCGCGTTGACGGCCCGGGACCTCATTGAAACGGCGGCAGCCCGGACCCGGTTGGAACGTGGCATCCAGGACTTCTTTGGCCGATACGATCTGTTCGCCAGCCCGTGCGCCCAGGTGCTCCCCTTCGACGCCGCCCTCCGATATCCCTTGGACGTTGCCGGCGTACCCTCCGAGACCTATCTGGATTGGATGCGATCGGCCTGCCTCCTCTCGGCCACCGGCCTTCCTGTGCTCAGCGTGCCGGCGGGATTCAGTTCCTCCGGGCTGCCCATCGGCCTCCAGTTGGCCAGCAACCACTACACGGATATGCAGCTGCTCCGCTACGGCCACGCCTTCGAGCAGCGGACCCGGTACGCCGCCGTCGCGCCTGTTGTGAAAGCCGAGCCTGTTACCACGGCGAGCGCATGACCCGTCCCCCGCGCTTTCGCGCGTCCAGCAGGATCGACACGTCCACGCCGGTGGCCTCCTGGGCCCACTCTGAGTCCGTGATGAAACGGTAAAGGGAGGACATGTCCTCCACAGTGACGTCGGCCATGATCTGGTAATTGCCGGCGATCGCGGCTGCATACCGGACCGTGGGAAGTTCAGCGAGGCTCTTTCCTACACGCTCAACGTGCTGCGGCGAAGCCCTGATCCAGAGCAGCGCCTCAACAGACAGGCCAAAGGACGCAGGCTCAACAATCGCCCGCACATGGACCTGGTTGTTGGTCAGCAGCCATTCGCTTCGCCGCCGCGCGGTGGCCTCCGACACCCCTACCCGACGCCCCAGCGCTTCGAAGCTCATCCTGCCATCAGCGCACAGTGCGTCGATGAGTTCGTTATCCTGGCGGCTCATGTGCTGCTGCCTGACCAGGATGCCGGAGTCCTGCGCGAGGTTCGAACGCAACGCCTCGGCCTTATCTGCCGGAAGGACTTCCGGCCGCCAGCCGCGAATCGTGCGGAAGTATCGGAGCACCGGATAGCTGGTCGAATCCCTGAGCCCAATGGTGGATGGGAGTTCATCTGACAGGACGTCCCCCATCCGGCCCGTTTCGGTGAGGACTTCGGCCACGCAGTCGCCCGTGCCCGTTGTGGTGTAGACGAACGTGGTGTCACCGCGCTGGGAAAGTGCATTCGCGGCTGCGCGCACTGTCCCGGGCAGGCACCGCATCTCCACCAACACCACCGCGGGCCTCGGCCTGATCCCCACTACCGCTACGGCACCGGACTCCAGCAACTGCGATCCGCGTCGGGCGACGGTCCGCTCGGCCTCCCCCAGCACGGCGGCCATCTTGCGCCAGGGACATCTGGGATCCAGTTGCAGGGCAGCCACGATCTGCCGCTCCAATGCGTCAAACACCGCCATGCAGGCTCCGTCCGGTCTGTGCTGGTGAACTGGGCGTATGCGCCCGGGGGCTCCTCCGGGCAACTGCCGAGAGGGGTTCCTGCCACAGTTTAGGGACAACTGCGGGCAGAAACACGTCGAGGCCGACGGCGGGAGGCATGACAGCGCGCATGAACCCTTACGCTGTCTTGGAGGACGGGCAAGGCGCCATTGTCATCAGCCTCGACAACTACTGTCCTTGACGACGACCCAGGAGACATTCACTGCATGGAACCGTACGGACATCCGCCACCTCAACCGTTTCCCGGCCAGCATCACCAGCATCGCCCGCAGTACGACCCGCCACAGCAGTACGGCCCACCACAGCAGTACGGCCCGCTACAGCCCAAAAAGAAGAGCAAACTCGGGTGGATTCTCGGTGGCATCGGCATTTTCGTGCTGATCCTCCTGTTCGCGGGGTGCTCCGCCCTGGTCAACTCCATCAACGGCGGTGGGAGCCACGCCGAGAAGGCCAAAGCTGTCATGGCCGCGGCCGACAATGCACCGGAGGGCGACTGGGTTCTCACGCACCGGAGCGATCCGAAGGTAGAGGCCGGCTGTCTCTCCATCGACACCGCCTGCATTAAACTCCGGGCCGAGTGGAGGGTTGATCATCCCGTCAGCCTCAACGACGTTGCCACCCGCATAGGGATGGACGTCAGCAAATCGAAGCTGTCAGAGGACGGCTGCATCAAAGAAAACGACCCCGACGGAGGCGGCACGGACGAAGTATGCATAGTGGAAGAAGAATGGCCCGCGGACGGCTATCGGGTCATCCTTAACATGTCCCGGCGGTAGGCCGACGCAGCAAGCCCCTCGGCTACAGGTAATCCCCCGCGCGCTCACGCGCTATCTCCAGCAGGGTGGAGTGGAAGGCCACTTCCGCCGGTGCGTAAACCTTGTCCTGGCGTTGGGCCAGCAGTACCCGACGCAAAGGTGCGGCGGAACCCAAGCTGATAACCCTTACGTCAGGGTGTTGGAGTGCGACGGCGGTTTTGGGCACCATGGCCACGCCCATCCCCACGCTCACCATGGCCTGGGCTTCCTGGTAGTCGTTGGCCAGGAAGCCGATGGTTGGTTCGAACCCGGCTTCGTGGGCTGAACGTTGCAGCACTTCCACCACGGGGTGGGCCTCCGCCCGAACGATCCAGGATTCCTTGCGCAGCTCCTCCATTCGGATCTCTTCGCGCCCCGCTAGGGGGTGTCCGCGGGACACCAGGATCACCGTGCTCTCCTGGAAGACTTCAGTGACCCGAATCGAGTCATCCTGGAATCTGTTCCACGGGTAGTCCCAGAGGAGGCACAGGCCAGTGACGCCGGACTGCAGGTCCGATACCAGGTCATCGAAACGCGCACTGCGCACGGACAGGCCAATTGCCGGGTAGCGCTTTTTGAACGCCCTGATGACTACCGGGAGGAAGGATCCGGCAAGGGTAGGGAAGGTTCCGACTGTCAGCGACCCGCGCTTGAGTCCAGCGATTTGGTCCAGGTCCGATTGGGCCGCACGCATCTGGCCAACGATCTTGCGGGCGTGGCCAGCCAGCACTTGGCCCGCTTCTGTAGGGACCACCCCACGTGAGCGGCGGTTGAGGAGCGGTTGCCCCACTTCCTGTTCCAGTTTCCTCAGCTGCTGGGAAACCGCCGAGGGAGAGTAAAGCATGAGATCCGCGGCCGCGGTGATGGAACCTTGCTCAACAACCTCGACCAGCAGCGCTAGCCGTCGAATATCAAAAAGATCCTGGCCCTCATCGTTAAGCAACGGTTCACCCTTCCTAGGAATTCATTCATTCTATACAGGCTGCCGTCGATACCACGGGATAAAAGGGTTTTCAGCGGGCGTAAACGCCTCCCCCTTCGTCCATTCAGGACTGCTCGGCTAGTGAATGAAGCATTGCTTCATCCCACTCAAGATATCCAACATTGTCTTCAAATGTGATGTGCCTCAATCTCGAAGTATGCCCTTGAACGAGCCTGGGCGACAGAGAAGCAAGGAACTGACCATGAACATCGAAGCGGAATGGATGCGCGGAGGCACCAGCAAATGCTGGGTCTTCGAGAGCGGGCAATTCGGTGAGACTGAAACCAGTCCGGATGCGCTGCTCCCGCGGCTGTTCGGCAGCCCCGACCACCGGCAAATCGACGGTGTGGGCGGCGCGACGTCGACAACCAGCAAAGCGATGATCGTTCGCCGCCCAGCGGACGACGACGTGGATGTCGAGTTCACCTTCGCCCAGGTGGGAATCGAGGAAGCCACCGTGGACTGGGGCAGCAACTGCGGCAACTGCTCAGCCGTGGTGGGCTTGTATGCCATCGAGAAGGGCTGGGTCACACCCACCGGGGAGATCACCCGGATCGTCACGCGGAATACCAACACAGGCCAGATCATCATCCAGCGGATATCCACCCCGGCCGGGGCCCTCCCGATCGTCCCGCAGGCGGAGATGCCCGGCGTTCCGTTCCCCGGGTACCGGGTGGGCCTTGGTTTCCAGGACCCTGCCGGTAAAACCACGGGCCAGCTTCTTCCCACCGGCTCCCCGACGGAGACGATCACTGCAGGCGGGACACGCTGGACTGCTTCGCTTGTCGACGCCGGAGCGCCGGTAGTAATCGTCCGGGCCGAAGAGCTCGGCCTGGACCCTGAGCGCTACGACAGCTGGTTGGCCGGCGTCGAACTGCAATTGGAGACACTCGAGACGATTCGACGCCAAGCAGCAGTACGCATGGGGCTCGCCGCGTCCACCAGCGAAGCGGCACGGGCCATCCCGAAAGTCGCCATCGTCGCCCCGCCCGCCCAGTCCGACGCCGGCAGCGACGTCAGCGTCATGATGCTCTCCATGGGCAAGCCGCACCCCGCCCTCGCCATCACGGGAAGCATCGCACTGACGCTCGCAGCCGGCACACCAGGCACCGTTTTGTACGACATCACCGAACATGACCTTCGGCCAACCCTGAAGCTGCGGACGCCGGCCGGCGTGATCGAGACATGGAGCGAGGAAAAGGACGGTTCCCTGATCATTGGCGTGGATCGGACAGCCCGCACCATCGCAACCACCACCATCCACCTCCCCGAGACGCTCGACAACACCGTCGACGCCTCACTTGCCGGCGCTACCCGCTGAACAGCCAGCGCTACTCGATGAAGAGAGAGCACCATGACTAACACCGCAGAAAAGACTGCACCAAGCCCCACAGTTGAAGCGCGGCCCAAGCGCCGCCGTCGTATCCTGCTGGTGACGGCTGTCGCCATCACCGTCTTGGGTCTTGCCGCCCTCCTGTTCGGAGGTGTCCTTGGCAGCCCTGCGGCGGCCTCGGGATCGGAGCCGACCTTGACCGCAACGCAGATCATCCCGCTCATCATCCTGGTGGTGATGTTCGTGGTGGCAACCAAGTGGCCGCTCAACATCGGTGTGATGGGGCTGGTTGCTTCCTTCGGCGTCGGCTATTTCGTCCTTGGCATGTCCGACAAGGAGATCCTGGAAGAGTTCCCGGCCAGCATCGTGCTGACGATCATCGGCGTCACGTACTTCTTCAGCATGGCGCAGCGGAATGGCTCCATCGACATCATTGTGCAGACATGCGTCCGCCTGGTCCGCGGCAAGACCATGCTGCTGCCTTGGGTCTTCTTCCTCATGGCCGCAGCCCTGACTTCATTGGGCACGTTCTCCCCCGCAGCTGTGGCACTTCTGGCTCCGGCGGCGCTGGGGCTGGCCTATGAGTCGCGCATCCATCCCGTCCTCATGGGGGCCTTCGTCATCAATGGCGCCCATGCCGGAGGTTTCTCGCCCCTGTCCGTGGCTGGCGTATTGGTTCACGACATCGCCATGAAGAACGGCTTCCCGATCGACCAGGGGTCACTGTTCCTGGCAAGCTTCGCCCTGAACTTCATTCTTTCGGCGCTGACGATCGTACTGTTTGGGCTGCTGGGCAAACTCCGGGACAAGCACGCCAACGAGTACTCCGCGCTGGACACCCCGCGGATGGGACGCCCCAATGGACAGCAGTTCCTGACCCTGGCCCTGATCCTGGCAATCCTCGTGTGCACCTTGGGGTTCCACATGCCCATCGGCTTCGTTGCCCTGTCCGCCGGCCTTCTCCTGGCACTGGTAAACATCAAGGAGCACCAGACGTTCATCGGTGGCATTTCCTGGTCCACCGTCCTGCTGGTGGCCGGCATGATCACCTACGTCTCCCTGCTCCAGCACGTCGGCGTCATCGACACCCTCGCCGAGCAGGCACTCGCCCTGGGCGCACCCCTGCTGATCGCCTTGGTCCTCTGCTACGTCATTGGCGTCGGATCGGCCTTCGCCTCGTCCACCGCCCTGCTGACCGCCTTCATCCCGCTGGCGGGGCCCCTGCTGGCAACCAGCTCACTCAGCGCTTCCGGAACGGTCGCGGCCCTGGCGATTGCAGCCACGGTGGTAGACGTTTCGCCGTTCTCCACTGACGGCGCACTGGTAGTGGCCAACGCACGGGAGCACGACCGCCAGCGCGTCTACAAGCAGCTGATGATGTACGCCGGTGGAGTCGTCCTGGTTGCCCCGGCACTGGCTTGGGCAATCCTGGTACCCACCGGCATCATGTAGGCCTGCCGGAGCAATATCCGGCAAGCGCGGGAAGGCCCTGCACTCCATCGCAACAGGAAACCCGACGGACGGGCGCAGGGACTTCATGCGCTAAGGACAAAGGCAGGACGCTCACAGAGCGTCCTGCCTTTGGCTTACCCGGGAACGGGCGGATATCAGGCGAAGTCGGAGACCGCCGGGTCCGGACCGATGCGACCCTCAGAGCCGCGGTCCAGGCCGTTGATGGCCTCGACGTCGGTAGCGTCCAGCGTGACGTTCAGGGCGGCGAAGTTCTCCCGGATACGTGACTCGGTGACCGACTTGGGGATGACGACGTTGCCGATGGCCAGGTGCCATGCGATGACCACCTGTGCCGGCGTGGCGTCGTGCTTGGCAGCGATCTCAGCAATGGTGGCGCTCTCCAACAGCTCGCCACCCTGGCCCAGCGGGGACCAGGCCTGGGTCAGGATGCCCTTGGACGCGTTGAACTCGCGCAGCTCGGACTGGTTGAAGAACGGGTGCAGCTCCACTTGGTTGATGGCCGGCACTACGCCGGTCTCATCAATGATGTGCTGCAGGCCTTCCTTGGTGAAGTTGGAAACACCGATGGACTTGACCCGGCCGCGCTTCTGGAGCTCGATGAGGGCCTTCCAGGTGTCAACGTACTTTTCCTGCTTGGGCTGCTGCCAGTGGATGAGGTAGAGGTCCAGGGTCTCCAGGCCGAGGCGATCCATGGATTCCTCGAAAGCCTGCAGCGTGGACTCGTAGCCCTGGTCGGCATTCCACAGCTTGGTGGTGATGAAGATTTCTTCGGCGGAAAGGCCGGAGGAGGCAATGGCACGGCCGACGCCAGCCTCGTTGCCGTAGATCTTGGCGGTATCGATGTGGCGGAACCCGGCCTCGAAAGCCTGGCGCACCACCTTTTCGGCTACATCGTCTTCAACTTGCCACACCCCGTAGCCGAGCTGGGGGATGGTGTTGCCGTCGTTGAAAGTAAGTGTTGGTGACGAAGTCATGTTTGCCATACTGCCAGCACGGCGTATCGAAAAGCGCCAATTATTACGCAGATCAGCTATGCGCTTAACTTATTGCGTCCGAGGAATAAAGGCGCACGCCTGTAGTTGCGCACGCTGCACACTATGCGTCTTGGGAGAGTTCCCGCTCAGCGTCAGCGACCTGCTCGAAGACGGCCTCCGCGCGACGACGGACCGAAAGCGCGCCCACCGGCACCGGGCCGACCGCCAGCCTCAACATTGCCGCAGCTTCCGCTGTCGTCGCAAGGGAGTTCCCAGCCTTGGACAGCGCACGGTGCACGCCCGCCAGCGCGCCGGGAACATCCAGTCCGTCACTGGGCGAACGTCGTTGCGCCTCAACGCAAATAGCCCTGACACGCGGCGACAAACCGGCCAGTTCATTGGCGATCACCACCAGTTCGTTGTACAACTGCTCGTCATCTACGCCCTCAAGTACCTGGTGGTACCGGTCCAATCCCCGATGGAAGCGGTCGTGGGCGCGGCGCCAAAGCCCCTTGCCGAGCTCAACATCGTCTTTCCGCCCCTGCCGGACGGCCCCAAAGAAACCCACCCCCAGACTCAGAGGTACTGGCCCGGGCCGTGGTCGGGATCTTCGGGACGTCCCTGCGGAACGCCGGGCGCGGCGGCCCGCTGCGGTTGCCCATTTTCCCCGATAACGATTCCCGGAGCGATGACGGTTCCAGGTGGGAGCTGCCGCAGGTGCATCTGGGCGGCTGCGTGTTCTTTGGCGGCTTGTTGGGCCGCAATGGCGGCCTGGATCCCATGGAAAAGACCCTCAAGCCAGCCCACCAGCTGGGCTTGGGCGATGCGGAGTTCGGCGTCGGAAGGCGCCTTTTCCTCCGGGAACGGAAGGCTGATGCGCTCCAGTTCCTCGATGAGTTCCGGCGCAAGCCCATCTTCGAGTTCCTTGATGGAGCGTTCGTGGATTTCTGCCAGGCGTCCGCGGGCAGCATCGTCCAATGGTGCTGCCTTAACTTCTTCCAGGAGCTGCCGGACCATGGTGCCGATCCGCATCACCTTGGCGGGCTCGTCCACCAGTTCGTGGAGGCCACCGCTCCTGGGCTTGGCATCGTCCGCAGGTTGCCCTTGAGTCTGTGGCTGGCCAGGGGCCTGTGCCTCGCCCTCGTCCAGCATGGTGCCCTCCACGGGGGTGTCGTCCGAAGCCTCATCCTTGGGCTGAATGTCGTTCAGATCGCTCATTGGTTCATACTCTCATGTGGTTCGGGCGAACCCAGGTCCGAGTCATCATTTTTGGACTTCGTTCGTAGCGAAACAGGCGACCACCGGCGCTGGTGTCAGCAGCACCTTCCCTGCGGGTTGCTGTCCTGCCGGTCCATCCGGTCCCGCCAGAACTCGCGTTCGGTCATGGCGGGACCGGCATGGCCGGTAGCAGCGAAATGCTCAAGATACTTCGCGTACGCATCAGCACCCATAAGCGAACCCATGTATGCCGCGAAGCCCCGGAAGCCGTTGGCGATGGCGTTCATCAGTGGTGTCCGGCTTTCTCAGTGCGTTTCCCAACGGGTAGCGCGTTCCATTCGGCGAGCAAAGCCTTCTCCGCCGCAGTGGGGATCAGCCCCGCGGGGGCGAAGACCTTTGAAGGGACAGCCGGGTCCTCGTGACCCTGTCCCCCACCGGCGCGGATGGCTTTGATGGTGGCCAGGAGGGCGGTGAGAATCACGATGATGCTCAAGACCACAAAGATCACTGACAGCCACCCCTGGATAGCCGTATTCCGGATCACCGCTTCCATGGCCGCCACCGATTTGGCGGTTCCGAATTCCGTCTTCCCATCAGCCAAGGCCTTGGAGAACGCCTGGTTGTTGGCAAAGTATCCTACGGCCGGGACGGGCGAGAAGATCTTATGGAAGCTGGCCGTAATGGTGACGACGGCGGCGAACGCCAACGGGACAGCGACGATCCACAGCCATTTGAAGGTGCCCCGTTTGGCCACAATGGCCATGCACACCGCCAAGGCGATTGCGGCGAGAAGCTGGTTGGCAATACCGAACAGCGGGAAGAGGGTGTTGATGCCACCCAAAGGATCCGTGACACCCATGATCAGCACCGCACCCCAGGCTGCCACCATGATTGCCGTGCACAACCACGCACCGGGCCGCCATGAGGCTTCCTTGAACTTGGGAACAAAGTTGCCGATGGAGTCCTGCAGCATGAACCGGGCAACACGCGTGCCCGCGTCCACTGCGGTCAGGATGAAGAGTGCCTCGAACATGATGGCGAAGTGGTACCAGAAAGCCATCATGCCGGGGCCGCCGATGAACTGCTGCATGATGTGCGCCAGGCCAACAGCCAGCGTCGGGGCACCACCGGAGCGCGAGATGATGCTCTCCTCGCCCACGTCCTTCGCTGTCTGGGCCAGGACGTCGGGGGTGATGTTCACGTTTGCCAGGCCCAGGCTGTTGACCCAGGTGGCTGCGGTTTCAACCGTGCCGCCGGTCAGGGCCAACGGAGCATTCATGGCGAAGTAGATGCCGCGATCGATCGAGATCGCTGCTACGAGCGCCATGATGGCCACGAAGGACTCCATCAGCATGCCGCCGTAACCGATGAAGCGCGTCTGCCGCTCCTTCTCGATCAGTTTGGGGGTGGTGCCCGAGGAAATGAGCGCGTGGAACCCTGACAGCGCGCCACAGGCGATGGTCACGAACAGGAACGGGAACAGTGCACCGGAGAAGACCGGCCCGTTCTCGCGGCTGGCGAACTCGCTGAACGCCGGCACCGTGATTTCCGGACGGACCACGATGATGGCAAGCGCGAGCATCACGATCACGCCGATCTTCATGAACGTCGACAGGTAGTCCCGCGGCGCAAGGAGCAGCCAGACGGGCAGGATCGCGGCGATGAACCCATAGATGATGAGGCCCCACGCGATGGTCACCTTATCCAGGTGGAAGAAGGCCGCACCCCACTCGGTGCCAGCCACCGCACCGCCGCCAATGATGGCGGCCATGAGGAGCACGAAACCGATGATGGACACTTCCATGACCTTGCCCGGCCGGATAAAGCGCAGGTAAACGCCCATGAACAACGCGATGGGGATGGTCATGCCGACGGAGAACACACCCCACGGGCTCTCACCGAGGGCGTTGACCACTACGAGCGCGAGGATGGCCACGATGATGATCATGATCAGCAGCGTGGCGACCAGCGCTGCGGTACCTCCAATAACACCGAGTTCTTCACGGGCCATTTGGCCCAGGGACCGTCCACCGCGGCGCATGGAGAAGAACATCACCAGATAGTCCTGCACCGCGCCGGCAAGAACGACGCCGAGGATGATCCAGATAGTGCCCGGCAGGTAACCCATTTGGGCCGCGATGACAGGTCCTACCAGCGGGCCAGCGCCTGCAATGGCAGCGAAGTGGTGGCCGAAGAGCACGTTGCGGTCTGTTCGGACATAGTCCTTGCCATCCGCCTTGTACTCAGCAGGAGTGGCCCGGCGGTCGTCCGGTTTGAGCAGGTACCGCTCAATGACCTTCGAGTAGAACCGGTAGCCGATCAAGTACGTGCACACCGCGGCGAAAACGAACCAGATGGCATTCACTGTTTCGCCACGGACCAACGCGACCATGAACCATGCCACCGCCCCAAGGAGCGAAATCGCCACCCAGAGCCCAATCTTGGCCGGCGTCCAGTTACGCTCTTCAGCCTCACTAACGGAATCATCCACGGCCGGCGATGGCAGTGTGGGATCCAGTCCTTCCGCGAGTCCGGTTTGGTCAGGAACCTTGCCCATATCTCCTCCTTGAGAACTGCTGCGGTGATGGGAAATGCTGTTGTGGCGAAAACCGCGGTGGGGACCGCTTCGCCACGTGCCTTCCAGCACAGTAACAACTGCTACCGACAAGTAAAGGCCGTACACGCGTGCGGGACCCTGGCCCGCGGTGAGCGGTCACAGCCATGCGACGGACGACCATTCCTGGACGCCCAGCAAACTCGCGCCTCGCACCGGAAGACGCTAAACCGCTCCCGCGTTGCCCTGCGCCTGGACCATCCGTGCCTCACAAAGGTCCAGCCAGCGCACCTCCGCTTCGGCCTGGAAGATCAGCGAGTCCAGCACCAGCAGCCATGCAGTATCGGACGATCGCTGATTGGCGGAAACCGCCTTACGGGCCTGCGTATGTTCCTGCAGGGCACGGAGTGACACTTCGCGCTGTGACTGGATCACTTCCGAGGCGTCCACACCAGGAAGGGTAACGGCGAGCGCCAGCTTGATGGCGATTTCGTTCCGCGGCGGACTGCCCCGGTCAACCGCCCCCGCGAACCAGGCCACGACTTCCTCAGCCCCGGCGTCAGTGATGCTGTAGACGACGTGGCCACCGCCGTCGTCGCCGTCCTTGCTGACCAGGCCGTCACGCTCCAGGCGGTCCAGGGTGGTGTAGACCTGCCCGATGTTCAGCGGCCAGGCGGCAGCTGTTCGGTCCTCGAATTCGACCCGCAGCTCATAGCCGTACCGCGGCTGGTCCTGGAGCAGGGCCAGCAGGCTGTGCCGGATGGACATTGGACTCCTTGCTGCGGTGGATTGACTGGTCAGAGCAGAAGCAGGACCTTGCCCACGTGGTCGCCGGAGTCAAAGTACCGGTGCGCGTCCTGCACTTGGTCCAGCGGGAAGGACTTGGCCACCAGGGGCCGGATCCTGCCATCGGTGATCATGGGCCATACGGACTCGCGCACGGCGGACATGATGATGCCCTTCTCGGCCACGGACCGGGGCCGGAGGGCCGTTCCGATGACGGCCGCCCGTTTGCTGAGGAGCTGCCCGAGGTTGATGTCCGCCGTGGTCCCGCCCTGCAGCCCGATGACGATGAGCCTGCCGTAGTCGGCAAGGGCGTCAATGTTTTGCTGCAGGTATTTGGCGCCGACGACGTCGAGGATCACGTCAGCGCCTTTGCCACCGTTTTGTGCCCGAAGGCTTTCAGCGAAGTCCTCTTCGGTGTAGTTGATGGCGATGTCGGCGCCCAGGAAGGCCTTGGCGGTGCCGACCTTCTCGTCCGTGCCGGCTGTGGCCGCAACTTTTGCGCCGTAGGCCTTGGCCAACTGGATGGCCATGGTGCCGATGCCGCCCGTTGCCCCGTGGATGAGGACCGTCTCACCGGGTTGCAGTTGGGCGGTCATGATCAGGTTGGAGTACACGGTGGCAGCAACCTCGGGCAAGGCGGCTGCGGTGATGAGGTCCACGCCGTCGGGAACCCGGAGCACTTGCTCGGCTGACACCGCGACCTGCTGGGCGTAGCCGCCACCGGAAAGGAGGGCCACAACTTTGTCTCCCACGGAGAATGCCTTGGTGACGCCCGGACCGAAGGCGGCGATGCGGCCGGACACTTCAAGCCCGGGAATCTCTGAAGCCCCGGGGGGTGGCGGGTAGAAACCGCGTCGCTGCTGGACATCTGCCCTGTTCAGGCCTGCGGCCACGACGTCGATCAGGACTTCGCCCTCACCCGGCACCGGAGCAGGGACCTCCCGGACCTCGAGGACTTCGGGCCCGCCTGGCTCTGAGATGTAGACGGCTTTCATGACGAACTCCCGGTTTCTTGCTTGTCCGCCGGCCCCGGGGCGGGGACCGGACAGACGTGATGTTTTGGAACAGCCAACTCCCTATGAAACACTACTAGGCGAGGAAGGTTGTCCGAGCGGCCTAAGGAGCTGGTCTTGAAAACCAGTGTGCGGTAACCCCGTACCAAGGGTTCAAATCCCTTACCTTCCGCCAATGAATGCCCCGGGTTCCAAACCCGGGGCATTTTTGTGCCCGTGGTCCCAGTGCGGCCGGGCTAACTGAGAACCTGCAACCGGAACATCATTGAAACTGTCAGACCCCCCGCATAGTGTTCTACCTGTCTCCACACCTCTGACCTAAACCGCAGCTTTACCGCGGAACTACAACAGGAGCCTGACCTATGCCTACGCCTGACATCACCCCCGGCGCACCGTGCTGGATCGATCTGATGACGTCCGATACAGAGAAAGCCAAGGAGTTTTATAACGCCCTCTTCGGCTGGACGTACGAAGCCGGCGATGAGGAGACGTACGGCGGCTACATCACCGCATCCAAGGACGGAAAGCTGGTGGCCGGCATCATGCAGAAGCGAGCTGACATGGGTGCCATGCCGGACCTCTGGTCCACCTACCTGCGCACGGATGACATCAAGGCCACCACGGAATCCGCAGCGGCCAACGGCGGCCAGGTCTACATGGAGCCAATGGATGTTCCGGAGCAAGGCAGCATGGCCATGTACGGCGATTCCTCGGGCGCATCCATCGGTGCCTGGCAATTCGGTCAGATGAAGGGTTTCGAAGTAGCTGCAGAACCGGGCTCACCGGCGTGGCACGAACTCCTTGCCAAGGACTACGACTCAGCCGTGTCTTTCTACCAGAAAGTCTTCGGCTGGGACACGAATGTCATGAGTGATACCCCGGAGTTCCGCTACACCACCCTGGGCGCAGGAGACAACGCGAAGGCGGGCATCATGGATGCCGCCGGCGTACTCTCTGACGAAGTACCGTCCATGTGGAGCGTCTACTTCGCGGTTGAGAACACCGACGCCACAGTAGAGCAAGCCCTCGCCCTGGGAGCAACAGTCATGCATGCCGCGGAAGAAACACCGTTCGGCCGCCTGGCGACGCTCATTGATCCCACCGGCGCAGTATTCAAGGTCATCCAGGACCTGGGCCAGTCCGCTTAGACTTTTGATTTCCGGGTGGTGCCCGGCGCCTCCTACCCAGGGGCGCCCGGCTCCACCCGCCCACCGCCGATCCTGGGGGATCGTTCGGCGTTGGTGCCCTGACCGGTCCCTCATTGTTTGGCCGCAGAGTGGGCATCCACGATCTCCCCCTGCGGTCCTTGGGGAACGAGGACCTGAGTTGCAGCACCTTTCACAAACCATCAAAGCCACCGCCGTGTTGTGCTTGGCGACCCTGGCCCTGTCGGGTTGTTCGCTGATCAGCAGCGGGGACGCCAAGCGGGACGAGTCCGGAAAACCCACCGAAACATCTGTTGCGGATGCCTTCAAAGTGAAGGTGGGCGACTGCATCGCGGAGCCTTCCGGCACTGAGGTCAAGGACGTGTCCATCATTCCTTGCGAGCAGGAACACGATCTCGAGGCGTACGCGGCGAAGAACATTGTGGCCGACACCTACCCGGGCCAGTCCGAGGTTGAGAAGCAATCCGAAGAGTTTTGCGGTTCCGAGTTCGCAAGCTTCGTGGGCGTGCCCTTTGATTCATCAACCCTGGAACTGACCTACTTCTACCCCACTATCGATACGTGGAAGGCCGATGACCGCGAGATCGTCTGCCTGATCGGCGGCGCGTCCGGCGCAGCTACGTCCGGGACCCTTAAGGGCGCCGCCAAGTAAAGAAGGACAGTGGGGGCACTCTCCGGACACCACTGGTCCACTTCCCATTCATCCGTTCGTGTTCTGCTACGTCTGAGGCAGCTTTACCCCGGAGTAACTTCCGGGAACAGCGCCCACTTCACAAGAAGGTGGGCGTCGTCCACAGGGCCATACAGGGCTCCCTAATGAAAGTTAGAGCGGATGCACCAACACCATTGGAAATTACTGGCGGGAACGGCCTTGTCGGCGGGGTTGCTTGCAGCCCCGTTGACGGCTGTCCCGGCCATGGCGGCGGACGATCCCGCCACGCTGGCGGGCACATCGCCGGTGGTCATCAACGAGGCCTATCTCAGCGGCGGAAGCAGCGGCGCGGCCTTCAAGAACAAATTCGTGGAGCTCTACAACTCCTCCGACGCGCCCGTCAGCTTGGCTGGCTGGTCCTTGCAATACCGGTCGGGCACCGCCACCGCAGCACCGACGGGAATCACTCCGTTGACAGGGAGCATCCCGGCCAAGGGCTACTTCCTGGTCCAAGGGGCCAGCAACAGCGCCTCCTCTACGGCGCCGGCCCTCCCCACGCCGGATGTTCAGGCTTCCGGAACCCTGAACCCGAGCGGAACCACCGGGACACTGGTCCTGGCGAAGCAGAGCACCGCCGTGTCCCCACTTCCCGCGGGTTCAGTGACGGCCAACGCCGCCATCGCCGATCTCCTGGGTTACGGAACGTCCAACACTTTTGAGACTGCGCCTGCAACGGCTCCCGCCAGTAATTCAGACGTCAAGAGCCTCAACCGGACCAACGGCGTTGACACCGATTCCAATGCCGCTGATTTCACCCTCAGCGCCACCATCACCCCCACGCCTTCGGCTGGCACCACGCCGCCCACCGATCCTGGGCCGCAACCGGGTATCAAGACCATCGCGGAAATACAAGGCACCGGCACGGCCAGCCCGTTAGTCGGCAGCACGGTAACCACCCGCGGCAAGGTCACCGCCGTTTACGCCACCGGCGGGTTCAACGGCTACTACGTCCAGACCCCCGGCACCGGCGGCGACGCCGCAGGGGCGGCCAGGACGGCGTCGGACGCTTTGTTCGTCTATTCACCCACGACGGCGGCCACGGTCCAGCCGGGCGACTACCTGGAACTCACCGGCGCGGTCAGCGAATTTGCCAACCAAACACAGATCACAGTGGAAGCCGCGGGGCTGAAGAAGCTCGCCGAAGCGGCACCCGAGGTCAAGGCCACGCCGTTCGCGTTGCCGGCGAACGAGGCCGCCCGCGAGAGCCTCGAAGGGATGCTTGTCTCGCCTCAGGGTGACTTCACGGTTACGGACAACTACTCCCTGAACCAGTACGGCGAGATTGGCCTTGCCGCCGGTAAGTCGCCGTTGGTCCAGCCGACGGCGGTGGCTGCTTATGGCTCCCCCGAGTATGCCGCCGTGGTGGCAGATAACGCCCTGCGCGGCATCAAGCTCGACGACGGCGCGTCCACCAACTTCCTCAAGGACGCCGCCACTAAGGCCCAGCAATTGCCCTACCTGACCCCTTCGGACCCCGTACGTGTCGGTTCGCCCGCCACGTTCAAGACCGATGTCATCCTGGGGTACGGGAACAATTCGTGGAAGTTCCAGCCGCTGACGGCGCTGAGCCCCGCAAACGCCGCGTCCGTCCAGCCTGCAACCTTCTCTTCCACCCGCCCCGAAGGTCCTGCAGACGTGGGTGGCAGTCTAAAGCTGGCCTCCTTCAATGTGCTGAACTACTTCCCCACCACGGGTGACCAACTCACTGGCTGTGTTTTCTACACCGACCGCGACGGCAACCCGATCACCGTCAAGGATGGCTGCAACGCCCGCGGCGCTGCCAACGCAGAGAACTTCGAGCGCCAGCAGGCCAAGATCGTTGCCGCGATCACCAAATCGGGCGCCGACGTCGTGTCCCTCGAGGAGATCGAGAACTCGGCCCAGTTCGGCAAGAACCGCGACGACGCCCTGTCCAAGCTCGTGGAGTCCCTTAACGTCAAGACTCCCGGCGTGTGGGATTACGTGCGCACACCAGCGAACGCTCCCCCGCTGAGCGATGAAGACATGATCCGCACCGCATTCATCTACAAAAAGGCCGCGGCCGAACCTGTCGGCGAGTCCATCATCCACAACGACACCGTGGCTTTCGCCAGCGCCCGTAAGCCACTGGCTCAGGTGTTCAAGCCGGTTGGCGGCAGCGATGACAAGAAATTCATCGCGATCGTGAACCACTTCAAGTCCAAGGGCTCCGCAGCGACCCCGGACGATACCGACAAGGGCCAGGGCGCCTCCAACGTTGCCCGCACCAAGCAGGCCGAATCCCTGCTGGCTTTCTCCAAGGACCTCCAGGCCTCCAAGGGCACTGACAAGGTCTTCCTGATCGGTGACTTCAACGCCTACTCCAAGGAGGACCCCATCAACGTCCTCACCGGCGCAGGGTACACCGACCTTGAGGTCGGCACCGGAAAGCACTCCTACCTGTTCGGCGGCATGGTGGGCTCCCTCGACCACATCCTGGCGTCCCCGGCAGCCCACAAGGTTGTCACGGGAACCGACATCTGGAACATCAACTCCGTGGAGTCAGTGGCGCTGGAATACAGCCGGTATAACAACAATGTGACCAACTACTATGCCCCGGACGAGTTCCGGGCCAGCGACCACGATCCCGTGGTCGTGGGCCTTAACCTGACTCCGGACGCGCCGGCCACCGTTGACCTGCAATTCCTGGGCATCAACGACTTCCACGGCCGGATCGACGCCAACACGGTGCTCTTTGCCGGAACGGTTGAGAAGCTCCGTGCAACAGCAGCGCCCGGCGCGACTGCCTTCATTTCCGCGGGCGACAACATCGGCGCTTCCCTCTTCGCATCCTCGGTTGCGAAGGACCAGCCCACCATCGACGTCCTGAACGCACTTGAGCTGCAGGCCTCCGCTGTGGGCAACCACGAGTTCGACGGCGGCTGGTCAGACCTGCGCGACCGCGTCATCGCCGGAGGCAACAACGCAAAGTTCGCCTACCTGGGCGCCAACGTTTACCAGAAGGGCACCACCACCCCGGTCCTGCCGGAGTACAAGGTCCTGGACATGAACGGCATGAAGGTAGCGGTCATCGGCACGGTCACCCAGGAAGTTCCTTCCTTGGTAACCCCTGCGGGGATCACCGATCTTGAGTTCGGCGACCCCGTGGACGCCATCAACCGGGTGGCTGCGAAGATCAAGGCCGAAAAGCTGGCGGACCTTATCATCGTCGAAAACCATGACGGCGCCGCTTCCGGTACCCCCGAGGGCGCCACGTTGGAACAGGAAGTTGCCGCGGGCGGCCCGTTCGCCAAGCTCGTCAACGAAACCACCCCTGACGTAGCTGCCATCTACACCGGGCACACCCACAAGGAGTACGCCTGGGACGCGCCCGTACTTGACGCCAACCGCCAACCCACCGGCAAGACCCGCCCGATCGTGCAGACCGGCAACTACGGCGAGAACGTGGGCAGCGTAACGCTCACCGTCGACACGGCAACCAAGTCCGTCACCGCCTACAAGGCAGCAGTCGTGGACAGGACCACCGAAACCGCTGAAAGCCTCGTCGCGGCCTACCCGCGGGCGGCCGCAGTGAAAACCATCGTGGATAAGGCCCTGGCCCAGGCTGCTGAAATCGGCAACCAGGCCGTGGGTGCCGTGACCGCCGATATCACCACAGCATTCACCCCGGACCCTGCCGGAGGCGCCCCCAAGCGGGACGACCGCGCCAGCGAATCCACGCTGGGCAACCTGGTAGCGGACTCCCTGGTGGACACGCTCAAGGCGCCCGAACTCGGCGCGGCGGAAATCGGCGTCGTCAACCCCGGCGGCCTGCGCAACGAGCTGTACTACGCGCCGGATGGCACCATCACCTACGCCGAGGCCAACGCGGTCCTGCCGTTCGTGAACAACCTGTGGACCACGTCCCTGACGGGTGCACAGTTCAAAACGCTCCTGGAGCAGCAGTGGCAGACCAACCCGGACGGTACCGTACCAAGCCGCCCGTACCAGCAGCTGGGGGTGTCCAAGAACGTCAACTACACCTACGATGCTGCCCGTCCTGCGGGTGACCGGATTACCGGCATCTGGGTCAATGGCGCTGTGATCGACCCCGCAAAGCAGTACAGGATCGGTACCTTCAGCTTCCTGGCAACCGGCGGTGACAACTTCCGGGTCTTCAAGGAGGGCAGCAACACGAAAGACACCGGCCTGGTGGACCGTGACGCCTGGATCAAGTACCTTCAGGCGCACAACCCCGTCTCGCCGGACTTCGCGCGCCGCTCAGTTGCTGTGGCAAACTCCACCGCAGCCGAGGTCAAGGCTGGCGAATCCATCACGCTGGCGGTCTCCAAGCTGAACCTGACCTCCATCGGCAGCCCTGCGAACACCTTGCTGAAAGCGGTCTTTATCGACGCCAAGGGCGCCTCCGTGGCACTCGGGGACGTCCCGTTATCCGCCGGCGCGGCGACCGTCAACGTGAAGGTGCCCGCTGCAGCGGCCGCAGGTACCGGCACCCTGGTGCTGACCGCCGTCGAGTCCGGAACGGTGGTGAAGGCCCTGGTCAAGGTGGCAACGAGCGGACCCAACCCGCCGCAGTGCACCCCGCCCACCAAGCCGTCCAAGTGGTACGACATTGTGGGATGGCTGCGGTACGGCATCGAATGGTTGCAGTACCAGAAATGCCTGAGGGGCTAAGCGCCCAGTAGCATGCCCCCAAGAGACAGGCCCCTCACGATTGGTTCGTGAGGGGCCTGTCTTGTGGTTACTTGTTTGCCGGCTCCGGGTCCTGGACCCTGGCAGCATCGCTGCGCAGCTCGGCCTGGAAAGCGGCGTACCGGGCCAGGTGGGCCGGACGGCGTCGGAGTACCGCCCAAGCGACCCCCAAAATCACGAACCACAGGGGCGTTGCGAGCAACGCCGCGAGCGTGTCCGGCTGGGTGGTCAGCGCCCACAGCACGAAGGCAAAGAATGCGAACACCACCCACACCATGGCCACTCCACCCGGCATCTTGAACGCCGAAGACTCGTGAAGGTGGGGACGGCGCTTCCGGAACGCCAGGTAGCTGGCCAGGATGATCGACCACACGAAGACGAAGCAGACGGCAGACACGGTGGTCACCATGTCGAACGCCTTGCCGACGTCCTGGCCGGCGTACATGAGCACGACGCCGGACAGCAACAGGACGCAGGACAGAAACAGTGCGTTGCGGGGTACTTTGCGTCCGGAGAGCGCGCCGAAGACCTTGGGGGCATCGCCTTCCTGGGCCAGGCCGAACACCATGCGGGACGTGGAGTAGATCCCGGAGTTGGCTGAGGACATGGCGGAGGTGAGGACCACCAGGTTGACGATCGTGGCTGCTGCGCCCAGGCCGGCCAGTGAGAACATGGCAATGAACGGGCTGTGACCGGCAGCGAACTGGGTCCACGGGGTGACTGACATGAGGATGATCAGCGCGCCCACGTAGAAGAGGAGCACGCGGATGGGAATCGAGTTGATGGCCTTGGGCAGGTTCTTTTCCGGGTCCTTGGCCTCGGCCGCAGTAGTGCCCACCAGTTCGATGCCTACGAAAGCGAAGACCGCGATCTGGAATCCGGCGACGAAGCCCATGAATTCGTTCGGGAAGAAGCCTCCATGGCTCCAGAGGTTGGTGAAGCTGGCGGGTCCGGCGTCGGACTGGAAGCCACTGAAAATCATGAACAGGCCAACAATGATCAAGGCCGCGATGGCGACGATCTTGATGAGGGCGAACCAGAACTCGGTTTCGCCGAATGCCTTCACCGTTGCCAGGTTCAGCAGCAACAGGATGCCGATGGTAATGAGACCCGGCACCCAGAGGGGAAGGGAAGGCCACAGCTCCTGCGAATAGCCTGCGATAGCGATGACGTCCGCGATCCCCGTGATGACCCAGCAGAACCAGTATGTCCAGCCGGTGAAGAAGCCGGCCCAGGGGCCCAGGAGGTCAGCTGCGAAGTCGCTGAAGGATTTGTAGTTCAGGTTGCTGAGCAGCAATTCGCCCATGGCACGCATGACGAAGAACAGCATGAAGCCGATGATCATGTACACGAAGATGACGGACGGGCCGGCGGCGGAGATGGTCTTGCCGGAGCCCATGAAGAGGCCTGTTCCGATTGCTCCGCCGATGGCGATGAGCTGGATGTGGCGGTTGCTGAGCTGGCGCTCAAGATGCGGTGAATCGGTACCGGTTGAGGGTGGGCGCTGAATCGTCAAAGGAACTCCATCGTTCAGGCGGCACTGGGTGCCACAAGATTCGGGTTCCTCCCCGCTCTGTAGATGGACCTGAGAGTTTCCGCAGGCGTGGGCCTGCTTGCACCTTCGGTGAGCCCGGCGTTCCGGACTGCTTTCCAGAGTTGCCTCGCCGCGGCGGTACATGGGCCTGAGAGATTCCTGGGGAGGGTTTGCTCCTACGGCGCCTGTGGTGATGTACCGGCAGGGCTCTCCCGCCGCGGATCAAAAGCGCGCACCACCAGTTCGGTGATGCAGCTCACACACTAACGAAGGCCGGGCGGCACTGCAACCCTGGGTCCTCAGCGGGCCAGAATGCTACGCGCAATCTCGTCGGCGTCCCGCAGGGTCCGCTGTCCGCTGGCATAGGCCTGCCCGGTTCGGGGCCGGGCCTCCGCCGCGATGGCCGTGCCCCACTGTGAGGCGGACAACTGTAGGCCCAGCACGTATAGGTTTTCGGTGACCGCCCCGTTCGCCGCCAAGGGCCGGTAGGGATGTGGCACGACGTCCAAACCCGTGGTCTGCATCGGGGTACCTTCGACGCTCATCATGATCTTGGTTCGGACCAACCCGTCAGCCATGAGCTGCTCCAGCAGCGGTGACATATTGATGCCCACCCTGTTGGCAGGCGACATCGCCTCGATCAGGGTCCGGGCTTCCACCGGCGCGTCGCGCACCCACGGCGAAACCGCACGGAACAGTTTCGCGCTCCGGTCCACACTGAACTTCGGGTCCGGGCCAACAAAACTTACGACGCCGGCCCGCGCCAGTGCGGCCAGCTGCTCCGAACGCAGCGCGGGTGCCCCACTGGCCAGCCCCTCTACGAAGGACTCAAACCAGCCGCGAAGCCCTGCCAACCAGGATTCGTCGGTGATGCCGCCATCGGCCACCACCGATTTCAGGATTGCCCGACCGGTGTGGAGTGCTCCGATGGCCATCTTCACAGGGTCCGATTCGCCCAAAGCCGATCGGCGCGCGTCATCATCAAGGTATGCCGTGATGGCCGCGTCCAGCTCCCGCCTGGACGCAAAAGTACGCCCTGCCAGCGGCGCGGCTAGCCCGCGAAGATTCAGCCGACGGGACGCGACGACGTGCTTTTCCACGAGATCGCCCACGTCGTTCTCCCACTTCGCTGTGGTGTGCGCGTGCGGTTGGAGTGCGTCCTCGAGGTCCGCCAGGAACTGCGCGGGGTCCTTGATCGCAGTGGGTTGTGAGCGGGCCAGCGTTGAGTAATACGCCCACAGCGCATCACGGTGCAGCAGCGGCCAAAGATCGTGGTCGAAACCGGGCTGGATTCCGGCCGCGCGAAACCGGTCCACGGCGTCTTCGGTCAGGTAGCGCATGGTGATGCTGCTGGGGTAGTAACCCGCCAGCCCCGCCTTGGCCCGGTAAGGGGTGCCCCGCCGGGAGGCAGCAATAATCCTGGGTTCCCGGCCCGATGCCCGATACTCCAACACCCCTGCCCCCGGAGAACCGGCCTCGACGAACTTCCCGCCGCGGCCCTCCGTCAGCTGTCCCATGACGTCGAAGAAGTTCAATCCCATTCCGCGGATCAGCACCGGCTCGTTATCCGGCACCGCCTCCCAGTCAACGTCGGCGGGTGGCGCCGGCGGAAAATAGAGCAGTCCTTGCTCCTCCGCCGCGCTCTTGAAAGACCTTTGCTCGGGATTCAGCCGGGACTCGATATGACCTAACGCGAGGACCACGGAGCCGACGGTGAGGGTGGCACCGTTGGCGAGTTCGACGTCGAACGCGTTTTTTGTTCCGTCCTTCACCGGTCGCGCCGCGACGGCGGAGGTCTCATGGAACGTGACCTTGACGCCGTCGGGCAGCCGCTCGAGCAAGCCATCCAGGGTCTGGCGCAAGTACCGCCCATACAGGGCACGGCTGGGGAAGTCATGCGATTCGAGGGTGGCAAGCTCCGCCTTTTCGGCGTCGTCCAGTCCCAAGCCATCACGACGCCGGGCCTCGCGCCACTTGTCGAACGAACCACCGGCCAGCGGAGGAGCGAGCTCAGGGTCCTCCGGGATGAGCGTCGGATAAAACGACTGGGTGTTCATCAGGTAGAGCCGGGACTGCCCCGGCTGCCACACGTGGCCCGAACCCGCGGGGAAAGGATCCACCACGTCGATGTGCAGGGTGGCCCCCGACGCGCGCACAGCATGACCCCCGGCAGCCCAATTCGCGAGCAACCGCTCAAGGACGCTGGTGCCCCGGGGGCCAGCCCCCAGCAGGGCAACACGGTTGGTTTCGGATTTAGCCACGCTCAAGCCTAACTTCTGCGTGACTTGCTTACTGTTGAAAAGTGTTGCTTGGATGGGGCAATGACCACCACAGAAGCTGATCAGACGCCACTTCCCGGGAACGAGGCTGCGCCAGGCCGTCCCCGCCACGCCGCTGAGGTTGCGCTTGAACCCACGGATGAAAACATCTGGCTCGAAGACATCCATGGCGAAGAGCAGCTTGCATGGGTCCGGGAACAGAACGCGCGAACCGAAGAATTGCTTGAGGACGCTGAATACTCCGCCGTCGAAGCCGGAATCCTTGAGGTCCTGGACTCAACGGACCGCATTGCCATGGTCTCCAAGCGCGGCGGGTTCTACTACAACTTCTGGAAAGACCAGGAACACCCCAAGGGTCTCTGGCGCCGCACCACGTGGGAGAGCTACCTCACCGACGCTCCTGAATGGGACGTCCTCCTGGACGTTGATGCGCTGGCTGCAGCGGAGGGCGTCGAATGGGTCTTCCATGGGGCCGGTTTCCTCCGCCCTGCGGACGGAAACGAGTACCGGCTGGCCATGGTGTCGCTGTCCCCGGACGGCGGCGACGCTGACCGCCACCGCGAGTTCGACGTCGAATCGCGCACCTTCGTTGAGGGCGGCTTCGACCTCCCCACCGCCAAGGGCAGCGTCAGCTGGCTCGATGCCGATACCCTGCTGGTCTCCAGCACCGCGGACGGGCTCCCGGCCACGACCTCCTCGTACGCCCGGACCGGCGTCAAACTCCGCCGCGGGGAGGCCTTGGCTGATGCTGAACGGCTTTTCGAAATCCCGGAAGACCACATGCTGGCCATGGTGGCCCACGATTCCACCCCCGGCTTTGAGCGGACTTTTGCCGTTGACTACATCGACTTCTACAACCGCAGTACGTGGGTGCTGCGGGACGGATCCTGGGTGGCCATCGATGTACCAACCGACGTCAACATCAGCGCCCACCGCGACTGGCTGCTTTTCCGCCCCCAGAAGGACTGGGACGTTGATGGCACTGTTTACCCGTCAGGGTCCTTGCTCGGGGCTGCCTTCGAGGACTACCTGGCGGGCACACGTTCCTTGACGGTGCTGTTTGCGCCGGACGAGCACACATCCCTGCAATCCTGGAGCTGGACGCGGGACTACCTCCTGCTGAACCTCCTCCGCGATGTCTCCTCGGAGATCCGGGTGTTGAATCCGTCAGTCCTCGACTCCCATGGAGCGTGGGCTTCAACGCCGCTGGACGCCTGCCCTCCGCTGCACGACGTGAACGCCTACGCCGTGGACGACGAAGACCCAGGCTCCGCCGGCAACGACTTCTGGCTCGTGGCCACCGGTTTCACCACGCCCACCACCCTGACCCGTGGAACGCTCTCCCCTGCCTCGTCCCAAGGCGAGGACGGCGGCGTGGTGAGCGAGCACTCGGTAGTGAAGCGGTCGCCGTCGTTCTTCAACGAATCGGACTATGAAGTCCAGCAACACTTCGCCGTCTCGGCGGACGGAACCAAGGTCCCCTACTTCCAGGTCGCCTCCAAGGACCTGGTCCTGGACGGCCAGAACCCCACCCAGCTCTCCGGCTACGGCGGGTTCGAGATTTCCCGTACACCCGCATACAGCGGCACGATTGGGCGGGCCTGGTTGGAACGGCGGACGCTTGGAGCCCCCTCCGACGACGGCACTGCCGCGCACTCGCGTGGCGGCGTGTACGTAGTGGCCAACATCCGTGGCGGCGGCGAATACGGACCCTCCTGGCACCGCGCCGCGCTCCAGGAGAACCGGCACCGCGCCTATGAGGACTTCGCCGCGGTCGCGAAAGACCTCATCTCCCGCGGCGTCACCAGTCGACGCCGGCTGGGCTGCGTAGGTGGTTCCAACGGTGGGCTGCTGGTGGGAAACATGCTCACCCAGTATCCAGAACTGTTCGGCGCTGTTTCCTGCGGCGTTCCGCTCCTGGACATGCGCCGCTACACCAAGCTGTCCGCCGGCTACTCCTGGATTGCCGAGTATGGCGACCCCGACGTGCCTGGACAGTGGGAGTTCATCCGCACGTTCTCGCCGTATCACCTCCTCCACGACGGCGTGGAATATCCCGAAACCTTCATCTGGACTGCCACGTCCGACGATCGGGTGGGACCCGTCCAAGCCCGCAAGATGGCCGCCCGCATGCAGGCCATGGGTATCCCGAACGTCTGGTTCCACGAGGCCTTGGAGGGCGGCCACGCGGGAGCATCGGACAACCGGCAGGCTGCCGCGCTGCAGGCACGGAGCAACCATTTCCTGTGGCGTTCGCTGGCCGGGAGCAACTGACCAACAACTGGTTTTGCGCTGGAGTGCAGGTTCTGCGTATCCTTGGTGGGCTAGCAATAGCAAAGGGAGACGTGCCAGAGCGGCCGAATGGGCTTCACTGCTAATGAAGTGTGGGGCACAACTCCACCGGGGGTTCAAATCCCCCCGTCTCCGCGAATCGGTCCCGGTTTTCGAACCGGGACCTTTTGCGTTTAACCCCGCTTCGCTCCCCCACTCACTTCGGCGCCCGCGTGCCGGTGCAAGGCCAGGCTGTCCACCGTGCTGATCAGCATCAGGACGGCCATGGCAATGAACGCCCCCTTATATGCCGCTACCTGGTCACCGCCCAGGAGATGCGTCGCTTCGAACAGCCGCAGGAACAAAGCTCCCACCGCGATGCCGGCCGCGGCAGCCAACTGAACCAGCGTCGCGGAGATCGCGTTGGCCGAGGGCAGCTGTTCCGGGACGATGTCCGCGTACTGCACCGAGGCGTACGCCGAGAATCCGATGGAGCGGAAAGCTCCGCTGAAGAGCAGCAAAGCGAAGATCACGGGCTCGGGAGTTTGGGCATCCAGGAACGCGCACAACGCAAACGTTACGGCGGAAGCGAACGAAGCGAAGACGAGCACCGGCTTGAACCCGAAGCGCCTGATCAAGGGCGTGGTGGCCGGCTTGATTCCGATGTTGCCAACGAAAACGGCGGCGACCATCACACCGGCTTTGAGGGGGTCCCAGCCAAAGCCATCCTGGAACATCAGCGGCAGCAGAAACGGCACCGAACTGATGGTCAGCCGGTAAATGAAACCGCCCGTGGAGGTCGCCCTGAACGTCCTGGTCCGGAACACTCCGAGGTTGAACAGGGGAACGTCGGCTTTCCGCATCCACCAGACAGCACCCGCGAGTGACAGCAGCCCTGCGGCGACCACCATGACGGCGATCGCGTTGGATGCGTGGCCGCCCAATGTTTCCAAACCCACCACCAAGGCACCCACACCCAGGGTGGTCAGCAGGAGCCCAAACCAGTCAAGGCGGCGCTTGGAGTCGAACTGGGTCCGGGGCACCAGCCTGAGCGCAGCAATGAACGCCGCCAGGCCAAGGGGCACATTGATGATGAAGATCCAGTGCCAGGACAGGAAGGTAGTGAGCGCGCCACCGACCATCGGAGCCAGTACAGGGGCGAGCAGTCCGGGCCACACCAAATAGGCGGTGGCCCGGAGGAGCTCGGATTTGGGAGTCCCGCGCAACACCACCAGGGTGCCAACGGGCACCATCATGGCCCCGCCCATGCCCTGGGCCACCCTGCTGAGGGTAAGCATGGACAGGTCTGTGCTCACGGCGCACAGCAGGGAGGCGACGGTGAACACCGAGATGGCGAGGCAGAAGATCCGGCGGGCACCGAACCGTTCAGCCAGCCAACTGCTGAGCGGGATTCCCATCGCAACCGTCACCAGGTATGCGGTCATGGTGATGTTGATGTCGGCCGGTGCCACGCGGAAATCGGAGGCGATGCTGGGGATTGCTGTGGTGAGGATGGTGCCGTCGAGGAACTCCATGAAGAACGTTGCAGCCACCAACAGGGCCAGGCGCGGCCGCCAGCTGGTTTCGCCGGGGGTGTCGACTTCTGTGTTGCTGGGGTTTGTGCTCATGGCTCCGGTCCAGGATCTGGCTGTGGGCCCGTGACAGGCCGCTGGCGTGTTGGCTCGATCCTATAGAGGCACAGTGGGAGCGATCACAACATGACGTTCTTTACCCCGCCTTCCTATCCCGCTTGCGCCAAGGCCAGGGGTAGAACGGCTCCCACACCGGCTTGGCGCAAGGCCAAGGCCGAAACTGTCATGGTCCAGCGGCTGTCGATAAGGTCGTCCACCAGCAGCACTGGCTGGCCTCCAGTACCAGCCAGGGCCTGGGCAAGGTCCGGGCCCACAACAAGCCGGTCCCAGACGCCGGCAAGCCTGTAGGCGCTGTTGCCTCCTCGGGCGCCGGTGGGCCCACCGTGTTGGGGCTGCAGCTGGCCCAGGTAGGGCATCCGCCCGATGCCGGCTATTCCCTGTGCCAGGGACTCCACCAGCTGCGGCTTACTCCTGGACGGGATGCTGACCACGGCTGCGGGTCGACCCACTCCGCTCCAAGGAGTTCCGCCTTCAGCTCCTGACCACTCACGAAGCACCTGGACACAGGCTTGCAGCATGGCCGGATCCACGGCGCGGTCCGGGGAACCAGCAGCGAACAATTCTCGCAGCGCCCCACCCCAGCCCAGGTCCGTCAGCCTGGCCAGGACCCGGCCTTCTGAGACGCTTTGGTCAGGTTTGATCTTGCCCTTGACGGCCACCCCCAGCCGATCCATGCCGCTGGGCCATTGGAGTCGCGGCTCCACGGCGATACCGGCGCGTCGTAGGGTCTGGCCAGCGGCATCGGCTGCCGAGGCTGCCACGTCCACGGGGAACCATCGGCCGGCACAGTTGTCGCAGCGACCACACGCTGCTGCGGTCTCGTCGTCGAGGACGGACGTGATGTACTCCATGCGGCATCCAGCCGTGTCCTGGTAGATCACCATGGAGTCCTGCTCGTCCACCCGCGCCTCTGCGATGCGTGCGTACCGCTCGGCGTCGTAATGCCAGGGGCTCCCGGTTGCTCTCCAGCCGCCGCCAACGCGTTCAACTGCCCCGTCCACGGCAAGGACCTTAAGGAGGAGTTCCAAGGGCGTGCGGCGGAGGTCCACGCGGGCCTCCAGAGCGACGGTGGACAAAGCTGAGCCTGCTTCCCCGAGGGCACCAAGCACGGCATCGGCCTTTTCAGCGGACGGCATGGAAGCCGTTGCAAAATACTGCCAGATCTCGCGGTCCTCTGAGCCTGGAAGCAGCAGCACGTCTGCATTGGCCGCTCCTCGGCCTGCGCGGCCAACCTGTTGGTAATAGGCAACGGGCGATGATGGTGCACCAAGGTGGATGACAAAACCCAGGTCCGGCTTGTCGAATCCCATGCCCAGCGCTGATGTGGCCACGAGCGCCTTCACCTGGTTGTCCTTAAGCAGTTGTTCTGCGCGCTCCCGGTCTGCAGGGTCCGTCCGGCCTGTATAGGACAAGACGTTGTGCCCGGCCTCAGCGAGGAGCCTGGCTGTGTCCTCCGCAGCTGAAACGGTGAGCGTGTAAATGATGCCGCTGCCGGGCATGTCTTTTAGATGGGTCAGCAGCCATCCCAGGCGGTCCCTGGAATCAGGCAAGGACAGGACGCCCAGGCGCAGGGACTCCCGCCCCAGGGCCCCACGGATGGTCAGTACTCCGGCACCGAGCTGTTCCTCTATGTCGTGGACCACCCGGGAGTTGGCCGTAGCCGTGGTGGCCAGCACCGGAACCGACTCCGGCAATTGGGCAATGAGGTCGGCGATGCGCCGGTAGTCGGGCCGGAAGTCGTGACCCCAGTCCGAAATACAGTGGGCCTCGTCAATAACCAGGAGGCCGGTACGGCGAATGAGCTCCGGAAGCTGGTTTTCCCGGAAAGATGGGTTGGTAAGGCGCTCCGGTGAAACCAGAAGGACATCAACTTCGTCGGCGGCCAGCTGCGCCAGGACGGTATCCCATTCGAGGGCGTTTGCAGAGTTGATGGCCACGGCACGCACTCCTGCCCTGGCGGCTGCAGCCACCTGGTCCCGCATGAGTGCCAGCAGCGGGGAAACAATCAGCGTTGGTCCCGCGCCCCGGCGCCGTAGAAGCAGGGATGCCACGAAGTAGACGGCGGACTTCCCCCAACCTGTCCTCTGGACCACCAGTGCCCTGCGGCCGGCATCGACCAACGCTTCAATAGCTTCGTACTGGCCGTCGTGGAACCGGGCTTCCGGGTGTCCCACCAACTCCCGCAGGCACGCCAGGGCCTGCTGTTCGGTAGGTGATTGCACGGAAACGGCAGCATTCGGGGAGTTGTTGGCCATGAACCCAGTATTCCAGCCACCCCCGACGCCCATCACCCGCGGACCTGGCTATGTGGATAGTGATTATCCACATAGCCCCCCGCCCGGTTCATGCCCCATTGCGTAGCCACAGTAGGATTGAGCGCGTGACTAGCGAGCAGAACAAGACATTCGACCTCTCGGCATCCTTCAAGGCGTACGACGTCCGGGGAATCGTGGGTGAATCCATCACGGCTGAAATTGTCGAGGCCGTAGGCGCTGCGTTCATCGACGTCCTGGGCCTTGAAGGCGGCACCGTTCTGGTGGGCGGCGACATGCGCCCTTCGTCCCCTGAGTTCAGCCAGGCTTTTGCCAACGGGGCAGCCACCCGGGGCGCCAACGTCCGGTTGCTGGACCTGATCTCCACCGACGAGCTCTACTACGCCTGCGGGGCCCTGAACGCAGCCGGAGCCACGTTCACAGCCAGTCACAACCCAGCCGAATACAACGGCATCAAGATGGCCAAGGCCGGCGCGCAGCCCATCTCATCGGAATCGGGCCTGAAGGAAATCCAGGCCCTGGCCGAGGAATACCTCAACACCGGCATCATTCCCGCAGCCGAAACCCGCGGAGAGATCAGTGTCCATGACGTCCTAAAGGACTACTCCGAGTACCTGCGCCAGCTCGTGGACCTCTCCGGCTCGCGTCCCCTGAAGATCGTGGTGGACGCAGGCAACGGCATGGCCGGACTGACGACCCCCGCAGTTCTCGGCGATAAATTGCTCCCTGCCCTGCCTTTCGAGATCGTGCCGCTCTATTTCGAACTCGACGGCTCGTTCCCGAACCATCCCGCCAATCCCCTCGAACCGGAAAACCTCCGCGACCTGCAGGCCGCCGTGGTCAAGCACGGTGCCGACATCGGCTTGGCATTCGATGGTGACGCTGACCGCTGCTTCGTGATCGACGAGAAGGGCGAGCCCGTCTCCCCGTCCGCCATCACCGGCATGGTGGCCAGGCGTGAAATCGCCCGTGCCCGGGCAGCAGGCGAGGAAACCCCCGTGATCATCCACAACCTCCTCACCTCCAAGGCCGTACCGGAACTGGTGGCCAAGGACGGCGGCCGTGCCGTACGCACCCGTGTGGGCCACTCCTTCATCAAGGCTGTCATGGCGGAGGAAGGCGCTGTCTTCGGCGGCGAGCACTCCGCGCACTTCTACTTCCGGGACTTCTGGAACGCTGACACAGGCATGCTCGCAGCCATGCACGTCCTCGCTGCCCTCGGCGAGCAGGACGGCCCGCTCTCCGAGCTCGGCCGCCAATACGAGCCCTACGTTTCATCCGGAGAAATCAACTCCGAGATCGAAGACAAGGCCGGGGCCGTGGAGCGGGTCCGCGTGGACTTCGAAAGCGAAGACATCGACATCGACCACATGGACGGCTCCACGTTCACTGCAAAGGACGGCAGCTGGTGGTTCAACCTGCGGCCTTCCAACACTGAACCGTTCCTGCGCCTGAATGCCGAAGCCAAGGACCAGCCCACCATGGAGAAGATCCGCGACCGCGTCCTGGCTCTGGTTCGGGCCTAAGGCCAAGCCATGACCGACCAGTCCACCGGCGAGACGTTGCCGGAAGAATCCGACCAGGACCGCGAGCTCCGGGAGACACTGGGCACGGCGCTGGGGACCGCGCAGGAGCACATCCAGCAGAACGGTGGTTTCTTTCCGTTCGGCGTGACGCTCTCGAACGATGGTGAGTTCCGGATCGTCATGATCGCACCTGGTGAGCCGGACGAAAATGGTGACGTCGATGCGGGGCAGATGCTGACCGACATCCACCAGCTCCTGCGCCAAGGGCGCGACGACTTCAAGGCTGTGGCCCTTGTCAGTGACGTCACGTTGCCGGACCATGGTTCGGACGGCATCCATGGTGCCGCCGAACACAGGAATGGCGAAGCCCGGGCAGCCATCATCCCGTACTCCCCCACCGCAGAGGGTTTTGCCTTCCGTCCTATGGAGCCCGATACCCACGAGCCATCCATCTGGGTGGACTAGACCCTACTCACATGAGCTGATCCCATGAAAATCAACGCGTTCGCAGACGTTAGCCTCCGCGCCATCATGGTGTTGGCCGCGGCCCCCGAAGGCATGTTGTTGACCACACAGGCCGTGGCCGACGCCGTGGGGACGCCGTACAACCACGTCAGCAAAGCCATGGTCCGGCTCCGTGCTTTAGGTTTCATTGACGTCGAGCGTGGCCGGCTTGGTGGTTCACGGCTCAGCGAACACGGCCGGCGAGCCACAGTCGGCGAGGTCCTGCGCCACTTGGACAGCCGGCAGGATCCAGCCGAGTGCCAATCCCCCACCAAGAATTGCCCGCTCATCAACGAGTGCGAACTGCGCCGGGCCATGACCCGGGCCAGGGAGGCCTTTTACCGCGAACTCGACTCCGTGGTCATTTCCACCCTTCCGCATGCGCGCCAAATGAACCCGGTGTTCCAATCCATCGGGCTCCGTCCGGAGTTCCGAACACCCGCCCCACTTACATAACCGCCGCGCGGAACGATACCGTTCCTGACCTGCGCGAAGAACGACGGCGGCCCGCCACCTTTCCAACGAAAGGTGACGGGCCGTCGTCGTTCACTTAAGAACGCCGTTGTTCCTAAGAGGTCTAGCCCAGACGGGACTTGAGCCCATCCAGCTCGGACTGGAGTGCCGCCGGGAGCGATTCGCCGAAGTTGGCGAACCATTCCTCGATGGACGCCAGCTCGGTTGCCCATTCTTCAGGATCGACGCGCACGGCTGCCTCGACCTCTGCCGGGGTCATGTCCAGCCCTTCGAGGTCGATGGATTCGCCGGTCGGTACGAAACCGATCGGAGTCTCCACAGCGTCAGCCTTGCCTTCGAGGCGCTCGATGGCCCACTTCAGCACGCGGGCGTTGTCACCAAAGCCCGGCCAGGCGAAGCCACCCTCAGCCGTGCGACGGAACCAGTTGACCAGGAAGATCTTGGGCAGTCGCTCCGGGTTGGCCTTCGCGGACAGGTTGACCCAGTGGTTCAGGTAGTCGCCCGCGTCGTATCCGATGAACGGCAGCATGGCCATGGGGTCGCGGCGGACAACGCCAACGGCACCGGCTGCAGCAGCCGTGGTTTCCGAGGACAGCGTGGATCCCATGAAGATACCGTTGGACCAGTTGCGGGCCTCGGTAACCAGCGGAATGGTGGTCTTGCGGCGGCCACCGAACAGGATGGCGGAGAGCTCAACGCCTTCCGGGCTGAAGTACTCTTCGGCCAGCATGTCGATCTGGTCGATCGGCGTGCAGAAGCGGGAGTTCGGATGCGCGGCGGGGGCGTCGGAGTCCGGTGTCCAGGACTCGCCGCGCCAGTCGGTCAGGTGCGCCGGAGTCTCCTCCGTCATGCCCTCCCACCAGACGCCACCGTCATCAGTCAGTGCGACGTTGGTGAAGATGCTGTTGCCCTTGGCGATGGCACGCATGGCGTTGGGGTTGGTGCCCCAGCCGGTGCCGGGAGCGACGCCGAACAGGCCGGCTTCGGGGTTGACGGCGCGGAGCTCGCCTTCCTTGCCGAAGCGCATCCAGGTGATGTCGTCGCCCAGGGTCTCCACCTTCCAGCCCTTGATGGTGGGGTCGAGCAACGCGAGGTTGGTCTTGCCGCACGCGGACGGGAAGGCAGCAGAGATGTAGTAGGTCTTCTGCTCCGGGGAGGTCAGCTTGAGGATCAGCATGTGTTCAGCCAGCCAGCCCTCGTCGCGGGCCATCACCGAGGCGATGCGCAGGGCGTAGCACTTCTTGCCGAGGAGGGCGTTGCCGCCGTAACCGGATCCGAAGGACCAGATGGAGCGCTCTTCGGGGAAGTGGACAATCCACTTGTCCGGGTTGCAGGGCCAGGCGACGTCGGCCTGGCCGGCTTCCAGCGGGGCACCGAGTGAGTGCAGGGCCGGGACGAAGAAGGCATCGGTTTCGGTGATGCGGTCCAAGACGTCCGTGCCAATGCGGGCCATGATGCGCATGGAGGCAACAACGTAGGCGGAGTCGGTGATCTCGACGCCAAACTTGGGGTCTTCAGCATCCAGGTGGCCCATGACGAACGGAATGACGTACATGGTGCGGCCACGCATGGAGCCGGCGAACAGACCGCGCAGCTTCTGCTTCATCTCGGCCGGGGCCATCCAGTTGTTGGTGAAGCCTGCGTCGCGCTCGTTTTCGGAGCAGATGAAGGTCTGCTCTTCCACACGGGCAACGTCAGCCGGGTCAGAGAATGCCGCGAAGGAATTCGGGAACGTCTCCGGGTTCAGCCGCTTGAGCGTGCCGGCCTCGACAAGCTCGTCGGTGAGTTTCTTGTTTTCTGCTTCGCTGCCATCGACCCAGTGGATGCGGTCCGGCTGGGTCAGCTCGGCAACTTCCTCAACCCAAGCCAGCAGGCGTGCATGCGTAGTAGGTGCCTTCTCAAGCAGCGGCAGTCGCGCCAGATCGCCCATTGTGGTTCCCTTCCTCGGGTTCAGTGGTGTGTCCTAAACGATAGGGGCCGCGGACCAGACCAATGGGCTGTCAGACATCGGACAACCGTGGGACCGAAAAGTAAAAACGCCTAGAAATCAGGGGCAATGGCTCGCCAGAGGCAGATTTAAGTGACTAAGGTCACGTAGACCGGTCTAGTTGCGCAGATTACAGCTTTTCGATTTGGAACTTCACATGAACTTCTGTAAAGTTTATTGAGGTTCGAGGGGGTCAGAGAAACAGACCGCCGAGAATCACACGAAATGCGCCCATAGCTCAGCTGGATAGAGCGTCTGTCTACGGAACAGAAGGTCAGGGGTTCGAATCCCTTTGGGCGCACAAATAAAGACCCGCACCGGTTCGCCGGTGCGGGTCTTTTGTTTTGCTCAGCATTAGTTCGCACAGCGCGAGGTGAGCCGCACGCACAAACGGAACGGGCCGCCGTCGTACTTCAGGTGAAAGTACGACGGCGGCCCGTCACGTTGCGAGCGGAGGGTCAGTCGCCCACGGCCTCGCCGATACGGCGGCGGATTCCGTCGAAGTGCCGGTTGAGCAGCTCGGAGGCTGAGGCCTTGTCCCCGGCGGCAACGGCGGCGTAGATGTTGCGGTGCATGGCGGCGGTCTTCATGAGGTCCTCGTTGCCCGGACCGATTTCGACGTGGATCTTCCGGTAGACCTTCCAGAAAACACCCATCAGGTTGATCAGGAGCTCGTTGTTGAGCGGCTCGAAGAGCCTGCGGTGGAATTCAGCATCGGCGGCCACGAAGTTTTCGCCGGCAGCGGCGAGATCCTCCATCTGCTTCACGGCTTCCTCAATGGAGGCAAGCTGTTCGGGTGTCATGACGTCCATCGAAGAGCCGATCAAGCCCGACTCCAACGCCTGGCGCACATCGACGAGCTGCAACGCCTCAAGCCCCTGGTGCCGCAGCGACAACCGGCCCCTGAAGGTGAGGCCGTCGGCGAGGGCGTCAAAATTGCTCGGGGCCACGAACATGCCGAAGCCATGCCGGATCTCGATGACACCCAGGGCTTGCAGGACCTTGAGGGATTCGCGCAGCGTATTGCGCCCGACTCCGAGAGCCACCGACAACTCGCTCTCTGTCGGCAGTGGATCGCCCGCCTCCAGCTCGCGCTCGAGGATCAATTCCATAATGTCCGACTGCAAGGCACGAAGCCGGGCCTGTGCACTGAACCGCGCCTGCGGAACTACACCGGAAGTTGTCATGGCTTTCTCCTTGCCGCTGCATCACCCGGGAAGCCTGGGCGATGCGGTGTTAATATTGAGGCGAGCTTAGCGCCCACCGCAGATTGAGTGACTCGCAACATACAATATCGGATGTCCCACCTCCTTGATAAGTATGTTCAGGGATTTCGCTGGGATTTCCCCTCAGGACCGGCCGCAGCCGGAAAACCGCCGGGCGCGCGGACGAGGCCAGGCCGCCCACTCTCACTTGACGTTCTCTTGTGACCGCCCTTACAGTTTCCATACGAGCATCGGACGTCCTACATCCGATAACCCACGAAACGCGATTGGTGAGGCACCCTATGAGCAAGACGATCAACAGCCTGCCGCTGGTCAATGACGCCAGCCGCCGGAACTTCCTGAAGCTAAGCGGCGCAGTTGGTGCAGCAGCCGCCTTCACGGCAACACTTTCTGCGTGCGGCGGCGCTGCCAGCACGACCACCGGCACCAGCACCAACACGGCCGCCGTCAACAAGGACCTCACCATCGAGGCAGGCATTTCCTACGCGCTCTCCACGGGTTTCGACCCGCTGAGCTCTTCGGGTGCGACGCCGATGGCTGCCAACCTGCATATCTTCGAAGGCCTCATCGAGCTGCACCCGGCCACACGCGAGCCCTACAACGCCCTGGCCGCAGCGGACCCCAAGAAGATCAACGACACCACCTATCAGGTGACCATCCGCGATGGCGCAAAGTTCCACGACGGCTCCCCCGTCACCACCGAGGACGTCGCTTTCTCCTTCACCCGCGTGATGGACCCGGCGAACAAGTCGCTGTTCTCCCAGTTCATCCCCTTCATCCAGGACGTCAAGCCTGTTGATGCCAAGACGGTGGAATTCACCCTTAAGTACGCCTTCCCCGGCTTCGGACCCCGGATCTCCGTGGTCAAGATCGTCCCCAAGGCACTCGCTACCGACCTGAAGGCGTTCGACGCCAAGCCAGTCGGCTCCGGACCGTACAAACTCATCTCCGCAGTCAAGGACGACAAGATCGTCTTCGAGGCATTCGCCGACTACAACGGCCCCAAGCCTGCACTGGCCAAGGGCATGACCTGGCTGCTGCTCTCTGATGCCGCAGCCCGCGTCACCGCAGTCCAGTCCGGCCGCGTCCAGGCCATCGAAGACGTTCCCTACCTGGACGTCGATGGGCTGAAGTCCAAGGTGAAGGTCGAATCCGTCCAGTCCTTCGGCCTGCTGTTCCTCATGTTCAACTGTGCCAAGGCACCGTTCGACAACAAGCTGGTCCGCCAGGCACTGCACTACGGCCTGGACAAGGAAGCCATCATCAAGAAGGCCCTGTTCGGCAACGCCAAAGCCGCTACCTCCTACTTCCAGGAAGGCCACCCGGACTACGTCAAGGCCAAGAACGTTTATGGCTTCGACACGTCCAAGGCCGAGGAACTCCTGAAGCAGGCCGGCGTCACCACCCTCGAATTCGAACTCCTCACCACAGACACCGCCTGGGTTAAGGACGTTGCGCCACTGATCCTCGAGTCCTGGAACAAGATTCCCGGTGTGAAGGTCACGGTCAAGAGCCTCCAGTCGGGCGCCTTGTACAGCGACCGTGTTGGCAAGGGCGACTACAGTGTGGTCGCTGCCCCCGGCGATCCCTCCGTCTTCGGCAACGATGCAGACCTCCTGCTGAGCTGGTTCTACTCGGGTGCCACCTGGATGGACAAGCGCGCTTTCTGGACCACCCCGGAGCGCACCAAACTGCAGGGCCTCATGGACAAGGGCTCCCAGGCCTCGGGCGATGACGCCAAGAAGATCGTCGGCGAAATCGTGGACATGGTCTCCGAAGAGGTCCCCCTGTACCCGGTCTTCCACCGCCAGCTTCCCAGCGCCTGGGACGAAAAGAAGCTCAACGGCTTCCAGCCCCTTCCCACCACCGGCCTGTCGTTCGTCGGCGTCGGACGCACTGCCTAAGCAATCCTTCGCGTTGTGAGGCCTGCTCTGCAGGGTTAAACCCCCAAAAACCCTGCAGAGCGGGGCCCACAACCAGATCAACCGGAGAACAAATTGGTCACGATATTGCGTCTGCTTGGCCGCAGGCTTGCAGCATTGCCATTGATGATCCTGGGCATCACGTTGCTCGTCTTCCTCGTCCTTCAGGCCGCTCCCGGCGACCAAGCCAGTTCAGCCCTCGGCGACGGCGCCAGCGAAGAAGCGAAGCAGCAATACCGCCAGGACAATGGCCTGAACGACCCCCTGGTCCTGCAGTACTTCCGTTTCCTCGGCAAGCTCCTGCAGTTCGACCTCGGCGTCACCACACCACCGGCCAAGTCGGTGGCATCCATGATCGGCTCGGCTTTCCCGCTGACCCTTCAACTCACCTTCCTTGGCGTCCTCATCGCGATCGTCCTCTCCCTGGCCTTTGGCATCATGGGCGCCCTGTACCGCGACAAGTGGCAGGACCAGTTGGTCCGCGTCTTCTCAATCGCCGCAATTGCCACGCCGTCGTTTTGGCTGGGCATCCTGCTGATCCAGTGGTTCGCCCTCGGTGAGAACCCCATGTTCCCCTCGGGCGGAATTGCGACGCCGGAATCCGGCTTTGGCGGCTGGCTCAACTCCATGGCCCTCCCGGCTTTGGCCCTCGGCATTCCCGTGTCCGCGTCCCTGATCCGTGTGGTCCGTACCTCCATGGTGGAAGAACTGGACCGCGACTACGTCCGGACCGCCATCGGCAACGGTGTCCCCTACCGCGAGGTCGTCTCCAAGAACGTCCTCCGCAACGCCCTCGTCACACCGGTGACCGTGCTGGGACTGCGCGTTGGCTACCTGCTGGGCGGCGCCGTCGTGATTGAAATGATCTTCGCCTTGCCCGGCATGGGCCAGCTGATCCTCAACGGCATCACCAACCTGGACGTCAACCTGGTCCAGGGCGTGGTGCTCACCATCTCGGTCACCTTCGTTCTGGTGAACATCGTGGTGGACCTTCTCTACCTGCTTATCAACCCCCGAATCAGGACGGTATAGCTCATGCGCAGCAAGCTCGCAGAACGGCTAAGTGCCCCGGTCATTCGTTTCAAGGCCCTGCCCTGGGGCTCCCGTATCGCCCTGCTTTTCCTCGTGCTGATTGTGCTGGCGGCCATCTTCGCGCCCGTCATCGCCCCGCATGATCCGCTGGAAACATTCATTCCCGCCACGCCTCCGGGCGCCGAGCACTTCTTCGGCACCGACCGCCTGGGTCGGGACATTTTCTCCCGCCTGCTTTTCGGCGCACAGTCGTCGCTGATGATCGGCCTCGGCGCCGTGGGCCTGGCCATTCTGGCCGGCGCGCTTTTGGGTTCCTTTGCCGCCACGTCCAGCAAGTCCGTCAATGAAATCATCATGCGGCTCATGGACATCCTCATGGCGTTCCCGGGCATCGCCCTGGCCGCTGTGCTGCTGGCAGCGTTCGGCAACTCGGTGCCCACCATCATCGTCGCGATCGCCATCATCTACACCCCGCAACTTGCCCGGGTGGTCCGCGCCAACGTGCTGGCCCAGTATGGCGAGGACTACGTCCGTGCCGAGCGGGTCATCGGAGCCGGCCGCTTCTACATCCTGGTCAAGCACATTGTCCGCAACACTGCCGCTCCCGTGCTGGTGTTCGCCACGGTCATGGTTGCCGACGCCATCATCCTCGAAGCCTCGCTGTCCTTCCTGGGCGCAGGCGTCCAGGATCCCGCACCGTCATGGGGCAACGTGATCTCCTACGGCCGCAACCTGGTCCTGTCCGGCGGCTGGTGGGCCACTACGTTCGCGGGCCTCACCATCCTTTTGACCGTTCTTTCCTTGAACATCCTGGCCGAGGGCCTCACCGACGCCATGGTGAACCCGAAGCTTCGCCGCGCCCCCGTGGTGAAGGACGACGACGGTTCGGCTGCAGTTATTGCCGTGGACACCGAAGTTGGTACATCCGTTGCCCAGCCTTCAGTGGTTGAGGAACACGAGCTCGACGGCGTACTGGCGGGTTCCAGCGTCGGCGCCACTTCCGAGGTGGGCGCCTCAGCCGTCCTCACCGATGTGAAGCTCGCCGCCGCCAACCCGCACCTCCTCCTGGACCGCGAACTGGAACTCCTGGCAGCAATCGAAGCGAAGCGCACCGACCGCCTCCCGCAGGTACCGGCAGGCTCACGCAACGTGCTGGAAGTAAAGAACCTGTCCATCCGCTTCCCAGGCCGCTTCGGCGACATCGCGATCGTAGACAACGTGTCCTTCACTGTCCGCGAGGGCGAAACGATGGGCCTTGTGGGCGAGTCCGGTTGCGGCAAGTCCATCACCTCGCTGGCCGTCATGGGCCTGCTCCCCAAAACCGCGGAGGTCACGGGCTCCATCAAGTTCGATGGCAAGGAACTCTTGGATTCCAGCACCAAGCACAGCGATCCCAAGGCCTACGTTGGCCTGCGCGGTGAGCAGATCGCCATGGTCTACCAGGACGCCCTCAGTTCGCTGAACCCGTCCATGAAGATCAAGGACCAGATGGAGCAGCTCACCAAGCGAGGTGGCCGCAAGACACCCGCGGAACTGCTGGAGATGGTGAAGCTGGACCCGGTCCGGACACTTGCCAGCTATCCGCATGAGCTCTCCGGCGGCCAGCGACAACGTGTGCTGATTGCCATGGCGTTGTCCCGTTCCCCCAGGATCGTGGTGGCCGACGAGCCGACTACCGCCCTGGACGTCACTGTCCAGAAGCAAGTTGTGGATCTGCTGAACGAGCTGCGGGAACAACTCGGGTTTGCCATGGTGTTCGTCAGCCACGACCTCGCGTTGGTGGCCTCCCTGGCCCACCGCATCACTGTGATGTACGCCGGCCAGGTGGTGGAATCCGCGCAGGCTTCCGAGCTTCTGCGGAACCCCAAGCACGAGTACACCCGTGGCCTGCTGGGTGCCGTCCTGTCCATTGAAGCGGACGCCGCCAGGCTCCACCAGATTCCGGGCACCGTGCCATCCCCGCGGGACTTTGCCACGGGAGATCGCTTTGCCGCCCGGTCGCTGCGCCCCGACGCCGATCCCCACCAAAAGCTGGTGCTCACTTCGGTGGCCTCGGCCAATGGCGATGACGATGCCGACCACTACTGGGCAAGCCACCTGAAGGAGGACGCACGATGAGTGAATCAACCGGCAAACCGGTCATCGAGCTCAAGGACGTCAAGGTCTACCACCATGCACGGACCGGTGGCCTGTTCCGCCCTAACATCGTCAAAGCGGTAGACGGCGTCGACTTCACCATCAGCCGCGGCGAAACCGTCGGCATCGTCGGTGAGTCCGGCTGCGGCAAGTCCACGCTTGCTTCGGTGCTCGTGGGACTGCAGCCGCCGACGTCGGGAAAGGTTTTGTTCCACGGAAAGCCGGCCATCAAGCGGAACGCAGCCATGCGCAAGGCGTTTGGCCGCTCCGTTTCCGTGGTCTTCCAGGACCCGGCCACGGCGCTGAACCCGCGCATGACCATCCAGGACATCCTCACCGATCCGCTGCAAATCCATGGCATCGGCAACGCTTCCTCCCGTGCCGCCAAGGTCAAGGAACTGTTGGCGCTGGTTGGCTTGCCGCAATCGGCGGCCGAAGTGACGCCGTCGCAGGTTTCCGGTGGCCAGCGCCAGCGCGTGGCGATTGCCCGCGCGTTGGCCCTGGACCCGGACATCATCGTGGCGGACGAACCGACGTCGGCCCTGGACGTTTCGGTCCGCGCGCAGGTCCTGAACCTGCTCTCCGACCTGAAGACCCAGCTGAATCTGGGAATGGTGTTTATTTCCCACGACATCCAGACTGTCCGCTACGTTTCGGACCGGATCTGCGTCATGTACTTCGGCAAGATCGTCGAGCAAGGCTCCGCTGCGCAAGTCTTCGACAACCCGAGCAACGACTACACCAAGAAGCTGCTGGGCGCCGCGCCGAGCCTCCTTCACATCTAGTTTTTCCCTTCACAAGTTACAAACAACGGAGATTTCTGTGTCCACTCAATTCCAGGGCGTCATTCCCCCGGTCATCACCCCCCGCCACGCCGACGGCAGCATCGACACCGCGTCGCTGAAGAACGTCACCAAGCACCTGATCGACGGCGGTGTGTCCGGCCTTTTCGTCCTGGGCTCCTCCGGCGAAGTCCCCTACCTGACCAACGACGAGCGCGAGCTGGTGGTCTCCACCATCGCCGACGCCAACGCCGGTGCGGTCCCGCTGATCGTGGGCGCCAACGAGCAGACCACCACCCGCGTGATCGAGGAAGCCCGCAAGGTGGTTGACCTTGGTGCCGACGCGATCGTGGTGACCTCCATGTACTACGCAATCGGCAACGCAGCGGAGACGGAGACCCACTTCCGCGACATCCACGCCGCCATCGGGAAGCCGATCTTCGCCTACGACGTTCCCGTCCGCACCCACTTCAAGCTGCCCACGGATCTTTTGGTCCGCCTCGGCCGCGACGGCGTGATCGCCGGCGTCAAGGACTCCTCCGGCGACGACGTCTCCTTCCGCCAGCTGCTCCTGGCTGCCAAGGACATCCCCAACTTCGACATCTTCACCGGTCACGAAGTAGTGGTGGACGGCGCCCTCCTTGGCGGCGCGCAGGGTGTTGTCCCGGGGCTCGGCAACGTGGATCCGGCCGGCTACCGCCGCCTGTTTGATGCTGCGCAGGCCGGCGACTGGGCTACGGCGGCCCGCGAGCAGGACCGCCTGGCCGACGTCTTCGAGATCGTCTACACCCCCAACGGACGCGTCTCCGGAGGCGCAGCCGGCCTGGGTGCGTTCAAGACCGCGCTGCAGGTGATGGGCGTCATTGAGTCCAACACCATGAGCTCGCCCATGCTCAGCCTGAACGATTCCGAGACTGCTGCGATCCGGGAAATCCTGGAACGCAACGGGCTGGTCTAACCTTCATGACCCACGTGATCGGCGTTGACCTCGGCGGCACCAAGACTGCCGCCGGGGTTGTCTCCCCCTCTGGCGAAGTTGTGATGACGGAGACCATTCCGACGTTGAACCGGGGCGGTGGCGGAGCGATCCTGGACGCCACCGCTGCGCTGATCGCAGGTCTGGTGGAGCGCGCTGCCGACGCCGGGCATACAGTGTCCGGCGTCGGCGTCGGCTCCGCTGGGGTCATCGACGCTTCTTCCGGGGTTGTGGTTTCCGCGACCGACGCAATTTTGGGCTGGGCGGGCACTGCGCTGGTTTCCGGACTCTCTTCACGCCTCGGCCTTGCTGTTCGGGCCGTCAATGATGTCCACGCTCATGCCCTCGGCGAGGCATGGCTGGGAGCCTCGGCCGGTGCGGCCAGCTCACTGATGGTCGCGTTCGGCACAGGGGTTGGCGGCAGTTTTGTGCTGGGTGGCTCCCCGGTCCTGGGGCACCGTTTTGTTGGCGGGCATGTGGGTCATTTCGCTTCACCTTTCGCGGTTTCCGACGGCGTTCCGTTGCCTTGTGTTTGTGGTTCGGCCGGTCACGTTGAGGCGATAGCTTCCGGGCCTGCGATCCATGAGGCGTATCTGCGCGGTGGCGGCTCTGCTGTGTCAGCGACCGACACGCGCGGCGTGTTCGCGCTGGCCGCTGCTGAAGATCACGACGGCGGTGCCTCCTTTGGGGCCAGCCGCGCCGCCGCTGTGCGCGCCATCCACGTCGGTGCCCGCGCAGCCGGCCAGGCCGTGGGCGGCCTCATTAACATCCTGGACCCAGAAACAGTGGTGATCTCCGGAGGACTGGCCGATGCCGGCGAGCTCTGGTGGAAACCCATGGAAGCTGCCCTACGCCAGGAACTCTTGGCCCCCTTGGCTGCAGTCCCCGTGCTCAGTGCGTCCCTGGGCAACTCCGCTGCCATTATTGGCGCCGCAAAACTCGTCCTTCTTTAAAGGGAGACATCATGATCCTCACCCCTAAAAACCTTGAAGCCCTCCGCTCTCAGCTGATCGTCTCCTGCCAGGCCTACCCGGGTGAGCCCATGCGTGATCCCCGGACAACGGGCCAGGTGGCGGCATCCGCTGTGATCGGCGGGGCTGCGGCGATCCGCGTCCAAGGGTTGGCCGATGTGCAGTTCACACGCGCCGCCGTCGAGGTCCCTGTCATCGGACTGTGGAAGGACGGGCACGACGGCGTCTTCATCACCCCCACACTCCGGCACGCCCTTGCGGTGGCGAACGCAGGGGCGCACGTTGTGGCGATCGATGGAACACGCCGGACCCGTCCGGATGGGCTGTCCTTGTCCGCCACCATCAGCGGTATCCAGGCTGAGTCGCATGCACTGGTCATGGCTGACTGTGGCTCGTTCGATGACGCCGTCGCCGCCGTCGAAGCCGGGGCGGACCTGATCGGCACCACGTTGTCCGGCTACACCGGCGAGCGCGCCAAGACGGATGGGCCGGATCTGGAGCTTCTTGAGAAGATTGCGGCCGCCGATCTGGGCAAACCCCTGATCGCCGAAGGCCGTATCCATACTCCCGCCCATGCCCGCCAGGCCCTCGACGCCGGCGCGTTCGCCGTGGTTGTTGGCACGGCAATCACCCACCCGGCCAGCATCACGGGCTGGTTCAAGGGCGCGATGCACGCGTGAGCCTGCGTTGTGAGGCCCGCTCTGCACCCTAAAACCCCCCACCAAACCCGCAGAGCGGGCCCCACAACGCGGTGTCGGGCTAGATTTTGCGAGGCCCACTCTGCACCCCAAAACCCCCCACCAAACCCGCACACCAGGCCCCACAACGCACCACCCACACATGCGAGGCCCACTCTGCGCCCCAAAACCCCCACACACCCCGCACACCAGGCCCCACAACGCAGGGCTCCCGGCGTAGGCTTTCCCCATGACTGCCGAGAGCTCCCGCGAGTACGACGTAATAGTGATCGGCGCAGGCGCCGTTGGGGAAAACGTGGCGGACCGGGTGGTCCGGGGCGGCCTGTCGGCGGTGATCGTGGAGAACGAGTTGGTGGGCGGCGAGTGTTCCTACTGGGCGTGCATTCCTTCGAAGGCGCTCCTTCGCCCGGGGAGTGTGCTGCACGCGGCCCAGGTCATCCCGGGCGCGTCCGAGGCCATCACCGGGGTGGTGGACGCGAAGGCCGCACTGAAGCATCGCGACTGGTTCACCAACAACTGGGAAGACGGCAGCCAGGTCGAATGGCTGGACAGCGCCGGCATCGACCTCATCCGTGGCCGCGGCCGGATCACGGGGGCCCGCGAGGTCCAGGTGGACGGCCTGGACGGAAACAGCTACGCCCTGAAGGCGCATCATGCCGTAGTGGTGGCAACGGGTTCCACACCCACCATCCCGGGGATCGCGGGCTTGGAAGACGTACCCTTTTGGACGACGCGCGGCGCCACGGCAGCCAAGGAGATCCCCAAACGCCTCGTGGTCCTGGGCGGTGGAGTGGCTGGCGTTGAAATGGCGCAGGCGTTCGCGCGGCTTGGATCCGATGTGGCGGTTGTCGCCCGCGGACGCCTCCTGAGCAGCTATCCGGAGGAAGCGGCCAGCCTTGTCCTGGCGGGCCTCCGCGCCGACGGTATCGATGTCCGCCTCCACACTGACGTGGACAAGGTGGAAAAGAACGACGACGGCTCGGTAACAGTCACGCTCGACGGCGCAACGCTCCAAGCCGATCAACTCCTGGTCGCTTCAGGAAGGCACCCGTCCTTGGCCAACCTTGGCCTGGACAGTGTGGGCATCGAAGCGCCTGACGGCAAACCCCTCAAGCTCACCACGGACGCCAGCGGGCTCGTCGACGGTCCCGCCAGCGATGGCACCAGTGGGCTGTGGCTCTACGCGGCCGGGGATGCCGCGGGCAAGGTGCTCCTGACCCACCAGGGCAAGTACGAGGCCCGCGCCACGGGGGACGCCATTGTCGCCCGGGCCAACGGCAAGCTCAAGGGCACTCCGCAGCCGTGGAGTCCATGGGCCCACACTGCCAACGACCACGCTGTACCAAGTGTCGTGTTCACTGATCCCGAAGTTGCTTCCGTGGGACTGAGCCTGGAGCAGGCCCTCCTGCAGGGAAAGAACGTCACGGGCGTCGAGTTGCCCATCAACGTATCCGGTTCCCAGTTGCATTCCCCCGACTACAAGGGGTGGGCACAGATGGTGGTGGACGAGGACCGGAAGGTGATCCTCGGTGCAACGTTTGCCGGTCCAGGCGTGGCTGAGCTGCTCCACTCCGCCACCATCGCGATCGTGGGAGAAGTTCCCTTGGACAGGCTGTGGCATGCGGTTCCGTCTTACCCGACCATCAGCGAGATCTGGTTGCGCCTGCTGGAAAAGTACGGACTTTAGAGTCTATTTGAACTGACCAGTCAGTTCAGTTAGACTTTTCGCAGACACCATTTCTGCGAAAGGCTTCATTGTGCTGTCCGTACAGCAACTCCAGATCAACGGCCGCCGGGGCGATCTCCTTCCGGCAACGTCCCTCGCCGTGAGCCGCGGGGAACTCCTGCTGGTGGCCGGCGAAGGCCAAGACCAGCGGACAGCTTTGGCATTGGCCCTTAGCGGCCGCATGAAGCCCAGCAATGGCGTCCTCAGCTGGGACAACAACACCAAGACCAAGAAGATCCGCCTCGCGAGCGCCCTGGTTGACTCCCCCGGCGTCAACGAGCCGGAGCAGCACCTCAGCGTCCGGGACCTCGTCACCGAGGACCTCTCGCTCATCCCGCGCCGCTACCGTGGAGCGCTGCTGAGCAAGCCATGGCTGAAGGTCAACAGCTTTGAAGACATCGCCGACCTGTGGATCAAACAGCTGCCTGCGGGACGGCGCCTGGAACTCCTGTCCGCGCTCGCCCTGGCTGACCCTGCCACCGACCTCCTGGTAGTGGACTCCCCCGACCGGCACAGCGCCGATCCGTCAACGTGGTTGCCTCGCCTGCAGGCCCTGGCGTCCGACGCCGGGCGGCCGCTTGCGGTGGTAGCCGTGGTCGGCGCCCTGCCGGACATCTGGACCGGTGCGGCCGCGGTGATCGGTAACTCAGTTTCGCACCCGCCCGAACCGGAATCGGAACCCGCCCCCTTGGCGCCCGAGCCGGCTGCCGCCGTCGAGCCCCAGCACGCCGTCGAGCCCCAGCCCAGCGCAGAGCCCCAGCCGCACGCAAAGCACGCCGGCGACGCGGCACCCGAAGCGGCCGAACCCGCCGCCGAGACGGCCGAACCCCTCGACGAACCCGAAACCCAAAACCTCCAAAGGACTGCAAAGTGACTGTTCTGCGGCTCGCCCGCTCCGAACTCAAGCGCATGACCGGCGGGCTCCTGCCCAAGCTGACCATCCTCGCCCTGACCATGGTTCCGTTGTTGTACGGTGCCGTGTACCTTTACGCGAACTGGGATCCGTACGGCAACCTGAACCAGATCGACGCCGCCCTGGTGGTCGAGGACACCGGTGCCACCACCAAGGACGGCAGCGAACTGCAGGCGGGCAAGAAGGTGGCGGACAGCCTGGTGGAAGGCCATGTCTTCAACTGGAAGCAGGTCGCCAGCGCCGAGGATGCGGACGCCGGCGTCAAGACCGGCGAATACGCCTTCGCGCTGCGGATCCCCAAGGACTTCTCCGCAAACCTGGCATCCCCGGGCAGCTTCGACGCCGCCAACCAGGCCATGCTGCACGTGACCACCAATGACGCCAACAACTACCTGTTGAGCACTATTGTGGACAAACTCACCACCGCTGTGCACTCCACGGTCGCCAAAGAGGTGGGCGAAGAGACAGCCAACCAGCTCCTCACCGGTTTCGGCACCATCCACGCTTCAATCGTCAAAGCAGCGGACGGCGCAGGACAACTCGCCGATGGTGTCGGCAAGCTCAGCGACGGCGCCGCGACCCTCCATGACGGCACCACGCAACTGGTTGCCGGCGCCGACCAGCTGGTCGCCGGCCAAACGAAACTGCGCGACGGCGCGGTACAGCTCAACGGAGGCGCCAGCCAGCTGAGTTCCGGCCTGACAGAGCTCAAGAACAAGACCTCCACGCTGCCTGCAGACTCCCAGAAGCTGGCTGACGGCGCGGCACAGGTCGCCGCCGGAAACGCCCAGTTGAACGCGAAAGTCCAGGACGTCGTGGGTCAGCTCGAAGCCGCGGACAAGGGTCTGCGCACCAGGGTTGTGGAGTCCAACACCCGGCTGGTGACGTCCGGTGTGCTCACACAGGAGCAGGCTGACAAGGTCCTGGCCGATTTCGATGCCGCTGCTGCATCCAACCCGGTCCAGGACGCCAAGGCGAAGATCTCCGGCGACGCCGCAAAGATCCAGCAACTCTCCGACGGCTCGGCCGCGGTGAGCGCCGGAGCCTCAAAGCTTGCAGCCGCCACCCCCACGCTCACAGACGCCATCTCCAAGGCAGCCGCTGGCGCCGGCCAGCTCCAAACCGGCGCGTCCACCCTCGCCGCCGGTCAACAGTCGGCGCTCGATGGGGCGGTAAAGCTCGACGACGGCGCCCGCCAACTGGACGACGGCGCCGGCCAACTCGCGAGCGGCGCAGTGACCGCCTCCGATGGCTCGCACACCCTGGCCTCCGAACTCGCGAAGGGCGCGGGAGACATCCCCAACCCGAACGACGAGCAAAAGAGCAGCGTCTCCAAGGTGATCGCTGATCCCGTCGCAGTGGAGAACGTCTCGCAGGCCAAAGCCAACTCCTATGGCGCCGGCCTTGCACCGTTCTTCCTGACTCTTGCCTTGTGGATCGGCGTGTTCATGCTGGTCCAGGCCATGCGGCCCATCACCCAGCGCGCCCTTGCCTCGAACGCACCTTCGTGGAAGATTGCCGTGGGCGGCTGGTTGCCGTTCTTCGTGGTCTCCGTTTTCCAGGCCACGATCCTCACACTCGTAGTGAACCTGGGCCTGGGTCTCAACGCCTCGCACCCGATCGGCATGTGGCTGTTCATGCTGGCAGCCGTCATGGCGTTCACCGCGATCATCCAAGGCATTGTGGCCCTCCTCGGGACGCCCGGCAAGTTCGTGGTGCTGATCCTCCTGGTCCTCCAGCTCGTTTCCTCCGGCGGCACCTTCCCTTGGCAGACCACGCCGATGCCGTTGCATGTGGTCCACGAGATCATGCCCATGGGCTACGTTGTCACGGGTATGCGGCACCTGATCTACGGCGGTGAGCTCAGCATGATCTGGCCTACCGTACTGGGCCTGCTTGGGTACACTTTGCTGGGAGCGGCGCTGTCCACCCTCGCCGTCCGCAAGCACAAGATGTGGACCCTTAAGACCCTGAAGCCGGAGATCGCAGTATGAGCACCAGTGAGCCGCTCTCTTCGGATTCCGCGGTGGGCGGGAGCAAGAAGCTTCGGCCCGAACGAACCAACGCCACCAAGCAACGGTTGTTCGAGGCCTCCATGGAGCTGATCGGCGAACGCGGCGCTGCCGGAGTGACAGTTGACGAAATCGCCGCCGCCGCCGGGGTTTCCAAAGGATCCGTCTACTACAACTTCGGCAGCAAGTCCGACCTCATCGCCCAACTGCTGCGGCATGGCGTGGACATCATGCTGGTCCGGCTCCAGGACGTCCAAGGCCAGAGCAGCGACCCGCTCGAATCCATGAAGAACATGGTGGGTCAGGCGATGGACTTCATGGACGACTACCCCTCGTTCGCCCGCCTGTGGGTCAGCGAAAACTGGCGCACGCCGGGCGAATGGAGCGCGGTGTTCACGGAACTCCGCGCCGAACTCCTCGCAGTCATCGGCTCGGCGGTGGAACGGGTGGCAGAGGGCTACAGAGTGGACGAGTCGATCGCCCGCGGGAGCCTGGAAGCAGCCATCTTCGGTGCGATCTTCGTCGTGGGGCTCGACCAGCAGACCTACAACCCGGAACGAACCCGCGACCAAAGCGTCGCGGCTGTGATGACCATCATGCACGGGTACGTCATCAAGTAAGACGGTATCCAACTGCAATCTACGACGGCGTGGCGTGGCCACTTGGTCGGCGATGATTAACCTCATGCGTCACATGGGGAACAGCGGAAAGCTAGCGGTCATTGCCGCCTTCGTATCCCTGGGGCTGTTGGTGCTCGCCGCCGTCGTCCTCGAGGAACTGGTGCTGTACCTCTTCCTGGGCGCCGTGCTGCTCTGCTACCTGTCCTGCATCGTCCAGCTCTTCAACCGACGCAGGTACCTGGTGGTTCTCCTCGGCGCAGCGGGCACCAGCCTGTTCATCGGATTCAGCATCGCCTTCCTTCGGATGTGGGGCCTGGCGTTCAACCAGGACACCAACGCCATGGGAAGCGCCGTCAGCACCGAAGACTCGGACATCTACTTCTACCTCGCCGCCGTGGCCGGTGTAGGCACCTTGGCGGTGATGTTCCTCGGAGCCGTGGTGCCGTCCTTCGGATCGCGGGCACCTGCTCCCGCCAAGCGGCCGGCAGCCGGAGCCAAGCGAAATCCCGCTCCACGCAAGCCCGCGGCGCGCCCGGCTGCGACTGTTGCTCGTCCTGGTACGCCTGCCAAACGCCCGGCCACGACGGCTGCACGAGGCGCCGGAACCGCCAACCCCACTGCCGCCAAGCGTCCCACGGCACCCCGGACCCCTGCAGCGGCAGCCAAGCGACCGGCGTCGAGCTCTTCTTCCCAACGCAGGCCGGCACCCAAACGCTAAGCCCTGCGTTGTGAGGCCCGCTCTGCGCGCTGACGCGAGAGCTAAAAACGCAAAGCAGGCCCCACAACCGAACCACGCCACGTTGCTGGGCCCGCCCGCTCTGCGCGCTTACGCGAGAGCAAAACACGCAAAGCGGGCCCCACAACGGGTGGGTCAGGAGTCGAAACCCAACCCCACGGCGTCGAGCGCTTTGAGGATGAGGTTCCGTTTGCCCTGGTTGTGGTCCGCCCTGTCCATGGACCAGCGAGTCAGGTTGATGCCCAAGGAAGCCAACGGTTCTGGCGGGAAGGGCAAGGGCCGTTTCCTGACCATTTCCACACGCGTGCGTTCAGTGTCCAGACCAGCCAACAGGTCCAGGAGCACATCGGCCGCGAACGCCGTGGCACCAACTCCGAGTCCCGTGAAGCCAGCAGCGTAAGCCACCCTGTTCCTGCGCGCGGTGCCGAAGAAGGCACAGAACTGCGTGCTCGAATCGATGGGCCCTGCCCACTTGTGCGTGAACTTCAGCACCCAGGTGAAGCACGTGATGTTCGAGCTGGAGGGCCAGGCTGAGAAGGACTGGCACCGAACCATCTTTACTTTGCGCTGATCCCCTCCCGTTGCGGGGCCTGCTCTGCGCGCTAAGGCGAGAGCTAAACGCGCAAAGCAGGCCCCGCAACGGGGATGTCCGGGCGTTTCCGCGAGGCGCCGAGCACTGCGGTCGCCACGCCCAGCAGCAGGATCAGCCCGCCCAGGACTTCGGCCACTGTGGGAACCTCGTTCAGGACCAGCCAAGCCGCCGTCATGCCCACCACCGGGACCAGCAGCGTGAAGGGCACGACGTCGGAACTTGGGTAGAGCGACAACAGACGGTTCCAGATGCCATAGCCCACCAGCGATGCGAACACTGCGGTATAGATCGCACTCAGGATCGTGGCTGCCTGAAGGTCCGAAAGCGTCGCCCACACCGCGTCCGGACCGTCCACAACGAGCGACAATCCTGCCAATGGGACGGGCACCACCGCACCGGACCACACCACCAGGCCAAGCCCGGACTTGGCCTTCGAGTGCCGCGCCACCACGTTGCCCACCGCCCATGACAACGCCGCTGCGAGCACGATCATCAGCGGGAGCACCGGGGCTACTGCGCTGCGCCCCAAGGCCACCACCGCCAAGCCTGCGATGCCAAGCACTACCCCGGCCAGTTGGCGGCGGCTGGGCCTCTCACCGAGGAACCTGGAAGCCAGCAAAATGGTGAACAAAACCTGCGCCTGGAGGACCAGGGACGCCAGGCCAGCCGGCATCCCCAGTGCCATGCCGAGATAGAGGAGCCCGAACTGGCCGGCACTCATGAAGAGTCCGACGCCGACAATCGCCTTCCAGCCGACGTCGGGTTTGCGGATGAACAAGATGAAGGGGAACACGACCAGGAGGAAGCGGATGGCGACGAAGAGCAACGGCGGCACATCCCGGCCGTTCGCGTGCAGGCCGAGGTCGATAGCGACGAAGTTGATGCCCCAGAGGACGGCTACCAGGACGGCGAGAGCAGAGTGGCGAAGGTTCACAAGTCCACTCTGGACCCCGCATCCTTGAAGCACCAGCATTGATTTCCGCATGGAACCACGTAGATTTGCTTCATGATCGACATCTCGGCCTTAAGGGCGCTGGTCGCCGTGGAACAGCACGGTTCGGTGGTGGCCGCCTCCGACGTGATGGGCTATAGCCCCTCGGCAGTCTCGCAGCAGATCAAGAAACTGGAAAAACAGACAGGCGTTGCTGTACTGGAGCGCAATGGCCGCGGCGTGCTGCTGACGGAGCGGGGGCTGGCGCTGGCAGGCTATGGTCGTCGCATCATGGGCGAGCTCGAGGAACTGCAAGCTAACCTGCTCGCCGACCCTGCCAAACCCACGGGGCTGCTGAGGATGGCGGCATTCTCGACCGCCTGCCGCGGACTGGTGGGACCCATGCTCGGGCGACTCGCCGCATCCCACCCCACCCTGGACATCACTGTGCTGGCAGAGGATCCCCGCGAAGCCGTGCAAAGGGTGGCCTCCGGAGAAGCTGAGCTCGCAGTGGTCCACAACTGGAACTCGGTGCCTTTGGTCATCCCCGAGAACCTGGTACACGAGGACCTGTGCGTGGACCAGGCCGATGTGCTCGTCAACAGCACCCACGCACTCGCGGCGAGGGCCGCCGTCGAGCGTGAAGACCTGCTGGACGAGACCTGGATCAGCACCCCGGCGGGCGCAATCTGCAACGAGGCGCTCCTGCAGATTTTCGCAGGACTGGGGCGGGTGCCTGACATCCGCGTGTACGACCCCGACTTTTCCACGCACATCGCCATGGTGGAGCAGGGGGTGTCCGTGGCACTTGTTCCGCGGCTCGGCAGGCCTCCGCTCCCATCCGGCGTGGTCGCCATTCCGGTGATGAACCCCACCCAGCAGCGCTCCGTTGGAGTGGTGTACCGCAAGACCATGACGGCCAGCCCCAACATCCGCCTGGCCGTACGCATGCTGCGCGAAGTCGCGGCGGAACAGCTTCCTAGTGGCGGGGCACCTTAAAGTGCGTCAGCCGGGCATCCTGGCCATCCAGCTCCGCCCACGGTTTTTCCGTCTCCAACACCGTCAACGCACTGGTTGGGTAGCGAGTGGCGGCGTCCATGTAGGCATCGTGATCGGAATCGCGGGACGCCAAGTGCATGGCGAGGTCCTGCACTCCGGGCATATGCGAAATGACCATCAGCGTGGTTACGGTGTCCGGAACGTGATTGATCACCGTCAGCATGCGGTTCGCTGAGGCAGCATACAGGCCGTCCTCCAGCTTCGGAGTGGGAGCCTTCTCCCCCAACTCGTTGCACACCCAGGTGCACGTCTGGCGCGTCCTGAGCGCGGACGAGCACAGGATGAAATCCGGAACCACCCCGTGCTTGAGCAACCACTGTCCGGCCAACGGGGCTTCCCGGTGGCCGCGTTCCTCCAAGGGACGCTCATGATCGGGCACGCCCACCGGCCAGTCCGCCTTGGCATGCCGCATGATCACAAGGCGCTTTAGGTGATGGTCGCTCATGCAACAACCCTATCGAAAGCAAAAGCGCCCGCCCCAAGGGGACGGGCGCTTTCGGCTGAAACCGCAGATCAGATCGAGTATTCAGGAGCGGCCCAGACAATGACTTCGGGGTGCTCGTAGAAGCGGTAGCCCTGGCCGCGGACCGTGCGGACGGTGTTGGCGAGGCGGCCCAGCTTGGAGCGCAGCCGGCGGATGTGAACGTCGATGGTGCGCTCGTTGGGCACTTCCTCGGCGTTACGCCACAGGCCTTCGAGCAGTTCATCGCGCCCCACGGTCCGGGTGCCGTTCTCAACGAGGTAGTTGAGGAGCTCGAATTCCTTGAACGTCAGGTTCAGCGATTCGCCGTCCAGGTGAACTTCACGCCGGGCGAGGTCGATCAGCACGCCGGACGGGCGGGACTCCTGCTGCGGCGCCGGACGGGCAGCTTCGGTGCGCTGCCTTGAGGCAACCGTGGGGTCACCGAAGGTGGAACGCACGACGTCGAGGGCGGACCCGGGCGCGCCGGCGGGGGCCACTGCCACGGCAGCGTAGCTCTCCGCGCCGGTCACCAAAGACTGCGCGTAGGCGCGGATTTCCTGGGCAAGCTTGGCGATGGACGTTCCTGCGGCGGCTGCGGTTTCTTCGTCAATACCCATGTAGAGCACGAAGCCGCGGGCTACGTTGTCGTTGGCAACGGGGCGCAGCCGGTCGGACTGGGCAATGACCGGCGTGGGAGCGGTCATGGGTGCCGGCTCTGCGGCGGGCACGGCGCGCAACTGGCCGTAGGAGTTGGGGTTGTAACCCTGCGGGACGTAGCCCGGAGCCTGCTGGCCGGCGCCTTGCGGGGCCGCAGAGTAGCCGGGACGGTTGCCGAACCCAGGGCGGAGTCCTGCGTTTGACGCGGCCTTGTTGGCGTTACGGACGGAGATGTGGACGTATCCAGATGCAACTGACATGGAGTGCTTACCTCAAAAGTGAATAGCCGTCATCGCGGCTTCGAATGCTGGTTGTCCCCGCAATGAGTTTGGGGAGGGGCGCCCAACGCTGGGCTAGGGGGCGAATGCCTGAAACTTCTTGGGGTGGAAAGTTAGGCTTGCATTCGACAACAGCGGTCATCGTGGCCAGCGGGTGTGCTGGGCCAGGTTGCTGCGGCTGCAGGTGCTGTTGAGTTCTTGTTCACATTGGAAGTGTGCAACGTAACAATGGCAACACGCAAGTAACAAAGCGCCGAACCGTCCACATTTTGAGACGTCCGGGTCTATTGTGCCGCAAATCACAATTCATAATGGCCCGGAAATGAACGGCATTTCATTCGGTACGGGCAGGAAGTAACGGCCATTTACTGAATTATCTTCGGAGGATGAGGCAGAATGTGGCCTCCGCTTTCCATCAACCAAGTCCACGCGGAATCTCACGATCTGAAACAGTTGTTGTCCAATCGGCGCCAGTTCCGATCTCGAATTTTTTTGCTTTCAGTCTGTTGGAAGCGGTGAAAACGGGCGCGGCAAGCGCCGTTTTCTCAGGACGTCGTCCCTGATCCGGACGTGGAGCCCTGCCCCGTGGAAGACGTCGCGGCGGTCAGCCTTACCGACGACGCGTTGTATGCATCCCCGCTCTTGGTAGCCGTGACCCGGACCGTCGCACCTGACGTGATGTCAGCTATGGTCAGGCTGTTCGAGGTGCCGCCACGCTGCCGGGTTCCTTGGGCAACGGCAGTGTCCGCGCCGAGGACGTAGGTCCGCGTAAACCCGTCAGTGCTCTTGACGGTCAGCGAGTTGGAAGAAACCTCGCTGACAACTCCCACCTGATCGGCCATGGACACGTACTCGTTGTCGCGGAGGATGACGTACTCCGAATGGATGGCGGCATTCAGGCCCCCTCCGAATCCATCGGGCGCCAACCCGCCCATCGGGCCTGGCATTCCTTGGCCGGTTCCATCCTGGCTTGGTCCGTTTTGCCCTGTTCCGCCCCGACCCAGCCCCTGTCCCGGTACTGCCTGACCCTGTTGCCCGCCCATGCCGCCGGCCTGGCCCGGGGAAACGTTGGCAGCATCCGCAGAGCCTGCATTGCCCAGGGAGTAGAAACCGACGGCCGTACCTGCCGCTACCGCCACGGCAACACCAGCCACTATCAGCGTCCTCTTGACGGTCCACCGGTTCCGCACTCCCTCCTTGTCGTTCGCCCCGTCGTTCGCCTTATCGTTGTCCACGAGCGGCAAGCCCCAGCCGGAACCGTTGCTGCCGGGTTGGCTGCTTGGGGGCTGAGCAGGCGGGGCCTCGCCCCACGCCCAGGACGACCCGGGGTTGCGGTCGATGGGTTGTGCGGGCGGCGTCCGGACGGCTTCAGGCTCCTGGCCTCCGGGCTCCCGGCCTGCGGGGGTCGCCTGCTGGGGTAGCCGCGGCGCTGGGTCTTGGGGGAATTGCTGGTTCTCGGGGAATTTCTGCTCGCTCATGATGCTCTTTCTTGTCTGTTGTTGTCCGATTACGCCCCAGCGTCAGTCCGCCGGCTGTGCGGAAGCTGTGTTGAGGAGTAGTTGATCCTGTGACCTGTGGATTGCCGTGCCCCGGAGCTCCCACCTCGCTAGTGTTGACTTCACAGGGTCCTCACAGGAGCGGCTCAGCCCGGGCAAACCAGCAGAATGGAGAGTTGTCACATGGCATCCCCGCACTCCATGACCAACAACCTCCCCCAGCTCACCCACCCCGATGGCTCACCCATCCGCGCCCTGGTGGTAGATGACGAGCCAAGCCTTGCCGAGCTCATGAGCATGGGCCTTCGCATGGCCGGCTGGTCGGTGGGCGTGGCCGCTGATGGACCCCAAGCCGTAAAGCTCGCCAAGGAATTCCGCCCCGACGTCCTGGTGCTTGACGTGATGCTCCCCGGTTTTGACGGCGTGGAAGTCCTTAACCGGATACGGGCCTTCGCCCCGGAGGTTCCTGCCCTGTTCCTGACAGCAAAGGATGCCGTGCAGGATCGCATCGTGGGCCTCGCGGCCGGAGGAGACGACTACGTCACCAAACCCTTCAGCATGGAAGAAGTGCTGCTTCGCCTGCACCGGCTGGTCCAGCGCTCAGGTGTCGCTGCGATGGACACCGCTGAGCTCGTTGTGGGTGATCTGATCCTGAACGTGGACACCCGGGAGGTCACCCGCGCCGGGGAGGACATTGCCCTGACGGCAACCCAGTTCGAACTCCTGCGCTATCTCATGGAGAACCCGAAACGGGTGGTAAGCAAAGCACAAATCCTTGACCGGGTGTGGGACTACGACTTCGGCGGCCAAGCCAACATCGTGGAGCTGTACATTTCCTATCTCCGCAAGAAGATCGAAGCGAAACACCCGCCAATGATCCATACCGTTCGCGGAGCCGGCTATGTCATCAAACCTGCGGACTAAGTCTTGAGCGCACTCTCCGGGGTTGCCAGAAGCCAGCAGCGCAATTGGCTCAATCCCTCCACCTGGCATTTGCGCACTCGCCTGGTCCTGGTGGCGATGGCTTTGCTGGTGGCCATTTGCGGCGCAGTCGGGGTGGTCAGCTACGCCTCGATGGACATGGTCTTCAACAAGCAGCTCGACAGGCAGCTGGAGCAGGCCTCGCTCCGCGCGGACCTATTCGGCAGACCGCCGTCGAGCTTTCCAAACTCCCCGACAGGACGCCCGGACCCGCTGGAGGCCCGCGGCCAGGCGGCCGGCACGCTGAGCGCCCGTATCGACGGCTCAACGGTGCGCAGCTCCGGGTTGATCGACGCGCGGGGCAATCGCGTCTCCTTGTCCGCCGACGATGAGCAGGTCCTGCTCGCGCTGCCGACAGGTGACGGCCCGGTTGACCGTTCGCTGTCCAACGGCGATTACCGGCTTATGGCCGTGAAGACCAATTACGGCGACGTGATCGTCACTGGCCTGCCGCTCGCGGACAAGCAGACCGCAGAGGCTTCGCTGGTCTGGACCATGGTTCTGGTGTCACTGGGCGGCCTGGTGGTGATCGGCCTCGTGGGGACGGTGATCATCCGTCGCACCATGCGGCCCCTGGAGCAGCTTTCCGATGTCGCCACCAAGGTTTCACGGCTGCCTCTCGACGCCGGTGAAGTGGCACTTGCCGTGCGTGTCCCGCCGTCGGCCTCCCATCCCGGGACCGAAGTGGGGAGCGTGGGCCACGCCCTGAACCAGATGCTGAACAACGTCTCCAGCGCGTTGGAGGCCCGTCAGGAGAGCGAGACCAAAGTGAGGCAGTTCGTTGCCGATGCCTCGCACGAGCTCCGGACGCCGCTGACCGCCATCCGTGGCTACACCGAGCTGCTTCGGATGACCGAGACCTTTACGGACGACGGCAGGAAGTCCTTGGCCCGGGTGCAAAGCCAGTCCGAACGCATGACTACGCTGGTGGAGGACCTGCTGTTGCTGGCGAGGTTGGACGAGGGCCAGCCGTTGAAGGTCACGGACGTGGACCTGACCCAGTTGGTGGTCGAGACCGTGAGTGACGAAAAAGTCATGGCGCCGGACCACATCTGGCAACTGCAGCTCCCCGGGGAGCCCGTCACCGTACGCGGCGATGCCACGCAATTGCACCAGGTGCTGGCGAACCTGCTCTCGAATGCCCGCAAACACACCGACCCGGGAACAACGGTGGTCACTGGAGTCATGCTCTCCGCGGATGGCAGCGCAGTGGTGACCGTGACCGACAACGGTCCTGGCATACCGCAGGAATTCCAGAGCCGCATCTTCTCCCGTTTTGCCCGTGCCGACGCGGCGAGATCGGGCTCGGAAGGGACCTCGGGGTTGGGCTTGTCGATAGTGGAATCCATCGTTCAAGCGCACGGCGGAAGCGTCGAAGTGACGTCCAGGCCGGGGCGCACCGAGTTCGCCCTGCGGCTGCCTACCGCCACTACCGAACGCCTGTAAAGAATCCGGCAAGACGACTCACCGACTTCGTGATCTCTGTTACCTAAATGTGACTTCTGCGGAAACCTCCTGTACCGTCGAAAGGGTGGGTTGCCCCTAACCGGCCCACATCCGGGATGCGCCGAGCTCTGCCACTTCCCGGAGTCCGATCTTTCACCGAGGCAGAGACGGGGGACCCAGAGTCTCCGGGCCCAGGCATTTTGCCGGCCCTTGGGGTGAAGCCGCAGCGTGATGCGCGGCCGGATGACCTCATCCGAACCCGACAGCTAACTCCGCAGGCGCTGAGAGGTAATCACAAATGTCTGAATTTAACGATCAGACGCGCCCTTCCGCGCGTCACCGCGACAAGAACGACACCCAGTTGACCAAGTCGCAGACCGTCCTGAAAAAGGCCGCCCGTGAGGGCAAGTCCGGCAAGCGCATGCCTGTTGTAGCGGGCGTCATCGCCGCTGCACTGGGCGTTGCATCGCTGGGTACCGCCGCCAACGCGGCCTTGAACCTCCCCGAGGCAAGCCGTGTAGCCGGCACCCAGGCCGCTGCACAGGTCAGCACCAACAAGTCCGCTGAAGTTTCCGCTTCGATGGACGCCGCAGCTGCCAAGGGTGCGGCCGACCGGGCTGCTGCAGACAAGGCTGCCGCCGACAAGGCCGCAGCCGATAAGCTCGCCGCTGATCAGGCCGCTGCCGCGCAGGCTGCCGCCGACAAGGCAGCTGCCGATCAAGCCGCTGCCGAGAAGGCTGCTGCCGACAAGGCCGCTGCTGACGCTGCCGCCAAGCAGGCCGCCGACGCTGCTGCCGCCGCCGCTGCCCAGGCTGCAGCCGCTGCTGCCGCCCCGAAGGCAGTGGACGATCCCGCCGCTGCAAAGGCCTACGCCGCCAGCATCCTTGGCAGCTACGGCTGGGGCGCGGGCGAAATGACCGCCCTGAACACGCTGTGGGAGAAGGAATCAGGATGGCGGACCACTGCCACCAACGCTTCCAGCGGTGCGTACGGTATTGTCCAGTCGCTTCCGGCCGGCAAGATGGCTTCTGCCGGTGCGGACTGGCAGACCAACTACCAGACCCAGATCAAGTGGGGCCTGAACTACATCAAGGAACGCTACGGATCCCCGTCGGCTGCCCTGGCCTTCCACTTGGCCAACAACTGGTACTAAGCCAAGAGCTTTCCCGAAAAGCCGCTCCCGCTCCGGGGGCGGCTTTTCGCGTTCCCGGGACGGGAGACTTACACAGTCGCGTCACAGCTTCCGCCTAAAGCACTCACAATCGGCGGCCCCACTGTGAATGCATGACGCTCATAGATCCCGCCACCAGTGCGCTGCCGAACCCCGCCCATGCGGGGACCTTCGCCGCTCCTGCCTTGCCTTACCGGCAGCCGCGGCGCTTTCCCGTGGACACGCGGACCACGGTCCCTGTCCTGGACGTCACCATTCCCGTCCACAACGAAGAGACCGACCTCGAGGAATGCCTGCGCCGCTTGCACGGGCATTTGGTGGAGACGTTCCCGCATACGTTCCGCATCACGGTCGCGGACAATGCGAGCACGGACAACACATTGAAGATCGCCGAGCGCCTGGCCCGTGAACTCCCCGAAATCGGCGTCATGCGCTTCGAGGAGAAGGGCCGGGGCAACGCCCTCCGTCAGGTCTGGCTCGCCTCCCCGTCCCCGGTGCTCGCCTACATGGACGTGGACCTCTCCACTGATCTTGCCGCCCTGGCACCCCTGCTGGCTCCCCTGATCTCCGGCCACTCGGACCTCGCCATCGGGACCCGGCTCTCCCGCAACTCCCGTGTTGTCCGCGGGCCCAAGCGCGAGTTCGTCTCCCGCAGCTACAACGTCCTCCTGCATACGCTCATGGGCGCCCGGTTCTCGGATGCCCAATGCGGTTTCAAGGCCATCCGGGCAGACGTCGCCCACAGGATCCTCCCCCACACCCTGGACAACGCCTGGTTCTTCGACACCGAACTCCTGGTCCTGGCCGAGCGCTGCGGTCTCCGCGTCCATGAAGTCCCCGTCGACTGGACGGACGATCCGAACTCAAGTGTCGACGTCGTACGAACCGCCCTGGCCGACCTCCGCGGAATGGCGCGCCTGACGCGCGACCTCGTCACCGGGCGCATCCCTGTCCCCGAGCTGCGCGCGGCCTTGGCCCGCGGCCCATTGCCGGCGTCGTCGCGAACATCGGAATCGACCCCACGAGCCAGCCTGTTCGGGCAACTGGTGCGCTTTGCGGCGATCGGCGCGGCGTCCACAGTGGCCTACCTGCTGATCTTCCTGCTGTGCCGGGGATTCATGGACCCGCAGCTCGCCAACTTCCTGGCCCTGATCGTGACGGCCGTCGCCAACACAGCCGCCAACCGGCGCTTCACGTTCGGCATCCAGGGCGGCAGCCACGCCCGCCACCACTTTGAAGGCTTGATTGTTTTCTGCATCGGCCTGGCACTCACCTCGGGCGCGCTGGCCCTGGTGCACGGAACCACGACGCCGGACCGCTGGCTTGAGGTGGCAACGGTAGTTGGCGCGAACCTCGCCGCGACCGTGGCCCGCTTCCTGTTGTTCCGCCTGTGGGTGTTCCGCCGACCCGCCACACCGGCCCCTCAAACCGAGGGTTCCGACAAGACCACAGAGGTGCCAGCGAAATGATCACCGCCCTTCAGCCAAGTCATGCCGTTGACGAACCTGTGAAGTCCCCGGAAACACCAACCCGCCTGCAGCGCCTCGTTTTCGGACAGCAACCACGCTGGGTACGACCGTCCGCCGCCGGGCTTCTGGTGGGGACCGCGTTCCTCTATCTCTGGAACCTTGCCGCCACCGGATACGCCAACTCTTTCTACGCCGCAGCTATCCAAGCAGGCACCAAGGACTGGACAGCACTCTTTTTCGGCTCCCTCGATGCTGGCAATGCGATCACGGTGGACAAGCCGCCGGCTTCTCTCTGGATTCCGGCCTTGGTTGGCAGGATCTTCGGCTTCTCCCCTACCAGCATGCTGGTTCCGGAGGCTCTCATGGGGGTCGCCGCCGTCGGGCTTCTGTACCTGACGGTCAAGCGCGTGTCCGGTCCCGCGGCAGGGCTCCTTGCCGGTGGCGCTTTGGCGCTGACCCCCGTTGCTGCCCTGATGTTCCGCTTCAACAACCCCGACGCCATGCTGACGTTGTGCCTGGTGTTGGCCGCATACCTGACAACCCGCGCCATTGAGAAGGCCGGCTGGAAATGGTTGGCCGCGGCAGGCGCAGTGGTGGGGCTGGCTTTCCTGAGCAAGATGCTCCAAGGGTTCCTGATCGTGCCGGGTTTGGCACTGGCCTATCTGTGGGCCGCTCCCACAACTCTGGGCAAGCGGATCCTGCACCTCCTTGCTGCGGGCGCGGGCATCGTTGCCGTGGCGGGTACCTACATTGCGATCTTCCAGCTGACTCCGGCGTCGGCCAGGCCCTATATGGCCGGCTCGGAGGGAAACAGCTTCCTGGAACTCACCTTCGGCTACAACGGGCTGGGGCGCATCACCGGTTCGGGTGAGGGCGGCGCCGGCGGCGGCATGCCCGGCGGTTCCGGTGCGGACGGCGGTCTGCCGGGCGGCGGGGGCTTCGGTGGCGGTGGCTTCGGTGGCGGTGGCTTTGGTGGCGCTGCGGGACTGGGCCGTATGTTCGGGACCAGCTTTGGCGGTGAAGTCTCATGGCTCCTGCCCGCGGCGTTGATCCTGCTGGTGGCCGGGCTGTGGTTTACCCGCCGCGAAGCCCGCACGTCGCGAAGCCGCGCTGCCCTGCTGATGTGGGGCGGCTGGCTGGTTGTCACGGCCGGCATCTTCAGCTTCATGAGCGGCATCGTCCACCCGTACTATGCAGTGGCCTTGGCACCGGCTATTGCCGCACTTGTCGGCATCGGATGCGTCGAACTCTGGCGCGGCCGGGCGTCGTGGATGCCCCGGATCGTGCTGGCAGTGGTGGTGCTGGGAAGTGCGCTGTGGTCCGCGGTACTCCTCGGCCGGGATGCCTCGTGGCTGCCGTGGCTGCGTATCGTGGTGGTGGTTCTTGGTGTCCTTGCTGCAGCCGCTCTCCTGCTTCGTGTGGATCAACTGGGTGGCACCAGGCTCAAGGGTGGCCTCCGGCGGCTGCCTGCTGCCGCCGTCGTCGTGATGTCGTTGCTCGCCGGCGGCCTCGGAACCGGGGCATGGACAGTGGCTACTGCGGCGACTCCGCACTCGGGTTCAATTCCGACGTCGGGACCTGCCGGTGCGGCCAGCGGCGGCTTTGGCGCCCGGGCAGGACTGGACACCCGAGCAGGACTGGACACTGGAAGCCGCGACTTTGGTGGTGCAGGAGGCGGTCCGGGCGGGAGCACCGCGAACGCCGAGCTGACGGCGCTACTGAAATCCACCACCACCAAGTGGTCTGCCATTGTCTCCGGAGCCACCCAGGCCGCTGACCTGGAACTCGCCACGAACACCAGCGTGATCGCACTTGGTGGCTGGAACGGCGGCGACCCCTACCCCACGCTGGCCCAGTTCCAGGACATGGTAGACACAGGCCAGATCAGCTACTTCATCTCCGGCGGCGGCATGGGCGGCGGCATGGGCGGCCGCGGTGGCAACTCCGAGGTCGCGGCGTGGGTAGCTGCAAACTACCAGGCCCAAACCGTTGGCAGCACTACCGTCTACAAGCTGGTGGGCTGACCATGACCACGTACTTCAAACCGCTGACCGAACCAGCAGGACAGGCGAGCACGGCACAAAGCAGCCGTCTGGCGCCAGGAAGCCGGGCCGGACATCGCAGCAACCGGGGCCCCGTCCGGCACCGCCTCGAACTCACGGCAGTCCTTTTGGGAACTGCAGTCCTTTACATCTGGGGCCTTGGAGCTTCCGGCTGGGCCAACGCATTCTACTCCGCTGCTGCCCAGGCAGGCTCGCAGGACTGGACAGCGTGGTTTTTCGGCTCCTCCGACTCCGCCAACTCCATCACCGTGGACAAACCTCCGGCGGCACTCTGGATCACTGGACTGTCCGTCCGAATGTTCGGCCTGAGCTCCTGGAGCATCCTGGTTCCGCAGGCGTTGATGGGGGTGGCGACGGCGTGGATCATGTACCTGGCCATCCGCCGGGCAGCGCTCCCTGCCACGGACAACCTCCGCTTGGCGCACCGCGCTGGCCTCCTGGCTGCCGCGGTCCTGGCCCTGACGCCGGTAGCCACGCTCATGTTCCGCTTCAACAACCCGGACGCATTGTTGGTCCTGCTCATGACAGCCGCGGGCTATGCCGTGCTCCGTTCCATCCAGGACCGGAAACTGCGGTGGCTCATCCTTGCCGGGGTATTCCTGGGCTTCGGATTCCTGGCCAAGCAGCTTCAGGTCCTCCTGGTGGTTCCGGGCTTCGGGCTCGCCTATCTTGTCTGTGCTTACCCTAGGCCGGGCCGGCGGGTACTCCACCTCTTGGCCGCAGGGGGCGCGATGGTGGCGTCGGCTGGTTGGTGGATTGCCGCCGTCGAGCTTGTCCCCGCGAACCTGCGCCCCTACATCGGCGGCTCGCAGAACAACTCGATCCTGGAATTGACGTTTGGCTACAACGGCTTGGGGCGCCTCAACGGCGACGAGACCGGCAGTGTGGGCGGTGGCGGCAACGGGTGGGGCACTCCGGGCTTGCTGCGCATGTTCGGCACGGAGTTCGGCGGCCAGATCGCGTGGCTCATTCCGAGCGCACTCATTCTTGGCGGCGCACTCCTGTGGCTGGGCCGCCGAGCGCCGCGAACGGATGTGGTCCGTGCGTCGGTCATTGTGTGGGGTTCATGGCTGCTGGTGACCGGCCTGGTGTTCAGCTACATGCAAGGCATCATCCACCCCTACTACTCGGTGGCGCTGGCTCCGGGAATTGCCGGGCTGGTGGGCCTGGGCGGCGTGCTGTTGTGGCAGCGGCGCTCCCGGCTCCCTGTCGCCCTGCTGCTTGGGGCGTCACTGGTGGCCGCGGGGTTCACGGCCTTCGCCCTCCTGGGCCAGGCTCCGGCGTTCCTTCCGTGGCTGCGGTGGGTGGTGGTTCTTGGCGCCGTGGTCCTGGCCGCCGCCGTCGTCGTGACCGGCCGCTTGCGCCAGGTTTGGGTGACGCGTACGACGGCGGGCCTCGCCGTCGCTGTTGCACTCGCCGCGCCGCTGGCCTACTCAGTGGCAACCGCCGCCACGCCCCACACGGGTGCGATCGTGAGCGCAGGGCCGGCCACTGCTGGATTCGGGCCCGGTTTCGGCCGCAACACGTCAGCGCAAGGTATCAGGAGGCCTGGCACGCAACAGGGCACGGGCCAGGCGCCCGGCGGGCAGGGTTTTGGTGGCGGCGGTACTAACGGTGGCGGTTTTGCCGGCGGCGGGCAAGGCGGCGCCATGGGCGGGCTGCTCGGTGCCACCACACCATCCTCCGACTTGGTAAGCGCCCTCAAAGCCGACGCCGACAACTACACGTGGGCGGCCGCCGTCGTGGGTTCCAACAACGCAGCCGGCTACCAACTGGCTGCCGGGCTGCCGGTCATGGCGGTTGGCGGGTTCAACGGAACGGACCCTTCGCCGACGTTGGCGCAGTTCCAGCAGCTCGTGGCCGACGGGAAGATCCACTACTTCATTGGAGGCCGCCTCATGCAGGGCAACGGCGGTTCGGACGCTTCCAGCGAGATCGCTGCCTGGGTGGCCGCGAACTACCAAGCCACCACCATCGGCGGAGCCACGGTGTACGACCTGGGCGGCTGAGCGCTCCTCGTCCGCCGCGCGGCAAAGGGTGCGAAAATCCCGCCGGACAACACCTGGAGTAGGGCTATGCTTCCGGTTCTGCCTCCAGTGCGCGGCGGACGGCGGCGATCGAGGCTGCGACGTCCCCGGCGTCCGTGGTCCAGTTGCTCACCGAGATCCTGAGGATTTCCCGGCCCCGCCACGACGATCCGGACATCCACACTGCGCCTTCGGCCATGAGCCGTTGCGTCACGCGGTGGGTGCGGTCATCGCTGCCGAAGCTCACGGAGACCTGCGTGAAGACAACATCGTTGAGCACCTCCACGCCGGGAATGGCCGCGAGTCCCTCTGCCAGCGCTCGGGCATTTGCCGCCAAGCGCTCCACCATGGAGATCACGCCATCCCTGCCCAACTGCCTGAGCGCCGCCCACACCGGGATGCCACGGGCGCGTCGGGACATTTCCGGTACCTTCTCCAGAGGGTCCCCCAGCCCTGCTTCGGTGGCGATCAGGTAACTGGTGTGGACGCTGAAAGCCCTCCTCAAGGACTCGGGCCGGGAAACTATGGCAAGCCCGCAGTCGTACGGGACGTTCAACGTCTTGTGGGCGTCCGTGGCCCACGAGTCGGCCTCCTCCACACCGGCAAGCCGTTCCCGCAAGGTCGGGCTGATGGCCGCCCATAAGCCGAACGCGCCGTCCACATGGACCCACGCTCCGCGGTCGTGTGCCACGGCGATGGCTTCCGTCATGGGGTCAAAGGCGCCGGAATGCAGGTTGCCCGCTTGCAGGCACACCAGTGTTGGCCCCGGTTGCTCATCCATGGCTTCGGCCAATGCGTCCGGGATGATCCGCCCTTCCCGGTCAGCGTCCACGGGGACACAGGCTCCCAAGCCCAGGTATCGCAATGCGAGATCCACAGCGGCATGGCGTTCCCGTCCCGCGAACGTGGTGATCCGCGGGCCTCCGTTGAGTCCCAGCGCCTCGAGGTCCCAGCCGGCCTCGTCCATCAGGTACTGACGACCAGCCGCCAGTCCAACAAAGTTCGCGGTGGTGGCACCCGTGGTGAATCCGACGTCGGCCGTTGCCGGGAGGTGCAAAAGGTCCAGAAGCCAGGAGGCCGCCGATTCCTCGATTGCTGCGGCAGCGGGGGTGGCGAAACGGAGACCTGTGTTTTGATCCCAGGCCGAGACGAGCCAATCAGCGGCCATCGCTGCCGGCAGGGTTCCGCCCATGACCCATCCAAAAAAGCGGCCTGACTGGATTGCCATGAGGCCTGGCTCAGCCAGTGCGGCGAGCTCATCCACCACTTCTGCCGCATCAGTAGGCCCATCCGGGAGTCGCGGCAAGATGCTTCCGGCAACCTGATCGGCGTCGGATGAAGGGCGGACGGGACGGGTAGGCACCGACGCGAGCCAATCACCGGCGTGGACCATGGCCCGCCCCAATGCAGCACCGTACGCCTCCGGCATCGCAGACATGGGCACAGCCTACTCCCGGCAAGCCGGGCCGAACAGGGCTAGAGAGTGAGCGTCAGGAGGTGACCGCCGTCGTCGTCCTTTACAGCGGTGACCGTCACCGCGGAGTAGTCCGGGATCCGCCACATGCCTGGTTCCAATTCCGCATTGTGCCTGGCGGCGGCCTTGCCTACCACCACAGTGCGCATCCCTGCGGCACGCGCAGCTGCGATCCCGGCAGGTGCGTCTTCGAAGACCACGACGTCGGCCGGGTCGGCTCCCAGCAGCGCGGCGGCTTTGAGGTAACCCTCCGGATGGGGCTTGCCGCGGGTGACAGACTCCGCGGTCACGGCGGTGGAAGGCATGGTCAGCCCGGCTGCCCGCATGCGGATTTCGGCCAGGATGCTGTCAGCAGAGGTAACCAACGCAACGGCATCGTCCGGAAGTGCTTTCAGAAGGGCTTCGGCACCGGGAAGGGCAATCACGCCATCTGTCCGGGACCTTTCCATCTCGCCAAGTTCTGCCGTCAACGCTGCGAAGTCGGACCCGGCCGGCGCATACCGCCGCACCGTGTCGCCGGCCTGGACGCCGTGCGAGGTGCGGAGGATCTCGTCAAAGTCCAGGCCGTAGCGCTCAGCGAATTCCAGCCACACTTGCTCGACGATCGCCGTGGAATCAACCAGCGTGCCGTCCATGTCGAAGAGGACGGCGCGGACAGTCAGGACGGGTGGCTGGGAAGGGCGTGCGGCAGCTTGGCTCATGGTTCCATCCTGCCGCACGCTGAGGGGATGTCAGCCGTTGGGCCGCTGCGGGAGGTACTGAAGTGCCCACTTGTTGCCGTCTGGGTCCGCAAAGTAGACGAAGTGGCCCCAGGCCTGGATGTCGATGTCGCTGACGTCCACTCCGTTGTCCTTGAGCTGCTGGTGGGCCTTGTTGATGTCGCTGACCACGATTTGCAGGCTTGGAGCTGTACCCGGAGGGGCGTCGTTCAGGCCCTCTCCAATGCAGATGGAGCATGCCGAGCCCGGCGGTGTCAGTTGCACGAAACGGATGTCCTCCGAGGGACGCTCGTCGTAGTCGGCGTTGAAACCAACCTTGTTGACGTAGAAATCCTTCGCGCGATCGACGTCGGAGACAGGGACATATACCAGTTCAAGTTTCCAGTCCATGCGCCACAGGCTAGCGGGCTGGTTTGAAAACCGGTAGGGGTCAATCGTTCCCTGTGGAGATCAGCCGGCCACGCCGTAGAGGCGGTCGCCGGCGTCGCCCAGGCCGGGCACGATGTACGACTTCTCATTGAGCTTCTCGTCGATGGACGCCAGGACAATGTTGACGTTGGCGTCGGAAAGCTCTTCTTCCAGTTTCGCCAGTCCCTCAGGAGCAGCAAGCAGGCAGATGCAGGTGACGTCGGAGGCGCCGCGCTTGAAGAGGAACTTGATGGCCTCGCGCAGGGTGCCGCCGGTAGCAAGCATGGGGTCCAGGACGAAGATCTGGCGGCCGGTGAGGTCTTCGGGAAGGCGCTCGGCGTAGGTGATGATGTCCAGGGTTTCTTCATCGCGGGCCATGCCCAGAAAGCCGACCTCGGCGGTGGGGACCAGCTTGGTCATGCCCTCCAGCATGCCAAGGCCTGCGCGCAGGATGGGGACCACCAGCGGCGTCGGCTTGGTGAAAGCCGTACCGATGGTCTTGGTGACGGGGGTCTCGATTTCGACCGGCTGCGTCTTGACCTCGCGGGTGGCTTCATAGGCCAGGAGGGTGACGAGTTCTTCAGTGAGTTGCCGGAAGACCGGTGAAGGGGTGTTCTTATCCCGCAGAACGGTGAGCTTGTGAGCGACCAGCGGGTGGTCCACGACGAGTGTGCGCATCCCCCAAAACTATCATTGAGACATGAGCGCCACCGAGCCGTATCACGCAGACCACATGGCCTGGATGGGCCTTGCCCTGGACGAGGCCCGGTTGGCGCTGAAAACAGACGACGTACCTATTGGCGCAGTGGTGTTGGGGCCCGACGGCGGCGTGCTGGGTTCCGGACGCAACGAACGCGAAGCGCACGGGGACCCGACGGCCCACGCTGAGGTAGTTGCAATCCGCCAAGCGGCTGCTTCGCTGCGCCAGCGCGCTCATGATGCGGGCGCCGGCGGTGACGGCTGGCGGCTTGAGGACTGCACCTTGGTGGTGACCCTTGAACCGTGTGCCATGTGTGCCGGGGCTATCGTCCTGGCACGGATTCCGCGCGTGGTTTTTGGCGCGTGGGACGAGAAGGCGGGAGCGGTGGGATCCGTGTTCGATATTCTCCGCGAGCGTCGTCTCAATCATTGGGTGGAGGTCTACGCCGGTGTGCGGGAGGAAGAATGCGCGGCCCTGCTGAAGGAGTTCTTCGCCTCTCATCGCGTGCCCGGCGGGAGTAACTACCCGGCCTGATCCTCTTCTTTGCGGGAGTAGCAATGCCAGTCTCTTTCAACCACACCATCGTCTACGCAACGGACAAGCACGCCTCAGCCGAATTTCTGGCGCGCATCTTCAGCCTTCCGAAGCCGCAACCCATGTGGTCCTTCGTCACGGTGTTGTTGGACAACGGTGTCACGTTGGACTTCCTTGAGGCGTCCGGGGAGATAGCGCCGCAGCACTACGCCTTCCTGGTCAGCGAAGAGGAGTTCGACCAGATCTTCCTGCGAATCACGGCGGAGCACATCCCCTATTGGGCCGACCCCGCCCGATCCCGTGCGAACCAGATCAACCACAACGACGGCGGCCGCGGAATCTACTTTTCCGATCCGGACGGCCATTTCCTCGAGGCGATCACCCGCCCGTACGGTTCGGGCTGAGCTGGTTCCTTGAAGGCGTCAGCGTCCGGCGGCCTCATCCAGGGCGTCGATCCGCACTTGCCGTGATGCCGGCGAGTCAAGGCTGAACGAGCGGAAATCGCCGAGTTCTTCCCGGATCCACGTTTCCACCTGCGTGATCCTCTCGCGGACCGCCTCCGTCGGCTGATCGAAGGTCCAGGCGGCGATCCGTTCCTTGCCGGGATCGTACTGCCACAGCCCCATGATCCTCCCCCGGTCCAGGATGGGGTGATCCGGGAGGTCGGCTTGAAGCGCAAGCGTGGTGTCCAGGACTTTCTTGCCCTTGTCCTCGTCGGCGAACATGTCCACGGAGTTCCTTCTGTGGAGGACCAGTGAGTCTGTGCCTGCCAGCAGCTGGATTTGTTCGTCGCCCGGCACTTCGAAGTCCGCCAAACGATCGACGTCGGCGGGCAGCATCCACAGTACGTCCCCGTTCGCTGTTGGCACCTCCACAGCCCCCATGCCAGCGAGCGCCGCTTTGCTCTGCGCCACGGTAAACGCGGTGAACCACTGGGTCTGCTTAAAGGTCGCTCCGCCAGTCCAGCGCAAGTACCGTTCGAGCAGGAGGCGGCGGGCGCCGTCGTCGTCCATCCCGCTGGGCTGCAGGCCCCAACCGGTGTAGGCGTAGCGCTGCTGATCGAGGCGGCCGTTGACGGGGACGCGGCGGATACGGCCGTCCGCCTGCAGCAGCCCGAGAGCAGTTGGCAGTGTGGTGGAGGCACCCTTCTTCTTGCCTTCCTCTCCCAGGCTGCGGACCGAATCGCCCAGTACGTCCCTGAGCTGTTTGGGGTCCATGGGGCTGCTGGATTCCTTGAGGGCATGCTCTACTTCGCCCTCAAGGAGGGTGATTTCGCCGCGCTCTACGCCCAGCCTCGCCAACACTTTGAACGGGGCAATCGCGGCGTCGCGGCCGATCTGGAGGGCCCACGCGTAGTCGGCCTGCCCCAGGACGTAGGTGCATCCGCGGGCTGTAGGGAGTTCATGGATTTTCAGGGCTTTGACGTCCTGGTCTGCCTGATCGCGGCTGATCCCCGCCCGCGCGAAGAGCGTGAGGTACGGGTTGGCGCCACCCACCGAACGCGCCCATCCGGCGTGGTCAAGAACTTCCTCGGAGGTCTTGCCGATCAGTGAGCCGTCGAGGCCTTGTTTGTGCCAAGCCCACGCCCGAAGGCGCTCGGGAGTGAGGGTGGCTGCGGCGGGAGCGGTGGCGGTCATGGCCCCATTCTGCCCCTAAGCCGCTGCTAGGTGATGGCTTTTAGGACCGTCGCGGCAGTGGCGTCCCAGCTCTGCAGGCTGTCACGGGCTGAGCTGGCTGCTCCGCGCCAGCGCTGCTGAAGGGCGGGGTCGGTCAGCCAGTTCCGGAGAGTCATTGTCAGGTTGTGGGGGTCGCTGAGGTCCAGCGCCGCGCCCGCTCCTGTGTCACCGAGCGCTTCAACTGCCCCGGTCCCCCGCCGGACAATCACCGGGACGCCGTGGGCCAACGATTCGGTCACGACCATGCCGAACGACTCGGACTCCGACAGGAGGACGCTGAGGTCGGCTTCGTGCCACTGGTCCTCAAGTTCCTGTCCCGTCAGCTCGCCGGTCAAGGTGACGCGGTGCTGCAGCCCGTGATGTTCGACGGCGTCCCTCACCTTTGCCGCGTACGCCGGGTCGGCGTCGCGGGAGCCGATCAGGGACGCGGTCCATTCCAGGTCTTGCAACTGGCTGAGGGCCTCGACCAAGAGCGTTTGGCTCTTGTTGGGAAGCAATGCGGCCACCGAGACGATGTGCTTCGGTACGGATCCGGCACTGGCACCGGCCGATGCTGTGCCCGGCGTCGCCACCACCGCATCCAGTGCCCCGTGCTTGGCCACCAATTCCGCGACTGAATGGGCGCTCGGGCAGATGATGCCCGTCGCCGCAGCCAGCGCCTTGGCTTCGAGGTCGCCGTGCTCCGCCAAAGCCATGTGCGACAGGATCCAGACCCTCGTTCCATCACCCACTGCGCGCGCAACCTCATCCGGGGCCCCACTCGCCACCAGGCCGTCGGCAATCACTGTTGTACCGCCGTCGAGGGCTTCCGCGAACCGCTGCCTGTCCGCTGGGCTGCCGACCGGCCAATCGCCGTCGACCGTGACAGTCTCAACTTCCGCGTCTAAGGCGGTCAGGTGCTCCGCCAGTTTGGCGTTGTACTTGTTGCCGCCGGAGCCGTGGCGGACGTTCCCCGGGACCAGGAAGCGGACGTGCATCTACTTGGCCGGGAGCTCCAGCGAATAGCCGGCCCAAGCGTCCGGGTTTTCGCGGAGGACGACGTCGATGCCGCTGAGCGCGGGGCCGTCTTCAGTGTCCTGGATCCGGGCGGCCATGGCGTCGGCGATGTGCTTGGCGAGGGCCTCGGTGGTGGAGAGCTTGCCCTTGAAGGCCGGGTGCTCGTCGAGGTTCTTGTAGTTCAGGTCCGCCAGGATTTCTTCCAGGATGCCGCCGGCCGCACCGATATCCAGAACGATCGCGTCGTCGTTGAGGTCCGGGCGGCGGAAGCTGACTTCGGCAACGAACGTGGCCCCGTGGAGACCTTGCGCGGGGCCGAAGGCTTCGCGGGGAAGGCTGTGGGCGACCATGAAGTGGCGTCGGACGGTCAGGCTGAACATGTATTAATCCTCCGGGTTGGGGTATGCGACCACATGGCAGAAGCCGCCGGGCTGATCGAATAGTTTGGCGAGAGTGGCGGGCAGGTTCCGGAACTGGCATTCGCTGGTCAGGAACGTGTCGAACAGCGGATCTTTCAACTGGTTCGCCGCTTCCTGCAGGCGCTGTGCGTTGCTTCGCCGGTGCCTTCTTGGGAGGGCGACGGCGCCGACCTGGCTGGAGCGGATGTTGAGCCTGCGGGCGTGGAAGTCCTCACCGAGCGGGAGGGTGACTTCCTTGTCCGCGAACCAGGAGAGTTCGATGACGTCCGAGTCGTCGCCGGCCAGTTGGAGGCTCAGTTTGAGGCCTTCGTTGGACGCGGAGCAGTGGAAGACGATGTCGTTGTCGTCTTTCGCGTTGGCGGGGAGGGCAAAATCGATGCCGAGTGTTTGCGCGAGTTTTTGCTTCTCCGGGTCCGCGTCAACCATTTGCAGGCGACCGAGCGGGTACTTCCGCAGGAGTGTCGCCAGGACGCCGCCCACCAAACCACCACCGACGACGGCGACCCGGTCACCCAGGCGCGGCCCCGCTTCCCAAAGGGCGTTGATGGCGACTTCGACGATGCCTGTGAGAACGGCACGCTTGGCCGGGACATCCTCAGGAATGACGGTGAGGTTGCTGGTGGGCACAACGTAGAGGTCTTGGTGCGGGTGGAGGCTGAATACTGTTTTGCCGATCCATTCCTCCGGGCCTTGCTCTACCGTGCCGACGCTCAGGTAGCCGTACTTCACGGGGCCAGGGAAGTCGCCTTCCTGGTGCGGTGCCTGCATCAGGTCAGCCACCCGTTCCGGGACGCGGCCTTCGTGGACCACGCGCTCGGTGCCCCGGCTTACGCCTGAGTAGAGGGTCCTGACGAGGGCTTCGCCTTCCTGGGGAGCTGCGATCGTTTCGGTGCGCATTTCACCGTCGCCCGTCTTGGTGACCCAATAGGCGTGGGCTTGGAGTCCTGGTTCGTGTTCCTGTTCACGCGAGATAGTCATGATGCTTATGAATCTATCGGTGTGGAGCTGCGGACGGAAGTTGGCGCGTATTCCCGGGCTCGCGTCCGGGCCGTTTTGGGGAACCGGGCCCAACTCCGGTACCCTATTTCAGTTGGTGACGTGTCCGAGCGGCCGAAGGTGCAACACTCGAAATGTTGTTTGGTGTAAAAGCCAACGTGGGTTCAAATCCCACCGTCACCGCCAATGAGAAAGGCCCTGCTTCCCTTTGTTTATGAGGGAGGCGGGGCCTTTTGCTTTGTCACAGCGAACAGGGCTTCCACCATCCGAGTGCGCTCATGTGTGCGACTGAAGCGAACATGACGACGGGTGCCGGCGCTGGAGCGGGAAACCGGACGGCAAAGCCGCCAGGGGCGAATCCAGACGGACCACGTCCCAGACAAGTACCTCCTTCGAGAGATCACGCTCGCCTGATCATCAGTCAAGGACCCAGAAGGACCCCGCGACTCATGGTCACGGGGTCCTTCTGTTGGCTGCCGCACGCGCCTCGCGCGATTGCCGCCGTCAGGTGTGATCACCTCCGGTTCCAAAACCACTTCAATTTTGCTCGGCCGGAAGGATGATCCGGACTGTTGCCTCTGGCCATCGCTTCTTTCCCTATTCTGTGCTGCGGCAGTGAACCCGAAATTATCCCGCCAAGCCGTAGTCTCGCGCTGACGGAATCCCGTTCCCCAAATCCTTCATCACGACGCGCGAGAACCAACCCAGATCGAACTCGAACACGCTGCCTTCCGTGAACGACGACGCAATCTTCTCTTCGTTTTCGAAAGTTACTCCTTGGGACACCGAGATGCTTCCGCAATCAGAAGTCTGCACTAAAACACCGGCAGTAGATGCCGACCCCCTTGAACCGCCTGAACTCGTACGCGGCTCAGCCGAAACCACCTCGCATCGGATACTTTCTACGGCAATCGAGTCCCATACTGGAATGAGGAGAACGAAGATACCCGCGAGGAGTATGAGGACTCCTGCTACCTTCCAGAGCCTCTGAAATTTCCGCCTGGGAGCCTCGCCTTTAGAAGGTCTATTTTTCTTGGACATCGCCCTCCTGTCACACCGATGCATGTAACTGGATGGTGCAAGGTTAGGTGCATCTGGCTGTTCCGAAGATTGCACCGGAACGCATCGATCTGGCGCCGTTCACGCAGTGATGAGTATGCCGTCGCTCGTCAGCGGGGGTCGAAGCGCCGGCCTTCTGCCTTGGAAGGCATAAGCGCCAGAATCAAAACAGCCAGTCCGCCGACCATCGGAACAATCCCAACGAACGCAAGCGGACCCGGAAGATTTGCATCATGCAAACGCCGCCAAAGCAACGACAGCTGCGGCACCACAATGGCCAGCCCCAGAACGACGACGAGAATGAAACCTGCCACCATGAGGCCTCCCGTCGGGGCGTTCACAATACCAGGAGCGGCCTCGTAGAACACTTCTTTCCCGGTGGCTGGATCGAAACCCATGGATTGCACCTTAGGGTTCTGCTGAGCCCAGGCAGTGCTGGCCACGAACCCGATGGTCATCATGAGGTACGGGACCACCATCACCAGAAAAACGAAAAGCTGACTCCACCAGAACTCACTCCGCGAGGCGCGACCAGCGAACTTCGCATACTTGGCAAAGAACCGCTTCACCGACTTACCAAACGACGCTCCATATAGAGGACCAGCCAGCTCGCCCGAACCTGTAACCTCCGCTACGCCTCCGCCTGCAGGATCAACAGTCTTCATATCCATCTGTCTTCATGTCCTTCCCAGAAACTATCAATAGAAACCAACATACAACTATCTTCCAAACGCAAACGTTCTGCGCCCAATAATCTCATCCGTAGAAGACAATTTGAATGAGCAGAACGAATAACCACTGGTCTGAAGTGGAAACCTCACGCATCTTAAGAACTGCCCGGGTGCACCGGTTAGGCACGCCTTGACTCGAGCTATCTCAGCATTGCGTCAGTCGTCAAGACAAGCCTCCCGACCCTCAAAACTGAAGAGCAGCAGCGTGCTACTCATCTAAAATATCCACTCTCACCCAGCACTATCACGGCTAGAAATGCCTGGAAGGAAATACACACCAGAATGGTAGCCGGGCCCGAAATAGAAACCAGCGCACGCGCCTGGCCACGAGTAGGATGGGTCCCCAATAGCCGTTCAGAAATCCAAAACATGAGTATACCCAGTGCGCACAATAGTAGAAGTAGGACTGCGGGAATCGATCCGCCGTGATAGGCCACTTCGGCACTCAACGGAGCATTCATGAAAACGAATGTAGTAATACCAAGGCTCACCAAGATGCCAAATAGACACATGAGGTCCAGGTAACTACTTGTCTTCTTCTCCAATCGAACGTTTCCTTCCATTAGACCTCCCCGCCGACCCTCCTTTTGGCACCTCAAGCCATTTAGGGCCCCCAAACACAAGTACGGTCACCAGCTGCGCGCTAACGCTCTTCTCCGGCAGTCAGTGTCAGTCCAGCCAATAGACCAAGAGGACAGCCCGTCCACAGCGCCCCCCCAGTCAAGCCAATCACAGGGATAAAATTAGAAAGAGCGGCGAAGGCTAAACTGCCTAAGATGATGGTGGCCCCAAACGCTAACGTGGCGGCAAAGTTGGATTTCCAATACGTCACACATCCAACGCCAAGGGCAGTAGCAATAACGACAAGAGCGTTAGCAATCCATACGGAAATACCATACTCTTCAGTCCTATTGACGCACAGAACCAGCATGAGAATTCCCGGTATAACGACGCCGTTCCAGTAATACTTCGTTGCTCACAAACCGGTTGTTCGGCTCACCGCCACCTAGCTCCGGGCTGTTGCCTCGGACTTGTAGTTTTTTCGTATCCGCCTAGGCAGGCATTGAAAAAGCGTTAGCGCACCAGCCGATAGTCTCGCGCTGTGGGTATACCATTCCTGATGTCTTTAGTTACGACTCGTGAAAACCATCCGAGATCAAACTCGTAGCTACTACCAGCCCTGAAGGATGCGGCTACCTCGTCTTGTGAGTCGAAAGTCACCCCCTTTGATATGTAGATTCTCCCGCAGTCAGCTGTCTCAACAAGAACGCCTGCCGTTGTGGCCGATCCTCTGGAACCACCCGAGCTCGACTCCGACTTGGCAGAAACGACTTTGCATTGCAGACTCTCCACAGCAAACGAATCCAACACGGGCATCAGCATATAAAAAACAGTAACGGCGAGAAGTACAATACCCGGCCACTTCCAATACCACTTCAGTTTTGGCCTATCAGCATTCCGTGCCGAGCTGTTACCGTTGGTCTCGCTCATGTCATTTCCTTCTCCGGTCACCAGCCACTAGCCCGTCGTCCACTCAATGGACCGCTAGCGCCATTTGTAAACCCCTGAACCACGCCGTTCCATCGATCCTGATCCGTTGCATCGCCCGGCTGCAACTCCGTGTTGACAAGACCCACGGCAGACCCTCCAAAGCGATTAACCAACTGCTCAGTCCATATTGAGCCCCAGTTCGAGGGAGCACCAGCATGGCCGCCTGTAGATACTGGCCCCGTCCAGTTAGGGAAGCGGGCGGCAACGTCATCTGCCCAAGCCGTTCCGAGCTTACTGAAAATTGCAGAACCTCCCGCAGCAGTCACAAAACCGGTACCCGCCGTTGCGAGGTACCCTCCGATCGTCTGATCTTGTTTATCGTCAAGGGCATAAGTCAGCATATTGCTTCCGGACCCGCCTACACCGGCGGACAATGAGCTCCGGACTGTGGTGCTTCCAAGCACAGTGTTGGTCCTCATCACGAGAGACGACGTTGAGCCCATGGATGTCGCCACACGGGTTGCGTTCGCAGCACGGGCCAGAAGACCGCCCGCGGCACCGCCGAACCCACCGCCGACAGCGCCAATGGCGGCGTCTTGCCACACCTTTCCCATGTCGACTTTTCCGGAAGAAGCCTTCTGCACAATCACTGAAGCTCCGCCCGATGTCAGTGCGCCCGCAGCCGCTCCGACGAGGGCCATTCCAACGGGTCCACCGACTCCGGTGAACATCAGCCCCACCCCCACAGCGATCGCGGCCCCGGCGGCGACGTATTCCCAGTTATCTTTCCACCAGTCTCCTGCTGCGGCGAGGGCGCCGCGGGAGGAGCCGTCGTAGGCTTTCAGGTCCGCGTCGGTCAGGGGTCGCAGGCCGGTGGGGTCGGTGGTGTTGAGGGGGTTGTTCCCGGCGTAGGCGTAGGGGTTCCCGTCCCAACCGGCGCCGAGGACGGGGGCGAGGGGGTCGGTGGAAAGGAATCCCCGGGTGGCCGGGTCATACGCCCTGGCGCCGAGCCATTCCAGTCCGGCGATGCCGATCCCGCCACCGGCGGTCAGGGCGATCCCGGCGGGCAACACACCACCCAACGCGGCACCGTTTGTTGTGGGGCTACCGGGGGTGGGGTTGGTGGGGGTGCCGAGGACGGCCCAGGGGTCGTGTTGGTCGGTGGGGCGGGCGGCACGCCACCCTGGCGCGGTGAAAGCGTCGCCGATGCCGGTGACACCGCCGGGCAGGGACAACACCTGGGTCGTCTCTATACCGGCGAGAGTCGGGACGGGCGCTGCGGTGTCCCACCACAACCGGGTGTCGTCCACGGCTGCGAGTTCACCGAGCGCGTCCACGTGCAACCGGTGCCGGGATACCACTGCCCCGTCACGGTTCTTTTCGAGGGTGCCGGTGAGGTAGCCGGTGGGGCCCCACGCGTATTCGGTCCAGGACCCGTCCGGCCCGATCACCCGGACCCGGCGACCCAACCCGTCATGCACGTACTCAGTGACAGAACCGTCAGGTTCCGTGACGGACTGTAGCTGGCCTGCGGCGTCGTACTCAAACGTGCGGGCCCCGGCGGGGGTGGTTTCGCGGACCAGCCGGCCCCCGGCGTCGTACTCCCACCCCACCACCGAACCCGGCACCGCAGAAGTGGTTCCTGTTTCGGTGGTGGTGGCGGTGGTGAGTTGCCCGGCGGTGTCGTACCCGTACCGGGTGGTGACCCCGCCCCGGGACAGGGCAGTGATCCTTCCGCCGTCCTCACGCCCGATCAGGGTCACATCCGCAGACCCCGAGTCATCGGTGGTGGTGCGGGTGTGCTCGACCAGTGCCCCGTCCCGGTACACCCATTCCTGGGTGTAGTTCCCGGCGGTCGCCGAAACGATGCGCCCGGAGGGGTCGTGGGTGAAGGTGGCGTCCCCTAGCAACGGATTCGAAACCTTCACAACCCTACCGGCGGGGTCGCGGGTGTAGCGGGCGGTCCCGGCACCGGTAGTGAAACCGGTCCGGTTCCCGTCCCCGTCGTACTCCCACGTCAGTGTCTGGTCACCGGTGGACTTTCGGGTGAGGAGGCCGCGGCGGTCGAAGCACAGTTCGTGTTCGACCGCGTACCCGGCCCCGCCGGTGTGGTCGGTGATGACCACCTTGCGGGCGGGAAGGTCTCGTTCGATGGCGGCGATCAGTGTCCCGTCCACCGAGGTGGTCGCTTCCCGTCCGGCCGTGTCATAGGTCCAGGTGGTCGTGTGCCCGTCCGGGTCCGTTTGGGAGATCTGCCGCCCGGCCGGGTCATACCTGGCCGTCGTGACACGGCCGAGCGGGTCCGTGACCGTCTCGACCTGGTCCGTGGCCGTGTACGTGCGGGTGGTCACCCCACCGGTGGGGTCCGTGATCTTCGTGAGGCGGCCGCGGGTGTCGTACTCGAACCGGGTCCTGCCACCCACCCCGTTCGTCGTGGCCACCAGTTCCCCGGCGGTGTTGTAGGTGAAGCGGCGGGTCCCGTACCAGGGATCCTGGGAGAAACTCAACCGCCCGCACTTGTCATACCCGTACCGGGCCGTACCCTCCCCGGGGGTGTGCCTGGCGGCCAACCGGCCGCAGGCGTCGTAGGCGAACGTTTCGACCTCCCCGCCCGGCAATGTCCTCGCCGTGAGCCGCTGGTCCGGGTCGTAAGAGAGCTGCGTGAGGGCCCCGGCCGGGTCAATGCTCTTCCACGGCCGGCCGCAGGAGTCGTACTCGTACCGGGTCACGGCCCCGGTCGGGGAGGTGATCGAGGTGATCTTCCCCGCCGCGTCACGGCCCAGGACCGTCAACCCGCCCTCACCATCAACCAACTCGACCGGGTTCCCCGCCGCGTCATAAGACACCAGCTCCGCGGACCCGTCCACGGACTCAACCCGGGTCGGGCGGCCGTACTCATCAAAACTGAACGCGGTGGTGCTGAAGGCCTCGGTCAGCGACGCGGTCCCGGCCCTCCGGTCCGTGACCGCCCCGGTCCGGACCCCGGTCGGATCGACCACAGCACTCAGGGCACCGACCGTGTCGTACTCCCGCACCCAGTCATGCCCGGCAGGGTCCGTGATCCCGGTGAGCCGGGAAAGGTTGTCATGAGTGAAGCCCCACGACGCCCCGTCCGGCAACACCGCCGCGGTGAGGTTCCCCAGCTCATCAACCACCCGCTCCACGACCCGGCCGAGCGGGTCCGTGGTGCGGGACAGTTCACCGTTGGGGGCATACTCAAACACCGTCCGGCCCCCATCCGGGGCAACCATTGCGGTGATCCGGCCCGCGGTGTCATGCTCGAAAGACCACACCGCCCCATCCGGATCCACCCGCCGCACCAACACCCCCGCAGCGTCATAACTGAACCGGGTCACCGCCCCCGACGGGCTCACCGCGCTGACCGGCCTCCCGGCCCGGTCCCGCACAATCCTCGCGGTGTCCCCTGCGGCGTTCCGGGTCGCGGTCAGGTCCCCGAACCCGTCGTACTCAAACCCAATAGTGACCCCGACCGGGTCCGTCACCCGTTCCAGCAGCCCGTCCCGCCATTCCAGCTCGGTCCGGCCACCCAACGGATCCACCACCACAGAGGGGTCCCGCGAGACTTCATCGGCGTACTCATACGTCACGGTCGCGCCGGACGCGGTGACCAAGGTGGTGATACGGTCCTGCCCGTCCCACCCGTAGCTCAGGTCCGCGCCTTCCGGGGTCACCGTGCGAATCTTCCGTCCGCGGGTGTCGTAACCGTGGACCGTGACCGCCCCGTCACGCTCAGTCAAAGACACCAGATTCGAATGCGCGTCATAGGACATGGACTGGCGCCGGTCCTCCGCGTCCAGCACCCCCACCAGACGGCCCTTGCCATCAGCAACCCAGGAGTTGGACCGGGACCCGTCCTCATCGGAGACCACCGTGACCCGGCCCGGTAAATACGCGAACCTCGTCCGCCGCCCATGCTGTGTGACCTGCAAAACCACCCGGCCGGCCTCGTCATACGTGTTCTCGGCCTCCACCACGCCCGCAGCAGACACCACCGAGGCGATAAGACCCTGGTCGTTCCACCGATACACCCTCGTACCGGTCTCCGTGCCCACACTGGTCAGCCGACCCTCGGCGTCGTACCCGTACTGGACCCGGCGCCCATCCGATGAACGGACCACCCCGACCAGCCCGTCGACGTAGTCGATCTCCACGAACCGGCCCCGCACATGCACCAACCGGCACACCACACCCGACCCACCGCCGTCGACCGCTGCCTCCGCATCCGGCGAAGCCGCTGCTTCGCGGTGGGCGGAGATGGTCCGGCCGGGTCCTGCCCCGGTCCCGAGCCACACCCCGCCGGTCGTGTAAGCCCACCAGGCGCCCTGGTTATCGGCCACGACCAACACCTCAGACACACCCGCAGGGATGGAGGTCAGCTCCGCCAACCACGGTTCCGTGACCGGCTCCCGGGTCAGCCAGTAGTTCTCCCCGACTGCACGGGCCCAGCCCGTACCCTCGCGGGGGAAGTCCACCGCCCGGCCGTCAGCAAGCACCCACCGGCACCGTTCATCGGAGAAGGCCAGGTGCTGGTCCAACACCGACACCCAACCCGGACCAAACACCCCCGGGGTCTCCAGGCCGGAGCCGAGGGAGTTATACATCCGGGTCACCGCCAGGTCAGCTCCCGCCCCAGCGAACCCCAAATCGGTTTCGGGTTCGATGAAGTTCCCCGTGGCCGTGTTCACCGGATCATTCGCATACCCGCTCGAGGGCATTGCCCCGGCCGCGGTGGGCGGGTCAATCACCAGGCCGGTCCGGGTCCCGGACACCCCGGCCGCGGCCAACGCCTCGTTCACCGCCGCGTCCGACAGGGTCGAGACCGCGCCCTCGCTGCCGGCGGCAGCGAACGCGTCCGCGACCACCACCGCCCACGCCGCGTCCGCCTCGTTCAACCGCAAATACTCCCGGAACGCCGTCACCACACCCGCAGCATCAATCCGGCCCCAGGAACACTGCCCCGCGAACGAAGACAACTCTCCCTCCAAGGACCCCGGAACCGAAGAAACACCCTCATCCAGGCCACGCGAACCCGCAGCGAACGAACGCAACGACTCCGGACGCGCCGAGGACACACCGCCCCCGTACCCGCCGCCCGGGCCCGGGGTGTCCCGGGACCCAGAACCCGGGGACTGAGAAGGGAACGACGGCGCGCTGCCGGGCTCCATGTTCGGCCGGGCTTCCTCACCCCAAAGGTTGTCCCAGCTCTCCTCGAACCAGTTCCGGTTGTTATGCCGACGCACCCACTCGTTGTTCTGCCGACGCCGGTCATCCTCGTCCCGCGCCGCCGAAATCATCGTCCCCACATACCCGGCCACCGTCCGCAACGCCGCGGCCAGGGACTCCGCGTCCCGTGACGCCGTGGCCGCATTGGCCGCGAACACCTCCGAAAAATGCCCCCGGAAATCCTCCCCCGCCCCTGTCACCAACGGGCCCCGCGAACCCGAGTGCTCCAAAACCCGCGACGCTGCGGACTCAAAAGCACCCTTCACCGACTCAGCAACCCCATACACAAACCGGCCACCATGACCAGCATCGGAATCAGGCAACAACGGCATCTCAACGAACTCGGTCACAACCACAGCCCCCCACAGAACAAGAACGCGAACACAACCAACAAACCCACCAAAACCACACCACACAGGCACGGCACCAAAACCAGCACCACCACCACACAGCGCAACGGCCGGGCAACCACGCCACGCATCAACGTGGCACGATCACCCGGCCCCCACACCAACGAACTACAAAATCAGGCCCCGCCACCAGCAGAGAAAATATCCTGCGAAATCTTCTGCAACTGACCCCGCAACTGCTCCAACTCCTCCTTGGCCTTATCCAACGCAGCCTTCGTCTCCGGCCACGTCGAACCACGGAACTCAGCAGCCAACGGACCATCCCACACATTCGGATCCGACAACACACGACCCTGCGCATCCAACGCCGAAATCTGATCCGTAAAACCACCAGTAATAATCGACTGCACCTGACCAATAGCAGCCTTGGCCTGCTCAGTAGACAACACACGCGACATAGAACTTCCCTCCCAATAAGAACAATCGCTTCACAACCAGACCCAAAGCCCGGCAACAGACGCCACCAAACTACCAACACCATCCAATAAATCCAACAACCAGACAAACAACCTGTGGAAACGAACAGGGCTGCGTAACCTGCAGTGATGCCCAGGGACACCGATTAGTCCATTCGTCAGCGCAACCCCGTATGATACTCAAGGCACCGTGAACGGAATGAGGGGGACGATCCATGCCCAGGCAGGCTAGTTTTAACCAGTACAACCCGGGGCGTCGCATCCCTCCGGGTCGCGCTCTTGGCATCGCATTGCTTGCCCTCGGAATGATCGCGACGACATCATGCACCCCGACGCCCAAGCCCGAGCCGGTAGAGAACCCCGTCAAGCTCCTGCAGAGCGTCCGCGTAGGCCTGTCCTCGGCCGCCGGAGTGCACACGGTAGAAGGCACCACCATCTCGGTCTCTGCGACGGGGGAATCCTCCGCGGAGAACGCCACTTATGACGCCGCCCAAGTGGTGGGCGAACTGCCGGTCCGTGTGAGCCTGCAATACCGCGCCGGAGAGAAGTCGGGCTCCGACCTCGCCGAGCTCAAGGGCCACACCGGTCCGGTGGAGATCAATCTGACGCTCGAGAACCTCACCGTCAAGCCACAGACCATCCAGTACGACGCCGCAGGCCAGGCCCGTTCCGACACCGCCCTGGTGGGCGCGCCACTGACCGTCGCCGCATCGACGAAACTGCCGGGCCTCCGGGCGGATGACGTCACTCCGGGCTCTGCCGATGGCACCACAGGAACCAACGGTGTCCTGAGCAGCACCGAGGATGGCGCCACCGTCGTCCAATGGGCCACGGTCCTCGCTCCCCCACGCTCCGGTGCCAGCACCACGCTGCGTCTCGCCGCGGACGTGAAAGACTTCCAGGTTCCCGAAATCGATGTGGCCGTGCAGCCGGGCCTGAACACGGACCTCAGTGCCAACGGAGTACTTGCCAGCGCGTTTTCCTCGGGTTCGGGTTCGGAGATGGAACTTCAACGGCGCACCATCTCGGTGGTATCGGACGTCAACACGGTCCTGGCGAAGGCCGGATCCACCATCACCGAGGTCCGTCGCAACCTGCAGGCAACGTCCCAAACCCTCGGAGCCAAGACAGCGGGCGAGCTCCGCGACAACTCACAGGCCCTGGCCGGGACAATGAAGGACCTGAAGCAGCAACTGAAGGTTCTGGGCTCGGACCTTGAGGCATCAACCAACGCCACCCAATCCACCACCATGTCCCAGCTGAAGCTGACGGTCTCTGCCGTGGACGCGATGCTTGGCGACACCTCCGCCACACCCCCGGTAGCCCCCATCACCGGGGACGGTTGCACCGCTGAAGTGGCCAAGGCAGCGCCCGCGGCCACGGTGTACTCCAGCGTCCTCACCATGTCTTCACAACTGGATGCCTACGCGAAGGTCAGCGCAAGTTGCCGGGACACGGTAGCCAGCGCCCTCAAAGCCACCATGGGTCCCGAAAACCCGAGCCAAGCGGAGTGCGCAGCACAGGGTTCCATGACGTGTTCACTCTACGGTTCGGCCGTGACTGTCACCGGTGCTCTTCTGGGCTTGGTGCAGAAGGGCGACGAACTGGTTTCCGGCCTTCAGCCGCAGGTCATTGAAGGCGCGATCAAAGACCAGGCGAGTTCCGCCGTCGCACTTGAAAAGGTGCGCGCCGACCTCGGTGCGATGCTTGACGGCTCCGGGACGTCCCAGGATTACAGCAAGGCACTCGCGGCGCTGGAGGCGGCGATCAAGTCGTCCACTGACTCTGCAACCGCGACCCGTAAAGCTGCCACAGCGGCCCAAAACAGCGTTGATACCCTCAGGCAAAAATTGCTCGCCATCGCCACACGTGCCAAAACGGCCAAGGGCGAACTGGGACAAGGATCGTGGCTGAATGGCTCCATGCTCCAGCAGAACCAAAAACTGGCTGATGAACTCTGCAAGCTGTCTGACAACGGCCTCATCCCCGGCAAGGGCAAGCTCTCTGCCAAGGACGTTGAGCGCCTGCGCTCCTACCTGACTTCGGTTCCCTGCGAACCCACCGATGCAAACGGCAATCCTTCACCCGAGCTGAACACGCCCCCCGGCTTCAAGGAACCCCTTGACGTCCGGCTGGAGGGCCAGTCAGCTGCCTGGGACGAAGTCCTTGCAGCCACCGATACCACCGCTGCTGACCAGGCGATTGGCCAGGCATTCACAGCCCTGGGGACCACTTTCGACGATGCCGATACCAAGCTCGAAGCCGTCAGGTCAGCAGTCAAGACGCTCGACGGCGCCGCAACCGGAAGCGTCAACGGCACCAAAAAGGGACTTGAGTCCCTGGACGCTGCCCTCGCCAAAGCGATCGACTCCTCCGGCTCCGTGACAACGGCGCTTGCGAAGTTGAAAGAGCAGCAGGACATGCTCGGCGACAAAATCAAAGAGTCACTCCGCGACGTTTCGGCTGAAACCGCCGCAGAGGTCTACAAAACCGTGGGCGAACAGGTGCGCCAGGTTGCCGAAATCGGGGACGCCAGCTCCGAGGCCGTCACGACCGCGTTCAACCGGTCCATTTCAGGGCTGAAGACCACCTCGGATGACGTTGTGAAGGATGCCGAGGGAACCGTCAACAAGCAGCGGGACGAGTTGTTGGGACAGAGCGGTGAACTCGCGGCCGCGGTGTCCAAGAGCACCCAGGCCTCCTTGGACAACATCGCCTCCAGCACGGCAGGCTCCACCCGGGACGTTGAAGGCGCCAGCGCCCTTCTGGCCTCCAGCCTCAACAAAGTGATGCTGGATCTTGGCGACCGCTCAGTGAACGGATCAGGTTTGCTCGGCTCCATGGCCACCAGCGCGGCGAAAGCGGACACCGCCGACTTCCAGTTGGCCTTGGCCTCCCAAAACGCAGAAGGCTACGCCAACATCCGTTCACGCGATGTCGCGGGCCTCCTGCTTCGGCAGGCACAGTTCAAAGCCTCTCTCACTGCCATGGACGAACTGCCACCGTTCAAACTCGAGGTTCCCGAAGGTGCGACCTCCCAGACCCTGTACACACTGAAGATCGGTGGCGCGGCATGAGCCCCCGGAACCGTCTCCTCGCCCTGATCGCTGCGGGAGTCGCCGTCGTGGTTGCTGCCGCCGTGGTCCTGACCCTGACGCTGAACCGCCCGGCGGAGGCGCCGCGGCCCGATCCTGTTGCCGCCACGGTTCCCGTGGCGCTGAAGGCTGACGGCCTGCCGTCAGACTTTTCGATCGGCGTCGTCATGACCTTCGGTCAGTCCGGTGAGCCCGGCACCGAATATAACCGCGCAGCACAGGGCGCGGTGGTTGCAGCTCAGCGTTTCGGCCAGAGTGGCGCGAAAGTCGCCCTCCCAACCCAGAATGACCGCGGCACGGAGGACGGCGCCCGCGCCGCCGTCCTCGCGTTGGCGGATCAGGGAGTATCCGGCGTCGTCGTGGCGGGCACAGGTCCGCAGGCCGTTGCGGCTGCAAAAGCGGCCGAGGAGCGGGGTGTCCCGGTGATCCTGCCGTACGCACAGCCGTCCGAACCGGGACAAACAACCTGGACCACCGCGCCGACAGCAGCCTCGGTGGAGGGCGCCCTCCAAAAAGCCCTGAACGGCAAGAACCGGGTGTTGTTGGTCAACGACGGCGGCGCGGTCCCCGCGTCCGTCGCCGTCGCCGACACACTGGCACTTGAGGGCTTCCCCGACGTGGCTGGCCTGGCCCAGGAAGCGGCGATCCGTACAGGCGACCAGCTCCGTCCGCCGTCGAAGGATGCGCCGGCAGGCGCTGAAGGCATCCGGACAGCCAACCCGGCAGACGCCGTCGTGGTGTCAGCGGCAACGCCGCAGCGTTTGGCGAAGCTGGTCCAGGCCCTGCAGTCACGTGATGTGTCAGTGCCGCTGGTGCTTCCCGACGGCGCCACCAGCCCCGCGTTCGCGTCCGTGCTTTCCGAGCTGGACGGCACAGCTTCCGGTCAGCTGATCGGCGTAGCTGCACCGACGGGCGACGCAATCGCCCTCCAGCAGGACGCGCAGGGACGCGGAATGTCCGCTTTCCTTTCCGGCATAAGGTTGGCCACAGGGAATCCGGAGATCAAGAACCTGACGGACGACAACCCGTTCTCTGCAGACGCCTGGGCCGCTGATGCGCGCAGCCATGACGCGATCGTGGCCCTGGTCCGGGCAGGTGCACTGGCCGGGAGCAAGGAACCGTCGAAGGTCGCAGCGTCGCTGAGCACCCTGTCCTTCGGTCCCGGGGAAGGCCTTGCCGGACCGGACCTGGACTTCACGCGATCGCAGGCGCTGGCCGCTGAAGCAACTCCGGTCTACGCCTCTCCCCAGGATCTGGGTCTTCGTCCGGCGGACGAGAAGGCGCCGCGGCTCGTCTGGGTACCGGCACCAGCCAACCCTTAACCAACCACTACAGGAGGAGCTCCCGGTGCGTGTGCTGATCGACCTGGACGATCGTCGATTCGAGTGCGAGGTTGCCCGTGCCGCGCCCGCCACCACGTTGTCCGACCTCGTGGAGGCCGCCGGCGGACCACGGGTTGCTCCTGATGAGCCGGTGTTTGTCAATGAATCAGAGGTGCGTGGTGCGACGCCACTGTCCGAGCTGATTCTGCTGGAAGGCAGTCGGATCTCCCGTGCGCCGTGGCCGGTGCCGCAGCGTGTCCGCGGTTGGACCCTGACGCTGGCCGGCGGTCAGCGGACGGGTGGCATGGTGGACGTTCCACGGAACCGGGACATGCTGATCGGCAGGTCGCCCCAGGCTGACCTCAGTCTCCCCACCGAAAGCGCGTCGTGGGATCACTTCCGGATCCACCGCGAAGAAGATGACGCGCTTCGGGTGCTGGATGGCGGCTCCACCAACGGCACATTGGTCAATGGGGAACCTGTAGGCGAGGACGGAGTCCTTGTCACGCAAACGGCCACCATTACGGCAGGCGGGACGGTCCTGCTCCTCCGCCCGGCGTTGGAAGAGACGCCCGCTCCCGCCCCCGGCAGCCTGCATAACCTGACGCCCGCATCAACGGCCCCGTTCAACAGGCCACCGCGCCCCGGGCGCGCCCCGGCCGGCGATCCGTTGGTTCCCCCGGCCCGCAAGGACGTACCGCCGGCGAATAAATTCAGTTACATCACTGTGCTGGCTCCGTTGGTCATGGCGGTCGCGATGGTCATGATCCTCAGGGACATGCGCTTCGCCATGTTTGCCATGCTTAGCCCGGTGATGGCGGTGGGCATGTGGTTTGAGCAGAAGCGCCGCCACGCCCGCGGCCTCAAGGAAGAGGCAGAGCGCTTCGATGGTGCCCTCAAGGAATTTGAGCAGCAGATCCGCAAAGCCGCAGAAGTGGAAACTGCACGACGCCACCGGATGGTCCCCGATCCTGCAACAGTGGTTCGGCGTCCGGCCCTTCCGGCCACGTCTCTGTGGCAGCGCCGTGCCGACTCGGATGACTTCCTGGCCTTGCATGCAGGTACGGGTGACGTGCCATGGAAGCCGGAAGTTGATCGGGCCGCGGGCTCGCGCCCGGACGAAAAGGTCAAGGAAACACTTTCGGCCGCGAGGCTGCTGGCCGCCCCTGTGCTGGTGGACCTGACCGACGCCGGCGTGGTGGGCATTGTTGGTTCACGGGATGGAGCACTGGCACTGGCCCGCTCCCTGGTGGCCCAGGCCGCGGTGCATGTTGGTCCGGCAGACCTGACGATAGGTGTGTTTTGCGACGCCGGACGGGCCGACGAATGGGAATGGGCCTCCTGGCTCCCGCACACACGCCAAACGGGCAGCAGCACCGGCGAGCGCTGGATGTCAGCGAATCGTGAAACCAGCCTTGCCATGTTGCGGACACTTAAGGATTCCGTGGAGGAACTGCCCACCCCGGCGCTCATGGTGGTACTGGATTCCGATGTGCTGACCGAGGGCAGGGATGCTCCGGCCCGTGCGTTGCTCGGCATGGGCCGCTCCGTTCCCGGCGGCCACGTCAACCCTCAGAAGCGCCCGCCCCGCGTGGCTGGAATCGTCATCGCGACGTCCGAGGAGCAACTGCCTGCCTCCTGCACCACCATCATCAGGGTAGGTGCCGACGCCGCAGCAAGGGTGGACCAGCCCGAGGACCTGACCCGCGTGGAGGACGTCATCCTGGCGGGCCTCGACCAGGAAGAGGCCCTGCGATGCGCTACCCGCCTGGCACATTTTGACGACCCCGAGCTCAGCGTCCCCGGCGCCTCCCTGCCCTCGTTGGTTCGGCTGCCCGGGCTCTTGGGCTACGAACGTCCCGACGCAGCCACGGTGCGCCGTTTATGGCAGGCACCCTCGGGCGTTTCCACACCTATCGGCACCGGGGAAAACGGGCCCCTGACCCTGGACCTCGTCAAAGACGGCCCGCACGGTCTGGTGGGCGGCACCACCGGCTCCGGCAAATCCGAATTCCTGCGCTCCCTTGTAGCCGGTCTCGCCGCCCGCAACGATCCAACCCGATTGAACTTCATCCTGGTCGACTTCAAGGGTGGCGCCGCTTTCAAAGCCTGCGAACGCCTCCCCCACACCATCGGAACCATTTCCAACCTGGATGAGCAACTCGCAGACCGGGCCCTGATCGCCTTGGAAGCGGAGATGGAGCGCCGCCAACGGGTTTTTGCGGAGGCAGGCGAGGGGATCGATAACCTCAGTGCCTACCTGGCGACGAACCCGGCCGAGCCGATGCCCCGCCTGCTGCTGGTAGTCGATGAGTTCGCGATGCTGGCCAAGGAATTCCCGGATGTGCTCACTGCGCTTGTCAGCATTGGCGCAGTGGGCCGCACCTTGGGCGTCCACATGATCCTGGCCACCCAGCGTCCGGCCGGTGTGGTGAGCGATGACATCCTCGCCAACACCAACCTCCGCGTGGCGTTGCGTGTCCAGAGCCGCGATGACTCCAACAACGTCATCGGAGTACCCGCCGCGTCCGCCATTGGCCGGGCACAGATGGGGCGCGCCTTCGTGAAGCTTGGCCAGGACGACATCACGCCCGTCCAGACCGCACTGGTCACCGGACAGGCGCAGCTCGACGGCGGTCCCGCCGTCGACGTCCGGGACATCCGGCAGTTCGGCGTCCCCGCGCCCGCACCGGCACTTGCCCGGTCCGCTGCCGCGGACGAGAACGACCTGGACCTCCTGATCGACGCCGTTGTCGAAGCGAACGCTGAGGCCGGCTACGCCCCTCCCCGCCAGGTCTGGCCGGAGGCATTGGGCGAACGCGTTGAGCTGGAAGGTTTCATGGCGGACACCGCTGCGGCAGAGACTGGAACCGTTGACCTTCCAAGGGTCGGGCAGGTGCAAGGGTCCAGCGTCCTGGTCACCCTTCTGGATGAGCCGGAGCTGCAGCGTCAGTCCGCGGCCGGGTGGGACATGTCCGTTGGGAATTTGATGCTGATGGGCGTTGCCGGCTCCGGTACCAGCACCACCCTCGCGTCCATCGCCCTTGCCCTTGCCAAGGACGCCGATCCGGCAGATCTTGACCTGATGATCCTGGACATGGGATCCGGGGACCTCGAATCACTGAAGCGCCTGCCCCACGCGGTGGCATATGTGGGAACCGGCGCCGGTGCCAAGGAGCAACAAGCGCGCTTCCTGCGGCACCTGAACACTGAATTGGAGAGCCGAAGGGCAGCGCCGGGTACGCATCGCCGGACCGTCGTGCTGATTGACGGCCTGGCATCCCTGCGCGATGAGTTCCAGGACTTTGAAGGGCAGCAGCTCCTGGGCCTGTTGTACCGGGCGTACGCGGACGGGCCGGCCCTCGGGTTGTCCTTTGCTGTGACCACTACCCGTGCCAAGGCCGTTCCCTCTGTCATGAACGAGGTCACCCTGCAGAAGTGGCTGTTCCGGCTCGCCGACAACTACGACTACTCCTCGCTGGGCGTCCGGGCGAAGAACGTTCCCGCGGCGCTCCCCGGACGGTGCGTGGACCCTCGTACGTCCTTGCAAATGCATGTTGCAACGCCCGAAATCGGCCTGGAGGCGGCCGTGGACCGTGTGCGGCAGATCTGGGGGGACGCACCCGCCAAGACCACGGCCATCAGGAGCCTGCCCACCGACGTCACCATGGCCGATCTGGGCGTGAAACCACAACTCGAAACTGAGCCTTGGCACATCCCGGTGGGAATCCGCGAAACGGACCTGGCCCCTGCCTTCCTGGAAATCTACGAGGGTGAGCATGCCCTGATCGCCGGACCGGCCCGTTCGGGAAAATCCACCCTGCTCCTCGCCTTGGCCGATGCTATCCGGGGCGCGGCCACCTCCCGGGGACCCGCGCAGGTCTGGGCTATCTGCGACCGCCGCTCACCGTTGGCCAGTGCTGATCTGGACCGTACAGCCGTGGGGACGGACGAGATTCCGGCGTTGCTGGCTTCCCTGCGGATCGAGCGCGCCCCCGTGTTTTTGTTGATCGACGACGCCGAGCGGTTCGAGGACACCGATCAGTCCATCGCGGGAATCGTGGCCTCCGGACTTCCGGGGCTCTGCATCATTGCTTCAGGTCGTGCCGCCGACCTCCGCGGACTGTACAGCCACTGGACCAAGTCCATCCGCAAGTCCCGGCTGGGCGTGCTTCTCCAGCCGGACGTCAATTACGACGGCGAACTGCTGGGTGCCACTCTTCCGCGAAAGGCGCCCGTAGCATTGAGCGCCGGACGCGGGTACTTAGGGGTGGGCGGGCAGATGTCGCTGATCCAGTCGATAAGCCCGGGCAGCTAGGGAGGGTACAGACATGCAGATGGCACAAACTGGTCAGGCGTTGGGAGCCTCCTACCGATTCGGAGAGCGGGTGGGCTCCGGCGCGGTGGGCGAGGTCTGGACGGTCACCTCCACGGACGGCCGGACCTTGGCAGCGAAGGTCCTGCGTCCCGAGCACGCCGATGACCCCTCCCTGGTGGAGCGGTTCGTCCGCGAGCGATCGGTGTTGCTCGGCCTGCAGGACTCCCACATCGTCACGGTCCGCGACATGGTGGTTGAAGGTGAACGGCTCGCCATCGTCATGGACTACGTCGCCGGCGGCTCGCTGCGCGACGTGGTTAGGGACGCCGGACCGCTGCCTCCCCAAAACGCCGTGAACGTCGCAGCCGAGATCTTCGATGCCCTGGCGTTTGCCCACTCGCGAGGTGTCACGCACCGGGATATCAAGCCTGACAATGTGCTTCTCACGAGGCCGTGGTCCGAGTGTGGGTCCGGGGATGTGCGGGTTTCCGACTTCGGTATATCCGACGTCGTGGGCGAGAAGATCCGTCAATCGACCGGCCTGATCGGCACACCCCAATACATGCCGCCCGAACTCATCAGCCAAGGCCGTTCCGGGCCCCTGGGCGATGTGTACTCCACGGGGGTTCTGCTTTACGAACTCCTCGCCGGCCGGACTCCCTTCGCCGGTCCTGGTACAGACTTCACCGTCGCCTACCGACACGTCTCGTCGCGGCCACCGCGGATTCCGGTGGAGGATGCCCTGTGGGGTGTCCTTGAGCGGTTGTTGGCCAAGGATCCTGACCAGCGCCCCACAGCCCACGAAGCCGCGGCGACCCTCCGGCGCCTGGCGCCCCGCCTTGCCGGAATCAAACCGATCCCCCGTGGGGAGGCACCCGAGGAATTCGACGACGTCGAACGTCACGCCACGGTGGTGCGTGGGGCATTTACCGATGACGATCTTGAAGCCTTGGCAACTGCGCCTCCCTCCAGCCTCGATGCCGCAACCCCGGAACTCGGCCAAGCGGGCAACGCCACGATCGTCCGGCCCATGCCACGCCGGGACGAGGTGCCGTCCACCGCCGTCGAACGGTCCGAAGCCCCTGACGCGACTCCTTTCTGGCGCACCCGCAAAGCGCTGCTTCTTGCAGGCGGTGCAGTCCTGTTGATCGTGGCGATGGTGGCTGGTTTCTTCCTCTTGTCCCCCACAGCCCAGCAGGCAGCACCTGCGGTTCAAGGCCAACAACTCTCCGCTCAGCTGCAGGACCCGGCGCTGCCAACCGGTCTCACCATTTCACGAAGCGCCACGTATGCACCGTCCTCCGGGCAGGTCCGTTTGACGGTGTCCTACTCGGCGCAGAAAGCACCCCTGTCCGGTGAATTCCTTGAGGTCATCCCGGGGCTGGCGGAGGATACCTGCCCGGCTGCCACGTGGGATGGTGCTGCAGTGAGCCGGAACCAAGCCTCCATCAGCGGCGTGGACGTAGAGTGCGGGTGGAAGCTTTCGGGCGTGGAGATCCCCGCAGGTGGATCCATCCAGGCAACCGCCAAGGTACCGGTGGCACCCTCGGACCAAAAGTCACTCGATGCGTGGCTGCGCTCAGGTTCCGAGGCAACCAAAGCCGCGACCCAGGATCCGGCCGTAAAGGGCACGGCTTACCCCGTGCAACGCCTCAAGGGCGTAGAGGTGCGCACGCCTGCCCGGGTTGTGACGCCGAGCCCGTTGAAAATCACCCTGGTTCCCGTATGGGCGGGCGGTGCCGACGAGTTGAACCCGCTCTATGTGAGTCCTTCGTCGGGCAAACCGTCCCAGATGCTCGCAGCAGTGACCGGTGGGGAGAAGGGCCTGCGATTCGCCGACGGCTGCGGCGGCGCGCTGGCCGTAGACAGTTCGGGGCTCACGGTCACAGCCCTGCAGATCACCCCGCAGTGCACCGTGCGGGCCAGTGTTGGGAACTTCACGGAGCTACAGTCAGCGCCGTTCGGCATTACGTCCCGGGAGAACGCCGGGGACTAGCTTGCACGTGAGGGGTTGGCCCTCAAGACTTTTAAGCCAACCAATGCCACGAGATCCAACCCCTCGCTACCATGGGAATGGAGGCAACCATGGCCAAGTCACCGCAACGAACAAGCAAAAGCACCGACTATGAATTCGTCACAGTCTGGCGGGTGGCGGGGACCCGCGAGGAAGTACTGGACGTGCTCGGCAACGCCGCGACGCTCAAACAATGGTGGCCCGCTGTCTACCTCAACGTGACGCCGTTGACTCCGGGTGGACCCGACGGCGTTGGGGCGTCTTACGATCTCCACACCAAGGGCTGGCTCCCCTACACGTTGCGTTGGCGGCTCACTGTTACTGAACCAGTCACAATCGACGGCTTCGCACTCACGGCCGCAGGAGACCTCAATGGCACCGGCCGCTGGACTTTCGAGGCCGACGGACCGGAAGTTGTGATCACCTACGACTGGCGGGTCAGCACGGCCAAGCCCCTTCTTCGCCGGCTCAGTTGGCTCCTCAAACCGGCTTTCTCGGCGAACCATCACTGGGCCATGGCGCGCGGCGAGGAGAGCCTGAAACTGGAGCTCCGCCGTCGGCGTTCCGGTTTGGCCACGGACATACCCGAACCTCCCCAACCCACGTTTGTTCGACGCGCGAGGGGTTAGTTCCCGCGACTTTCAGAGCCCCTAAAGCCGCGAGATCCAACCCTTCGGCACCGTTGTCCACATAGCAACCCATCCGGTTCCAAGGTGGTTCCGAACTCCCGATAGAATCAAGACGCTGACAACGCCGGCGATGAGAGAATATGGAGGGAGGACCCGTGCGCACATCGCAGACCCGGGCGCCCTTCCATGCATTCCGGTCGGGCATCATCTCCTTGGTGATTGTCCTGTTGGCAGCCGGAGCGCACGTCGCAGGTGGCGGAGAACTCCCCACGGCCCCGGTCCTGATCGCGCTTATCGCGCTGACAGCATTGGCCGCCACATTGGCCACGCGGTTCAAACTCAACGTCGTCACCCTGGTCACGCTTTTGGGCGCGGGCCAACTCGCGCTCCACGAGGCCTTCACGGCCCTCGGGCCGATCGTGGCGGCAGCACCAGGAACCAGCCACCACCTCGGCGCGGAAACCCCGCCCCCAGCTTTGGACATTGCATCAGCCCACGTCCATGAACTCAGCGGCACGTTTGGTGTCCTGATGCTGATGGCACACGTTGCTGCCGTCGTAGGCTCCGCGATCCTGCTGGCCAAGGGCGAGGATGCGCTTTGGCAGCTGGCCGCATGGTTGCGGCCACTGCTCGCGCTGCCCACCTTGGTGTTCAGGCCCGACGCCGGAGCGTCGCCGATCGCCGTCGGCGCGCCTGCCATATTCATTCCCCGCCCTTGGCGGAACCTCAGGCAAGACAGCAGACGCGGGCCGCCCGCCGTCGTCGCGCTTTCCTAGTTCCGCCCGGCACCAACGCTGCAAAGCGTGCACAAGCCTTGCATGGTGACGGGCCCCATACCCGTACCCCCGCGCCTTATACAGCGCACCCGAAAGGCAATCCCATGAAGACGTCCTCGCTCCGTCGTACCCTGTCCGCAACCGCCGTAGCCGGCGGAACCGCCGCCCTGATGATGGCTGGCCTCGCGGGAGCATCCGCACACGTTTCCGCCGATCCGAACAAGACCGCTGCCAACTCGTACGCGCTGGTGACGTTCGGCATTCCCCATGGCTGCGACACCTCCCCCACCACCAAGGTAACCATCAACCTGCCCCAGGAATTGACCGACGCCCAGCCCACTGTGAATCCCAACTGGACGGTCGAAAAGGTCAGCGAAACCCTCGCGGAGCCCAAGAAACTGGACGACGGCACCACCATCACCAAGCGCACAAGCCAGATTGTCTACACCGCCAAGACCCCCTTGGACCCACACCTGCGTGACGCCTTGGTTTTGTCAGTGAAGTTGCCGGATGCAGCAGGCAAGACGATCTACTTCCCCACGCTCCAGACCTGTGAGCAGGGGCAGACGGACTGGTCGGAAATCGCCAAAGAGGGCCAGGATGAGCACGAGCTCAAGGCTCCCGCGCCCTCTGTCACCATCACGGCCGCCGATGCCGCAGGAGACCACCACGCGGCACCCGCCGTCTCCACCGAACAAGCATCTGCAGTATCCGATGACGGTTCGCAGGCCCGCAGCTGGGCGGGCCTGATCGCAGGCATTGCCGGACTCGGCCTGGGCGGGGCTGCCTTCTTCCGCAGCCGTTCGGCGAAGCCGGCCGCGGTCAAGGCCGACACCAAGTAGTGCCCCCACGGGTTGGCGTCCGGAATATCACGATCCGGACGCCAATCCGTGCTCTTGGCCGTGGCTGAATTGACTCACGTGACGGCCAAAGCAAGGCTGGTGCCCATGTGGACTCAGCGCATCAAAACCGGACTTGTGACGACGACGGCAGCCGCATCATTGCTGCTCCTTGCGGCCTGTGGGCCCAGCCCCAGCCCCGCGGGATCCAGCAGCGCCCCGCCCACCAGCGCAACACCGTCGGCGTCGGCATCGTCCACGCCCTCCCAAACAGCGACGACGACGCCGTCGCCCTCGGCGACCGCCACATCCGCCGCACCCGCAGCTCCCGCGCTGTGCAAGGCAGCATCGCTCACTGCAACAACCGATGCAACCGGCGGCGGAGCAGCAGGCAGTGTCTACGAAAAACTGATCCTGACAAACTCCGGCGCTACTAACTGCGTCCTGGAGGGTTTTGCCGGTGTTTCCCTGACCGCAGACGCCAGCGGTGATCCGATCGGCGAGCCTGCGGCGCGTGAAACCACCACCCCCGTCACCAGGATTGAGCTGGCTCCGGGCAAGTCTGCGTGGGCAGAAATCCGTTACACACAGGCCGGCAATTACGGCGACTGCACCCGGGTTTCGGCGGCAGGATTCCGTATCTACCCGCCCAACGACACTGCGTCCTTGTTCGTGGCCGAACCGCACGATGCGTGCAGCAACGCTGGTATCAAGCTCCTGACGGTCACCGCATTCCAAGCAGTCTGATCATCTTCCGGCGGCTCCGGCTTATTCTGTCGGAGCCGTGGGGCATGATGGAGGAATGCAGGAGCCGCAGGCGTCGCAGGGCGCCATCAGCCGTTTCAGCCAAGCAACCAGGGAATGGTTCCTAGGCGCCTTTTCCGAGCCCACGCCCGCGCAGGATGGGGCTTGGAATGCGATCTCCTCCGGCTCCCACGCTTTGGTGGTGGCACCTACTGGCTCCGGCAAAACCCTCGCCGCCTTCCTGTGGGCGTTGGACCAGCTGCATGCCAAGCCGACGGATACGCTGCCTGGGCTCGAAACGGTTCCAGCCAACGGCAAAGGCCGCGCCAAGCGCCCCAAAACCAAGACCCGTGTCCTCTACATCTCACCGCTGAAGGCCTTGGGCGTCGACGTCGAGCGCAACCTCCGGGCCCCGTTGATCGGCATCACCCAGACCGCCAAGAGGCTGGGGCTTCCGGCGCCGCTGGTGACTGTCGGGGTCCGCTCCGGTGATACGACGGCGGCAGATCGCCGAACGCTGCTGACCAACCCGCCGGACATCCTGATCACGACTCCGGAATCCCTCTTCCTGATGCTGACGTCCCGGGCCAGGGAAACGCTCAGCGAAGTGGACACCATCATCATTGATGAGGTTCACGCTGTTGCCGGAACCAAGCGCGGTGCGCACTTGGCGGTATCGCTTGAACGGCTGGACGCGCTGCTGCCCAAGCCCGCACAGCGCATTGGCCTCTCTGCGACGGTCCAACCCCGCGAGTTGGTGGCACAGTTCCTTGCGGGTCAGGCGCCCGTGGAGATCGTGGCACCTCCGTCCAAGAAAAACTGGAACCTGACGGTCACAGTGCCTGTAGAGGACATGTCGGACCTGCAGGGTGCGGCAGGGGCGTTCGACTCAGGTCCGGCCTCGGGCCTTCAGCCGCAGGCCTCCATCTGGCCGCATGTGGAGGAACAGATCGTGGATCTGGTCCTGTCCAAACAGTCCACCATTGTCTTTGCCAATTCCCGCAGGCTCTCGGAGCGGCTAACGGCCAGGCTGAACGAAATTTACGCCGAGCGCCAGCTCATGGCAGTGGGAGGCGGAGCGTGGGCGGCACCGGACGACGCCCCCGCGGTGCCGGCATCCACAGCGACTCCCGCCCACATGATGGCGCAAGCAGGCAGCACCACCGGCGCGGACCCCGTCCTGGCCCGCGCACACCACGGCTCGGTATCCAAGGACCAGCGGGCCATGATCGAGGACGACCTCAAATCCGGGAGGCTGCGCTGCGTTGTGGCCACGTCGTCGTTGGAGCTTGGAATCGACATGGGCGCCGTGGACTTGGTCATCCAGGTGGAATCACCGCCCTCGGTGGCCAGCGGCCTCCAGCGTGTCGGCCGCGCCGGGCACCAGGTGGGCGAAATTTCGGAGGGCGTGCTCTTCCCCAAGCACCGCGCGGACCTCCTGCATACCAGCGTCACCGTGGAACGCATGCTCAGTGGCCAGATCGAGCGTTTGAGCATTCCGGCCAACCCCCTCGACATCCTCGCCCAGCAGACAGTTGCGGCCACCGCCCTGGGCAGCATCGACGTGGAGGACTGGTTCAGCACAGTGCGTCGGTCTGCGCCGTTCGCGAGCCTTCCCCGCTCCGCTTTCGAAGCAACGCTGGACCTGTTGGCTGGACGTTATCCCTCCGACGAATTTGCCGAACTCCGGCCGCGCATCATTTGGGACCGTCACGCCGGGACCATTGAGGGTAGGCCTGGCGCCCAGCGCCTTGCCGTTACTTCAGGTGGCACCATCCCGGACCGTGGGCTGTTCGGTGTGTACATCATCGGCACCGAGGTTGAGGGGTCCTCCTCCTCCGGCAGCGCGGACGGAAGTGAGCCCACTGCTTCGGCCCGTGCTGCGAAGGGCGGACGCCGCGTCGGGGAACTCGACGAAGAAATGGTTTATGAATCCCGGGTGGGCGACGTCTTCGCCCTGGGTGCCACCAGTTGGAAGATCGAGGACATCACCCACGATCGCGTACTGGTCTCGCCCGCTTTCGGACAGCCCGGCAAGCTGCCCTTTTGGAAGGGTGACTCGCTGGGCCGCCCCGTGGACCTGGGCCGCGCACTGGGCGCGTTCATCCGTGAACTTTCAGCTGCCGACCAGGCGCCCGCAATGGAACGCTGCCAGGCCAGCGGGCTGGATGCCTTCGCTGCCAGCAACCTCCTGCAGTACTTAAGGGAGCAAAAGGAAGCCACGGAAATCGTCCCCAGCGACCGTACGTTGGTGGTGGAACGCTTCCATGACGAACTTGGAGACTGGCGTGTTGTCCTCCATAGCCCGTTCGGGATGCCCGTTCATGCGCCGTGGGCACTCGCCGTGGGTCAACGCCTGCAGCAGCGGTACGGCCTGGATGGTTCGGCCATGGCAGCGGACGACGGCATTGTGCTGCGCGTCCCCATGATGGAGGACGAACCACCCGGGGCGGACCTGTTCCTGTTCGATCCCGACGAACTCGAGCAGATCGTCACCACCGAAGTGGGCGGCAGTGCCCTGTTCGCTTCCCGGTTCCGGGAATGCGCAGCCCGGGCTCTGCTGTTGCCGCGCCAGAACCCTGCCAAACGGCAACCGCTGTGGCAGCAGCGCCAGCGTTCTGCACAACTGCTGGATGTCGCCAAGAAATACCCTTCCTTCCCTATCGTGCTCGAAGCAGTCCGCGAGTGCCTGCAGGATGTTTACGATCTGCCCGCGCTCAAAGACATTGCGGCATCGGTGGAGCGCCGCGAGCTCAGGATCGTGGAAACGACCACGCAGCAGCCTTCCCCGTTCGCCAAGTCCCTCCTGTTTGGCTACGTGGCCCAGTTCCTTTACGAGGGCGATTCACCGCTCGCCGAACGGCGGGCCGCTGCCCTGGCACTGGACTCCACCCTCCTCAATGAGCTCCTAGGGCGGGTGGAACTCCGTGAACTCCTGGACGCGTCCGTCATTGACCGGACCGAGCTGGAGTTGCAACGGCTTCTGCCTGACAGGCGGGTTCGTGGCATGGAGGGCGTCGCTGATCTGTTGCGCCTGCTTGGCCCCCTCAGTGTCGAGGAAGTGGCGGAACGGCTTCAAGGACAGGAACAGCCCGAACCTTCCCTGCAGGCGGCTCTGGACCAGGCAACGGACCCCGAGGATCCTGACCACATCGAGGAAGCCCCCGCGGCAGCACCACATGGCACTGTTACTGATGCCGGCCATCACCTCGCTGCACTCCAGAAAGCTAATCGCGCGCTCAAGGTGACCATTGGCGGCGTCGAGCGCTTTGCTGCGGTGGAGGACGCTGCCCGGCTGCGTGACGCTATTGGCGTCCCGTTGCCCATGGGTGTACCCCTGGCGTTCATCGAGCCGGTCCACGATCCTCTGGGCGATCTCGTTTCACGGTATGCCCGCACCCACGGACCGTTTACTGCGGCCGAGGCTGCCACACGGCTGGGGCTGGGGGTTGCGGTCGTCAATGGCGCGCTGAAGCGATTGGCCGGCGATGGCCGCGTTGTGGAAGGCGAGTTCCGTCCGCATGCGGTGGCCGAACCGCAGGCCGTCGAAGCAACGGATCCCGAGCTCATGTCCGTCGATGCACCTCCCGCGAGCGAATGGTGTGATGCCGAGGTCCTGCGGAAACTGCGCCGGCGGTCACTGGCTGCGCTGCGCGCCGAAGTGGAACCAGTGGACACGGCCGCTTACGGGCGGTTCCTTCCCGAGTGGCAAAACGTGACCACCCCGGGCAAGTCCCGCAGCCAGGCGTTGCGCGGGCTGGATGGAATCATCACGGCAGTGGACCAGCTGTCCGGCGTGCCCATTCCGGCGTCGGCGTGGGAACCGTTGGTACTCGCGAGCCGGGTGGCGGATTACAAGCCTGCCATGCTGGACGAACTGATGGCCGCCGGGGAGCTCCTCTGGTCCGGAGCCGGGTCCCTGCCCGGTAACGACGGCTGGATCAGCCTCCACGTTGCCGACTCCGCGGAGCTGACCCTCAATCCTTCTCCCGATTTCGAACCGGGGGATGCCCAACAGCGCCTCCTTGAGCACTTCAGCGCGGGCGGCGGCTACTTCTTCCGGCAACTCACGGACGTCGCTGGTGGCATGGATACGGTGCTCAGCGATGACGCCGTGGTGACCGCGCTGTGGGACCTTGTCTGGGCCGGGCGGGTAACTGGAGATACATTCGCCCCCGTCCGTGCCATGATTGCCGGCGGGAAAACAGCCCACCGCCAGGTCGCCAAGGCGCCGAGGGCGCGGGCACCACGCATGAGCAGGCTCGGCCGTTCCCACGGGACGGGACTGCTGGGATCTCCAGGCCTCACCGGGGGCCGCTACGGTTCGGTGACGGGCGGCATTGCGCCCGCGCCGCCTTCCGCGGTCGGCCGCTGGTCCGCGTTGCCTGCGCCGGAGCTGGACCCCACCATCCATGCCCGGGGCACGGCTGAGCTGCTGCTGGACAGGTACGGCGTCGTAACCCGCGGTTCGGTGATGGCTGAGAACATCCTGGGCGGCTTTGGGCTCATGTACAAAGTCCTTGCACGGCTTGAGGAAGCCGGGCGATGCCGCCGAGGCTACTTCATCGAGCATCTGGGGGCTGCCCAGTTCGCGGTCCCCGCCACCGTGGACCGCCTGCGCTCGTTCACAGAAGATGCCCGCATTTCCAAGGCGGAACCGTCCGCGCTGGCACTTGCCGCCACGGATCCAGCCAACCCCTACGGTGCCGCGCTCCCCTGGCCGGCGCTGTCCGTCGACGCCGGGTCCGGCCACCGCCCGGGGCGAAAAGCCGGGGCGCTGGTGGTCATGGTCGACGGCGCGCTGGTCCTTTACGTGGAACGCGGCGGTAAGACGCTGCTCACTTTCAGCCAGGACGAGGGAGTGCTGACGGTTGCCGCCCAGGCGTTGGTGGACGTGGTGCGGCGGGGAGCAGTGGACAAACTCTTCATGGAGAAGGTCAATGGCCACGATCTCCTGGAAACACCCATCGCAGTTGCCCTGGCGGCGGCAGGCGCATACTCAACTCCGAAGGGACTGCGGATCCGTGCCTGAAGGCGATTCCATTTGGCGGGCCGCGTCACGGTTGAACGAAGCTTTGGCCGGGCATGTCATCACGGCGTCGGACTTCCGTGTGCCGCGCTTCGCCACCCTCAACCTGTCGGGTTGGACCATGAAGGAAGTGGTCCCCCGGGGCAAGCACCTGCTCATGCGTCTCGTTGGGCCCGCTGACGAGGCGCCCGGTGCCAGCAGGAAGCCCCGGGAACTGACCATCCATTCCCACCTCAAGATGGAGGGCAACTGGATGATCTACCCACCGGGTGGTCGTTGGACCAAGCCCGGCCACACGGCACGGTGCGTCCTGCGCACGGCCGAGGCTGACGCGGTGGGGTTCTCGCTGGGCATCCTGGAAGTTGTGCCGACGGCGGAGGAAGAAAAGATCGTCGGACACCTCGGCCCGGATCTCCTTGGTCCCGATTGGGACGAAGAAGAAGCACTCCGCAGGCTCCGCGCCGAACCGGAGGTCACAGTAGGTTTTGCTTTGTTGGACCAGAGGAAGCTTGCAGGCATCGGCAACATTTACCGCTGCGAAGCGTGCTTCCTCTCCGGCATCCACCCCGCACTGCCGGTGGGTGAAGTGCCCGACCTCGCCAAAACGGTGAACGACGCCAAACGTCTTTTGGGTGAAAACCTTGGACCTGGCCGCCGGACGACCTTGGGACCGCGCGCCATGCGGCCCGGCTACTGGGTTTACGGCAGGGAACGCCAGCCTTGCAGGCGTTGCGGCACCACGGTTCGACGCGGCCTCCTGGCAGGCCCCGACGGAACAGAGGAACGGGACATCTACTTCTGTCCACGCTGCCAGCCCGCGCCGTAGCCAGCCCGCCGTTGCCAGCCCAGCCCCTGAGACCGCGGCCCGGCCGGACACCGTATCTCCGTGCCGGCCGGGCGCATCGGTAACCGCCGCGACGACGACGCACTACGCGCAAGGCCCCGCCGACTACTCCAGGAAGCTCCCCAGCCGCCCCAGCAATAGTCGCCGGACCCGCGCTGCCTGCGCGCCGCCGTCGGACGTTTTTCTACACCGTCCGCCACCATTTCTGGTTGGCCGAACCGGCGCAATCCCATAATTGCAAGCGTGAACCATTCGTAGCAGACCAGTCCGCGACGTCAACGCATTTGTTGGCCTGTGGGTTCACCAAATCCCCCGCGGAGTTGAGGACGAACTGCTGCGCCGCGCTTCCGTTGCAGGCAGTCAGCTGGATCTGGGCGCCGTTGGCCGTGGAGCCCCACGCCACGTCCATGCACTTGCCCAACGTCCGAACGGTCCCGTTGCCCGCAAAAGTCCATTGTTCTGACGCGGCAGTGTCGCAGTCCCACAACTGGAGTGAGGAACCGTCGATGGCCTGGCGTCCGGCGACGTCGATGCATTTGCCCGCATAACCCTGGATCCGGACACTGGGCGCGGCGGACGGTGGCGCCGAAGCGGGTGCGAGGTCGTAAACGCGGACGTAGTCCACCAGCATGGTTTGCGGGAGCGCCGTCTCCGGATCCGGCGCTCCGGGCCACGTGCCGCCGACGGCGAGGTTGAGCAGAAGGAAGAAATTGTGGTCGAAAGCCCAGGGCCCCGGAACGCTGGCCTTGGTCTTATGTGAGTAGGCAATGCCGTCGATGTACCAGGTGATGGAATCCGGCCCCCAGTCCACGGTGAAGGTGTGGAACGCGTCTCCCAAAGCTTGGCCGTGGGGCAGGGTGTAGCTGGCGTTGACCGAGTTGGCGCCCGAATAGCCTGGACCGTGGATGCTGCCCCAAGTGGTTCCGGGTTCCTTGCCGACGTTTTCCATGACGTCGAGCTCGCCGCTGTTGGGCCAGCCATCCGTGAAGACGTTGTCGCCCAGCATCCAAAACGCGGGCCACATTCCTTGTCCTTTAGGCAGCTTCATCCGTGCTTCAAAGCGTCCTTGGTTGCGGCTGAACTTACCAGCGGTCAATAGCCGGGCCGAGGTGTACTGGCACGGTCCGTAGTGGCAGGTGTAATTGTCCGGGTTTTCGCGGCGAGCAGTGATGGCCATGTTTCCGTTCCCGTCCATGGCGGCGTTGCGGGTGCTGTCCGTGTAGTACTGCAGTTCGCTGTTGCCCCATCCGGACCCTCCCGTGTCGTGGAGCCATTTGCTGTTGTCCGGGGCGGTGCCGGCGGGACCGTTGAACTCGTCGCTCCACACCAGCGCACCAGGGGCCGGCATGCCGGCGGCCGCCAGCGCCGGAGGCTCAGGAGCGATGAGTGTCGCCATGAGCGTAAATCCGACGATGACCATCACCATGGGTGTGAGTCGTCGCTTCATGACAGCAACTCTGACTGCCTTGCCATTCGGCGCGCAAGGCCTTGGTGTGGGGACACGCCAAATGTCACCCCCAGGAAATAATCAACGCGAAAGTACTTATCAATCCCGTAACGGCAACGAAATGCAGCCGGGAGAAAGTGGAAAGAGGAACCATCGGCTTGGCCCAACAAGTCCATGGCTTAGGGAAATTCCGTTCGCAACTGAATTCCTTCCTCTGAGCATCGACGATGCATGCTCCAGGCGCGTCAGCCGTGTCCTCCCAACTTCGCCTTCAGGGCGTAGGGACAGCCTGCCGCGCCTTTGCCTTTTCCCCAGCAGTTACCCGGAGGCTAAACATGGGCATTCACAAGCAGATATTGGTAAGGATCCTTGCGGTCCTCGTGGTTTCCTTTGGATTGATCTACATCAGTTGGCGCTGGTCAGGAACCGTTGCATGGGACGCGTGGTGGATCTCCCTGCCGCTCGTGGCCGCGGAAACGTACAGCCTGGGCGAGTCAACGCTGTACGCCGTCACCATGTGGAATGCACGACGGCGGCCACCGCCCCCGCCTGCCCTGCCGGGCCGGACCGTGGACGTTTTCATCGCCACCTACAACGAGCCGCTTGAGCTTGTCCTCAAGACGGCGATTGCGGCCAGGGACATGGACTACCCGCACGAAACGTGGATCCTGGACGACGGGAACCGCAGCGGGTTTGCGAGCGCAGCCCGGCAGATCGGCGTCGGATACATTACCCGTGGTCCCGAGTGGGACGGTCGGCAGCGGTTCGCCAAGGCAGGCAATGTCAACAACGCATTGTCCATGACCACGGGCGAGTTCGTGGCCATCCTGGACGCGGACCAGGTCCCCGAAGCACGGTTCCTGGACCGGGTCCTGGGCTACTTCGATGCTGAGGAAGTGGCGTTCGTCCAGACGCCGCAACATTTCTGGAATGTTCCGGACCGGGACCCCCTGGGCAGCCAGGCCGAACTGTTCTACGGCCCCATCCAGCAGGGCAAGGACGGTTGGGACGCAGCGTTTTTCTGCGGTTCGAATGCTGTCCTGCGCAGGGAAGCCCTCATGGCCCTGGGCCTGACGCGCTACACCCGGACCGCCACCGAGCACACCTGGAGCGCTTTGCGCAGGGGCCGGTCCCGGCTGCAGGACCTGCACGGGGAACTCGGCCGTCGCCATCCAGCCGCCATGCCGGTGGTGGAGCAGGCCATGGCAGCGGTTACCCGTGCCGAACAGCAGCTTCGCCGCGGCGACGTCTTGGCTGAGATCACGTTCGAGCTCCGGGTTTCCTTCCACGCCGCAGCGTTGGCTGTTCCGGAAGCCATGGAGGACGTCGTGCCGGAACTCGACGCAGTCCTGGAGTCGGTGGATGTTGCCCATACCGACCAGGCGTTGGCCATCCATCCGATGGACACCACCACCATCACGGAGGACATGGCTACGGCCATGCACCTTCACGCCATGGGCTGGGGCAGCGTTTACCACCACGAGGTCCTGGTGCACGGGTTGGCCCCGGAGGATGTGTCCACCATGCTGTCCCAGCGCCACCGCTGGGCAGCCGGGACCATGCAGGTGTTTTTCAACGACAATCCGCTGTTCCTGCGGGGGCTCACCCTGGCCCAGCGCCTCATGTATTTGGGCACCATGACCAGTTACCTGAACGGTTTTGCCGCACTGAGCTACATCGCGGCGCCGGTGGTGTTCCTGGTGGCCGGCACGTACCCGCTCACTGCGAGTCCGGTGGTGTTCTTCTGCCTGTTCCTGCCGTTCTTCCTTTCCTGCCAGCTCCTGTTCCAGGTGGCAGGCAACGGGTCCAAGGGATTGTGGCGCGGCCAGCAGTGGTCGTTCGCGCTCTTTCCAACATGGATCGCGGCGACCTGTTCCGGTGCTGCCGCGGTCTTCCTGGGCAAGCACCTGACGTTCTCCGTGACGGCCAAAAGCAAGCAGGCGGCAGGACGCGGCTTCCAGCACGTCCGGCTTCAACTGGTGGCGATGGCCGTCCTGCTGGTCTCGTCGGGCATCGGCATAGCGCGCGCAGCTACCGGCGAGGCGCCCCTGTACCCCACGCTCATCACCCTCGCTTGGGTGGCATTGGACCTTGCCTTGCTCAGCGTGGTCATCGGCGCCGCCAGGTACCGGGGCCCTGGAGAGGAACAGGTGGATCCCATGCCCACACCCGATGAACTCCCCAGCGTCCTCAATCCGGCGACGCTCACCCCTCCGCCTGCCAGGCGCTGATCCACACATCCCCATAACGCCGTTCCAACCCCCAGCCAGGAGCGACCATCATGTCCACACTTTCCCGTGTTTCAAACACCATGCCCACGTCCCTTTCCTGCATTGACCTGACCGTCACCGGCGCCTTGGACGCAGCAACCGTCCTGGGCATTCGCCAGGAATCCGCAAAGGCCGCAACTGACGGGCCCATCCTGGTCCTGCTGGATGTGGCGGCGGTGACGACCGTCGGCGCTTCCGGCGTCGTTGGCCTCCTGGAGGTGTTGCACCTCCTGCGCGCCCGCGGCGGAGACCTGCGTCTTTTCGGCAGCTCCGCGGCCTTGGAAATTACCCGGCTCCAGGCTCATCTGGGGCAAGTCACCCGCATATATGGAACCCGGGAGGAAGCCGTCGACGGCGGCCTGGGACCAGGGCGCGCACGCCACCTGGCGCCCGGGTTCCGATGGCACAGGCTCTTCCCAAGACGGCGTCGCACCCTGGGGTGGAGCTGACATGGCCCGCGCCACCGCGGTAGCGCCCAGGCCACCACGGCTGAAGCCCACTCCCCCTGCCTTTACCGGCCACCCGGACCGCAAACGCAGGAGAGCCAGCCTGGTTGTTCCCCTGCTGGTGACCTCACTGGTGGCTACCGGCCTGGGTTTCGCTTCCAAGGAGGTGGTCCCCATTGTCCAGGCGTTGTCTCTGTGCAAGGCCGGAGATGCGGCATCGATTATCCCCAAAGATGGCGTTCTACTGGGGGTCAACCTGGATTGGAACACCGAAACCCTTGCCGAGCACCGGGCCAATCTGGGGCATGATCCCGCAGTTGTGGTGCAGTTCTCCGACATTCCCTACGACGACCAAACGTGGGCGCACACCACCAACGCCGTGACGCAGGTCCGGGCGGCGGGTGGGGTGCTGCTCCTGACCTTGGAGCCGCACGGCGGCCTGGCGACGATGAGTGACGAGGTGATCGCCAAGTTGGCCACCGACTTACGCGCCATCAACGATCAGGGGACGCCCGTCGTCGTACGTTTTGCGCATGAGATGAACGGCTCCTGGTATTCGTGGGGCCAGCAGCCCACCCGCTACGTGGAGGTTTTCCGCAAGGTGGCGGCCGCGGTGCACGCGCAGGCGCCGGGCACGTCCATGATGTGGGCGCCAAATTATGGGGGCGGCTATCCGTTTACCGGTGGCCAGTACGCGGCCCGTCCGGGCACCCCGGACTTCGCCGCGCTTGATACTGACCATGACGGCACCCTCACCATGGCCGATGACACGTATGCCCCCTACTATCCGGGGGATGACGCGGTGGACTGGGTGGGAGTCTCGCTGTACCACTGGGGCAACCAGCGCCCGTGGGGAAACAACGACATTGCTGAACCGGGCAAGTTCCTGGCCATGCTCACCGGAACCTACAGCGGCACGGCGGGCGACGACAGTTCCGTGCCGGATTTCTACCAGGTGTACGGCGTGGACCATGACCGGCCCGTGGCTGTCCCGGAGACCGCTGCGATCTTTACCCCTGCGCGCGGCGGGGCATCGGAGTTGGACGTCAAACGTGCTTGGTGGCGCCAGGTCTTCTCCGCCGAAACGCACCAAAAGTATCCGCAGTTGAAGATGATCAATTGGTTCGAGTGGAAGAAGTACGAGATCGAGATTAACGACGACGTCGACTGGCGGAGCGCCGGGTCCCCCACCATCCGCGACGCACTGACCCAGGACCTGCCGGACTGGTTGCGGTACGGCGAGGACGTGCCGGCGTGCCGCTAGGCTGCGGGCGCGGCTTCCGTGGTGGCTGTTTCCCTGCCAGGATCCGAACCCGGCGCCGGGACGGGCTCGGGCACCATGAACCGGGGAAGCAACACTTGGACGATCGGCCCGATGGCTAAGGCGTAGACCACGGTACCCACGCCCACGGACCCGCCCAGCAGGAGGCCTACAGCCAGGACAGTCACTTCGATGCCGGTGCGGACCAGGCGCACCGACCAGCCGGTACGGCGAACCAGCCCGGTCATCAGGCCATCACGGGCACCGGGACCCAATCGTGCACCGATGTAGCAGGCAGAGGCGATGCCGTTCAGGATCACGGCTCCGGCCAGCATGGCAATTTGCCCGCCCAGGTGTGAGACCGCCGGGATGAGCCAGAGCCCCAGATCAGCGAACAGGCCCACCAAAACGGCGTTGGCAACGGTACCAATCCCGGGCATCTGCCGCAGCGGGATCCAGAGGAGGAGGACAATAAAGCTGACCGCGATGACCACCACGCCAATGCTGAAACCGGTCTTGGTGGCCACGCCCTGGTGGAATACATCCCAGGGGTCCAAGCCAAGGCCGGCACGGATGAACACGGCCAGGGAGATGCCGTACATTGCGAGGCCGATCAGGAGTTGAGTGAGTCTTCGGGTCATCATGGAATCCATCGTCGCCGAAAACTGGCCTTGTATTCCATAGCCAGTTTGCAATACTGGTCTTATGTCCGGCTCTTTGAACCCCACCGCACTCGTTCGGCTCCTCGGCTCCTGGAACTCCGGTTCCCTGCCCGCCTACCGCGAGCTGGCCGACGTCGTGCGCTTGCTGGTGATGGACGGGCGCATACCGCTGGACGTAGCGCTGCCCAGCGAGCGGGCCCTGGCCCAGACCCTTGACCTGAGCCGGACCACCGTCACGGCCGCGTACTCCAACCTCCGCGAACAGGGCTTCCTCACCTCGGGCCAGGGCAGCCGGGCCCGGACGTGCATCCCCCACCGGACCGTACCCGTGAGTGCGCCCGGCCTCGCCGTGCCGGATGGCCTCCTGGACCTCGCCTACGCGTCCCTGCCGGCTGCCGGGGAAGTGGTGCATCGGGCGTTCGCGGACGCCTTGACCGAACTGCCCGCCCTCCTGCCCGGCTTTGGGTACGACGCCGTGGGGGTCCGGGCACTCCGCGAAGCCATTGCGGACAAGTACACCGCCGACGGAGTGCCCACCACGCCGGGCCAGATCCTCGTCACTTCCGGCGCCCAGCACGCCCTCAACATCGTGCTTCGCACCCTGGCCGGCAAGCAGGACCGGGTGTTGGTGGAGCACCCCACCTACCCCAACGCCCTGGACGCCATCCGGGCCGCCGGCTGCAAACCGCTTCCCGTCGCATTGCCCTCGGGGACCTCACCAGCCTGGGACATCGACGCCATGGTGTCCACCATGAACCAGCAACGGCCCGCGATGGCGTACCTGGTCCCGGATTTCCACAATCCGACGGGCCGCATCATGTCCGATCTGCAGCGTCGGCGCCTGGTGCGGGCTGCAGCGGCGTCGGGGACAGTCCTGGTGGTGGACGAAACGCTCCGGGGATTAAACCTCGACGGCGTCCGCACCGCGCCGATGTCCGCTTTCGGTCCGGCCGTGGTGTCCATTGGGTCGCTGAGCAAGTCCCATTGGGCGGGCCTCAGGACGGGGTGGATCCGCGCCGACGAGGGCCTGATTTCCCGTTTCGTGGCAACGAGGACCGTCATGGATCTGGGCGGTCCTGTTGTGGAGCAATTGGCGGCGGCCCGGCTGGTGCGGTCCTTCGCCGAGCCCCTGGATGCCAGGTTGGAGGAACTGCGGCACAACCGGGAATCACTCCTCGGGTTGCTGGCTGAACACCTGCCGGCCTGGGAAGTGGAGCAGCCGCGGGGCGGACTCACCGTTTGGTGCCGCCTCCCCAGCCCCTGCAGCACGGCGCTGACGATCCTTGCCCCGGACTTTGGGGTTCGCTTGGCAGCGGGTCCCAGGTTCGGGATGGGCGGAGCCTTTGAACACTTCCTTCGCGTGCCGTACACGTTGCCGCCTGAGCAGCTGGATGTCGCCGTCCTGGCCCTGCGCGGAGCCCAGGACAAGCTGGACTCCTCGCCCCACCTCCGCCGGTCCCTCAAGTCGGAGCGCCCAGCGGCGGCGGCAGTGGCCTAGCCTTCTGTTTGGGCGGCCCCCGCTTGGGCAGCCCCCGCGCCCATGCGCTGCTTGGCTGTGTTGCTGCCGGGGCCTACGGGGATGTGCGAGGTAGCTTTGGCCAGGCCGAACCGTGGCATGCCGTTGTAGACCACTTCAATGCCTGACGCCGGAACCTGGTAGGTCTCATGCCACACCCCCACGTCGCCGCTGCCGGACATTTCCTTCATGAACTTCCGCCACGGAGCAAGGTGCGGAGACTCCCGGTCGGCAGCAAAACGCCGCAGGTGCTCGGGGCTTTCCCAATAGCTGAGCAGCATGGTGGTCCTCCCGAGCCACTGTTCCGTGCTGAGCAAGCCCGCCTCGGGATTCGCGGCCAGGTGCTGCAGCATGGCGGTCATGGCTGACGCCACCCTGGCAACACGGCCCACCTTCCACCACCTGTTGGCGCGCATCCCGATCAGGAACACCGTGACTGTATCGCGCCCTACGTCAGCGGTGAATCGGCCGGGGAAGATTTCCTGTGCCATGTGAATTCCTTCGCTTGGGGAACCCACTGTCAGATTCCTGTTCTCACAACATCGTTTAATAACGTCGTTATGAAACAATGTTATGAAACACTTGAGGGCATGGCAAGACCTATCGTTCATGATCTCCAGGTCCGGCAACGATTATTGGCGGTCACCGCAGAACTCGTGGACCGCCAAGGCCCGGCCCGCGTGACCCTCCGGGACGTCGCCGCCGCAGCAGACACGTCAACCACCGCGATCTACTCGCTCTTCGGCGGAAAAGCCCAACTGCTGACGGCCGCCGTCGACGACGGTTTCCGCACCTTCGGGGAGTCCCAACGCGAAGCCGCCCACGGCGGTCTTTTGGCGCTCGGCAGGGCCTACCGCGTTTGGGCCCTTGAGCACCCGGCCCTTTACCGGCTCATGTTCGGTGGCGCGCTGGCCGCCTATGTGGAGTGCAAGCCGACGCCGGATGTCGCCTCGGATTCGATGCTGCCCCTGGTAGAGGCGGTCGCCGAGGCGCAGGCCGCAGGGAGGCTCCGTGCGGAAGACCCCATAGTGGTAGCGATGGGGATCTGGGGACAGGTCCATGGGCTGGTCAGCCTGGAGCTGGCCCAGATGAACGACCCCGCCACCGACTGGCCCGGAATTTACGAAGCCGCCCTCGCGTCCGTAGCCCGCGCCTGGGCCCCCTAGCCAATCCTTTAGGCGTATACCTTTTCCAGGAAACCGCCCCAAGCCTTGGCCGTCAGTTCGGAATCCCCGGAACCGCTGAAGTCGTGCACAGTCATGCCGACGGGAGCACCAAAGGCGTTCCGGCCGAAGAAGCGATACATGGCATCCGCGGTCCGCAGGCCCAGGAAGTTCTGGTTGGCGAAGTCCACCTCGCCGCTCAACCGGCCAACGCCGTCGACCTCAACATCAAAGCGCGACCCGGCGGCAGCACTTTCCACCCCGAGCGCCTTCTTCAGCTGCACAAAGCCGTCGGGAGCCTGCGAAGTCGCGGGGCCCTGGATGTCCGTGAACACCACCGGCCGCCCGTCGAAGTGCTGGAGGTACTGGCCCAGGGTGTGCAGGTAGAACTCGGTGTGCTTGCTGGCGCCGTCGTACTGCTCATCCCAGTTGTCCGCGAAAATGCCACTGTGGACGTAGTGCAGCTTGGCGCGCCCACCCTCGAGGGGTTCGAGGACGTGCTCCAACTGGTTGAACCAGCCGTCCGGGCCGTCCATCCGCGACACGAGATGCGTGGGGTATTCCTCCACCGTTTTCACGGCGGGCCACTGATCGGTGGGGAACATCCAGGCAGCGGTGTCTGCAGTAACGGCGTTCCACACGCGTTCAGGCGTGCCGGGCAGCTCGGTGTCCGCCACGATTTCGAATTCCCGGTTCTCAGTCATTGCCTTGGTCCTTTTCTGCTGTGTGCCCGGAGGCTGCTTGTTCCGTTGAGGGGGTCTTGAGTGCTGGATGGAGGACAACGACGAGCCGGTGCTTGCGTCCGCCACCCGCCGGGGTGACAGAACCGCCGTCGTGGTATTTATCGACGAGCCGCGTCACCGCCACGCCGAGCTCCTCCGCGAATGCCGCGCGATCGGCGGCCGAGCGGAAAGTAATCTCGCCGTCGATGGCGAAGCTGGCCAGCTTCTTCCTGGCCACGGCAGCGCCGGAGATGAGCTTTCCCATTTCCTGAACGGTGCGCGCGGCAAGCGAGAGCAGCCAGAAGGCCGAGAACCTGTCAGCGAAACGCCGTGGATCCGGCGCCACGGAGGCCAGTGCGGCCGGCGAAATGACGTAGGAGGCGGCGGTGGCGCACAACACGCGCTCGGTGACATTGCCTTTGCGGCGCTCCTCCACCAACTCCACCAACCCGTGCCGCTCGAGGGCTTTGAGGTGGTAGTTGATCTTCTGCCTCGGTAATCCAACCCTGCCGGCAAGCTGCGTGGCCGACGCCGGCTCGGCGAGCTCCTGAAGGATGCGCGTACGGATTGGGTCCAGTGACGCTTCCGCCGCGGCCGGGTCTTCGATCACTTCGATGTCCAACATGCTTCAATTATGTTTACCGACAACTTTTATTGTCAAGAACCTTTTTCTGTTCGGTGTTGTGAGGCCCGCTCTGCGCCCATTCGGGCCACCCAGGCACGCAGAGCGGGCCCCACAACGCGATCCCGGTAGAATTGTCCAGTGATGCAATCCCCCCTCCCCGTGCGCGACGGCGTCAACGCAACCCGCCTGCGCCTCCCGGACGACGGGCCCTGGGAGACTGCAATGGACTACATGATGCATCGCTGGGGACACATCGACCCCCAAGGCATCGAGGACCGATTCGACGCCGGCGAAATCGTGGGCGAAGGCGGCGTCCCCCTCGATCGCAGCACCAGGCTCGAGGACCACACGTTCATCTGGTATTACCGCACGCTCCCCCCGGAGACCCGGATTCCAGTGGAAATCACCATCCTCCACCAGGACGAACACATCCTCGTGGTCGACAAACCGCACTTCCTGCCCACCACCCCGGGCGGTACCTACATCCAGGAATCGGCACTGGTCCGCCTCCGCAACCAGCTGGACCTCCCGGACCTCATCCCCATGCACCGCCTGGACCGCATGACCGCCGGGCTCCTGCTGCTCTCCACCAACCCGGAGACACGGGGAAAGTACCAGGTCCTCTTCGAGAAGCGCCAGGTCCAGAAGGAATACGAGTGCGTGTCTGCCGCGACACCCGCCCCCGGTTTTCCCGCCGTCGAGTTCCCCGCAGTAGTCCGCAACCGCATGACCAAGTCCCGCAGCTACCTCCTCGCCGAAGTCATCGACGGCGAACCAAACGCAGAAACGCGGATCGAAAAAACAAGGACGTTCGACGCCGGCACCCACCAGCGCGCGCTGTACCGGCTGGAACCCCACACCGGGAAGACCCACCAACTGCGCGTGCACATGGCCTCGCTCGGACTCGGAATCGTCAACGACGCCTTCTACCCGGACCTGCTGGACAAAGCCCCGGACGACTACGCGAAGCCACTTCAACTACTGGCCCGCGGCATCACTTTCGTGGACCCCATCAGCAAGAAGCCCGTGGAATACCGAAGCCGGTTGGAGCTCAGCGAAGCCCACGCCTGAACGGGGCACTACTCCCCCGGCGTCAAATGGTCGAACACCAGGTTGGTTTGCGTGTTGGCGATGGCCGGATCCGATGCGAGGTGGACAGCAATGAAGTCCCGCAACTCCGTCGGCGTCCCGCAGGCCACATGCACCAGAAAGTCCTGGTCGCCGGCCAGAAGGAACACACTCTGGACGTTCGGCAGCGACTTGAGCCGCTGCGCGATGGCCAGCATCTTGTTGCGGGCCTGCGGGTTCACCCGGATGGAGATCAGCGCGTAGACCAGCAAGCCCAACGCCTCAAGATCCACGGATGCATGGAAACCCCGGATGACTCCGGCATCCTTGAGCGCCCGGACCCTGCCCAGGCACGTTGAGGGCGCGATCCCCGCCTTGGACGCGAGCACGTTGTTGGGAATCCTGGCGTCGGCCATGAGTTCCCGAAGGATCAGACGGTCTGTGTCATCGAGCCGAACGGGATTCGGAACGGCGCCCGCCGTTCGGTTCACGGTTGAATCCGACACGAAATAGCCCCTGTTCTTTTTGTGATTCTTCAGAATCCTTGGCAGGACATTGGACTGGATTCTATCTTGAATCGATTTGCAGAATCGACGAGGAGGTCGTGATGGGCAGTTTCGACAAGATCCAAGAACGTGAAGGCGGGCTCAAAAAGCAGCTCACCTCACGGCAGATGACCATGATCGCCTTGGGCGGCGCAATCGGCACCGGGTTGTTCCTGGGCAGCAAATTCGCCATAGGCTTGGCCGGCCCCAGCGTCATCATCAGCTACGCCATCGGCGGGCTGATCGCCCTGCTCCTGATGGGCAGCCTGTCAGAGATGACGGTGGCACACCCCACGTCCGGTTCGTTCGGTGCCTTCGCCGAGCATTACGTCAGTCCACTGGCCGGGTTCCTGGTCAAGTACATGTACTGGTCCTGCATCGTGCTGGCTGTGGGGACCGAGGTCACTGCGGTGGGTGAATACATGAAGCTCTGGTTCCCGGACGTCCCGTCCCTGCTGTGGGTGGTCTTCTTCTCTGCCGTACTCATCGGCGTGAACACCATGAACGTGAAGGTGTTCGGCGCCTTGGAATACTGGTTCTCCAGCATCAAGGTCTTCGCGATCATCGCTTTCATAGTGCTCGGCGCATACATTGTCTTCGGGGCCAGAACCAATGGCACCGGCCTGCAGAACTACTCGGCCGACGGCGGATTCTTCCCCAACGGTTTGTCCGGTACCTGGTTCGCCGTGATCGTCTCCATCTTCAGCTACCTCAGCATCGAAATGATCGCCATCGCCGCCGGGGAGGCCAAGGATCCCGCCACAGCAGTGAAGAAGGCCTTCCGCACCACTATCGTCCGGCTCCTGCTGTTCTACATCGTTACCCTGGCACTGATCCTGGCCATCGCGCCGGTCAGCCAGATCCTGTCGGGCGGCAGCCCCTTCGTGACCGTGATGCAGAACCTTGGCGTCCCTTTCGCTGACAGCTTGCTCACGTTTGTGGTGATCATCGCTGCGCTTTCAGCCATGAACAGCCAGCTCTACATCTCCACCCGGATGATCTTCAGCCTCTCCCGCAGCGGCGACGCACCCGCCATCTTCGGCAGGCTGCGCGGTAACGGTGCCCCAGTGAATGCCCTGATCCTCTCAACCACTGGTATTGCGATCGCCACCGTGGTCTACGCCATGTTCCCCGAGACTGCCTTCACGTTCATGATGGCGATCTCCATGTTCGGCGCAATGTTCACCTGGTTCATGATCTTCGTGACCCACTGGTTCTTCCGCAGGAGCATGAAACGCACGGGCACAACACTCTCCTACAAGACACGCTTCTACCCGGCGGGAACCATCCTGGGCGCGGTCCTCATGTTCGCCATAGCCGTCAGCACCTTGGGAACAGAAGCATTCAACATGACCCTGATCTTTGGCATCCCGTCCCTGGCCCTTGTGACGGTTCTGTACTTCATGGTGCAGCGACGCAAACGTCAGGTCCAGGGACCAGGCGAGGCTTCAAATGCGGCCCGGAAGACCGCCGTCGTCTCTTCTGAGAACAGCACGAATTCCACCAACTCCAGCGGGCTGCCTGACGCGGCACCCGCTGACGGCGACGACCAGAAGGACCTGACGGCGTCGAACGCGACTTCGGCGACCTGACGGGCATCCCAACCATAAATTCCGGCGCTGATCGCAGGAAAGGCAACCGACCGGGCACCCAGTCCCGTCGCCACCTTCAGGCTTTCGCTGAAGCACGATGCGAGCAGCGCCGGATCCGTCTGCCCGGCATGCCGGTTGGGCCCCACAGTGTGGACCACCCAACGGGCCGGAAGGCGGAAACCCGGAGTTGCGACAGCCGCGCCCACAGGCAAACCATCGGGCAATTCCGAACGCCTAAGCCTCCGGCACGCCTCAAGAAGTTCCGGCCCGGCAGCCCCGTGGATGGCACCGTCCACTCCCCCTCCACCAAACAGGGACGAGTTGGCGGCGTTGACGATAACGTCCACGGGGCGCGTCGTGATGTCGCCATGCAGGATGTCGATTCGCATGGCGCCAGTCTCGCCCAGAGCGGCAGCGGCAGCAAGTGCGGTACCTTGTGGCCATGGACATCACCGCCCCTGAGACGTGGGGATCCGCGATCTACCTGTGGATCGTACCCATCGTGGTGGGCGACGCCATTTTTCCACCGATCCCGTCCGAAATGGTGGTCATTACCGGCGGGGCGCTCGCGGCCGACGGCCACACCAACGTTTGGCTGATCCTGCTTCTGGCCGCCTTCGCGTCATGGCTGGGCGACATGGCGGTGTATTTGCTGTTCAAGCGGCGCATCAGCCACGTTCTCGACCGTTGGTCATGGGGCCGCCACGTCCACCGCGGAATTCACGCAGCGATCGCCAAAGCGGGCCGCTCGTCCACATACGGCGCAATCATCGGCGGGCGATTCGTCCCGGGCGGTCGGCTCGCGACTTCCGCTGCATCGGGCATCGCCAACGTGTCCGTCCGCGGGTTCAGCCTCTGTGCCGCGATGGGCGCCATGCTCTGGGCCGTCTGGCAGGTGGGCCTGGGCTACTTCACCGGTTCCACCACCAAGCTGCCGTTCTGGGCTAGCTCGTTGATCGGCGTCGGCGTTGGGTTGGTCATCGGAGTGGTGGTGGGGCTGATCGTCACCCGTCGCCGCGGCAACCGTTCCCCCGTCGAGGAACCGTTCGACGGCGATCCGGTCGACGGTGAAACTCCCCAACCCGAGTAGCGCTCGCCTGTTAGATCGGCGACCAGCGCCCGCGGCTACGGCGCAACACGTACAGGCTTCCGGTCAGGGCAACGCGTTCGACGGCGTCACGCATCATGGCAGCCGACGTCCGGGCTTCGTCGTTCTCGCCTGCGTAATCGCGGTCGCCAACGGTAAAGCGGAGGCTGAGTTGGGGCACGCCGCCCACAATGTCCAGCTGGTTCGATTCCACGTGGTGGCGGGTTTCCAGGGCCTCGACTGCCGCAGCCATGACGGACTCGGGCGCATTTCCCGGTTTGAGGCCTGTAATCTTCAGCTTGGTCTGGAACGAAGGCATCCCATAACCCTAACGCTCTCCCACATCCCACCCCCTTGAACGGATCCCTCCTGCAGCGGGTGCAGGAGGGATCCGTTGAATCGGTAGGGATGTGGAAGAGGGTCTGCTAGCCGGTGTTGCGGAGTCCGGCAGCCACACCATTGACAGTAATGAGCATGGCCCGCTGGAGCCGCTCGTCAATCTCGGCGCCGGACACCGACTCTTCACGCACACGGCGCAGGAGTTCCACCTGGAGGTAGCTGATGGGATCCAGGTACTGATCACGGATTTCCAGTGACCGCTTCAGCGTCGGCTGGGCATCCAGCAGCTCGGTCTCGCCGGTGAGCCTTTCAATTTCAGCCACCGTGAGCTCGTATTCATCACGGATCATGTGGAATAACCGGTGCAATTCGGTGGGGACCAGCAATGAAACGTAGTGGCCCGCGATTTCCATGTCCGTCTTGGCCAACGTCATTTCCACGTTGGAGATCACCGAGCGGAAGAAGTGCCAACGGTCCATCATCTCCACGAGCTGATCCGTGTTCCCGGCCTCGCGGGCAGCCTTCAGGCCTGATCCGACCCCGAACCAACCCGGGACGATCTGGCGCGACTGGGTCCATCCGAAAACCCACGGGATGGCACGAAGTCCACCGAGGCCGGCACCGGAATCCGGGCGCTTGGAGGGACGCGATCCAATGTTCAACGACCCCAGCTGCTCCACCGGGGTGGAGGCCAGGAAATACGCCGGCAGTTGGGGGTCGTCGATCAACGTGCGGTACCGCGCGAAGGCGGCGTCGGAAATGGTTTCCATGACGTTCCCGTAACGCTCGCGTTCGTCCTCTGACGTACGCGGAGTCCGGTGCAGGGCCGAACCCTGCATCACAGCAGCCAGTGACAACTCAAGGTTTTCCCGGGCAAGTTCGGGCAGGGAGTACTTGTCCGAAATGACCTCGCCCTGCTCCGTGAACTTGATTTCGCCTTCGAGCACTCCATTCGGCTGGGCCATGATGGCGTCGTACGTCGGTCCGCCACCGCGGCCAACGGAACCACCACGGCCGTGGAAAAGACGCACCCGGACGCCGTGCTTCGCCGCAACATCCCGCAGTTTGCGTTGGGTCTTGTGGATTTCCCATTGGCTGGTCATCACGCCGGATTCCTTGTTGGAATCGGAGTAGCCCAGCATGATCTCCTGGATGTCGCCACGGAGTCGGACGAGTTCACGGTAGGAGGGATCGGAGAGGAGCTGATCCACGATCTCGGCAGATGCCCGGAGCTCCTCAACGGTCTCCAGGAGGGGAGCGAAACCGATCTTGGCATGGGGTTTGCTGCCAAAAAGATCGATCAACCCGGCTTCGCGGGCAAGGACCGCCGCCGCCAGCACGTCATCGGCGCCACGGGTCATGGAGATGATGTACGTCTCCACCACATCAGGACCATAGGTGTGGAGGGCCTGTCGGATGCTCCGGAAGACATCGTAGGTTCCATCGGCGGTACCTTCGAGCTTGATGGGGTGGCCGGACAACGGACGGCGCGAAGCAAGTTCGGCGCCAAGGAAGGCAAAACGCTCCTCCCGGGTCAACTCTCCGTAAGGCTTCGCGGCACCCAGCCTGTCCACAAGCTGCCCGACAGCATCATGGTGGTAGTCGGCGTGTTCGCGGATATCCAAGGTGGCAAGGTGCAGGCCGAACGCGGCAAGAGCCCGCCGAACGCGGGCCAAGGCACCATCAGCCACCAAGGCTGCTGAATGGTTGCGCAGCGAACTCTCCAGCAGGCCGAACTCTGCCAGCAGTTCAGGCGTCGTCGCGTAGTCGCGGCCGGGCTCGTGGTGCGTCGAGGCAGCAATACGACGTCCGGTGTTGATGAGTTTGGCCTTGATACAGGTGAGCTTGAGCCTGTATGGCTCCTGCGCGTTCAATTCCAGGATGCGCTTGTCCAGTCCCGGAAGATTCTTCAAGTCCACGTCGATGGAATCCAGCAACTCCTGGTCCGCACCAAACAGGGCGGTGGAGTTCGAGAGGACCGAGATCAGTTCGTCGATCAACACGATGCCGATACGAACTGCGTTCTGGTTCTGTAGCTGCAGGATTTCCCGGGTGACAGCGGCGGTCACATTGGGATTGCCGTCCCTGTCCCCACCGATCCAGGAACCAAAGCGGATGGGCGCCGACTTCGTCGGCAGTGTCACGCCGTGCTCGGCCAGGAGCTCCGAGAGATCCGTCAGCATTTCCGGCATGGCATCGGTCAGGATGCTGTTCAGGTAGTAGATAGCGTTCCGGGCCTCGTCCACCGGGGTGGGGCGCACCTGTCGAAGCTCGTCCGTTTGCCACATCTGGTCGATGATCTCTGCCAGTTGGCGGTCCTGGCGTTGGCGGGAAGAGGTCCCCTCCCGGGTCGGTTCCGCGAGGACATCCGAGAGCTTACGGACTTTGTCCAGCACGGAACGCCGCGACGCTTCAGTCGGGTGGGCCGTGAAGATAGGCCTTACATCGAGTTCATTGATTACATCCTGCAGGACCTGAGGGCCGGCCTGGCCGGCGATCTCGGAAACGGCCTTGGCGAGCCAGCCGTCCTTCTCCTGCCGGGTTCGGAGACCCCGGACACGATGGACCTGCTCGGCCGCGTTGCTGAGGTGGAAGTAGAAGGCAAAGGCGCGGACAAGGTCGGTGGCCTGCTCAAGTGGCAGGGAGGCGAGCAGTTCACGGACCTGGACAACGACGTCGTGCGCGCTCCACGGACCGGTGGCATCAGCGCCGCCGCGGGCGGCTTCCTTGGATTCCTTGGTCAACAGGCGCACCTGCTCCACGAGCTGGAGCAGTTCGGGACCGTGTTGCCGGACCAAGGACTCGCCCAGCAGGGTGGAAACCCGGCGAACGTCGGCCCGCAGTTCAGCGGCGAGATCAGTGTCTAGATGGGCAGTGTGAACCATAGATACATACCTTCGGGATCTATTGAGGCCCGTACACTGCGCTGGATACTGTGAGCCGGATTACTGGTGTTTCCTAGGGATCTTACCCGCACCAAACTTCCCTGACGGAATGTGTCTCAGATTATGGTTTTACATGCGGCTACGTCCGGACGTCCCCCAAAGAAACGGCCTCAGTAGCTGTAGGAAAACTGGTTAGGGGCGATTCCGGTCCCACTGAGCGAGTACGTCAGGACATGGTCTGCCCATCCCCGCTTGGAGACGGCCTGAAGATCAAATTGGAGCCGATCGCGCCGTATTGACTGAGTGGAGCAAGTAACGACGCTCCTGCTCTCCAGGGCGCACGTCCACCCTTCCGGCGCACGGACCGTACCTGCCTCTATCCAGGCATTCTGCCCCACGGAAAAGACTGCCTTTCCGCTGCCCAAGGGGTCGGACCCGGAAGCCTCGAAGTCGACATGCAACGCTGTGCTATTGGGCCCACGGTCCCTGCTGCGGTCCGCGGACCCTTTGACCTTCACGGGCGGTGCGTCGGAAGGAACCGGCGCGGGTGAAGGCGCAGGCGTGACAACCGGTGGGGGTACCGGAACGACGGGCTCCGTGGGCTCTTGCGTAGGTTCCGGTGAGGCTGCCGGCTCGGGTGCAACGGGAGCCGGCGCCGGCGGTGCTGCAACAACGGCCGGCGGGATGGCGGCTGCCGGGGAACTTGGAGCCGATGCCGCGGGGGTGGTCACGAGGGGTTGCGCTTCCGATGGAAGGCCCCTGGTTTCAACGGCCCGCTGCTCCATGTAGGCGTCCGGGGTCAGGTGGTCGACAATGCCCACCGCGCCCAGGACGAGTCCCACCCCGGCCGCTGCGATAACGGCCATCACAGCCGGCTGGGCAAGTGTAGGGACGGCGAGAGCCGCTTTTGCCGGCAGCATGCCACCCAAAACTCCCAGTCCGGCCCCCTTTCCGGCCCACATCGCCAGGGGAACTCCGGTCACCAAGGGCAGGAGAACGGCCCTCATGCTCCCTTGGACGTCCTTCAGTTCTGCCAAGGCAGCGGTGCATTTGGCGCAACCACGCAAGTGCTCCCGGACCTTCCTTTCGGCCGCGGTGGAAAGTCCACCCCGGACGTAACTGCCGAGTTTGGAGGCAAACTCTGCACACCTGCTGTCAGGCTCTTCGGCTATATGGAACTGGAGGTAGTGCCGCCTCAGTCCCTCACGCGCACGCAGGGCGAGCGCGGAAACAGCATTGGGAGACAGCCCGAGGATTGGCGCGACAGCTGCCGGTTTCATTCGTTCCACGTCCAAATACCAGAGCACAGCCTGCCAACGCTCCGGAAGGGCGCGGAAGGCTTTGGACACTGTGTGGGATTCGAAAGCACTGATGGCGGAGTCGGCGTCACCCATCGTCTGGTCCAGAACGGCGTCGTCTCCGCTGGGGAGGACCTTGCCGTTCTTCCGATTCCGCTGGTGGGACAGCCGCGTCACAGTGGAAAGGAGATATGCCCGAAAGAAGGTATCCGGTCCCTTCCCCGCCACCAAGCTCTGCAGGACCGATTGGAAGGCCTCCGCCACGACATCCTCGACATCGCTCGGGTTGTCCACGTTGCGCTTGGCAACGGTCGATGCGATGGAAATATGCCGCTCGTACAAAGCGTCAAACGCAGCCATGTCTCCACTGCGAACCAATTCGATCAGGTGACCGTCGCTATCGATCCCATCCTGCGAAATACTGTCCATGCTTGTCTTGGCGGCCACTTACTGCCCCCTGACAATGTCATAAATCGTGCCCATATTTAAGAAGTGCTGGCACCGTCCGACTCATGACGCAATTTGTCCAAAGTCTTTAGCTTAAGAGAATCGGCTATCGCTTCGTCATGAACGACCGTCCCGCCGCACTATCCGGTTATGACATCGTTTCGGACAAAATCATTCGCAGAATGCGCGTTTTCGCGCCACCTTTTGCTGCGTAGATGGCAGACGACCAGTTACCGTACAGGTTGGCGCTTCCACGCAGACTGGTTCCTGCCCGAAGTCCGAACAGTTGTCAGATGCCTCGCCACAAGCTCCATCGTCCCGGCACCGGCAGCCAAGTCGTTGGGTGCGGCGCGCGCCATGAACGGTGTCGGCATCGGCGAGACCATGACCGATTTCCGCGCCCTTTTTGAAGCTGCGGAACAATCCCTCGACGTCGACGCGCTTCAGTCATTGGCGGAAGGGTGGGCCGAGGTCGCGGAGCTGGCCCCGGCCCTCTCGTGCACGGATGTCTACACCGGCTTGGCCACTCAGGCGCACTTCCAGCGCCGTCTGCATGAGGTATCAACCTTCGGAGACGAGAGCTCGCGGCAGAACGCCGTCGCAAGAATTTTGCTGCCCGGACCCAGCCAAAGCCGGACACATTGCTGGACCCTCCTGGCCAGGCTGGGTGAAGCCGTCAAAGGGCAGCTCCGTGGAACAGGGGCTGTGGCCATGTACCAGGACTGCGCCGTCCATGTGCTTTTTCCACTCAGCGAGGGCAACTTATCCAGGCTGGCCGAATGCAAAACGGCGATTGAAGCCCTGGAAGACGGCGCCCTGAGCCCAGCACGCATCAAGTTGTACCCGTTGTCCTCAGCGCTGGCAGCAACCGCATCCACACCAATGACCCCTTATAAGTCGTCAGACAAACACGGCATGCCGGGCACCGGACCGAAGGCGTCACGAACCACCTGACACCAACACTCATTGTCTGACGGAACATTTTCACCACGGATTTAAGGACCATCCAGCACATGAATAACCAGCTCCATCTAAGAACCGTGTCGATGGTGGCCGCTTTGCTGGCCATCGCCACGGCTGTCCTGGGACTGGGATTGACGGCGTTGCCAGCCAACGCCGCAACCCTGCCGGACGCGCACATCAACCTCACAACCGAATCAGTCGTGTCCAGCCAATGGGACCAGGTGGACCTGAGCTGTGAGTGGTCCGTCCCGGACCACTCACAGCCCGGCGATACCTTCAGTGTCCAACTGCCTTCCCAGCTCCGTTGGTTTGGCAAGGCCTCTTTTGACCTGAATAACGCAAACGGGGACACCGTGGCCACGGCGGTCGCAAATGATGCCGGATTGGTGGTCTTCACACTCAGCGATTTTGTAAAAGCCCATCCCCTCAACGTGGGCGGAACCTGTTCGTTCAGCACGCAGTATGCCTTGGTACCCACGGGTGGCGAAACGAAAGAACTGACGTTCACTGTTGGATCCAGCGTCGTCCGGGTGCCGGTAGCCGTTAAACCGTGCCAGAAAGACTGTGATCCGCAAGCGCCTACAGCCGCAGGCAAATCCATGAGCTGGGTCGATCCAGCCCAAACTGAACTCAGGTCTGTTTTCACCATGCCTGCCATGGCTGCCGACAGCAATGATGTTGTTGTCACCGATACCCCCGCGGCTGGAATGGATATCGACTGCGCCCGGGTCACGCCCCGCACCGGTCAAGTGGTGGGAAGCAACGGCTCCATCGTGGAACCCTACGATGACGACCAGTACCCGGCAGCCATCGACTGCACCCCCGGAAAAGTCACGGTTACGTGGAACGGACTTCCCAAGGGCGAGCACGTTGAGCTCTTCGTTGTGACCCGGGTGACCGATCCGTCCCTGGCTGTCTACGAGAACACGGGCACAGTGACCATTGCCGGCACGGAAAGCCCGGTGGTCGCGCAGCTTCGGCGGACAGAGGCCAGCGGCACGGGTGACGGAACTGCGGTACCTACGCCTACTCCCACCGCTACAACGGCAACACCCACCCCCAGCGCAACGCCGACACCGAGCGCCACGCCGACGGCCACGCCGAGCGCGACCCCCACACCGACAACGGCAACACCGAGCGCCACGCCCACACCCACGGCGACAACGGCTACGCCTCGCGCAACACCCACGGTGACTACGGAACCCGTTGTCACTACGTCCAGTCCAGTACTCGTAGTGCCAACGGAGCAGCCATCGAAGACCGCCGCGAGTGATGGTTCGGAGCAGCTGGCCAGCACGGGCGCCCAAGGATCGGCGTTCGTCTTCGTCGCCGCAGCCTTGCTGGCCGTGGGATCCTTGCTGGCCTTCGCCAGTGCCCGGGGGAAGGGGCGGCGGACCAACTAATCGACGGTTCGCAATGCCCTTCGGGGCGAGACCACGTCGGTGGGCCGGCACAGGGTGCGGCCCGCCGGCGTGGTCCTTTATTCGCGGCTCGCGCTGGCATGGGTTGGGGGCCAGCGCGAGCCGTTCCAGTGGCGGTCCATTCCGGGAATGCCAACGCTCAGCGCATAGTTGATGGAAGTGCAACCGATGCGAATCCAGCCGAGGAGAACAATGAGCTCGCCCACCACCGCCACCGATGCCCAACTTGCCCGTTGGGAGCGGTTTCGTTCGGGCCGAAATGCGGCGCTGGCAACAGACCATGGCTGGCTGACGCTGACGTCATTCCAATGGCTCCAGCCAGAGCCGTCCGAACTCGAACTGGTGCCAGGTCTTTGGTCCACGGACGGCACCACCGCATTCCTTACGGCGAGCACGGCCGACGGCCTCACGTTTGTCGAAACCGGTGATCCTGTTGATGGCACTGTCAGCGCGGTATTGCAGGATGAAGAATCACTGATGTGGGTTCAATGGGGCGGGGTGGATGGCCGCCAGGTGGTGGTGGAACTTGCCATGCGTGCGGACAAATACGCGATCCGAACACGGGACAACAGTTCGCCGGTGCTGACGGAGTTCAGGGGTGTTCCTACTTTCAGCTACAACCCGGATTGGGTTATTGAGGGCAGGTTCGAGGCCTACCCGGAGCCCGTGGATGTGCCCATCGGCACTGCCAACCCGTTGGTCGACGGTGTCCACCGCTCCGTGGGCGAGGTGGTCTTCCGGGTGCCGGGCGTCCCCCACGAGATCCGCCTTCATGCCGAGGAAGAGAAGCTTGGCGCCCTGAACGTGACCTTCCATGATGAGACCAACGGGGACTCCACGGATGAGTGGCGGAAAGTTTTCATTCCGCGTCCCCGCCCGGACGGGTCGGTTGTCATCGATTTCAACCGCACCATCAACTACCCCAGCGCCTTTTCGCCCTATGGCACTTGCCCCATGCCCGTCCGCGGTAATTCGATCGATGTCCGCGTGGAGGCAGGCGAAAAACTTCCCCAGGAATGAACACGCAGCAGCAATGACCAGGTGTGGCGCCTAGGCGATAGCGGATACCCCCGTCACAGCACGGCCCACAATGAGGGAGTTGATTTCGTAGGATCCCTCGTAGGTGTAGATGGCTTCGGCATCCGCGAAGATCTTTGCCATCCGATAGTCAGTGACGATGCCGTTCCCGCCCAGGATGGACCGCCCCAGGGCCACCGTTTCGCGCATTCGGGCACTGCAGTAGGCCTTCGCGAGTGCTACCTGGGCCATGTCCGCGCCTCCGTGGCGAATTCCGTGCGCATCCGTGGAGATGCCCTCCTGCAGCTGGGCTATGCGGACCATCATTCCCATGCTGGCCACCGCGTTGCCGAGCATGTCCACCAGGTGCTGCTGGATGAGCTGGAACTTGGCCAGGGGCTTGCCGAACTGGAGGCGTTCGACGGCGTACTGCCGGGCGACGTCGAACGCCGCCAGTTGCTGGCCTACTGCCTGCCAGGCGACCATGATGCGGGAGCCACGGAGCAAGTGGTTGGTGTCCGCGAAACTGCTGATCCCGGCAAACCTGTCCGCCTCCGCCACGTGGACGTCCCGGAGCACGATGTCCGCGTTCTGGACTGTTCGCAGGGCGATCTTGTTTTCGATGCGACTGCGGGTGATACCCGGCAATGAGGCATCCACAATGAAGGCGAGCACAGAGCCGTCGGCTTCGTCTTTGGCCCACACCAGCATGTAATCGCAGAACGTCCCGTTCCCGATCCAGCGCTTGGCGCCGTTGATCACCCAGTAGGTGCCGCCGTCGGACTCTGGACGCTGGACTTTCCGCGCAGTTGTCTGCATGCCGCCGGCGACGTCGGAGCCGTGGTCCGGTTCGGTGAGGGCGAAGGCGCCTGTGGTCCGGAGGTTGGACGCATCGTCAAGGTAGCGGTCTTGTTGTGCGTCGCTGCCGAAGTCGTACAGCGATTCGACGAACAGATCGTGGTGGACCATGAAGAAGGTCGCGATGGACGTGTCCACCCGTGTCATCTCGGCGATCACCAGGCCCGCGAAGAGGTGCGTGTAGCCGCGCTGCGCGGGTGCGCTCAGGCGTAGTGCAGCGAGTTTGGGCAGGATCTGTTCCGGGAATTCGGCTTTTTCCCACCATTGCCCAGCGTAGGGCGCTATTTCGGACTCGAGGAAGGCCCGCAGTTCGTTGAGTTTCCGCTGTTCCTGGACGCTCAACAGCGATTCGAAGTCGAAAAAGTCGGCGGTGGGCAGGTCGGCTACGGATGCTGGGAGGCTGCCCGCGGAGGCCGTAGGGGCAGCACTGTAGTCGCCCATCACTTGAGTCCCATGCGGATGGCGCCGTCCAACCGGATGGTTTCGCCGTTGAGCATCGCATTCTCCACGATGTGGGCGGCCAGGTTGGCGTATTCTGCTGCGCGGCCCAGGCGGGCCGGGTGCGGAACCTGCTGTCCCAGGGAGTCCTGCGCCGACTGGGGCAGTCCGGCCATCATGGGTGTTTCAAAAATGCCGGGCGCGATGGTCGCTACCCTGATCAGGGAGCGGGCGAACTCGCGGGCCAGTGGCAAGGTCATGGCTGCTACGGCGCCTTTGGAGGCTGCGTAGGCCGGCTGTCCGATCTGGCCTTCGAAGGCGGCAACGGAGGCGGTGTTGATGATGACCCCGCGTTCCGGTCCTCCGAGTTCGGTGGAAACTGGCTCGGTTTCCACCATGGCTGCGGCTGCCAGCCGGATCACGTTGAAGGTGCCGATCAGGTTGATCTGGATGACTTTGTTGAAGGTCTCCAGGGGCAGCACGCCATCGCGGCCGAGGACTTTCCCGGGCGTGGCTATGCCCGCGCAATTGACGACGATGCGCAGTGGTCCCAGGGACATCGCAGCATCGACGGCGGCTTGAACCTGGGATTCGTTGGTGACGTCAGCGGGAGCGAAGACGGCCCTGGCCCCCGCTCCACCGGCATTGAGTTGTGCCGCATAGTCCTCGCCGGCCGACTGTGGCAGGTCCACCAGCACTACCGACGCTCCGGCGTCGAACAAGCGCTTCGCGCTGGCGGCCCCCAACCCTGATGCGCCGCCGGTGACCAGCGCGACCGTGCCCTTGATGTCCATCCATCCTCCTTGATGCAGAACCTGAATCCGTTAATGCATGTTAACTGGAATTGTGATCCAGCGCACCTTGGGCCGTCCCGCTAGGCTGGTGGCATGCCAACGCACGAGACCCCGGACAGCCCTGCTGCTTCCACCGCGGACGCAACGGAGTGGGCTGCGCGCGCAGACCAGGCGGCACGATCGGTCACCCACGGTTTCGGCCGCCGGCTGTTCTTCCTGCCCGGCACCCACATCGCGGCGGTAAGCCTTCCCACTGCCGGCCTGAAGCGCAGCCTGAAGAGCCGCCTGGGGCCATGGCATTACTGGTGGCAGGCACATTACGTCGACTGCCTGGTGGATGCCGGTCGCCGCGAGTTGGCCACCAAGGTGAAGTTCGACGGCGCGTCACGCCCGAGCGCTGGAAGGTTGGCTTCGCGGCTGGTCACCACCATCCGCTTGAGGAACCTGCTGCGTTTCGAGAACCACTACTACGACGACATGGCGTGGCTGGCACTTGCCACCCTCCGACTCGACAAGCTCGCGGAAGAGTCAGCAAATTCGGGGCGGCGCCGCAACGCCGTAGTCCGCAAGCGGCTCACCCCGCAGTTCGATTCCGCATCAACCGACGACTTTGGGGGCGGCACCTTCTGGAGCACCAAACGGGACTTCAAGAACACCCCTGCCACGGCGCCGGTTGCCCTTTACTACTCCCGGACCGGCCACCGCAGCAAAGCCCAAGCCCTGGTGGACTGGCTCGACGGCAAACTGCTCCATCCCGAACGCGGCATCTTCCTGGATGGCCTGCGGGCTGCGAACGGCGGGATTCAGATCGATGACGCCGTGTACACCTACAACCAGGGCCCGGTGCTGGGCGCTTTGCTGGAGCTCGGTGGCGAGCACAACCTCGGCAGGGCCACCGCATTGGTGGCCGCTGTTGCCCGCGAGCTGACCCTGCCGGGCACCAACGTGGTCCGCGGCGACGGAACCGGCGACGGCGGCTTGTTCACCGGCATCCTGCTGCGTTATCTCGCCCTGGCTGCCCGCGATGAACGGCTGCCGGAACCTACCAGGACGGCCGCGGCCTCCCTGGTCCGGGATACGGCAGAGGCATTCTGGACGGGCCGAACCGAGGGGCGGGAACACTCTCCATCCCCTCTGTTCTCCTTCGATCCCCTGCGTCCGGCGGGTGAAACATATCCCCCAGGTACCGCCGTCGAGCTTTCCACGCAGCTGCAGGCGTGGATGGCTTTTGAGGCCGCCGCCACGCTTCCCCAACAATTACGGCACGCAATACTTCCGTAATTATGGTGACCCCTGTCACATTTACCGCTCTGGATGGTGTTAAGAAGGGTTGGCTAACCTACCCTTTTTAGAGCAGGAACCCCAACCTTCCTGCCAGCACGGGCCAAACCCCACTCCATTGACTCCGTGTCGTGTTCCCAGAAAGAAGCCCTCATGAACTTTCCCAAGAAAGCCCTGGCGGGAATCGCGCTCCTCGCGTCGGCCGCACTTGGCCTCAGCGCCTGCGGCTCCAACGCCAGCACAGCTCCGAACTCCTCCGAACCAGCCGCTGCTGGCGACGGGATCACGGTCTACAACGCCCAGCACGAAAGCCTCACCAAGGAATGGATTGACGCTTTCACCAAGGAAACCGGCATCAAGGTCACCGTCCGCCAGGGCGACGACACCGAAATGTCCAACCAGATTGTCCAGGAAGGCGCAGCCTCACCGGCCGACGTGTTCCTCACCGAAAACTCCCCTGCAATGGCGCAGGTTGAGAACGCGGGCCTGTTCGCCGACGTAGACAAGGCCACCCTGGACCAGGTTCCCGCAGAATTCCGCCCCTCCACGGGCAAGTGGACAGGCATCGCCGCCCGTTCCACCGTGCTGGTGTACGACAAGAACAAGATCAGCGAAGACAAGCTGCCCAAGTCCATGCTGGACCTGGCCAAGCCTGAGTGGAAGGGCAAGTGGGCCGCATCGCCTTCCGGTGCCGATTTCCAGGCGATCGTCTCCGCCCTGCTGGAACTCAAGGGCGAAGCCGCCACTGAGGAATGGCTGAAGGGCATGAAGGAGAACTTCAAGGCTTACAAGGGCAACAGCACCGCCATGAAGGCCGTCAACGCCGGCGAAGTGGATGCTGCGCTGATCTACCACTACTACTACTACGGTGACCAGGCCAAGACCGGCGAGAACTCCAAGAATGTCACGCCGTTCTACTTCAAGAACCAGGACCCGGGCGCGTTCGTTTCCGTGTCCGGCGGCGGCGTCCTCAAGTCCTCCAAGAAGGCCGCCGACGCACAGGCGTTCCTGAAGTTCATCACCGGCAAGAAGGGCCAGGAAATCCTCAAGGATGGCACGTCCTTCGAGTACGCCGTTGCCTCGCAGGTTGATTCCAACGCCAAGCTGGTTCCCATCAAGGAACTGCAGGCTCCGACCGTGGACCCGGCCAAGCTGAACTCCACCAAGGTCACCGACCTGATGACCAAGGCAGGACTCCTCTAGTTCTGTGACCACTGATCTATCGGCTCCCGACGTTCCACGTTCCCAGGGAAGCACGACGACGGCGGGCAGGGGCAAGCGCCCCCGCCCGCCTTTCGGCGTTTCAACAGTGTCCCTGTTGGCCGTGCTCATCGCCCTGTTTTCCCTGATTCCGCTGGGCTATGTGGTGTACATGACGGCCACCACCGGATGGGAGACGGCGGTCAGCCTCATCGTGCGTCCGAGGGTGGGTGAGCTGCTGCTGAACACTGTCCTGCTGACGGTGTTCACGGTGCCGCTGTGCTTGGTGCTTGGGGTGGGCGGGGCCTGGTTGGTGGAACGGACCCAGCTGCGCGGACACCGTTGGTGGGCGGTTGCATTGGCGGCACCCCTGGCCATTCCGGCGTTCGTGAACAGCTACTCCTGGGTGTCCGCTGTTCCGTCGATGGGGGGCCTCGGGTCCGGTGTCCTGATTGCCACGCTCTCCTATTTCCCGTTGGTCTACATCCCCGCAGCAGCCACCTTGGGCCGCTTGGATCCGGCCATTGAACAGTCTGCAGCCTCGTTGGGGCTGGGCTCGTGGGCAGTCTTTTTCCGGGTGGTGCTGCCGCAACTGCGTATCGCCATGACCGGCGGCGCTTTGCTGGTTTCCTTGCATTTGCTGGCTGAATACGGCGCCTTCGCCATGATCCGCTTCGACACCTTTACCACCGCGATCATGGTCCAGTTCCAGTCGACGTTCAACGGAACTGCGGGAAACATGTTGGCCAGCGTCCTCGTCTTCCTTTGCCTGATCCTGTTGCTGGCCGAAGTCAGGAGCCGCGGCACCGCCCGTTACGCGCGCATCGGATCCGGTGCACAAGCGAAGGCCACCAGGTTGCCCCTTGGCGTTTTCCAGGTCCCCGCGCAGCTGGCACTCCTGGCCCTGACAGCCTTGGCCTTCGGACTGCCCCTGTGGTTCGTGCTGAAGTGGCTGTTTGCCGGCGGCACGGAGGTGTGGGCAGCTGAGGAGTTCATGCCGGCACTGGTCCAGACCCTCCTGTACGGGGCGGCGGGCGCTGTGGTCACCACTGTGGTGGCGTTCCCCATGGCGTACCTCGCGGTGAGGCGACCCAGCTGGTTCAGCAAGATGTTGGAACTCTCCAACTACGTCACCAGTTCGCTCCCCGGCATCGTGGTGGGGCTGGCCTTCGTTACCGTCAGCATTCGGGTGGTCCCCGGTGTTTACCAGACGGCCGGTGTGCTGATCGCAGCCTATGTCCTGCTCTTCCTTCCGCGGGCGTTGGTCAACATCCGCTCTGGTCTGGCCCAGGCGCCCAAGGAACTCGACGAGGCCGCCCAATCACTGGGCAAGGCCCCATTGACGTCCTTCTTCCGGGTCACGTTGCGGCTGACAGCTCCGGCCGCGGCAGGTGGTGCGGCGCTGGTATTCCTTGCCATCGTCAACGAACTCACGGCCACGCTGCTGCTCTCACCGAACGGCACCCGGACACTGGCCACGGAGTTCTGGAGCAAGAGCAGCGAGATCGACTACGCAGGCGCCGCTCCTTACGCCCTCCTGATGATCCTGCTCTCGGCCCCCATGACGTACTTGCTTTTCCAACAGTCCAAGAAAGTAGCCGGACAGTGACCGAACAATCCCCTTCCAGGCTTCCTGCACCCCGGGTAGCACCGTCCGTGGCCCCCACCACGAACGCCCACCTGGACATCGCCGAAGTGACCAAGAACTTTGGTTCCCAGGCTGTCCTGAAGGGCGTCAACTTGTCGGTGGCCAAGGGCGGCACCACCGCTATCGTGGGGCCGTCAGGGTCGGGCAAGACCACCCTGCTGCGCCTGATAGCCGGTTTCGAACATCCCGATACCGGGACCATCAGCCTCAACGGCTCACCAGTGGCGGGCCAGGGCCTCTGGGTGCCGGCGCACAAGCGGCAGGTGGGCTACGTGGCCCAGGACGGAGCTCTTTTTCCGCATCTGACGGTGGGGCAGAACGTGGCCTTCGGACTGGATGCGGGAAAGCTCGACGGCGGCCGCCGCGGCGTGCGCGCCCGTGTCCAGGAGCTGCTGGAGATGGTGTCCCTTGACGCGTCCATGGCCAAGCGGCGTCCGCATCAGCTGTCCGGCGGGCAGCAACAACGCGTCGCCCTCGCCCGTGCGCTGGCGCGGGAACCTGAGCTGATGCTGCTGGACGAGCCGTTCTCAGCCCTGGACGCCGGCCTGCGCGTCGCCACCCGCAGGGCCGTGGCCAAGGTGCTCAATGCTGCGGGAGTAACCACCATCCTGGTGACCCACGACCAAGCGGAGGCGTTGTCCTTCGCCGACCAGGTAGCCATCATGCGGGGCGGGAAACTGGCCCAGATCGGAAACCCGTTCGTCGTCTACACCCGCCCGGCTGACCGCGCCACCGCCGAGTTCCTGGGCGACGCCGTCATCCTGGATGCATGGATGGAAGGCTCGTTGGCGACCTGTTCGCTGGGCGGGATCCCCGTCCGGCGGCCACCGGCCCAAGGCAAAGTCCAGCTCATGCTGCGGCCGGAGCAGATCCGGATCGCGTCCGACGGCCCGATCCGCGGCGTGGTGGTGGACACGGACTATTTCGGCCCGGAGACCACTGTCCGTATCAAACTCGGCGAGTACAGGGCACCGGACGGCAGCGCTTCGGGCAACAGCTACCGCTACCCTGGGGGCGGCGAAGTCATTACCATCCGGCACTGGAACGCCTCCATCACCAAGCCGGGCACGGAACTGTGCCTGCGCGTGGTTGGCGAGGGCGTGGCTTTCCCCTTCGAATCCTGACCGCTCCGGAAGTTAAGAGGGCCGTTTCTTTTGCGGGTACGGCGCCTCGTGGCGGGCCAGCATCTCCACGAAACCGGCGATCTTCCGCTCCCGCGTGTCCGCCCTTTTGACCAGGTTGGTGCGGTGGATGAGGGCGAACCGGTTCTGCGATGTCAGGACGTCAAACATGGCCTGCGCCTCCGGCACGGCTGCGATCGCCGCCGCCAAATCAGCGGGCACCACCGAATCGGCAGGGCCCGCGTACGCTGCCTCCCAACGGCCGTCCGCCTTTGCGGCCTCGACGGCGGAACGGCCGGCGTCGGTCATCTTGCCTTCCGATTCGAGCCGGGCAATGTGCCCCACGTTCCGCGCGGACCAGATGCTGCGGCGACCCCGGGGCGTCATACGCTGGAAGTAGCTTTCGGCGTCGCGGCTCCTGGACTGGCCATCGATCCAGCCAAAGCACAAGGCTTCGTCCAGCGCAGCGTCGTAGTCCAGTTCGGTGACGTTGCCACCCTTCTTATGCAGAATCAGCCACACGCCGGCGCTTTCCCCGGCATGGTCGGCCAGCCACGCACGCCACTCGTCGGCGTCCTTGACCAGTAGTTCTTCCAATTCAATGGGCATGGCCCCAGCATAGGCTTGGAGAAGGATCCCGAAACCCACCAGGAGACCCCATGTTGCGAGCCCGCCCCATCCACTACACCTCCCGCCCGAAAGACTGGACCACCATCCTGGAAGCGCTGGGTTTGGTGAAGACGGTCGACGACGACGAGTGGCAGGAGTTCGACGCCGGTTCGGGTCGCCTGGCGCTGGGGCATGTGGAGCACGGCCACCCCTTGGATGGCTCCACGCTCTTCAGCGTCGAAGTGGGGGACGTGGACGAGTTCGTACGCCGTACCGAGGAAGCCGGCACCCAGGCCGAGGTTCACGAAACCCCGGAAGCCACCACCGCACGCATTAGCGCAGACGACGGTTTCGAGTTCTTCGCATTCCCCGCGACACGGGCGGCCGATGGCAGTTGGGCGACGTCCCCCGACGCCGACCCCGCCCTGGCCGTGGTGGCCACCTGGGTTAGCCCCTTGGTGGAAATGTCCGCCAACGTACTCCGCGGCATCGGGGCAAAGCCCCGGAGCGCGGATGACGAATCAGCGACCTTCAACACCAAGAACGGCGGCATACTCCAGGTCATTCACGGTGCTGACGCTGGCAACGGGGTACTCGCTTTTAAGTACGACGCCGGGCTTGACCCGTTGCTTGCACAGCTCACCCAGGCGGGGGTTGAGGCCCGGATCAGCGAAGGCATCCTGTACGTCGCCAACCCCGATGCCGCTGGCGGGGCGGCACCGGCGTCGATAGTGGTGGAACGGGTGCCCGCCTGAAGGGAACGGGCACCCGCATGGGGCTTACTGTGCGTACCGGAGGCTGGTCAGCAGTGCCTTGAGCTTGCCGTACTGCCCTGACTGCATCCAGGCCTCCGCGGCCTCCTGCGTCATGTTCGGGTCGATATTCACCTGGGCGGTGGCAGCGCCGTTGCCCATGATCAGGAAGCTTGCAGCAGAGGTGCTGTCGGGACCTTCGGTCATCAGCATTTCCGGGACGATGCCCACGAAGAACCTGGTTTCCGCGGTGTCGAAGGGATAAACGTCCCGGAAAACCGCAAAGTAGGATGCCCCGTCCCGATCGTCAAAAGAGGTGAGCTTCTGCGAGTCCAGAATGGTGCGGTTGACGGGCCCGGCCACCACTCCCCCGACACCTCCGCTGGTTATGTCCACCACGTTGTGCCCGTTTTCATCGAAGATGTGGGCAATGGCGAAGTGGTCGTCGTAAGGGTAGTCGTCCCCGGGCGCAACAACCGGAACTTCGGCTTGCATTCCCCAACCGGACGGTACCTCGAAGGAGATGTGCCCGTCCGGGAAGGTGTAAGTCCCGATTTCCGGGTAGTTGGGAGATACATGCGGCGTTGAGGGCTCAAGAGGGATAATCGGGGTCACCACAGGTTCCGGGGCCGGAACCGTCACCGCGGGTGCGGGCTTAACGGTTTCCGTGGGCGCCGGGGCGGGTGCTTCTGCCACAGGCTGGGTAACAAGAGGAACCTCCACGGGCGCTGGAACCACCAGCGGGGCAGGCTCGACGACTGGGATGGGGGCTACGGGATCGGGGTCCGCCACCGGGGCATCGACCTCGGCCACCGGCGCAGCGAGCACTTCCTGCGGGGACGCGAGCACTTCCTGCGAGGAAGCGGCAGGACGCTCCGTTGGCGTGCCGCCCGGCTCGGGCGACGACGGCGTGCAGGCAGTAAGCGTCAACGCCAAAGCCAGCGATACAAGGGTGGCGTACTTGGCGTGTCCGGTTCGTCGGTAGTTCATTTCTGGGTTCCTTCCCCCACGGAGTCATGAGCAGATTTGCTTGCTCGAACATGTTGTTTCCGGGTCTGGTCTGCCGGTTACACAGCGGGCAAACAATTTTTCGAAAACGGCAATGCGCAGCGATTCGGCCCGGCAAATGCAGGAGTCAATCCCCCGTCCCCGAATACAGCCGAGAGCGTAACGGCCCCGTGCCCGGCAGGGCCTCCACGGAAGTTCCACCGGTGATGGGGTAGAACTTAACCATGAGCGTACGTACACCCGACCCGTATCCAGGCTGGCTTTCAGATGAAGACCTCTTCGAAGCCCGCGGCCGACTCCCCATGGTTTACGTGGAGGCCGTTCCGGTCAGGTTGGATCCGCTCGGGTATGTGAACGAAGTCGGCACGCTCCTGCAGGGCGACGCCGATGGCAACATGGTCCGGTACCTCGTTTCGGGCCGCGTCCTCTACCGCGAGACCATCCGGGCAGCCCTCCTGCGGCACATGGAAAAGGACCTCGGTCCCCTGGCATTCCCGCAACTCCCCATCAGCCCTGTCCCCTTCACCGTGGCCGAATACTTCCCCGCACCCTCGCAAACGGGATTCACGGACGACCGCCAGCATGCTGTGTCCCTGGCCTACGTCATACCGGTGACCGGCGAATGCGAACCGCGCCAGGACGCACTGGAGCTGACGTGGATGACGCCCCAAGAGGTGCTGAGCGAGAACGTCCAGCAGGAATTCGACGGCGGCCGGGGCAACCTCGTGCGGCAGGCACTGGCTTTCTCGGGCATCGTCCTCTAGCGGGTCCCGGCCCCTGTGCCGGCCGGTCTTTGTAGACTGGACGGCGGACCCCAAGAGAACCAAAGGACTTCCGATGACTCACAGCCCAGCCACACAGCAGTACAAAGAAAAGCAGGCTGGGGACCTGCAGCCCGGAGATTTTGTGTTCCCGCCCGGCGACGGTCCGGCCGCCGAAATCCGCGCCGTCGAGGTGAAGAACGACGATTACGGCGTGCCCGCGCTGCTGCTGGTGACAACGGTCGACGGCGGCACCATCAGTGTCGCTGTCGGGTCCAGTGTCCCCGTGGGTGACGGAGTTCCTGCCGGCCCTGGTGCTGAAGCGTCAGTCGACGCGCCGGACCAAGCCGAACCGGACTCCAGCACCCCCGCAGAACCCGACACCGAAGCGCCCGCTGGGCCCGCCGTCGTCGTTCCTCCCCGCCCTGAAACCCCGCCCACGTACACCGGGCCCAGCGCCGAAGAACTCGCACTGATCCCCGAACCGGACGGCACTCCCGAAGCGGTGGTGCGGGCCGCGGCCGCCCAGCACAAGGGCAAGAACGGTGTCCAGGTGCTGGCCGAACGGCTGGCGAAGGGCATCAACACCAAGTCTGGAAGCTGCCTCCGGGACCTGAGCGACCTCGCCTTCGATCTGTGCATCGTGCTCCGCGATCCGGACCATGCGCTTGCGGTCGCGGACCTGCTGAACGTCCTGCCTTTCGACGGGAACCTGGACCGGTGGGCTTCGATCGAACGTGCCCTGGCGCTGTCCAGTTTCATCTGCCGCGAGGCCGGCCAGTCCGAACGGGCAGCCGTCTACGAAAAACTGCTCCGTGCGCCCGAATCCCAGGAGGAAGACCCCTTCAAGGCCCGGATCAATGCCAGGGTCCGCCAGCGTTCGCTCAACGAACCCAACCTCTACGACAAGGAAATCTTCCGCGCGATCGACAACGGCAACCACGAGGCCGAGCGCGAATGGCGTTTCCTGCGCTTGGAAGCCCTCATGTTCCTGCGTGCCCACGGCGGTTCCAAGACCATCGGCGAGGACGAACTGGCCCGGCGGATCGGCAACGAACTGGAATCGGTGCGGGCCTAACAGGTTCCGGGGCCTGTTATGCCGGGGCGAACGGCGGTAGATTCGGGGCCATGACGAACAATCTGAGCGTTGTGGTTAATGCCGATGCGCAGCAGGTTTGGACCATGCTGCGTGAACCGTCGTTGGTCGCCCAATGGCACGGCTGGGAGGCCGACGACCTTAATGATGAAATCAAACAGATCTACTTCAATACCGATGTCGTTGAAGGGCCCGATCACACCAGCCTGACCGTCAACGGCGGCGACATCTTTGAACTCCACCCTGTCTCGGGCGGCACGGAAGTGCGGATCACCAGGGTTGCCCTGGACCACGATTCGGAGTGGGCTGACTGGGACGAAGACATCACCCAAGGCTGGCTCACCTTCCTGCACCAATTGAGGTTCGCCCTTGAGCGCCATCCGCACGGGCACCGACGGACACATTTTGTCTCCCTCCCCGGCAAAGGCGGTCCGGCGATCGAGAAGTTGGGACTAGGGGATCTGCCGCCCGTTGGGGAGGAATACTCGCTCACCCTCGCTACCGGTGAGAAGATCTCCGGCAAAGTCTGGTTCAAGAGCCGGCACCAGGTTGGCCTCACCGTCCACAGCTACGCCGAACACGGGGACGGGCTGCTGATCGTCGCCGAGCAGTTGCCAATCCCGGAGAAAAGGCCCGACGGCGGGTCCATGGTGATTGCCTCCACCTACGATTTGGGGGCCCATACGTTGGCGGACATCCGGTCCTCATGGGACAACTGGAAGGCGGAGAACTACGGGTCGTAAGGCTTCCTCCGCTGGGTACCGCTGGTTACCGCCGGTAAAGCTGGCACACTAGGTAGGTGCCAGCTTCCGTTCCCGTTACCGCGTCAGTTTCCTCCCCGGCTACTTCCCTGCCTGACCTGCCGGGGTTGTCCGCCCGAAAATCCGAGTTCTCGTTCACGGTGGGCACCCGCCTGACTGAAACATGCTCGCCGTCGGACGCCCAAGTGGACGCCAACGGCGGCGCTTTCCTTGGCCGGACAGGAACCATCACCACGCCGCACGGAATCATCCAGACGCCCGCGTTCATCGCCGTCGGAACCAAAGCGACCGTCAAGGCCGTGCTGCCGGAGTCGATCGCCGGGTTTGGCGCGCAGGCGGTCCTGGCCAACGCCTACCACCTGTACCTGCAGCCCGGGCCCGAAATCCTCGATGCCGCCGGCGGGCTGGGTGCGTTCATGAACTGGTCAGGGCCCACCTTCACCGACTCCGGAGGGTTCCAGGTGATGAGCCTGGGCTCGGGGTTCAAGAAGGTCATCGACATGAAGAACGTCGATTCGTCCGGCCCTGATGACGCCGTAGCACCGGGCAAGGAACGGCTGGCGCACATCGACGATGACGGCGTCTGGTTCAAATCGCACCTGAACGGTGACCGGCACCGCTTCTCCCCCGAGATCTCCATGCAGGTCCAACACAAGATCGGCGCGGACATCATGTTCGCCTTCGACGAGCTCACGACGCTGCAGAATTCCCGGGCCTACCAGGAGGAGTCCCTGGAGCGCACCCGTTTGTGGGCGCTGCGGTGCCTCGAGGAACACGCCTCGTTGACTTCTTCCCGCGTGGGCAAACCGTACCAGGCCTTGTTCGGGGTGATTCAGGGAGCCCAATACGAGGACCTGCGCCGCAAAGCCTGCCAGGATCTCGGTGCCATGCCCTTTGACGGATACGGGATCGGCGGAGCGTTGGAGAAGGAAAACCTGGGCACCATTGTCCGCTGGTGCAACGAGGAACTGCCCGAGGACAAGCCCCGGCACCTGCTCGGCATCTCCGAACCGGACGATATCTTCACCGCCATCGAGAACGGAGCCGACACGTTCGACTGTGTCTCCCCCACGCGCGTTGCCAGGAACTCAGCGTTCTACACACCCTTTGGCCGGTTCAACTTGTCGGGGGCTAAATACAAAGCCGATTTCGGGCCCTTGCAGGACGGCTGCGACTGCTACACGTGCCAGAACTACTCGCGGGCGTACATCCACCACCTGTTCAAGGCCAAGGAGATGCTCTCCGCAACCCTGATCTCCATCCACAACGAGCGCTTCGTGGTGAAGATGGTGGACGATGCCCGTTTGGCCATCGAATCCGGAGACTTCTTTGAGTTCAAGGCGGAGACGCTGGGCCGGTACTACTCCTAGGCCCTGGTTCCAGGCCCTGGTCCTAGGCTGCGACTGCGCCGTAGCTGGGCTCGCGCTTCTTGATCCAGCCGACAACCAGCACCGTGATCGGAACGAACAGGAACTCGACGGCGGTCTTGTACACGAAGCCCACCAGGACGTAGTTGACGAACGAGCCAGCGTCCGAGATCCCGATGACGGATGCCGCGATGCTGCAGAAGATCAGGGTGTCCACGAATTCCCCCACCACGGAAGAACCCATGAGGCGTGCCCATAGGGACTTCTCGCCCGTGCGCTGCTTCATCTTCACCAGGATCCAGGAGTTGATGGTCTGTCCTGCCAGGAAGGCGAGCAGGGAGGCAAGGACGATCTGCGGAACCGGACCCAGGGCGCCCTCGATGGCGGCCTGCTTGGCGGTTCCGTAGTCATCGTTGAAACCGGGCAGGATGATGATCACCCAGTAGCAAAGAGAGGCGAACACACTCAGGGCAAACGAGGTGACGATGGCTTTGCGGGCCACTTTGAATCCGTAGACCTCGCTCATGACGTCGCCCAGGATGTAGGCCAACGGGAAGAGGAAGAACCCTCCATCAGTGATGATCGGCCCGAGCTCCACACCCTTGGAAGCGCCGATGTTGGACAGGATCAGCACCACGGCCATGACGGCCAACATGATGCCGAAGTACGGGGAACCGATCGAGGCGAAGCGGGGTGCAGGCTTGCTCAGCGTGCTGGAGCCGGAGGGCGAGGGCATGGGTCATCCATTTCGTAGTGGTTCGCGCAGGCCGCCGCATGCTGGCTGCCCCGCTGTATTAGCACTGTGGTGGTGGGGCATCTGGCCCGGCACCGGTTCCATTGTCCCACCGCCGATCCTCTCTCACATCCCACCCCCTTCCCACCAACCCTCACTCGCACCCCACCCCCTTCCGGTCAACCCTCACTCACACCCCACCCCCTTCCCGCCAACCCTCACTCACACCCCACCCCCTTCCCACCAACCCTCACTCACACCCCACCCCCGGCGCCACAACCGGGAGGGCTGTGAGAGAGCGTCCGCCCCTACCGGGAGGAACGTGAGAGAGCGTCGATAGGTGAGCAGCCGCCGTCGGACTGCCGTCCCCACACCAAGCCACGCAGCCCGATTCCTAAGGAAGTGTTAGGAAATGCCCCGCGGGCTATGGCTGTGCCGTGCATCACCCATAGTTTGGAATACGTCCTCTTCACCTTGGAGGACCTTTCTTAGTCGACGAAGAGCCATGCGCAAGGACGCCATGAGCACGAGCTTCATGGACAGAACGAACTCAGGCAAGACACGGCCGCCGCAAAACGCTGCCGTCCAGGAAGGTTCATTGATGAGCACCCAGCAAGCTGCACCTCTGAGCGAAGCCGCTCAGACACGCAAAGCCGTGAGCAATATCCTCAAGGGCTCCGCGGGCAACCTCGTGGAGTGGTTCGACCTCTACGTCTATACGGTTTTCGCGGCATATTTTCAGTCGCACTTCTTTAATTCCTCGGACGACCTTCAGGCTGGCCTTGAGGCGATGGCGGTCTTTTCGACGTCGTTCCTTATGCGTCCGATCGGAAGTTGGTTCTTCGGCCGCTACGCAGACCGCAAGGGCCGCAAGGCCGCGCTGACGCTCAGTGTGACCATGATGTCGGCCGGGTCCTTCGCGATCGCGATCCTGCCGACACAGGATGTGATCGGACTCTGGGCCCTGATCTTGCTGGTGTTTATCCGCGTCGTGCAGGGCTTCTCAGTCGGCGGTGAATACGGCACCAGCGCCACGTACATGTCCGAGGCCGCAACGGCAAGGCGCCGCGGCTTCTTCTCCAGCTTCCAGTACGTCACGCTGATCGGCGGCCAGATGCTGGCACTTTTGGTGCTCGTGATTCTGCAGAACACCATGAGCAAGGAAGACCTGACGGCGTGGGGATGGCGTATCCCGTTCGCCGTAGGTGGCGTGGCTGCGCTGGTTGTTCTCTGGCTCCGCCGTTCGATGGAGGAGACCCTCTCTTCCGATCAGCTCCGTGCCGCACATGTGAAAGTGGAGGGCGAGGCCCAGCCTGGCACTATGAAGCTCCTGCTCACTAAGCACTGGAAGCCGCTGCTCATCTGCATCGGCATCACCCTCGGCGGTACGGTTGCGTTCTATACGTACACCAACTTCATCCTGAAGTTCATGAACGATACGTCCGGCATCGCCAAGACTGATACCTCCGTGATCAACTTCTGGGCGCTGTTCATCTTCATGCTGCTGCAGCCTGTCTACGGCCTGATTTCGGACAAGGTGGGCCGCAAGCCGCTGCTGATCTGGTTCGGCGTGACCGGTGTCCTGTTCACCTGGCCGCTGCTCTCCACTCTTTCCGGCACCAAGGACCCGTTCATCGCATTCCTGTTGATGCTTGGCGGCCTGCTCATGGTTGGCGGCTACACGTCCATCAACGCACTGGTGAAGGCCGAACTGTTCCCGGCCTCGATCCGCGCTTTGGGAGTAGGACTCGGTTACGCAATCGCCAACTCACTGTTCGGCGGTACCGTCCCACTGATCGGTGCTGCGTTGCAGAAATCCAACCAGGTGGATCTGTTCTTCACGTACGTCACGGCTGCGATTTTCATCTCGCTTCTGGTGTACATCTTCGCGCTGAAGAACAAGACGTCCACGCACTTGGATGCGGAGCAAGGCCACGCGTTCGTGGCGAAGGGCGCTGCGACGGCAACAACAAAGGACGACGACGGCACGAAGGATCGCGTCGACGCCTGACCTTCCTGCCTTGTTAGGCCCGCTCTGCGCACTTTGGGTACTCCGAAGGGCGCAGAGCGGGCCTCACAACGTTAAGCTCTAGTAGCGAACCAGCCGACAGCGAACCAGCCCCAATCCAAAGGACCATGACAGTGCACGTGCTCATCGTCGAGGATGACGACGCCATGGCGTCGGCCTTGAGCGCGGCCGTCGCTTCGGCTGGACATACACACACCCGCGTGGCCCGCGGCGAGGATGCGCTGCTGGCCCACCGGGAGCACCAGGTGATCCTGCTGGACCTTGGCCTTCCGGATTTGGATGGCTTGGATGTGCTGCGCAAGCTGCGCCAAGTGAGCGCAGTTCCGATCCTCATCCTGACGGCCAGGGATGACGAGCGGAGCGTGGTCCTGGGTCTCAGGTCCGGAGCAGACGACTACCTGGTCAAGCCCGTGAAGCTCGTGGAACTGCTGGCCAGGATCGAAGCCGTCACCCGGCGCACCAACCGCGGCGGCCAGGAAGCTCCGCACGCAATCGTCCTCGGCGAACTCGAGGTCGACCTCGACCGCCGTCTGGCCGCCGTCGGCCAACGGAAACTCGCCCTGACGGCAACCGAGTTCGACCTCCTCAGCCTCCTGGTCAGGAACGCGGGTTCGGTGGTGACGCGCGAGCAGATCCTTGACGCACTCTGGGGCGACGCGTTCGTGACGCATTCCAGGTCCTTGGACGTGCACCTCACAGGCCTGCGGTCCAAGCTGCAGCTGCCCGGGTTCATCATCAACGTCCGGGGCGTTGGCTACCGGGTAGAGCAGCCGTGAAAGTCCGTGTTCTCAGCATCCTGAGCTTGCTGGTGGTGATCATCGTGGTGACGGTCTCCAGCGTGATCCTGACCTCGGCCAGCCGGGAGCTCACCCAGGAACTGCAGATCAACCGCGTCGCCGCCCTCAACCGCTTCGCGCAACTGGCCAGCGACGCCGCCCAAGACAAAGACACCAGTCAGTTGCAGCGCGAAATGGACCGCTACTCCGAGCTTTACGGCGAGGGAATCCTGATCCGCACACAGGAGGGAACCGTCCGTTCCGGCGGACTCAGCGAAGAGCGGCCCGACGTCCAGGATGCACTGAACCGGGCGAGCCTCAACCTCAGCGACACCACTCTGAACCCCATCAGTGCTTTCGGGACCGGCAACGACATCATTTCCAGGTCGTTCGGCACGGCCAGCCAAGTCCTCGGCGAGGCTGTTGTGGAAGTCAACCTCGATGCCGCCCGGCAAAAGCTGCGGGAGCGATGGCTGGTGGTCGGATTCGCGGCGCTGGCGTTGGCGGCTTTGCTCCTGCTCGCCGCAGCGCGAATCACCGGGTGGGTCCTGCGCCCGGTCAACCGGCTCAGCAGGGCAGTTCACGAGCTCGAAACCACGGGTAAAACAAGCCAACTTCCCGACGCCGGACCGCCCGAACTGCGCGAACTCAGCCGCTCCTTCACCGCCATGGCGGACACCGTCACGGCGAGCATGGAGTCCCAGCGCCGGCTGATCGCTGACACATCGCATCAACTTAGAAACCCTGTTGGGGCGCTTCGGCTGCGGATCGATTTGCTGCAGCTGGAACTCAAAGGGCAACCAGAAAAGGCTGCGGCAGCCGGCGTCGTGGCGGAACTTGAGCGGGTTGAGGAAATGCTCGACGGCGTGCTGAAGCTGGCGACGGCGGAACACCGCGCCTTCGAGGGGTCTACCCGCCCCGACCAAGCCGCAGAGCACCAGCGGCAAGCCGTCATCGACCCCCTCCCCATCCTGCAGGGCGAAGTAGAACGGGCCGTACCTGCCGCTCAACGGGCGGGATCCCGGCTGACGCTAGAGGGCCCCGCACACGAAAACCAGATCAACTGCGACCCCGACGAACTTGCGCACATGGTGGGAGAACTCATTGCCAACGCGATCAAGTACGCCCCCGGAGCTACCATCACCGTGGCCACGCAGCAGACGGCAGGCGGGACCGCCGTTGTAATTTCCGACGACGGTCCCGGCCTCCCAGCCGAGCAGCGTGCCGCTTCCACCACCAGGTTCTGGCGGGCCCCGCAGCACAGCAAAATCCCTGGCAACGGTTTGGGCATGACCATCGTGGATCGGCTGGCCCAAGCAAACGGCGGCCGGCTCGTCATTGAGCCGCGCGAGCCTCATGGGCTGACGGCACGGCTCGAGTTTGCGAAACCGGAGGACGCGCAGGATGCCTGAGTCGAAGGTGATGCCCCGGCGGTCTGCACTTAGGGCCGTGCTGGCCGTGGGTGTGGCTGGTCTTTTCCTTCCCGCAACAGCAGCTTGCACCCCGGGCGAACGCCCGCGGAAACTTACGGTGGCCGGTGGCGAACCTGGCGGCTTCTACCTGGAATTCGCCACGTTGCTCGCAGCCTTGCTGCAGAGAGAAGGCGTAGCCGAAACGGCCGAACCTTTGGTTACCGGCGGAAGCTTGGAGAACATCAGGCGGGTGGTGGACGGCGAGGCGACGTTCGCCGTCGCGCTTGCAGATGCGGCAGCCCAGCAGTCAAGCCCCGGCGATCGGCCGGCCCAGCCTGCAGACCTCGTGGCTCTCGGCAAGGTCTACCAGAACTACGTCCACTGCATCGTACGGAAGGACAGTGGCATCCGGAACTTTGCCGACCTCGCGGGCAAGACCGCGGGCGTGGGCGAAGTGGGGTCGGGGACATCCCTCACTGCTCCCAGGATCATCGAGGCCTCCAGCCTGTCATCCGCAAAAACCAGTCCCGCGCTTACCCAAGTGAACCTGGGGCTGAACCAAGGGCTCGCGGCGCTGCAGAACCGGACCATCGACGCTCTGTTCTGGTCCGGAGGCGTCCCCACTGCAGCCATCGCGTCCACTGCCAAGGACGTTGGCCTCCGCTTGGTGGACCTATCGGACCTCATCAACGCAACGCGCTCGCAGTTTGGACCGTTCTACGACCGCGTCCTCATTCCCGCCAACAGTTACGGTGATGCGCCCGCTGTGTGGACGGTCGGCGTCGCCAACCTCCTCCTCTGCCGCAGGGACCTTGCCGACCACGTTGTTCGTCAGACCGTGGAACTGCTGGTGGAACAAGCCCAGGATTTGGTTCCGAAGTCGAGCACCGGTGTGCAATTCCTCAGCCCGGAAACCCTGATCAACACCGCAGGCGTGCCCTTGCACCCTGCCGCGGAGGCGGCGTACCGGACGCTGCACGGCTAGACCGTTTAGGAGCGGGACCGGAGCAACTGCCAAAATGGAAACCATGACTTCAGCCGTTGCCCCTGCCATTGCCCTGACCATCGCCGGTTCCGAAGCGACCGGTGGCGCCGGCGCGCAAGCGGACCTCAAGACCTTCCAGGAACTCGGAGTGTTCGGCATCGCGAACCTCACGTGCATCGTTTCCTTCAACCCGCAGGACAACTGGAACCACCGCTTTGTGCCGGTGGACCAGCAGGTCATCGCGGATCAACTTGAAGCCACGACGGCGGCCTATGGTGCCGCTTCCGGCGCGCCTTCCGTTTTGGACACCGTGAAGATCGGCATGCTCGGCAGCCCGGCGACCATCAGCACGGTGGAAAAGGCGCTGACGGACGGCGCTTTCGCGAATGTGGTTTTGGATCCTGTTTTGATCTGCAAAGGCCAGGAGCCGGGCCACGCCCTGGACACCGACCAGGCGCTGAAGGCCCAGATCCTGCCGCTGGCTACTTTCGTCACGCCGAACCACTTCGAAGCCGAGTCCTTGTCCGGGCTCACGATTACCGATGAAGAGTCCCTCAAGGCCGCTGCGATCCGCATCCACGAGATCAGCGGCGCAGCAGTCCTCGCCAAAGGCGGGGTGCGGCTGGAAGGCCCGGACGCCGTCGACGTCTATTACGACGGCGAGACGCTGGAAGTCCTGCGCGCTCCGAAGGTTGGCGATGTTGCTGTCTCAGGTGCGGGCTGCTCGTTGGCCGCGGCCGTGACTGCCGAGCTGGCAAAGGGTGCCACACCGCTGGAAGCCGCACGCACTGCCAAGGCCTTCGTCACCGAAGGTATCAAGAACCGAGTATCCTCGGGCGCTCCTTTTGATGCCCTTTGGCAGGGTGGCGCACTGTCCTAGCATTCGTACGAAAGCAGCCGCCGCGGAGTGTTCCGAGGCGGCTGCTTTTGTTTGCGTGAGCTTTAGCGTGAGACCTTGCCCATGAGCGAGGCGATGGGACGCAGGAACAGTGGGCGGGCCAGGAACCATGCCGCCGCCGTGAAGACGATGGAAGCCGCGAAGATCCCGAAGCCCCACCAGCTGTAATCGTTGTTGGACGCGTACATGTGGTTCAGGTTGTTCAGCGCGCCAGTGGCCAGCACCAGGGTTACGTGGACGATCACGAAGGCCACGAAGTAGATCATCACCGGGAAGTGGATCTTGCGGGCCAGCTCAATCGGGTAGAACTTGTTGATCGCAGCTTTCTTGGGCCATGCGCCTGACATCCGGATGCCTGTGATGATGGCGAGCGGCGCCGCAATGAACACCGTGACGAAGTAGGTCAGGAGCTGGAGGCTGTTGTAGTTGTTCCAGCCATTTTCAACGGGCCAGTTCAGCGAGGCGTACTGCAGGCCGGCGGAGACGGCGTTCGGGAAAACGTCCCAGTTGGTGGGGACGATCCGCAACCATTGGCCGGTGGCGAAGAGCAACACGATGAAAATAATGCCGTTCAAGACCCAGAGCGCATCCAGCGTCAGGTGGAACCAGAGGTCCAGGCTGATCTTGGTAGGCGGGTTCTTGGTTTTGATGAAGCCCTTGTTGTTCCTGGTCCAGTTGGCTGCCGGCCGCGTGGTGGTGCGCACCTGCCACCCCGAACGGATGATCAGGACAATGAAGAACATGTTCAGGAAGTGCGTCCAGTTAAGCCAGGCAGGGAATCCAGTAGGAGTACCTTCAGGGATCGCTGAATGCCCGGGGTAGTCCGTCAGGAATTGCTGGACCGGCTGAAGGGTCCGGAGCCACTGTGCCACCAGAACCAAGATCAGTGCCACCACCAAAGCTCCTGCGGTGACGGCGACGGGTTTGAACCACCTGTTCGACGTGATCCCGGACGACTTGCTTGAAACGGACATCAGGCCGCGTTCCTCTCTGGCTTGTTTGGCTGCGACCAGTTGGCGCTATATAGCGATTCAACCAGTTGCAGCCCGACGGTGAAAACGGCACCCGGGTTTCGGGGCGTCCGACGTCAAAAATCGCAGCATTCGGATACATGCCGCAACGTGTATTTCTAGAACAGACTTCCAGAATTATTTCCCGTGTTTTAGGGCCAGTCAAGGCTGGCTGCTGGCTATGTAGATTCTTTCGGCGATAGGATTCCAAAAAAAAGCTGCTCGACACTCCGGTGTCCGTTCTGCCCGGAAGGAGCCCTGTATGGTTCGCAAGACGTCCGACGTTGCCAGTAACGCGGGCTCGTGGCAATGGACCCGCACGGCGGCCACCCAGCGCAACTTGTTGGATGCGGCGGCCGGGGTCTTCATCGAACACGGCTTCACCGACGCTGGCATTACTGACATCGTGGCCCGCGCCGGATCAAGTGTGGGCAGCCTGTACCACCACTTCGGCGGAAAGACCGAGCTATTCCTCGCCCTCTGGAACGACTACCAGAACGAACACGAAAGACTCGTCGCAGCCGCCGTAGCGAAAGCAAGGAAGGCCGGCGAGGACGATCCCCTGACACTGTTCAACGTGGGCAGCCGCAGCTACTTCGACTACACGTGGAAGCACCGGGAACTGGAACGTGTGTTCATCGAGGGCGACACTCCCCCGGGCTTCGAAGTGCTCCGGCGGGAACGTGGACGGGAATGGGTCCGGCAGAACTCGGTGCTCCTCGGCACCAGCGATGACACGCTCGGCAGGCTGACCGTTGCAGTGATCACGGACATCATCACGGTGTCCGGACAGGAAGTTGCCCTGAGCGTCACCAAGCGTGAGGCCGACGCCGTGGTTGAAGCTGCGGCGGTGCTGGTCCAGCGACTGGTCGGATAGCTCGCTTCAGATGTTGATCTTCGCTGGTTTTTGTCGCCCTATAGTGACTCGACTCAGCGGATCTCCAGTGACGGGCGTTGGCTCAATCACTAACTTTCGGCGTCACCACCGTTCTCGACATGGTCAGCGAACCAGCACTAATAGCAGCCTCCAAGGAGCAGGCCGATTCGCGGCCAAACGTTGCCGATCTCCCTTCCCGGAGATCGGCGCCACCACACCAGGCGGACACCGACACTGATGTACGCTCCAGTCCCGACGCTTGGTTTCGCCGATAAGGCAGAAAGTTTCACTGCTGAACGCTTGGCCGAGTGCACGGGCTACCTGAAGGTATTTCATGCAAACCATAAAGGTATTGGTTGCTGCGGCTCGCGGCCGGTGACTTCTTGTCGTCACTCGGGCTCCCAAGTCACATCGGCGGAGAGACAATACCGGCCTTCGTAGACTGCAAGGCTTGTGGCAATGGGTGTAGATGAAGAGCGGGTGAAGGACGATTTTTTGCGGCGGACAAGCAGGTGATCATGAGGATGAGCTGCTGCGGGTCGATGTGAAGGGCGTCAGCAGCACAACCACCAGTTATGCTAGTCGTTGGATTTATTGTTCTGGTTTGGGGCAGGCATGGGAATTGCTTTTGATGACGGCGCAGCCGATGCGCTGATCAGTGCTGCGAACGCCGCCGACGAGGTTCTGCGTGCCGAGGGTGGCTTCCTGTACGGAGCCGTGGAGCAGGCAGTGCAGGACTTCAACGGCGGCTACGGGCGCTTATTCAAGGACGCCTGCGGCATCAGGTCCGATGATCGCGGCAAGCTGGCAGGTGTCCTCGCGGTTCTGGCCGAGGACGTCGGCGAGGCCAAGAACAGGGCACAGCAAGAGAAAGCCCGGCAAAAGAACATGGACGCCTGGCAGCAACGCGACAATATCCGCAAACAGCAACTGCTCTCCGGGAACATCGCCGAAGCATCCGCCACAGCCGCCACCATGATCCTTGACCCGATGCCCGAGAGCACGCCGGTCCCGGCACCGACTGTTTCAGCTGCTTTCTCCGCGCGGGACCGGCCCCGGTTCGCTGGCGGACCAGGAACCGGAACCACCTCGGCTGACCCCGGAAAGCTGCGCGCCTTCGCGTCAGTGTCCCGGACGGCCACGAACACCCTGAACTCAACTTCAGCAGCGTCAAAAACGCCTGGAGCAGCTTCACAGCATCGTGTTCCTGGGTGAGAATCGAGACTGAATCGTTTGTTGCCGGCTTTGAGCAGCTGCTCGCCGCCAACGCAGCAGACGCCGATTGGATGGAGCAGGTCGCCACCGCATTCGAAACAGCCGGCAGTGGCGCTATAGCGGACAGCATGCTCAACGGCCTCTTCATCCAGTACGCAGCACCAATCCAGGTGGGCTTGAACGACATCGGAACCATGAGTGCCGGGCAACTGAAAGTTTGGCTCGGTAATGGTGGCACCGCCCGGCTTCGAGAACTCCTGACCCAATCAGGACTGGACCCCGTAGCAACAGCTATGTGGTGGTCTGGCCTCGGCCACACGGTCGAGCCTGCCACCGGGAAAGTCATCGTCAGTGAGGAACAGCACCTTCTGATCGATGCACTTCCGGACGTTATCGGTAACCTGAACGGTGTCACCGCGACCGCCAGGGACCTTGCTAACCGCAAAAAGTTGCTGCAAATGTACGACTACTGGACTAAGTACCGCGAAGAGCACGGCGGAGAAATTGATGAAGGCTCCCAGGAAGGCATGGTCAACAAAGTCTGGGAATCGCTCTACGACAACGACGGCAAAGAAAAAGTCGGCGATACTGATGACAAATCATCGATCTTTCAACTGGTGAGCTTCGTTCCGCTTGACCGGGGGCGAGGATCGGACACTGGGTATGGCGCATCTATTTCCGTGGGAGACCTCGACGCCGCCAAGCACCTCACCTACCAGCTCCCCGGGCTGGACACCACCGTCCGCAAGGACATGGCAGCGAAGGCCCTGCAAGCAGCTGACCAGCGTCTTGATCAACGTAGGTTCGCTTCACGTAATGGGATTGATCCTGACCGAATCGCTGTTGTTGCCTGGATTGGTGTTGAGCCGGCCCAGGGTATGGGTGTGTTCAGCAATGACCAGGCAAAGGTCGTGGGTCCTGCTCTTCGCAACGACGTGAAAGGGCTCAATGCCGTTCATCAGATCCTTGACAACACGGCCATGACAACAGCCGTTGGGCACTCCATGGGTTCCCTCGGGGCCATGGAAGCAGCCAAAACCGAGCTGCCGATCGATAACCTCGTTCTCGTCGGGGACGTTGGAGCCCCTGACAACGTGACCTCCGTGAACGATCTCCACCTGAACCCCGGCGGCACCGTATACCGGGGAACCTACGACTGGGACCACATAGCCGAGGTCGGGCATGGGCTCGGCTGGCAGCGTAAAAGTACCGAAGACCCCGGATTCGGTGCCGTCACCTTCGGCACAGACGGCACCACCGCGCCCGATGGCACCGTTGAGAACCCCACCAAAACCCACGACGGACAGACCGGCGGCAAAGACGGCGTCTATGGATACTTTGATCGCGGAACCGAGTCAAGCAGCAATCAAGCCAAGATCGCCTTGGGCCTGAGTGACCAACTTACGAATGTGAAACGATGACCACCATGTCTCCGCGAAGATTTCTCATCCAAGGCCTTGCCGTTGCCATCCTCGCTGCCCTCACTGGGTGTGGAACAACGCCCAGCACCAACCCACCTACCAACACCGCGGAGCAGACCATGGAACCAGAACAAGCCCGCACGGAATACCTCGACATCTTCACACAAATTCAAGCTCTCGCCCCCGGCAACTGGACGCAAATTACACCAGATAAACCCGGCATGGCATGCCCCCTGCCGGACGGGACGGAGGGCACTCGGTTCAATTACGACAGTACGCAGGGCGCGATCTCAGAAGATCAGGCTAAAGCCATACATAAGTCGGTAAAGGAAGTCTTTGAAAGCAACGGCCTGAGCGTTGTACAAACACAGCCTTCGGGGGCGAACCGAGACCAGACGACCACTGGTTTTGGGGATGGCAAGTTCTCCATGCAGCTTGGAACGAGCAGCTTCGGAACCACCCTCGGCGGCAACACTCGATGCGCGCAGGATCCCGAGGGCAAATTCCGGTAGCAAGCAGTGACCAGCGGTCGACCTTGGCACGGTAGTCGATGGCAATAGCCGCGGAGCAGTCTCTATTCTTCAACGAGTAAGATTCGGGAGTGAGTTTCAGTGCACTCAAATACTTCGCCGACTGCGTCCAGGCATCTGATGATCCGCAGCCCATCATCAAGGCAGAAGAGCAGAACGGCGACTATGAATCCGGGGTCGTACTGTTCGGGAAAGAGCGGTGGCGGATCCGCACGGCTCGGATCACACCGACGAAACCGGGCGCCTTTGTGGCGGTCTGGAAGCGCGGCGAAGGCGGATCGACCAGGCCATTTACGGCTGGCGAGTTGATGTCGGGACTGATGGTTTTCGTAGAAGACCGGGACCGGTTCGGGGTCTTCCGTTTCACTCCCTCGCACCTGATCTCGCTTGGCTATGTCACTTCCGAACTCCATCCAGGCAAGCGCGGCTTCCGCGTCTATCCCGCATGGTGCTCCGACCTGAATCCGCAAGCGTTACGCACCCAGCGCGCTCAAGCCGCCGCGTTCGCGGAGCTTCCTTCACGCAGCGTGCCGCGGACCGAAACCGGGCGCACAGACTAGCTGGTCCCCGCCCGTCGAATCTAACGTGCGCGTAAGACCCCGCCGTTCCGGGGATCGCAAGCCGGAACGTGAGAGAGCGTCCACGCCAAACCGACGGAACGTGAGCGAGCGTCCACCCCAAACCTACGGAACGTGAGCGAGCGTCCACCCCAAACCGACGGGACGTGAGCGAGCGTCCACCCCAAGCGGGCGGAACGTGAGAGAGCGTCCACCCCAAGCGGGCGGAACGTGAGAGAGCGTCACCGTTCGGAGTGCGCTGCCAGGAAGGAGTAGACCTCGGTCTCGTCAACGCCGGGGAACGCTCCGGGAGGCATGGCCGCGAGCAGGTGGGAGTGTGCACGGGCGGAGGGCCACGCGTTGCCGGCCCACTCGTTCGCCAACGAGGCCGGCGGCCGTTTGCAGCAGTTCGGGTCCGGGCAGTTGGACGTTGCACGGGCGGTGGTCTCCCGGCCCCGGAACCACTTGACGTGCTGGTACGGGACCCCGATGCTCAATGAAAACTCGCCGGCCGCGGACCGTTCAGTCCGTGCAGTGCACCAGTAAGTGCCCGATGGAGTGTCCGTGTACTGGCTGTAGGCACTGAACTTGTCCGGCACGTCGAACACCGCCCGGGAGGTCCATGCCTTGCACGACGGCTGCCCTTCGATGGCCCCCGTGTGGTCCTGCGGGAAGTTCACGCCGTCGTTTTCGTACGCCTTGTAGATGATGCCGGACTGGTGGGTCTTCTGGAAATGCGTGGTGATGCCCAGGTGTTGGGTGGCCAGGTTGGTGAAGCGGTGGGCGGCCGTTTCGTAGGACACGGCGAAGGCATCGCGGATGTCTTCCACGGCGATTTCCTTTGCGGCTTTGGCCTTCTGCAGGAACTCCACGGTGGCATGCTCCGGCAGCAGGAGCGCAGCGGCGAAATAGTTGGTAGCCACCCGCTGAGCCAGGAAATCGCCGTAGTTCCGCGGAGTTTCATGGCCCAGGACGTAGTGGCCCAAGGCCTGCAGCAAAACAGACCTGGGATCGTGGTCCTGCCGCTGGTTCTGCGTGAGATAAATTCTGCGGTTCTTCAAATCCGTCACCGAACGGGTGGAATGCGGCAAATCCCCTACGTGGTGCAGCGTGAAACCGAGGTTCTCGGCGATGTCGGCAATGACGTGCTGGCTCAGCGGACCGGTGGTGTAACCAACCCCTTTGAGGACCTTCTGCGCTTCGGCCTCATACTCAGGGAAATAGTTGCCGCGCTCGCGCATCATGGCACGCAACTCGCCATTTGCGCGGCGAGCTTCCTCCGGCGTCGCGGCTTGCTCATTGAGCTTGCGTTCAAGCTCCTGAAGCAGCCCCACCTGGGACTCCAGGACTTCCAGTGGAAGCCGCGAACTGATGCGGATTTTGGGCAGGTTGAGCGACTCGTACAGGGGTCCGCGCTGATACCTTTCGAGCTCGATTTCGAGGGCGGCTCGGCGGTTGGGCGGCTCGGCCCCGAGCAGCTGATCGATGCTGACGTTGAGTGCGGCGGCCAGCTGCTGCAGCAGCCCCAGTTTGGGCTCGCGCTTGCCGTTCTCGATGAGGCTCAACTGGCTTGGAGCGGTCCCGACGGCGGCACTCAAGCCGTCCAGCGTCAGCCCGGCCTGCTTGCGCAGGTGCCGCACGCGGCGGCCAAGGCTGATGACGTCCAGTTCCGGGGACGCAGGGGACGACGACGGCGATACTACTTCGCGATTCCAGCTCACAGGCGACATTTCTTGAGAATACGCGAAAAAGTGCATTTCTTTCCATACTTTTCCTCTAGAAAGCCTCTTGAAAGTGCAGAAAAGTAGGTCCTACGAAAAAGAAATACAGACCCCGGGCTACCCGGCCGATGCTGCAACGAAGCAGCAGCGGCCGGGCCGGGCACCACCTAGGAGACAGACAATGACCGCTTCATTTGAACCAGCAGAGCAGAGTGCAGAGCAGCAGGCCGCAGCGCTGGAACTTGAATGGTCCGCCAACCCGCGTTGGGAAGGCGTCACCCGTGATTACTCGGCCACCGACGTCGTCCGCCTCCGTGGCCGCGTCTCCGAAGAGCACACCCTGGCCCGCCGCGGCTCGGAAAAGCTCTGGAAGCAGCTCACCGAGGAAGCTCCCACCGGCGGATACACCAACGCTTTGGGTGCACTGACGGGCAACCAGGCTGTGCAGCAAGTCAAGGCCGGCCTCCGGGCCATCTACCTCTCCGGTTGGCAGGTGGCCGCGGACGCCAACCTCTCCGGCCAGACCTACCCGGACCAGTCGCTCTACCCGGCAAACTCGGTGCCGCAGGTTGTCCGCCGCATCAACAACGCCCTGCTCCGCGCAGACCAGATCGAATACGCCGAGGGCGTCAAGACCGTCGAGGACTGGCTCGTCCCGATCGTCGCCGACGCCGAAGCCGGCTTCGGTGGCCCGCTCAACGCCTACGAACTCATGAAGTCCATGATCACGGCCGGCGCCTCGGGCGTTCACTGGGAAGACCAGCTGGCATCGGAGAAGAAGTGTGGCCACCTCGGCGGCAAGGTCCTGATCCCCACCCAGCAGCACATCCGAACCCTCAACGCAGCCCGGCTGGCAGCCGACGTCGCCGGTACCCCAACCGTTGTCATTGCCCGCACCGACGCCGAGGCAGCAACGCTGATCACCTCAGACGTTGACGAGCGCGACCAGGAATTCATCACGGGCGAACGCACCGCCGAGGGCTTCTACAAGGTCCGCAACGGCATCGAACCCTGCATCGCCCGCGCCAAGGCCTACGCCCCGTACTCCGACCTCATCTGGATGGAGACGGGCACCCCGGACCTGGAGCTGGCACGCAAGTTCGCCGAGTCGGTCAAGGCCGAGTTCCCGGACCAGATGCTCTCCTACAACTGCTCCCCGTCCTTCAACTGGCGCAAGCACCTGGACGACACCACCATCGCCAAGTTCCAGCGCGAACTTGGTGCCATGGGCTTCACGTTCCAGTTCATCACCCTGGCCGGCTTCCACGCCCTGAACTACTCGATGTTCGACCTCGCCCACGGCTACGCCCGTGAAGGCATGAGCGCCTACGTCGAACTCCAGGAAAAGGAATTCGCCTCTGAATCCCGCGGCTACACCGCCACCAAGCACCAGCGCGAAGTCGGCACCGGCTACTTCGACGACATCGCCACAGCGCTCAACCCGAACGCATCCACTTTGGCCTTGGTGGGATCCACCGAAGAGGGCCAGTTCCACTAACCACACCCCCGACGGCGGTTGTCACCTCCGGCCTCCGCTGCGGTAATGCTCGGCCTGCTATTCCCCACGTCCCGGTTTCGACCTCGCTGAGCGAGGACGGACCGGGACGCAGGGCCCCTTTTACGCAGGCTGCCGCATCACCGCACCTCCGGCCCCAACCCACCCAGGCAAGTGCCGCCGTCGAACATTTGCTTCTCATAGGAGAGATTGAAATGAACAGCTTCACCGACAACTTCACTATTAATGGCATTACGTTGACCGCGCAGCCCATTTGCCGGCAGAACGAGGTTTTGACGCCGGATGCGCTTGAGTTCGTCGGCAAGCTGCACCGGGCTACGGCTGATCGTCGCCAGGAGCTGATGCAGGCGCGGCACGCACGGCGTAACCAGATCTCGAGTGGCCAGGATCCGCGTTTCCTGCCGGAGACCGAGGGCATCCGCAATGACCCGTCGTGGCGGGTGGCTCCCCCTGCTCCGGGCTTGGAGGACCGCCGCGTGGAGATCACCGGTCCGGTGGATAAGAAGATGACCATCAACGCCCTGAACTCGGGGGCAAAGGTGTGGCTGGCGGACATGGAAGACTCGTCGACGCCGACGTGGCGCAACGTCATCCAGGGCCAGCTGAACCTGACCGACGCGCTGGAACGCCGGATCGATTTCACGTCCCCCGAGGGCAAGGAATACAAGCTCAAGTCTGCCGAGGACCTGCCCACCATTGTGGTCCGTCCCCGCGGCTGGCACCTGCCGGAGAAGCACATGCTGATCGACGGCAAGCCGATTGCCGGCGGGATCGTTGACTTCGGCCTGTACTTCTTCCACAACGCCCGCCGACTGCTCGCCCAGGGTAAAGGCCCGTACTTCTACCTGCCGAAGATCGAGAACCACCTCGAAGCCCGGCTCTGGAACGACATCTTTGTGCTGGCGCAGGACCTCCTCGGCATCCCGCGGGGCACCATCCGCGCCACGGTGCTGATCGAGACCATCACGGCCGCGTTCGAAATGGAGGAGATCCTGTACGAACTGCGCGACCACGCGAGCGGTTTGAACGCCGGCCGGTGGGACTACATTTTCTCGCTGATCAAGAACTTCCGTACCCGCGGGCCGCGCTTCGTGCTCCCGGACCGCGGCCAGGTCACCATGACCCAGCCGTTCATGCGGGCCTACACCGAGCAACTGGTCCGCGCTTGCCACCGGCGAGGTGCCATGGCAATTGGGGGCATGGCAGCCGCTGTCCCTAACCGCAAGGACGAGGCAGCCAACCAGGCATCGTTTGAAAAGGTTCGTGCCGACAAGACCCGCGAGGCCAACGACGGTTTCGACGGATCCTGGGTGGCCCACCCTGACCTGGTGCCGGTGTGCCGAGAAGTGTTCGACTCAGTTCTCGGAGACCGCCCGAACCAGCTGGGCAAGTCCCGTGAGGACGTCACCCCCGATGACCGGGCCTTGATCGACATCGCCAGCACCGAGGGCACCATCACCGAGGGCGGAGTTCGCCTGAACATCGAGGTCGGCATCCGCTACATCGAATCCTGGCTGCGGGGTAACGGGGCAGTGGCCATTCACAACCTCATGGAGGACGCCGCCACCGCGGAGATCTCCCGGTCCCAGCTCTGGCAGTGGATCCACTCCCACGCGATCGTCGAGAACGGCGACATCATCACCCGCGAATGGGTGGAGGATCTGCTGGACGAGGAATTCGCCCGCCTGGAACGCTTCGACGGAGACCGCTTCGCTGACGCCCGCGCCATCTTCGAAGAAGTCACGCTCGCCGAAGAATTCCCCACCTTCCTGACCATCCCCGCCTACGCCCGATTCCTCACCGAGGCCAAGGAAGAGGCCACGGAAGAGGAGCTCGTCGCCGCCTAGGGAGGCACCACAAGCCCCGCGACACACGCCGCGGACACCACGCCCCGACGCTGGGCTGCCTGCACTCTTCGCAACAAGTGACCCCGATGGTCGGGGAGGCAGCCCAGCAACGGGGCTTCTCCATGTCCGGAGCGCACCCCACTTCGACGACTCGCTGCACGCAAGACGCTTCCTACCGTCTAATCCGCAGCAACCCATCGAAACGGGCACGCCAGAGCTAGCGTTGCCGGGCCACCCAGCGCACGGACAAGGTGGTGCATATGCAGAACGCGAGCACGGAGCCGAGGATCACGAAAAGCGGGACGGTCCAGCCGCCGGAAACACTGTGCACGAAACCAACGATGGTGGGCGCCAATGCCGCGAAGCAGTAGCCAACACCCTGCACGACGGCGGACATCTTCCCGGCGGCTGCCTGGGAGTGCGCGAACTTGATGATGGCAATGAAGATCACCGTGATGCCGCCGCCTTGGGCAACGCCCCCTAGCGAGGACCACATCCACCACCACGAAGGAGCCAGCAACAGGCCGACGGGAACGGTCAGCCACAACGCACTCAACGTGACCGCCACCGTCGTCGTACTGGCGAAGCGGGCCATGAGTGGCACGCCCAGTCCGCCAACAATCGCGAAGATCTGGAAGAGCGAGGAGCCGGCACCGGCTTCGGCTGTGCCCATGGCGAGCTCATCAGCGAGGAAACTGGGCAGCCACGCGGTGACACCGTAATAAGAGAAAGCTTGGCCCGCGAAGCCGAGTGTCAAGCCCACGGTCAGCCAGCGCACACCCGCTACGCGGCCCGCATCGGAAGCAACCGGCAAAGGAACAGCGGCAGGAACCAAAGCCCGCCGTGCACCAACTGTGGGCACCCAGAACAGGATCGCGGCCAGCGCCAGCAGTGCGCTGGCGGCAAGGGCCAGCCGCCAACCCACCAATTCCGCCAGAGGTGCTGTGGCTACGGAGGTCAGGAACGAGCCCACATTCAAAGCAGCCGTGTAGACCCCCATGGCGGTGTCCTGGCGGCGCGGTGCGAAGTCGCGCCGGATGATGAGCGGCACCGCGATATTGCCGATGGTGATGGCCAAACCAATGATGACCGTTCCGGCCATGACCAGGGCACCGCCGCCGCTGGAGCGGATCACTACACCGGCCAACACCCCAACCAGGGTGAGCATCACGGCGAATTCAGCTCCGAGGCGGCGTCCAGCCAACGAGGCCAAAGGGGACGCCAGGGAGAAGCAGAGCACGGGAATGCCGGTCAGCAGCCCGAGTTCCACCGGCGAGAATCCGAGGTCCCGCCGCAGGGAATCCACCACTGGCGCCACGGCAACGAAAGGCCCGCGCATGTTCAGGGCAATGAGCCCAATGCACGCGAGGATCAGCCAGGCGCGTGGGACTTTGGAGAGGAATTGACTCATTGGACGGACCGGGAGGGGGAGAAAATAGGCATCACTTTCATTGCTATCACGCCGCTACCCGGCGAACGGCACCCATCGGGGGCTCAGCCTGCAGCTTGCAGCGTGGCTTCGATCACGGCCGGCGAAAGAACATGTTGTGTGACCATTTGGCTGGCGCCCAAGATGGCAGCGCGGTCCCCGGCCATGGAGATACCAATGCGCAGGTGGGTGGTGGCCAGTGGCAGGGACCGCCGGTAGACCACTTCGCGGATGCCGGCGACGAGGTGCTCGCCAGCCTCCCCTACGCTGCCGCCGATGATGATCATGGACGGATTGAGCAGGTTGACCACGGTGGCCAATACGTCGCCGACGTCGCGGCCGGCCTGACGCAGCGCCTGGATGGCCTGCAGGTTTCCCTCGCCCACGAGCCGCAAAACGTCCCCGCCGGTGGCGGCTTCGAGGCCCTGTGCCTTGAGTTGGCGGGCGACGGCGGGACCAGAGGCCAGCGCTTCGAGGCAGCCGTAGTTGCCGCATCGGCAGAGGACGTCATCGCCGCGGGGAACGCGGACGTGTCCAAGGTCGCCGGCAGTGCCGTTGGCGCCGCGTTGCAACTCACCGCTGCTGATGATCCCTGCACCGATGCCAGTAGCGACCTTGATGAACAGGAAGTTGTCGTGGTCGGGCCAGAATGCGGTCCGTTCACCGAGGGCCATGATGTTGACGTCGTTGTCCACCAAAACCGGAACGGGCAGCAATCGCTGAACGTAAGTGACGACGTCGAATCCGTCCCAACCGGGCATGATGGGCGGCTTCACGGGCCGCCCGGTGGCATGCTCAACCGGCCCTGGCAGTCCGATGCCCATTCCGGCGAGGTCCCCGGGCTCCCGCCCTGCCTCCGCGAGGAGCTCACGCCCCGCGGAAACCAAACGGCCCAGGACCACTTCGGGGCCGTCGGCGACTTCCTGGCCAAGCCGCCGCTCAGCGAGGATGCTGCCGCTGAGATCGGTGACGGCAACAATCACATGGGTTGCGCCGACGTCGACCGCCAGGACCACGCGCGCAGCCGGGTTGAAAGCGAAGCGCGACGGCGGCCTGCCGCCGCTGGAGCTGGCCTCCCCTGCCGGACCGACCAGACCCGAACTAATCAGGGCATCGATGCGGGAAGCGACCGTTGAACGGGCGAGCCCAGTGGTGACGGCAAGTTCGGCACGGGTGCGGGCCTGGCCGTCGCGGAGAAGTTGGAACAGGTCGCCAGCGCGCGAAAGGTTGCCGGCCTCCACCACGGAGGCATTTCCGGCGTCGTGTCCGCTGGCTGAAGTCATGCCTTTAGTGAAACACGATTGCTTATGCGTGTCATGCAGCAGAAGTATGTCGGCCTTATTTCAACTTTTGCTTGACGCTCGGCAAAAGTCCCCCTAGGTTGTGATGAGCAGCACATCAAGGCGATCGATACTCACCATCTCCCGCATCGATTCACCTCCAGAAGTCCGCTTACGAAGAGGTAACTGAACTTGTCCAGCCACACAGACGCCACCCGCCATTTGGGTGTTGGCATCCTCGGCGCCGGCCCGGTCACCCAGGCCATCCATTTGCCGTCCCTAGCCCGGCTCGGCGACATCCTCACCGTCCGGCACATCATGGACGTCGACCCCTCCGTCGCCGAATCCGTCGCCGCCCGCGTCGGTGCAACCCACGGCACCAGCGTCGAAGCCCTCCTCAGCGATCCCGCCGTCGAGATTGTTGCTATCTGCAGCCCCCACCAGTTCCATGCCGAACAAGTCATCGCCGCCTGCCATGCCGGCAAGAAGGCCGTCCTTTGCGAGAAGCCTTTTGCCATGAACGCCGGAGAAGCCGCACGAATCTCGGCAGTCAGCGCCGAAACGGGCGTGCCGATCATCGTCGGTGCCATGCATACCTTCGATCCGGGCTGGCTCGCCGCCCAGGACAACTGGGGCGACCTCCCGGAGACCACGCACACTATCCGCTCCTCGATCGTCCTCCCACCCAACGCCCGGTTCGAGGACTTCGCCACCGAGATCATCACCCGCCCCGCCAACGGCACGCCCGATTACTCGGACCCTGAGGTCATCAAAGGCGCACTCCGCGGCGGCATCATGGGCCTGGCCATCCACGACCTCCCGCTGATCCGCCGGTTCACCCCGGATTTCAAGGACATCGAGGTACTGCAGGCACGTCACGTCCGCCCCTTCGGCTACGTCATCTCGCTCCGCACCCCCACCCGGACCATCGAACTCCGCGCGGCCATGAACAACACATGGAAGCCGGAATGGAGCTTCGAAGCCATCTCCGACGACACTGCCCTGCACATCGACTTCACACCGTCATACGTGCAGGCCGGTTCAGCCACCGCCACCCTGACGGAGGGCACCACGACCACGGTGCTCGGTCCCTTCGACCACAACGGTTACGAAGGTGAGTGGCGCGAACTCGCGGCCCTGGCCACGGGAGCGAAGCAGCCGCCCACCGCGCAAAGCCTGATTGACGACCTGACCTTCGCGTTGGACATCGCCGACGCCACGGTAGCCACCCTTGAGACGCAAGCCGTTGCCGAAGGAATCCGCGCATGAGCCACACGTACACAGTCAATGCCGCGCCCGGGGCCCAAGTAGCCGGTGCCGTGGGGTTGGTGGTCGCGTCCCTGCCCGAATCGTTCAGTCCGGCCGCTGAAGCAAAAGCCCACGTGCACGTCATTTCCGGCCAGCCCAGATGGACCACCGAGGCAGCCACCGCCATTGACGGCGGGGCTCGCGGCATTGTGGTGGTCAACCCTGCACCGGAAAACACCGACTCGCTCGCGGCAGCCGCCGAACGCAGCAACACCGCAGTGGTCCTCGACCAGCGCTGGGCATCCAACCCAGCAATGCCGGCAGCCGAGGATGCAGTCCGCTCCCTCGCCGGACGTGCCGCGATGCTCGACACCGTCGCAACCGCCCCGGCCGGCACCAACTCCGGTGAGCTGCTGGCGGACCATCTTGCCGGCGTCGTACGCGTTACCGGTCCGCTGGACGGCCTCCGCGTCCTCCACCGCGGACCACGGGGCTACACGGCGACGGCGGTGCTCGCCAACGGCGCGCCGGTGGCGCTGCAAGGCATCCTGTCCGACGCCCGGCCTTCGTCCCTGCAGCTCAGCATGCTGGTTGACGACGGCGGCGTCGACCTCACGCTGCCCGAACCGTCTGCGGCGTGGCCGGCCAGGGTCAAGGTCACCGGTCCGCACGGCGAACTGCTTCTGCCCACCCTGTACGAGTCCGCCCACCGCGCCACGTGGCGCCGGCTGAAGGAACACCTCGACGCAGGCACCGTCCCCTCAGATCTGCGCCACTTCGCGGAACTGACCGAATCCGTTTCCACCCTCACCTGAATCACCGCAACACAAAGCAGTACCAGCCATTCAGTATCCGTTTGCCCTACTCAAAGTTGAGCTGGACCGGCGTATCGACGCGGACTCCGCGTTGCCGGTCCCGAAAGGAATCACTATGAATGTTCAGTCCACAGCCAACAAAGCATTCTCCCGCCGCGGCTTCCTCGGCCTGACCGCCGCCGCGGCCTCAGTGCCGCTTCTCGCCGCCTGCGGAGGTGGCTCAGCCAGCCAGGGCGGCGGTGGCGGCGGCGCCGGTGGCACTATCAAGTTCTGGGATATGCCGTGGGCAACACCGGCCTACAACGATTCCGCCAAGAAGATCGCTGAGGGCTTCTCCGGCGCCAACAACGCCAAGGCCAACTACCAGATCATCCAGTGGAACAACTTCTACCAGACGTTCTCCTCGGCCATCGCGTCCAAAACCGGTCCGGCTGTTTCCACCGGTGGCGGCTTCCAGGCATTCCAGTTTGATCAGCAGGGTCAGATCGCCTACGCAGACAAAGTCATCGAGAAGATGAAGGCCAACGGCCAGTTCGACGACTTCCTTCCGGGAGTGCTGGATCCGTTCAAGTCGGACAAGGGCTACGTCGCAGTACCTTGGCAGCTGGACATGCGCGTGTTCTGGTACCGCAAGTCGCTGTTCGAGAAAGCCGGGGTTTCCCTGCCCACCGATTGGCCTTCACTGCTCGAAGCGGGCAAGGCACTGAAGAAGGTTGGTGCGTTCGGTTTCGCCACAGGCGCCGGTTCGGGCAACAACTACGGCAACCACTCCATGATCATGATGATGGTCAACAACGGCGGCGGCGTCTGGAACAAGAACGGCGAACTGGACCTCCTCAACGACCGCAACGTCGAAGCCATGGAATTCGTCCTGGAACTCGTCTCCAACGGCATCATCGATCCTGCCGCGGTCAGCTACACCACGGACAACATGTCGGCACAGTGGAAGGACGGCAAGGCAGGATTCGGCCTCTTCCAGGTCAACGTTCCCCAGCGCGTGGGCGACACCTCCGGCGACCTGCTGGTGGCCGACCCCATCACCGGCCCGCACGGCGACAAAGCCACCATCGTGTTCCCGAACAACATCATGATGTACAAGAACACCCCCTCCCAGGAGGCCTCCGAAGAGTTCCTTGTCTACTACATGGGCCAGCTCAAGGAACTGTGGAAGCAGAAGCTCATGTCCGCGCTTCCGGTCTTCAAGTCGATCACCGAAACGCCCGAGTTCGCCAATGACCCCAACAACGTCAAGATCGTCAAGGACTGGCAGCCCATCGCCAAGACGTTCGCTTCCCAGGGCAGCACCCTCAACGCCAACCTGGCAGCCCTCGACGGCGGCCAGGCCCTCAACCAGTTCAGCCAGTCCATCCTGACCGGCCAGGCAAAGGACGCCAAGAGCGCCCTGCAGACGTTCCAGTCCGGCCTCGAATCCGTCCTGAAGAAGTAGGACGGGTCCAGCCATGACATCCACCACCGCACCTTCGGGCTTGTCCCGGGCCCGCCGGGGGCTCGCCCCCGGCGGGCCGGGGGCCTCCCCCGGTAAGCGCAAGAGCAAACTGAGTGCGCAAACCACCAGGACCTTCTTCTGGCTCCTGCTGCCTTCCGTGGTCCTGCTGGTCCTGATCCACGGCTATCCGTTGATCCACGCCGCGGTCCAGGCCACCCACGACGGCGACCTGCTCCAGACCGGAAATTTCGTTGGCGGGGAAAACTTTGCCCACGTCCTTTCCTCCCCGGCCTTCTGGAAGGCTGCACAGTTCACCCTGTGGTTCACGATTGTTGGCGTGTTCGGCTCCTGGCTTGTTGGCCTGGGACTGGCCCTGCTGCTGCGGACCAAAATTCCCGCAGGCAATACCTTCAAGGTCCTCTTGCTCCTGCCGTGGGTGGTGCCGATCGTGGTGTCTTCCACCGCGTGGAACTGGCTGGTTGCCACACCTGACAGCCTGATCCCCTCGATCTTCCGGGGCCTTGGCCTGGGAACGCCGCTCTTCCTGGCGGATCCGACCCTGGCGTCCATCACCGTCATGGTGTTCAAGGTCTGGGTTTCCTTCCCCTTCATGATGATGATGATCTCCGCGGCCTTGGCCTCGGTGGACACCACCGTCTATGAAGCGGCCAGCATGGATGGTGCCAGCCGTTGGCAGCAGTTCACCCAGATCACCCTGCCGCTGATCGCCCGCTCCACGTACATCTCGTGGATCCTCATGACGATCTTTTGCGTCAACGACTTCCCCACCATCTACCTCCTCACCGGCGGCGGCCCGGTCAGTGCCACCACCTCGCTGGTGGTCCTGGCTTACCGAACGGTTTTCCAGGACTTCGCTACCGGCCCCGGTGTTGCCATCGCCTTCCTCATGACCATGACCCTGGTGGTCATCTCCGTCATCCTGTACCGCCAGATCCGAAAGTCGAGCGTCGAATAATGAGCGCTGTACTCCACGCCCACCCCGAAACCGGCCCGGCCCTCGGCATCAGCGAATCAGGCAAAACCCGCCGGGTCCTCTCCGAAGCCGGCATGCGCGGACGCTGGTGGCGTTTTGTCCTGATCCTGGCCATCACTGTGATCGTCCTGGTACCCATCATGGTCACCGTGGTCCTCGCCTTCACGCCAGGGCCCAACAGCACCGCTACCGGGTTCACCTTCGAAAACCTTGCCAATGTCTTCAACGGAACACTGGCCGCGACATGGCTGCAGAACAGCCTGGTCACCACACTCTCCACCGTTGTGGTCTCCGTTGCCGTGGCAGCGCCGGCGGGCTACGTCCTGTCCCGCGGCCGGTCCAAGGCAGTCTCCGGTTACTCCCTGCTCCTGTTCGTGATGCAGTCCCTGCCGATCATCACCTCAGTGGTTCCGCTGTTCATCCTCTTCGCAGGGATGGGACTGGTGGACAACCTGCTGGGCATCACCATCATCTACGTCGGTTCCACCATGACCGTCGCCACGTGGATGATGGCCGCGTACTTCGATTCGATCCCCATCAGCCTCGAAGAAGCATCCTGGATCGATGGCTGCTCGGTGTTTGGTTCCTTCACCAAGGTGGTGCTGCGTAACTCCTTGCCCGGCATCCTTTCCACGGCGATCTTTGCTTTCCTGCTCGCTTGGAACGACTACCTCGTGGCTATCGTCTTCCTCCGCTCCAATGAGATCTTCACCCTCCCCATGGGTGTCCAATCCTTCTTCCAGCAGAACGCCACAGACTGGACCTCCGTGATGGCGCTGGCCGTCGTCATGATGCTTCCCCCGATCATCGTCTTCGCCACGTTGAACAAGTACTTCAGCGTTGGCGGAATCGGTGGCTCCCTCGCCGGGCGCTAACTAGACTGGCGCCAACGCCTGAATTCCCTGCACAAACCACTCCCGCAAAGGAAAACAATGTCGTACTCACTCCAGCTGTACACCCTCCGCAATGCCATCCAGGAGGACCTGCCTGGAACCATCAAGAAGGTCGCCGAGATCGGTTTCACGCAGGTTGAACCGTACAACTTCGTGGCCACCGCAGCCGAGCTCGGGGCTGCGCTGAAGGAAAACGGCCTGACCGCTCCTTCAGGACACGCACCGCTCCTGTCGGCCGACCAGGACGAAATCTTCGCCGCCGCCAAGGAACTGGGCATCACCACCGTGATCGACCCGTTCCTCCCGGCTGAGCACTGGCAGGACGCGGAAACCATCCAGGGTACGGCGGCCAAGCTCAACGCCGCGGCCAAGAAGGGTGCTGAGTACGGCATTCGCGTGGGCTACCACAACCACGCGTGGGAACTGGAGTCCACCATCGAGGGCAAGACCGCGCTGGAGTACTTCGAGGGCCTCTTGGATCCTGAACTCGTTCTCGAGGTAGACACCTACTGGGTTGCCGTGGGCGGCCAGGACCCCGTGGAACTGCTGGCCCGGCTCGGTGACCGCGTGAAGCTGATCCACATCAAGGACGGCCCGGGCAACACCGACACCAAGGCCCAGCAGCCCGCGGGCCAGGGCACCATCCCCGTGCTGGATGTCATTGCGGCGGCGAAGTCCTTGGAGGTTGGCGTCGTTGAATTTGACGACTACTCAGGCGACATCTTCGAAGGAATCACGGAAAGCCTCGCATTCCTCAACGCAGAATCGGCAGGTGCCAAGGCATGAGCTTCACACCTTCCACCCGTAAAGGCACTGTAGGCGTAGCCGTCATTGGTGCAGGCAACATCAGCAAGCAGTACCTGGACAACCTCACCACCTTCCCGGACGTCAAGGTCCTGGTCATCGCCGACCTCTTCGAAGAGGCGGCCAAGGCGCGCGCCGAGGAATACGGGATCCCCGAATGGGGTGCCCCGGAGCTGGCGCTGAACCATCCCGACGTCGAAATCATAGTGAACCTGACCATCCCTGCAGCTCACGTCGAGGTGGCGACGGCGGCGGTCAACGCCGGCAAGCACGTCTGGACCGAGAAGCCCTTCTCCCTGGACCGCGAGTCCGGTCTTGGCCTGCTCAAGGCAGCCGACGCCGCGGGCATCCGCCTGGGCACCGCACCGGACACGTTCCTTGGTGCGGGCCTGCAGACCGCGCGAAGGATCATCGAGCGCGGTGACATCGGTACCCCGTTGACCGGCATGACCACGTTCCAGACCCCCGGACCGGAATCCTGGCACCCGAACCCTGCGTTCCTGTTCCAGCACGGCGCCGGACCCTTGTTCGACATGGGCCCGTACTACCTGACCGCACTGATCCAGACCTTCGGATCGATCCGCAAGGTGGCCGCCGTCGGCTCCTCCGCGAAGGCGACCCGCGTGATCGGTTCCGGTCCCAAGGCCGGCGAGGAATTCGCCGTCGAGGTCCCCACGCACGTTTCGGCAATGGCTCAGTTCGAGGGCGGCCAGTCCTCGCACAGTGTGTTCTCGTTCGAGTCGCCGCGCCAACGCATGGGCTTCGTGGAAATCACCGGTTCTGAGGCGACGCTCTCGCTGCCGGACCCGAACTATTTCGACGGCGACCTGAAGCTCTGGCGACCCGGCGCGGAAGAACCCGAAATCATCTCCGCGACAGGTCCCGCCAACGGCCGTGGGCTGGGCGTGCTGGACATGGCCCGGGCCCTCCGCGCCGGCACCCCGCACCGGGCTACCGGTGACCTCGCCTACCACGTGCTGGACAGCATGGTCTCAATCGCAGAGTCCGTCGAATCCGGCACCTTCGTCGATGTCACCAGCAACGCCCCCACCTCGGCTGCCCTGCCCGAGGACTGGGCGCCGGAAACCGCAACCCTCTAAACCCCAGCGAAACCAGCGAGGAAACGAACCATGAGCACGCCCACACACTCGTCCCTGCCTTCCGACCGCCCACTGGGGGTTGCGGCCATCGGCTACGCCTTCATGGGGAAGGCCCACTCGAATGCGTGGCGGAACGTGGCCAGTTTCTTCGACGTCCCGGCCTTCGAGCAGAAGGTCCTCGTGGGCCGGGACGCAGCCCAGGTGGCCGAAGCCGCTGCCAAGTATGGTTGGGCCGAATCCGCCACTGACTGGCGTTCGGTCGTTGATCGGGACGACATCGACATCATCGATATCTGCGCCCCGGGCTGGATGCACGCCGAGATCGCCATCGCAGCCCTCGAAGCCGGCAAGCATGTCCTCGTGGAAAAGCCGCTCGCCAACACCCTGGGCGAGGCTGAACTCATGACCGCCGCCGCTGAGAAGGCCCGCAAACGCGGGGTTCAGTCCATGATCGGCTTCAACTACCGCCGCGTCCCCGCCCTTGCCTTGGCCCGCGAACTCATCGCCGAAGGCCGCCTCGGCACCGTCCGCCACGTCCGCGCCGCCTACCTCCAAGACTGGCTCTCCGACGCAGAGTCTCCCATGACCTGGCGGCTCCGCAAGGAAACCGCCGGATCCGGCGCCCTGGGCGACATCGCCTCCCACGCCATCGACCAGGTCCTCTACCTCCTGGGCGACGCCGTCACCGAAGTCTCCGGGCGCCTGCACACTTTTGTCGACCAGCGTCCTGGCCCCAACGGCCCGGAACAAGTAACGGTCGACGACGCCGCCTGGGCCACCCTGACCCTCGCCTCCGGAGCAATCGCCTCGGTGGAAGTCAGCCGGGTGGCGACGGGCCAGAAGAACTCCCTCAAACTTGAAATCTACGGCGACAAAGGCACCATCCTGTTCGATCTGGAGGCCCTGAACGAACTGGGTTTCCTGGATGGGACCGTGCCGGTCCGGGAACAAGGATTCCGTCGGATCCTGGTCAACGAGCCCGAGCACCCCTACCTGGAAGCCTGGTGGCCGCAGGGCCACATCATCGGCTGGGAACACACCTTCACGCACCAAATCCGCGACTTCCTTCTCGCCATTCGCGACGGAAGCCAGCCGTCGCCGTCGTTCGAAGAAGGACTCAACGTCCAACACATACTGGCCGCGATCGAAGAGTCGGCGGCCGCCAAAAGTTCACTGATCCAGCTCAATGCAACCCCTATTGAAGGAGCCTGACATGCCCCGCCCGTACACCCTGTTCACCGGCCAGTGGGCCGACCTCCCCTTCGAGGAAGTCGCTCGCCTTGCCTCGGGCTGGGGCTACGACGGCTTGGAAATCGCCGTCTCCGGAGACCACCTGGACGCCTGGCGCTGGGACGAACCCGGCTACGTCGAGTCCAAGCTGGCTGTGCTGGAAAAGTACAACCTGAAGGTCTGGGCCATCTCCAACCACCTCAAAGGCCAGGCAGTCTGCGATGACCCGATCGACTTCCGCCACGAAGCCATCGTCGGTTCCAAGGTGTGGGGCGACGGCGATCCCGAAGGCGTCCGGCAACGCGCCGCAGAAGAAATGAAGCACACCGCCCGCCTGGCGAAGGCGCTCGGCGTAAACACCGTGGTGGGTTTCACCGGCTCCTCCATCTGGCAGTACGTCGCCATGTTCCCGCCAGTCCCCGAGAAGGTCATCGACGCCGGCTACCAGGACTTCGCCGACCGGTGGAACCCCATCCTGGACGTCTTTGACGAATGTGGTGTCCGCTTCGCCCACGAAGTCCACCCGAGTGAGATCGCCTACGACTACTGGACCACGGTGCGCACCCTCGAAGCGATCGGTCACCGGCCAGCTTTCGGCCTGAACTGGGACCCGTCCCACTTCATGTGGCAGGGCATCGACCCTGTGTCGTTCATCTGGGACTTCAAGGACCGGATCTACCACGTGGACTGCAAGGACACCAAGCTCCGCCCCACCGGCCGGAACACCGTCATGGGCTCGCACCTGCCCTGGGGCGACCCCCGCCGCGGCTGGGACTTCGTCTCCGCCGGACGCGGCGACGTGCCCTGGGAATCCTCCTTCCGCGCCCTGACCGCCATCGGTTACAACGGACCCATCAGCATCGAATGGGAAGACGCCGGCATGGACCGACTCCACGGTGCCCCCGAAGCCCTCGCCGCGCTGAAGAAGTTCGATTTCCCGGCGTCGCAGACCTCGTTCGACGCCGCCTTCAGCAGCAAGGACTAGCCCGTGGACGACGCGACCCGAACCCTCCAACCCGACCAGCGTTGCGAGGTGTGGGTCGCGTCGGTATCCGGCGCATCCCAGCTGCTGTACAGCACCGATCGCATCCTGCTGGAGGCGCCCAACTGGACTTTGGATGGTACGGCGCTGGTCCTCAACGGGGACGGCAAGTTGTGGACCCTGGACGTTTCAGGTGGCGAACCCGTAGAAGTTCCGCTGACCGGCGTCCCGGACCTGAACAACGATCACGTGCTCGCGCCCGATGGCTCCGGCATCTACCTTTCAGCCAACGACGGCCACATTTACGGGGCATCACTGGGCGGCGGTCCTACCCAGCGGATCACGGACGAGGACGGCACTTTCCACTTCCTCCACGGCGTCAGTCCCGACGGCAGGGAGTTGGCCTACGTGGGTATCGAGGCGGGCGACTTTACCCAGCCCGGTCGACTCATGACCATAGCGTCCGACGGCGGCACTGCCGCCCGGGTGGATGTTGGGCCCGGCCACTGCGACGGGCCGGAATACTCGCCGGATGGCCAGTGGATTTACCTCAATACCGAGTCCTTCACTTCTGCTCCCGGCCACGCGCAACTGGCCCGCATCCGACGGGACGGGAGCGGTTTCGAGCGGCTCCTGACGTCAGACTCCGTCGACTGGTTCCCGCATCTCTCCCCCGACGTCCGCTTCGCGACGTACATCCGGTTCCCCAGCGGAACCGAAGGCCATCCCGCCGACTTGCCGGTCGCCGTCGTCCTTGTATCCACCGAAGACTGGACGGTTCCCCTCCAAACGTGGCCACTTTTTGGCGGCCAAGGTACCCTCAACGTCAACAGCTGGTCGCCGGATTCGACGCGCTTTGCGTTTGTGGCGTACCCGCTCACCGACCCATCAAAGGACTAAGCCCGTGACCTTCAGCAATGGCACTTCCGACGGCACCATCCGCTGGGGAATTCTCGGCACCGGCTTCATCGCGGGCCTGCAAACCAAGGATCTGAAGGAAAACGGCTTCACGGTTCAGGCTGTCGGATCGCGGTCGATGGAATCGTCCAAGGCTTTCGCCGCAGAGCACGGCGTCACCACAGCGCACGGCAGCTACGAGGACCTCGTGGCCGATCCCTTGGTCGACGTGGTTTACATAGCCACGCCACACCCCATGCACCACGCGAATGCTTTGTTGGCCCTGAACGCGGGCAAGCACGTGTTGGTGGAGAAGTCCTTCACCATGAACGCGCGCGAGGCTCAGGACATTGTTGATTTGGCCGGCTCGACAGGGCTCGTGGCGCTCGAGGCCATGTGGACGAGGTTCCTCCCACACATGATCCGTGTGCGCGAGGTCATCGCTGCGGGCACCATCGGCGAGGTCCGGAAGGTGGTGGCCAGCCACAACCAAAGCCTGCCCAAGGATCCCGCGCACCGGCTGAATGATCCTGCGCTGGGCGGCGGCGCCCTGCTGGACCTCGGCATCTACCCCATCTCTTTCGCTTTCGACATCCTGGGTACGCCTGCCGCGATCCGGGCGAGCGCTTCGATGACGCCCACCGGCGTGGACCGGCAGACGGCAGCAATTTTTGATTACGACGGCGGTGCGCAGGCTTTGGTGGACTGCGAACTGGACGCTGCGAGCGCCAACCGGGCCATGGTGATCGGCACCGAGGGTTGGATCGACATCGAGCACACCTGGTACAACCCTGTTCCCTTTACCGTCTTCAAAGCCGACGGGGAAGTGCTGGAACGCTACGACCAGCCCGTGAACAGCAGGGGCATGCAGTACCAGGCAGCGGAACTGGAACGCCTGGTCCGGGAGGGTTCCACTTCCGGAACGACTCTTCCCCAGTCTGAGACCGTGGCCATCATGGCTGCCATGGACGAGATCCGCCGGCAGATCGGCCTGAGCTACACCGCTGATGCCGCATGAGCGACTCACCCCGCCTCGTGGAACTCCGCCAGCAGGAGGAAGAACTGGTCTTCGCAGCCTTCGACAACCATGATGCCTGGCGGCTGGGCTCGCTGATCGCCAACCACGCGATCTCCGCCGGGTTTGGTGTGGCAATCGATATTCGCCGCCACAACATCGTGCTCTTCCGCTGCGTCCTTCCCGGTGCTACCTCAGACCAGGAAGAATGGATCCGCCGGAAGGCTGCATCCGTGCTGCGGTTTGAGCACAGCACGGCCTTGCTGGGGGAACAGTTCGCTGAGCGCAACCCGCTGGGCGGTGGTTGGCTGGCTCCCGAGGACTACACCTTGGCAGGGGGATCCTTCCCCATCCGGGTTCGTGGGGTTGGCGTCATTGGGGCGATCACGGTCTCCGGGTTGTCATCCGATGACGACCACCAGCTGGTGGTCGACGGGATCCGGAACTACTTGAAGACGGTGGGGGTTTAGCGCGTCACCGGCCCTTCAACACGTATCGCCGTTCAGGACGTCCGACGCCGTACTTGAGTCGGACGTCCAGGGCACCTTCGTCGTGGAGGTACTCAAGGTAGCGGCGGGCGCTCACACGGGAGGTTCCCAGCTGTTCGGCAACCTCGGCGGCGGACAGGTCTCCGGGCGCGGACTTGAGCGCGGATTCGACCAGTTCGAGGGTCTCCACGCTGCAGCCCTTGGGCAGTGACCGCTCCGAGACGCTGACACCGAATACCCGATTGACGTCGGCTTGTTCAGCCTGGTCCTTGGAAGAATCCAGTCCCTGGTAGGCGCTGAGGTAGTGTTCCAGCCTTTCCTGCAGGTCAGCTTGGGAGAACGGCTTGATCAGGTAATGCACTATCCCGCCACGCAGGGCTTTGCGGACTGTCTCCACTTCCCGGGCGGCACTGATAACCAGCACGTCCAGGTCAGGGGCCACGTCCCGGAGCTGGTGCATCAGGTCCAGGCCGCTGATGTCCGGAAGGTGGATGTCCAGCAACACAAGGTCGGGTTGAAGGCGTTCGGTTTCGATCACGGCACGGGCTCCGGTGTGGGCCACTCCCACCACTTCAAAGTGGGGTGTCCTCTGGATGAACCCGGCGTGCACTTTAGCCACCATGAAGTCGTCGTCGACGATCAGGACCTTGATCACGGCTGCGCTGCCTCTTTCTTTGCGTGTGAATCCTGCTTTGTGAACCGGGCGGTGAATACGGCACCCGCGTCGTTGGCCACGGTCAGGTCCCCTCCGCTGCGCCGGCAAATCACCCGCGAGAGCGCCAGCCCAAAGCCCCGGGCGTCTCCGGGGCCCGGGTCCTTGGTGGAGAAGCCTTGCCGGAAAATCTCTTCTGCGGAATCCGAGGGTACGCCGGGGCCGTTGTCCCGCACGGTGACGGTGACGCCGTCCACCGAGTCGGCCACCAGGATGGTGACCGCTGCCCCCGCAAGCCCGGTGACGGCGTCGAACGCGTTATCCACCAGGTTCCCCACCACGGTGGTGACGTCCCGGGAGAGTTCCTCGGGCACCGGCGAAAGAGTGGACCCGGGGTCCAACTGCACGTCCACGCCACGTTCCGACGCCAGGCTGGCCTTGGCGATAAGCAGGGCGGCGAGCGCGGGGTCTTCGATCCGGCTGGTGATGTCGTCGTTGAGCCGGGTGCGTTCCACGGTAGCGCCGTTGACGAACTGCACCACGGAATCATATTCGCCGATCTGGATCAGGCCGGAGATGACGTGGAGTTGGTTGGCGAACTCGTGCGCTTGCGCCCGCAACGTGTTGGTGACTGTGCGGGTGGCGCCCAGTTCGCTCTCCAAGGAGGACAGTTCTGTCCGGTCCCTCAGGGTTGTCACTGAACCGATGTCGCGCCCATGCGAGTGGAGGGCCACGCGGTTCATCACCACCAGCCGTTCACCTACCAGCACCAACTGGTCCGGGTCTGCTTGGTCGCGCGTCAGGACTGTCTTCAGCGCGGGGTCCACGTGGAGGGACCGGAGTTTCTTGCCGACGCAGTCCGCTGGAAGCCCAAGGAGTTGCCGGGCGCTTTGGTTGGCCACGGTGATCCGTTCGTGGGGATCCAGTGCAACCACGCCTTCTTTCAACCCCTGCAACATGGCTTCGCGGTTCTCCACCAGACCTGTGATTTCCCGGGGTTCCATGCCCAGTGTCTGGCGTTTTACGCGGCGGGACAACAGGAGCGAGCCGGCAACGCCCAGGATGCTTGCAACGCCCAGGTAGGTGAGCAGGTTGGGCACGGCGTCGCCCAGGCGTTCCAGTGTGGAGGGATAGTTGCGGCTGATGGAGGCGATGCCGATCATGGTTCCGGAATCGTCAATGACCGGCACGTGGGCGGAGAGGACTTCGCTGTTGTTGGCGTTGAGTACACCGGTCCAGGCACGGCCCTCCATGACCCTGCTTTCACCCAAGGGAAGCTTGCGGCCTATCAGTCCGGGGTCGGAGGCAGTGATGACGGTGCCGTCCAGTTTGGCCAAGGCAACGTGCGCTGATCCGGAAACCGTGCGGACGGACTCGGCAACTGCCGGAAGGGCTGAACCGCCACGTGGTTCTGCCAAGGGCAGGAGTGCCCGTACGGTGGGGTTGTTGCCCAGGGCTTCGGCGGCGGACAACGCCCTGCGCCCCTCGGTCCGTTCGAAAGCTTCGGCGGATTGGGCCAGGGAAATTGCCACAACAGCTACCAGGACGGCCAACACAATGAGCAACTGCAGTACCAGGTATTGCCCTGCAAGGGACATGCCTCTGCGTCGAGTCACGGTGCGGTTCCTTAGGTGGTGCCGGTGATCGGAGCTGGCTGGGGGTGCTCCGCGTGGCGTACGGGAACTATACCCCAGAGCCTTCCGGGACCTTTGCGGTCCGTGAACGCAATGAACTTAAAGATCACTGCGAACACAAGAGTGATGGCCGTCACGCCCCCGCCTAGCATCAGTTCCCGGGGCTCAACGTTGACCGCCCTGGACAGAATTCATAACTGAGAAGAGGAACACCATGCGCCAGATCCGCGCATTGCGAGTCGCCGCCGTTGCCGCCGGCCTCGCCCTGATGGCCACAGGTTGCGGTGCCACAGGCAAGAGCTCCACCGGTTCGGAAACCTCCGGCGCAGCAGCCGGACCCATCACCGGGCTCCAGATCATGGTGCCTAACACTCCCGGCGGCGGCTATGACACCACGGCCCGCGCAGCGGCCAAGGTCCTTGATGACGAGAAAATCGCCAACAACACCGAGGTCTTTAACCTCGCCGGTGCCGGCGGCACTGTCGGCCTGGCCCGGGTGGTCAATGAGAAGGGCAATGGCGATCTCGCCATGTTGATGGGCCTGGGCGTCGTTGGTGCCAGCTACACCAACAAGTCGCAGTCAAAGCTGACGGACACTACGCCCCTGGCAAAGCTGATTGAAGAGCCGGGCGCCATCATGGTCAGCAAGGACTCCCCCTACAAGACCATCGACGACCTTGTGAAAGCCTGGAAGGCTGATCCCGGATCCATCTCAGTGGGCGGAGGCTCCTCCCCCGGCGGACCTGACCACCTGCTGCCGATGCAGTTGGCCGGTGCCGTTGGCATCGACGCCACCAAGGTCAACTTTGTTTCCTACGACGGCGGTGGCGACCTCCTGCCCGCCATCCTGGGCAACAAGCTCGGCTTTGCCGCTTCCGGCGCCGGTGAGTACCTGGAGCAGATCAAGTCCGGCGAAGTCCGTGTGCTCGCCACCAGCGGTGAAAAGCGGCTCGACGGCGTGGACGCACCCACGCTGAAGGAATCCAACATTGACCTGGTGTTCAGCAACTGGCGTGGCGTGGTGGCCCCTCCAGGCATCAGCGACGCCGACAAGCAGTCCCTGATCGCCGCACTGGAGAAAATGCACGCTTCCGAGGGCTGGAAGCAAGCGCTGAAGACCCACAGCTGGACGGACGCTTTTGTCACCGGCGATCAGTTCAAGACCTTCCTGACCGACCAGGACAAGCGGGTGGCGGACGTCCTCACCAAGCTTGGTCTGGCGTGAGCTCTGCAGTAACAGGCTTGAAAGGCCGCGCCGAGCTGGGGGTAGCCCTCCTGCTCGGCGTGGTTGGCGTCCTTGTTTTCCTCGACGCCAACGGGCTGGTAACCCCGTACTCCAAGTCAGACCCCGTTGGCCCCAAAACGGTCCCGTTCATCGTTGCCGGAATTCTCCTGATTTGCGCCGTGATGCTGGCCATCAACGTTCTCCGTGGCGGTAAAGGCGAAGCCGAAGAAGGCGAGGATGTGGACCTGACCCATCCTGCGGACTGGAAGACCATCCTTCCGTTGGCGGGTGCATTCCTCCTGAACATCCTGCTGATCGACTGGGCCGGCTGGGTCATCTCCGGCACCGTCCTGTTCTGGGGCAGCGTCCTTGCCCTGGGCAGCCGCCGGTACATCCGCGACGGAATCATCTCCGTGGCGCTCTCCCTGCTCACCTTCTACGGCTTCTACCTCGGCCTGGGCATTGCTTTGCCGGCCGGGCTCCTGGAAGGAATCCTCTGATGGACGTCTGGTCCTCTTTGATGGACGGTTTTTCCACCGCCCTGACTCCCATGAACCTGATGTACGCCATGATCGGCGTCATCCTGGGCACCGCTGTTGGTGTCCTCCCCGGGCTGGGCCCGGCCATGACCGTGGCACTGCTCCTCCCCGTTACTTATGCCCTTGAACCCACCAGCGCGTTCATCATGTTCGCCGGTATCTACTACGGCGGCATGTACGGCGGCTCCACCACCTCCATCCTGTTGAACACACCGGGTGAATCCTCATCCGTGGTCACAGCCATTGAAGGCAACAAGATGGCAAAAGCGGGACGCGCCGCCCAAGCGCTTGCGACGGCGGCCATCGGCTCGTTCGTTGCCGGAACCATTGGCACCACCCTCCTTGCCGTCTGCGCGCCGATCGTTGTGAAGTTCGCCGTCAGCCTGGGCTCGCCCAGCTACTTCGCAATCATGATGCTGGCTCTCCTGGCCGTCACCGCGGTCCTGGGCAAGTCACGTCTCCGCGGCTTTGCCTCCCTGGGCCTGGGCCTGGCCATCGGCCTGGTTGGTTTGGACTCCGTGACCGGTCAAAGCCGCCTCACGTTCGGCATTCCGCTGTTGTCCGACGGACTGGACATTGTGGTGGTGGCCGTGGCCATCTTCGCCGTAGGCGAGGCACTGTGGGTAGCGGCCCATTTGCGCCGCACTCCGCTGCACATCATTCCGGTGGGCCGTCCGTGGATGGGCAAGAAGGACTGGCAGCGCTCCTGGAAGCCGTGGCTCCGCGGCACAGTGTTCGGTTTCCCGTTCGGCGCCCTACCTGCGGGTGGCGCCGAAATCCCCACGTTCCTCTCCTATGTCACGGAAAAGCGCCTCAGCAAGCACCCCGAAGAATTCGGACACGGTGCCATTGAGGGCGTGGCCGGGCCGGAAGCTGCCAACAACGCAGCGGCGGCGGGCACGCTCACCCCCATGCTGGCCCTCGGTTTGCCCACCAACGCAACGGCCGCCGTGATGCTCGCAGCATTTACGTCCTACGGCATCCAGCCTGGTCCGCAGCTCTTCTCCAGCCAAGGACCGTTGGTCTGGGCGTTGATTGCCAGCCTCTTCATTGGCAACCTCCTGCTCCTGCTGATCAACCTTCCGCTGGCACCCCTGTGGGCCAAGCTCCTGCAGCTCCCCCGCCCGTACCTGTACGCAGGCATCCTGTTCTTCGCCACTTTGGGCGCCTACTCGGTGAACCTGCAGGCGTTCGACCTGGTGATCCTGCTGGTCCTCGGCGCACTCGGCTTCATGATGCGGCGGTTCGGGCTCCCCGTCCTGCCGCTCATCCTGGGCGTCATCCTCGGCCCTCGCCTGGAAGGCCAGCTCCGCAAGACCCTGCAGCTCAGTGCCGGCGACCCTGCCGGGCTCTTCAGTGAGCCGATCGCCGTCGGAATTTATGTGATCATCGGCATCATCCTGGCGTGGCCGCTGGTGCTCAAGGTCATCCGGCGCAGCCGTCCGGCAAAGGCCATGCCCATTGGCTACGACGACGCTGAACCCAGCGCGGACCACGCCGTTGCGTCCGTGCCGCCGTCAACCACCACGGAAGCCACCATCCCAACCCATCGGAAACAGGAGAAACCATGACCATCGTGGTGGGATACGTCCCCACACCCGAAGGCGAAGCGGCGCTGACCCAGGCCATCGCCGAGGCCAAGAAGAGCAATGACACTCTGTTGGTGATCAACTCCTCCAAGGGCGACGCCTTGGTGGACAACCGTTACGCCCAGGAGCCGAACATCCAGAGCATCGAGGAACGGCTTGCTTCGCAGGGCGTGCAGCACGTCATCAAGCAGCCCATCCGCGGCCACGATGCAGCAGCCGAAGTACTGGACGCAGCTGATGAGCATGACGCCGGGCTGATCGTGATCGGCCTCCGCCGCCGCAGCCCGGTGGGCAAGCTCATCATGGGCAGCGTCTCCCAGCGGATCCTGCTGGAGGCTGACTGCCCCGTGCTGGCGGTCAAGGCGGACTAAGGTTCGGAAAGCACGACGGCGGCTGGTCACCAAGGTGGCCAGCCGCCGTCGTGCTTTATGCGTTGAGCGTCAGGGTGTGGGCCGGATGGCCGTGTCCTGGCTGTATGACGTGATGGTGGCTGCGGCTCCGCTGTCGAGTACCTTCGAATGGGTAGTCGATCCGTCAAGAACCACGTGCTGGGTGGCAACATTGCTGACCACGTGGTTGGTGGCTATGACGTTGCCGTCCCCTCCTGCGATCAGGATGATGGTCGGCTGGGCACCGGCAGGGACAACCTTGTTCGGCGGGACGTCGTAAGCGAAAAGGTTGTTTGAGATGAGGTTGTTGTCTCCCAGCGTATGGATGACGCCGTAGAGGTCATCGAGTCCGTTGGTGCGGTCGATGAAGGGCGGAAACCCTTCCGCGCCCCGGCGGAAGTGGTTGGAGGTGATGAGGTTTTCTTTGCATCCATTCAGAAGGCGCATTATGCCCGGATAGAAGCCCTGGAACCTGTTTGATGTCACACTGCAACGGTTGCAGCCTGTGAACTCAAGGAGACTGCGTCCTCTGGGGAAGAAGTTGTTTCCTGTGACCAGGAGGCCTTCGTGGTTTTCGGCCAGAAGAGTCACGCCCTCGGGGCCGGCACCCATCAGGTTGTCGCTGACAATCGTTGCCTGACCGGCTCCGGTCAGTTCCACGCAGTTCCCGCATTCGGCGATCATGTTGTCGTGGATCCGCAGGGCGTCGGCGCCCCGGACTACCAGAGCGTGCTCGAGATAGACGAACCCCATCCCCGTGATGTGGATGGAGTCGTTGTCGGATGCGACGTCAATGCCGGTCTTCCCATTTTTGTAGCTGTTCGCGTCCGGGGTGAAAGAAACCCCATCAAGGCAGAAATCCCTGAACACGATCCCGGACAGGCGGGGGCTTCCGTTCCTGCGCACGAGAAATGCCTGGGGCGCCGAAGGTGGCGTCAGGACGCGGATGTGACTGCCGCCCGGCTGCAGGTTTACCCAGCCCGTGGTGTCGACGTTGTCCTTGATGCTTCGGGAGAAGAAGCCATGACCAAAACCTGCGATGGTGAGGTAGTCCACGTCCACCACCACTTGGGTGAGAAGGTCATAGTCCCCCGGAGGAATGATGACCACGGCTCCCGGCCTGGTCTCCGGCGTCGCCTGGCGCTTTTTTATGTCAGCGATGATGTCATTGATGACGGCACCGATATCCGACTCCGCCGTGATCTTGGGCTTTCCTTTGATCTTCCAAGCCGTGACGTCATAGGCGTTCGGCGAGCTGAAGGGACCCCCTTTACTCTCCTCCGCGGCCTCTGCGTTTGGGGATGTTCCAAGGCTCAAGGCCGCAGCCAGCGCGCCCACAGCCCCTGCCCCCACGAGCATTCGGCGGCCCGGGTCGGTCATTTCAAGCTTCCCGCCAGTTCCCACTGCATCTCCTGTCAGTCCTCGTCCATAGCCCGGCGCCTCGGCGTGGCAGTCAGGCACGGGCGTGCCAAATCGTTTATCCAAGGGGGGTTGGGAGAAACACTAAGAGCAGTTGTGAGGGCTGTCAACGCCAAAATCCGGGCCAGTATTTTGGCACGATCCGCTCCGGACCTCCCGCCGATGTGACCCTTGACACCAGAAATATTAGAGGCCTAAACTCTTGCCAAGTCGTTTTGGCAAAACGATTTGTCACCCAAATGAACCTCAGCACCGTTTTTGCCACTCCGTTCAAGAGAAAGTGAGTCGACAGCGATGTCCACTCGAAACACCATCTCCAAGCTCGTCACCCTCGGCGGGCTGTGCACCGCCGTCGCACTCGTTGCCACCGGTTGTGGCGCCGGAGGCCCGGCGCCCTCGTCCGGCGGATCCGGAGGATCCAGTTCCATCAACGTTTTGGTCGAAGCCGGAGGCCACGCCGAACTCACGGGCGTCGCCGAACAGTGCAAGAAGGACGCCGGCGTCGACGTGAACTTCGTCGAACTCCCCTACGACGGAATGTTCAACCGCCTTTCCAGCGAGTTCTCCTCCGGCAACGTGTCCTTCGACGTCGCAGCCCTGGACTCGGTCTGGCTGCCCAGCTTCAAGGACGCCGTCCAACCCATCGACGAGCTCTTTACCGACGACGCCAAGAAGGACATCTTCCCCGCGCTCGTCAAGGAAGCAAACGTAAATGGCCACTTCATCGGCATGCCGGCCTGGACCAACGCCGAGATCATCCTGTACCGCAAGGATCTGTTTGAGGACGCCAAGAACAAGGCCGATTTCCAGGCCAAGTACGGTTACGAGCTCGCTGCGCCCAAGACCTGGAAGCAGTACCAGGACATTTCGGAGTTCTTCACCAAGGACGGCATGTACGGCACGGACGTCAAGGGCGCAGTTGAAACCGAATGGCTGGCCCACGTCCTCCAGGCCGGCTCCCCCATGGTCCTGGACAAGGACAACAAGGTGGTCATCGACAACGCCGCCCACAAGGAAGCCCTGGACTTCTACGTGAGCTTGGCCAAGGACGCCCCGAGCGGTGCAGCACAGGTTGACTGGGCGGCAGCACAGAACCTGTTCAACCAAGGCAAGACCGCCATGACCCGATTCTGGGCCCACGCCTACCGCCAGATTCCCGCCGATGCTCCCGTGGCAGGAAAGGTGGGAGCCGCAGCAATGATTGGCGGCAGCGCCGGCGTCGCAGGCGTTCCGGGACCGTGGTACCTCTCCGTTCCCAAGGCAACCAAGAACACTGACGCTGCCAAGAAGTTCGTCAAGTGCGCCTACGACTACAACGACAAGGGAATCGAATCCAAGCTCGGTTTGGCATCGCGGATCAGCGCCTTCCAGAAGTACCAGGACCAGCCCGGATACGAGAGCTTCAAGCCACTCATCGAGACCCTCAACGGCCAGGCAACGGCCACCCGCCCCGCTACCGCCAAGTGGCAGCAGATCGTTGATACCGTCCTGATCCCGTTGCTGCAGAAGGCCGTGGCCGGTGGCGACACCTCCGCCCTCCTGGCCGATGCCAAGAAGCAGATCCAGGACCTCCTGAAGTAAAGACTCCGCGGCCGGCACCATCAGCACTCAAATGACAGTGCCGGCCGCGGTCCCAACCAGCAGAAAAGAAAACCGTGCGTATCTCCGATCGCCGCTTTGCCCTCTATCTGATGACGCCCGCGGCACTGTTCCTGGCCGTATTCGTGGCCTACCCGCTCTTCCGCCTGGTGGCGGACAGCTTCTTCAAGATCTCCCCCATCGCCGGCGGCCCCCGCGATTTTGTGGGGTTCCAAAACTACGTCACCGCATTCACCTCCGAGGCCTTCACCAGCGCCGGATGGCGGACCTTGGGCTACACCGTGGTGGTAGTAGCACTGGAGTTCACCCTCGGCCTCGGCATGGCGTTGCTCTTCACTGCCCTGGGCAAGAAGTCCCAGATCTGGCGGACAGTGTTCCTCTACCCCCTGATGATCGCCCCGATCGTTGCGGGCCTCCTGTGGAAGTTCCTGATGATCGATAACTTCGGCCTCATCGGAACGCTCCTCCATCAGGCAGGCATCCTGTCGGACCCCAACCAGATCGGGTGGTTGTCCGACCCCAACATTGTGTTGTTCTCGGTGGCCATCCCAGATATCTGGCTCACGACCTCCTTTATGTGCCTGGTGCTCTTCGCCGGCCTCCAGAACATTCCCGGCGACCTGCTCGAGGCCGCCCGCCTGGATGGCGCCCGGGCTCCGGCGCTCCTGTTCCGGATCATCCTTCCGCTGCTGCGCCCCGTGATCGCTGTTGCCTTGGTGGTCCGCGGAATCGACGCTGCGAGGGCCTTTGACACCATCCTCATCCAGACCAACGGCGGACCACAGTCGGCATCGGAAACGATGAGCCTGCTGATCTACCGCACCATGATCCGCTTCGGCGACCCCGGGCTCGCCAGCGCCATGGGCACTATCTACCTCCTCGCCATGCTTGCCATTGCCTTCGTCGCAGTGGCAACCATCTGGCGGCCAGGAAAGGACAACTGATGAGCAACGCGAGCGTAGCCACCATAGCCAGCCCGCCGCCGTCGGGCCTTAGCGAACCACAAGTGCTCCGGCGTCGCGGGGTCAACCGTGAAGGGCTCGAAGCCGGCCGGCGCAGCACGCGGACCATCCTGTGGATCCTGCTGGCGGTAGCAATGGTGCTGTACGGTTTCCCGTTCCTGTACCTGCTGTTCACGTCGTTCAAGACGCCGATCGACACCATCGCCGTCCCGCCCACCATCCTGCCCCGCGAGTGGACGCTGGAGAACTACACCAGCGCACTGGGCCGCAGCGGCGTGGTGGCGTCCTTCATCAACAGCATCCAAACAGCGGTCATCAGCACGCTGTTGTCACTGGTCCTGGCAGTGCCGGCCGCCTACGGCATCACCCGGTACAAGACCCCCAGCGGCCGGGTGTTCATCATGGCCGCACTGGTGACCCGCATGGTCCCGCCGGTGGCCATCGGCATTCCGCTGGCGTCCATGATGTCCTCCGCAGGGCTGGCCGACACCCCCATAGCCCTGTCCATTGCGCACACCACCATCTCGCTGCCCCTCTCGATCTGGCTGATGTCCAGCTTCTTCGAGTCAGTCCCCCGGGACCTTGAAGAAGCCGCAACCGTGGACGGATGCAGCAGGCTTGGTGCCCTGTGGCGGGTGGTCATCCCCGTGGTGTCCGGCGGTATCGCCGTCACAGCGATCTTCGCCTTCCTGGCTTCCTGGAACGAATTCCTGTTCGCACTCCTGATGACAGCGATCCGCTCCCAGACAACGCCAGTGGTGATCGCGAACTTCCAAACGCAGTTCGGCCTGGACTGGGGTTCCATGACGGCCCTCGCCGCGGTGTACTCGATCCCGGTCATCCTGCTGACGCTCCTGCTGCAGCGCAAGATCGTGGCGGGCATGACGCTGGGTGCGGTCAAGGGCTAGCGCCACCATCAACGAGTAGCCTACTGATAGCCCCTTCGGGGGCGTCACCAACCATAAGGACGTGGGAGTCAATGAGCAGCAAGAACATCGGTATCAAGGACGTAGCCGTCGCCGCCGGCGTGTCCGTCACCACCGTGTCCCACGTCCTCAACGAGGTTTCCTATGCCCGGATCAGCCCCGAAACGCGGGACAAAGTCAGGATGGCCGCCGAAGAACTCGGTTACGGCCCCAACCGCCTGGCCCAGGCCCTCCGTACGCAAAGGACCGGCATGCTGGGGCTGGTCAGCGAGGAAATCGCCACCACGCCCCACGCGGGCAGGATCATCCTTGGCGCTGATGAGGCCGCCAAAGCCCGGGGGTACAACCTCATGATCATCAACACCCCGGGTTCGGCCAGCCTCGAATCAAGGCAAGCCGACGTGCAGGCCCTCCTGGAGCGCCGTGTGGACGGGATCCTTTACGCCACCATGTACCACCGCAACGTGGAACTTCCGGAGAACCTGGCCAGCGTCCCATCGGTCCTGGTGGACTCCGTTGCCATTGGCGGGAACATCACCGCAGTGGTACCGGACGAGGATGGCGGCGCCCGCGCCGCTGTCGGTGCCCTCCTCGACGCCGGCCACACCCGGGTGGGCTTCATCAACAACACCGATGATGTGCCGGCAACCCGTCAGCGGCTGCAGGCCTTCCGGGCCATGCTCAACGAAGCAGGGCTCGACGGCGATGCGGCACCTGTCGAGTCCGAGGCCTCCGAAGTGCAGGGCGGCTATGAGGCGGCGAAACGCATTCTCTCGCGGACGGAGAGGCCTACGGCACTGTTCTGCTACAACGACCGCATGGCCATGGGTGCCTACCGGGCGGCCGCCGAACTGGGACTCAGCATTCCCCGCGACATTTCCGTAGTGGGCTTTGACGACCAGGAACTGATCGCCGCCAACCTCCACCCCGGCCTCACCACAGTCGCCCTCCCCCACTACGAGATGGGGGCCTGGGCTACGGAACACCTTATTGACGCCATTGAGGGCAAGGAAGACCTGTCCTTAATGGCACTCCACCCCACCATCCTGGGCTGTCCGTTGGTGACCCGCGATTCCGTCGCAGCTCCCCGCTAACACCCAGCCAGCCACTTCAACGTCCCAAAAGGAACGCACCACATGTCCAGTAGCCTTGATGCCGCACGCCCGGAAACAGCCCCGGACGTAACCCCCCGGTTCCGCCCTGCCATCCACTTCACGGCAAGCGACACGTGGCTGAATGATCCCAACGGCCTGGTGTTCCACGACGGTTTGTACCACCTCTTCTTCCAGAACAACCCTTACGGAAACGTCTGGGGCAACATGTCCTGGGGCCATGCCACGTCCCCCGACCTCATCCATTGGACTGAGCACCCGGTCGCTATTGCCGGCGACGAGGTTGAGGACATCTTCTCCGGAAGCGTCGTTGTGGACCACGGCAACACGTCCGGTTTTGGAACGGTCGGCTCCCCAGCCTTGGTGGCTGTCTACACCAGCGCCTTCAAGGCCGCCTCCCCGTACGGCGGCACGCAGGCCCAGTCCCTCGCCTACAGCACCGATGGCGGAATGACGTGGCTCAAATACGATGAAAACCCTGTCCTCACCAGGAATTCAGCGCACTTCCGGGATCCCAAAGTCTTCCGCTACGAGGGCGCAGAAGGGTCCTTCTGGGTGATGGTCGCAGTTGAAGCGCAGCACCAGAAAGTGGTCCTGTACCGTTCCCGGGACCTCAGATCGTGGGACTTCCTCAGCGACTTTGGCCCGGCCAACGCGGACGCCGGTGAATGGGAATGCCCCGATCTGTTCCCGTTGGCGGTGGACGGCGATCCGGACAACACCAAATGGGTGCTGATCGTCAACGTCAACCCGGGTGCCGTGGCCGGCGGTTCGGGCGGCCAGTACTTCGTGGGGGACTTCGACGGCGTCCGTTTCGTCCCGGACGCGGGCTCGCTCGCCGCTCCCGCCGGGTTGTCGTCCTTCCCCGACGCGGATGCGGCTCAGGCGGCGCTGCAGCAATGCCTCTGGCTGGACTGGGGCCGCGACTGCTACGCCTCCGTGTCCTTCAGCAACGTCCCTGGCAACCGGCGCATCATCATCGGCTGGATGAACAACTGGGACTACGCCAACCAATTGCCCACGGCGCCCTGGCGGTCCTCGATGACCTTGGCGCGGGAACTCCGGCTCAGTTCAGTAAACGGCTCCCTCCAACTGATCCAGCAACCGGTCCTTCCCGAACAGCGGGTGGAGGAAAACCCGGTGCCCGGTCCCGCGCCGTTCAATCTGGACGGCACTGCCCTTAGGCTGGCCGACGCCGTTCCCGGTACCGCACAGGTCATCGAAGCCGAGATTGTTCCGGGAAGCGCCGAACGCGTTGAGTTCAGCCTGCTTGGCAGCACCGACGGGAGCCAGCGCACGGTGCTGGGCTACAGCACACGCAGTGGGCGGCTCACCCTGGACCGCAGGCAGTCGGGAGATACGCAGTTCCACGGGAAGTTCGCATCGGTGGAATCGGCCCCGGCCGCTTTGGAGGACGGCATTCTTAAACTGCTGATCGTCGTGGATCAATGCTCCGTGGAAGTCTTCGCACAGGACGGCAAAGTGGTCCTGACAGATCTCGTTTTTCCCGAAGCCAACAGCCTCCAAAACTGGTTGTCAGCTGAGGGTGGCACTGCAACCGTCCGCAAGCTCGCCGTCTCATCAATCGCCTAAGGAAAAGCCTGGAATGCAAGAAGCAAAACCTGCCCTCCCTGGAACAGACCCCGACGTTGTAGTTGTTGGCGAAGCCCTGGTGGATATTGTCGTCGCCCCCGGCGGTACTGTGGAGCACCCCGGAGGATCCCCGGCAAACGTCGCCTACGGACTTGGCCGGCTGGGCGTCCGCACCGCCTTGATGACGTCCATCGGAGACGACCACCACGGTGCCGCCATCCAGCGGCACCTGGCCAGTGCCGGCGTCGAACTCCTGGCTGGTCCCGGGAAACGGGACCGAACCGCTACGGCAACCGCCACCCTGGCATCCGACGGTTCAGCCCACTACGACTTCGATATCACCTGGGACCTGCCCTCCACCGCACCGATGACCCTTCCCAAGGTTCTTCACACCGGATCGATCGCCACCTTCCTTGCACCCGGAGCGGCGGCAGTCCGGACACTCCTGGAGCAGTCGTACCGGCGCTGCCTGGTGACCTACGACCCCAACATCCGGCCTGCGCTGCTGGGCAGCCAGGCCGAAGCGAAGGGAATCTTTGAGGACCTCATCCCCTTCACTGAGGTGGTCAAACTCAGCGATGAGGACGCCCAATGGCTCTATCCCGGGTTGGCGCTGGAAGACATTGCGCAACGCATCCTCCACCTGGGGGCCGGCCTTGCCGTGGTCACCAAGGGTTCAGATGGATCGCTGCTCTCAACCCCGGGAGCGCAGGTTCTGGTTCCGTCCGTAAGGTCTGTAGTGGTGGACACCATTGGTGCCGGCGACTCGTACATGGCCGCCCTGATCTACGGGCTCCTGGCAAGGGAAGCCGAAGGGCTGGGGCCCGGTGCCCTGGAGGCGTTGGGGCGCTTGGCCACCAAGGCCGCGGCCATCACGGTGCGGCGCGCGGGCGCCAATCCGCCGACGTCGGACGAGCTGTTGGCCGAACTGCCCGACCACCAACCCGCCATCTGACCACCTCCCCCACTCCAAGAGGATCCACACCATGTCCAGCAGCAACTACTACGACGTGACCAGCTGGCACGTCGGCAATCCCTCCGAAGATGTCGGAGAGGTCATCAACAGCATCATCGCCGACATCAAGGAGCGCCAGAACGCCTCAAACGTGAACGACGGCGGCAAGCCGGGAGCCGTGATTTACCTCCCGCCCGGCGACTACCGCCTGCGGACACAGGTTTTGATTGACATCAGCTTCCTCAGGATCCAGGGCTCGGGACACGGTTTTACGTCCTCAAGCATCCGGTTCAACGTTCCCGAAGACGAATGGCCGGATCTCCACGAGCTGTGGCCCGGGGGAAGCCGCGTCCTGGTTGACCTCCCCGTCGGTGACAGCGCCGACCCGGCGAGTGGAGCCGCGTTCCTTGTCGAGCGGGCGGGCAGCCCCCGGATCAGCTCAGTGGAGTTCGCCAACTTCTGCATCGACGGACTGCACTTCACCCCGGACGGCTCGAACCTGCCCGCGGAAAACACCTACGTGAACGGCAAGACCGGCATCCATGTGGCCAGCGCCAACGATTCCTTCCGGGTCAACGAAATGGGCTTCATCTACCTTGAACACGCGCTGACCATCCACAACGCGGACGCCCTCTCTATCCACAACAACTTCATTGCCGAGTGTGGAAGCTGCATCGAACTCCGCGGCTGGGGTCAGGCCTCCAAGATCACGGATAACCTGATCGGGGCAGGCTTCAAAGGCCACTCGATCTACGCCGAGAACCATGGTGGCCTGCTGGTCACTGCCAACAACGTCTTCCCCCGCGGGGCGAGCAGCGTCCGGTTCAGCGGCGTCACCCGCTCGAGCGTCACCAACAACCGCCTGCATTCCTTCTACCCGGGCATGGTGGTCCTTGAAGGCAACAGCTCTGAGAACCTCGTAGCCACCAACCACTTCCTGCGAGACCATGAGCCGTGGACACCGTTCCTGGGAATCGGCAACGGGCTGGACGACCTGCACGGGATCCTCACCGTCAGCGGCAGCAACAACTCCGTGATCGGCAACCATTTCTCGCAGATCATCGACTCGGCGAGCATCCGTCCGGAAGGCGCGACGCCGGTCATCGTCCGGCTGCGCGAGGGCGCCGGAAACTTCGTGTCCAACAACCATGTAGTGGCCATGAACGTCCACTCCTCAACAAGCGATGATTGCTTCGAAGCCCAAGTGGATGCCCTCTTGGCCACTGATGACGTAGAGGACCTGGCCGTGACCGCCGTCCAGGTGGATCCCGCTTCAGCGCGCAACACCATCCTCGATTCCGGCAGTGATGCGCAGGTAGTCGCGGACAGGGGCACCAACGCCGTCAGGGCCACCCCTACTTTGTGATCCGGAGTTTTTCGCCCAGCTGATGCCCTTAAGATTCGTTCTTAGGGGCATCAGCTGCCCAAGGGACTCCGAGGGGGAAACACATGACCGAGACCATCCGCACGGCAACCGCACACGACGCCGGGAAACTGGCTGAGCTGGCAGCCATCACCTTTCCGCTGGCCTGCCCGCCCGGCGCTTCACCGGCGGACATTCAGGCCCACCTTGAGAAGACGCTGAGCGAGTCCAACTTCCAGGAATACCTGGCCGATCCGAAGATCACCATCCTGGTGCTCGACGACGACGGCCAGCTCAACGGTTACACCCTCCTGGTTGCCAAGCCGGCCAGCGATCCCGACGTCGCCTCCGTGCTCTCGTTGCTGCCGTCCACGGAGCTGAGCAAGTGCTATGTCCACCCGGACTACCACGGCCACGGAGCTGCATCCAGGCTGATGCAGGCATCCCTGGCCCACGCCGCGGACAAGGGCGCGGCGGGTGTCTGGCTCGGCGTGAACAGCGAGAACGCCAAAGCCATCCGTTTCTATGAGAAGAGCGGTTTCCAGAAAGTGGGCACCAAGTCCTTCAAACTGGGTAACACCGTAGAGCACGACTTCGTCATGGAGCACGAACTCTAGCCGAACAGCTCTCCGGTAAGGGGCGGCCGCGGATCGGACCTCAGTTCCAGTCCCGCGGGGAGACCGGCAACGCTGCCGGAAGAACCGTTCGCTTCCACCCTGATCCGTGATCGCCCCAGCAGCACGTTGTCGGCCTCAAAGGTGCCCAGGGAAGCCGGCAGGATCGGCGCCAGGTGGAGCACACTGCGGGTGAAGTCGGGATCGAACCGCAGCAGGATCCGGGCGAGTTGGACCGGTGCCGCAGCCGCCCACGCTTGGGGGGAACACGCCGTCGGATACGGAACCGGGTTGGTGAAGTCGCCGCGGTCAAAGCCACAAAAAAGTTCGGGGAGCTGGCCGCCGAAGTGTTCGGCGGCGTCGAACAATCCACCCGCCACCTTGCTGGCCTCCTCCACGAAGCCGTACCGCATGAGCCCGGTGGCGGCGAGCGCTGTATCGTGGGGCCAGACGGAACCGTTGTGGTAGCTGACCGGGTTGTAGGCACCCATGTCGGAGCCCAGGGTGCGGATGCCCCAGCCGGTGAACATCTCCGGTGACATGAGCCGTTCGGCAACCTGCGGCGCTTTGTCTTCATCCACGATGCCCACCCACAGGCAGTGGCCCATGTTGGAGGTGCACGAGTCCACGGGCTTTTTGTCCTTGTCCAGGGCAAGCGCAAAATACCCGCGGTCCGGGAGCCAGAACCGTTCGTTGAAGGCAGCTTTCAGGGCTTCGGCCCGGTCGGCGCAACGACGTTCGACGGCGGTGTCGCCCGCCGCGCGCGCCAACAGGGACCGGCCCACGTAGGCCGCGTAAGCGTATGCCTGCACCTCGCAGAGCGCGATCGGGGTCTCAGCCAACGTGCCGTCGGCGAAGTTGATGCCGTCCCAGGAGTCCTTCCACCCTTGGTTCACCAGCCCATGCTTGTTGGGCCGCTGGTACTCGATGAACCCGTCGCCGTCTTTGTCCCCGTACTGTTCCATCCAGTCGATGGCCCGGTCGGCATGGGGAAGGAGGGATTCGATGATGTCCTCGCCCAGGCCCCAGCGGCTGAGTTCGCCAAGCGTGGATACGAAAAGGGGTGTCGCGTCCGCTGTCCCGTAGTACGCCGTGCCGCCCAAGGACAAGCCGGCGCTGGCTCCCAAACGGACTTCGTGGGGCATCCGCCCCGGTTCTTCCTCTGAATCGATGTCCACTTTGCTGCCCTGCAGGCCGGCCAGGGTTTGGAGGGTTCCCGCGGCCAGGCTGGGGTCGATCATGAGGGACATGTAGGAGGCCAGGAGGGAGTCGCGTCCGAACAACGCCATGAACCATGGTGCTCCGGCCGCGATTGCGGCACGCCCGGGGTGGTTATCGTCGAAAATTCGGAGGGAGCCGAGGTCGCGTTGGCTCTGGTCCAGCACGTCCGTCACGTTCTGGTCCGTCAGCCGGATACGCGGTACGTGCTCTTCCCATTGGACGTAGCGTTGGGCGGCCACGCTGTGGCTCAGGGGCGCGCCGGCGATGAACGGGTTGTCGGGTGCTTTGCCGTTGATCAGTGGCAGGGCGATCACGGTGGTGGACCAGTGGCTGCGGGGCGGGATGGTGACCTGGAAGGTGAGCCCGTCCTCGGTAGCTGTAGCTTCCTGGGCTTGGAAGGACACGCCGCGGCGCTGCCCGTCGGCGTGCAGTGACTCGATATGCAGATCGTTCCCGCGGACCGACCTGACAGTCTCCCCGGTTGTGCTTGCCCGTCCGCCTTTGACGTCGAAAAGGTCGGCCAGGTCCGCGTCGATCAGCAGTTCCATGGCGCACGTGGTGGGCTGCGCGGAGTAGTTCCGGATGGTGAGGTCGTCCCGGAGGCCAGAGCCGACGGTGCGCTGGTGTTGCACCAGCAGCGGGCTCTCGAACCGGCCATCTTCCGTGCACGCGCGTCCCACGTATTCGGCTTGGAAGGCCGTGGGATTGCGGGCCACCAGGGGTTCGCGGGGCTCGCCATTGATGCGCAGCACCCACCGCGAAACCACGCGGGTGTCCTGGTAGTACGCGCCCTGGGAGCCGCCTCCGTGAACATCACCTGAGTGCGAGGAGATACAGAAGGATGAACCTTCGACGACGGTCACGGCTCCGAGCTCGGACGCTCCGGCCTCGGTGTCTTCGTTCCAAGCGGTCACACGTCCTTCTTCCTGGGTGTCGATCACAGGTTGATGGGAGCTTGCCTCTGATTCTCTTGCAAGTTCCGGCCGACTGGAAGCCCTGTACCCCCGAATTGTTCGATCACCCTGGCGTAGAGCTCCAGATGGTCCGCCGCCATCCTTGCGGCGCTGAAGGATTCCTCGACTTCGTGGCGGCAGGCTGCGCGGCTCAAGGATCCAATCGACCCCATGAAGCCCGCCAGCTCATCTGTCGGCGCCAAGTAGCCGGTGACACCGTGGCTCACGATTTCCGGCGCGGCGCCCATGGGCGTGGTCAGTACGGGAGTGCCGGTGGCCAACGATTCAATCATGACCAGGCCGAAGGGTTCTGCCCATTGGATGGGGTTCAGGAGGACAGTCGCATCGCCCATGAGTTCGTATTTTTCGGGGTCCGACAGTTCGCCAAGGAATTCTTCGTCAGGACCCAGTGCGGGCTGCACCACGTCACGGAAGTATTCCTGCTCGTCGGGAGCCTGCATCTTGGCCGCTATGCGGAGCGGCACCCCGGCTTCCCGGGCGATCCCGACCGCTTCCATGAGTCCTTTGTCCGGACACATCCTTCCAACAAAGCAGGCATAACCGCCGGTTCCCTTACCGACAGCCACTGCGGAGAGGTCGATGCCGTGGTGGATCACGGCTGATACCGGGAGGTCCTGGACGCGGCTGCATTGGTCGCGGGAAATCGCGATGATGTCGGTGTCCTGGGCCATGTCCCGGTAGAGGCCCTCGGATCGTGGAGTCAGTTGGCCATGGATGGTGGTCACCACGGGGATGTTCGTGGGCCGATGCGCGTAGAGCGGGCCGGCAAGGGTGTGGTCGTGGATGATATCCACGCCCTGAAGCCCCTTGTAAGCCTTGATGACATGGGCCAGTTCGCTCAAGCTGAGGCCAACATCCTCGGGCTCGCTGGGGCCGAATCCCGGAAGCTGGGGCACAGGGCAGGTGCTGTCCGATGATGTTGCCAGCAGGACGTCGTGGCCAGCATCCGAGAGTGCACAGGCCAAGGCGTCAACGACGCGTTCAGTTCCGCCATATTTCTCGGGCGGGACGGTAAACCAGGGTCCAACAATGAGTCCGATTCGCACGAGATCTTCTTCGCATATGCCCCCGGTGACAAGGCTGGCTGCTCAACCTCCTCTAAACATATTCCTGGGCGGGACCTCCGGCAACACTCTTGGCCTGAGTGAGGAAACTAACAGCACGCTCCCGGAATGCCGTCTCCCGCTTGGGCGTTGCAGCCATCATGAAGATTGAGATCTGGTCAGACGTCGCGTGTCCTTGGTGCTACATCGGCAAGCGCCGTTTCGAGACAGCGCTGGCGCAGTTCCCGCACCGTGATTCGGTGGATGTTGAGTGGAAGAGCTACCAGCTGGATCCGTCCATTCCCGAGCACTACGACGGCACCGAACTGGACTACCTGAGCAAGCGCAAGGGCATGGCACCGGAGCAGGTCAAGCAGATGTTCGGCCACGTCACGGAGACTGCCAAGGGCGAGGGCCTGGATTACCAGTTCGACAAAGTTGTAGTGGCCAACAGCTTCACGGCGCACCGGCTGATCCACCTCGCCGCTGCCCACGGCCGGCAGGACGCCGCCAAGGAGCAACTGCTGAGCGACCACTTCGAGCACGGCAAGGACATCGGCAACAAGGAATACCTCACCGGGCTTGGCGCCGCGCTTGAACTGCCGGCCGAGGAAGTGGCCGAACTGTTCACGTCCGACAAGTACACGGACGAGGTCAACCAGGACATCAACGAAGCCCGCGCCATCGGAGTCACCGGCGTCCCGTTCTTCGTCATCGACCGCAAGTACGGTATCTCGGGCGCCCAGCCCGCCGAACTTTTCAGCCAGGCATTGAACCAGGCGTGGCAGGAAGCCAACCCCCTTATCCCGGTGGGCGCTTCGGACGCCGAGGCCTGCGGCCCAGACGGCTGCGCCGTCTAGCACAAACGCGGGGTCACTTACGGCCCATAAATCCCTTCCGGATGGGCCGTAAGTGACCCCGCGTTGCTTCTTTTACGGCGAGCTCTAGGCTTTCACAACCTCAAGCTCGACGACGGCCCAGGACAATGCGGGCAGCGTCAGGCGCAGCTCCGAGCCGGTTGCCTTCACCCCATCGAGTGCCGTGAGGCCCACCCGGCCCGGCTGTTCCTGGCTGTTGATGGTGAAACGATCGCCGCCCTCAGGGATTTCCAGGACCTCGGCGCGGAGTACCTGGCGGGCGTCGAAACCGCGAAGCGATACCTCGACGTCGGCCGCTTCTTCCAATCCGCGGTTCGCGAAGAACAGTGCCACTCGCCCTGTTTCCTCGTCCCAGGTGGCGCTGACGTCCACCAGGTCCGTGTCACCGAATCGATCATTCGAGTACTTGTCCGAGTTCACGGAGAGCCGAAGGATCTGGCCCTTGGCAAGCTCAGCCATGCGCGAGAACGGGTGGAAGATGGTCTGTTTCCAGGCCGGGCCGTTCTCCTCCGACAGGATCGGCGCAATCACGTTGACCAGCTGCGCCTGGTTGGCGATCTTGACGCGATCGCCGTGCCGCAGCAGCGAGTTCAGCAGGGTCCCAACCACCACGGCGTCGGTCACGTTGTACTTGTCTTCGATCACGCGGGGGTGCTCACGCCAACCGGCCTTGATGACATTGTGGGGCTGGTCCTCGGTATCCAGGCCGCGCTGGTACCAGACGTTCCACTCATCGAAGGACAGGTTGATGTGCTTCTTGTGCTTGCCCTTGGCCCGCACCGCATCCGCGGTGGCGATCACCGACTCAATGAAGTAGTCGGTGTCGACGGCGGATGCCAGGAAGCTGCCCACGTCGCCTTCGTGCTCCTGGTAGTAGGCGTGAAGGGACACGTAGTCCACTTCGTCGTAGGTGTGGGTCAGGACGGTCTGCTCCCACGCGCCGAAGGTGGGCATGCTGGAGCTCGAACTGCCGCAGGCCACAAGCTCGAGCGAGGGGTCCACGAACCGCATGGCCTTCGCTGCTTCCTGCGCCAGCCGGCCGTATTCGTCGGCGGTCTTGTGGCCGATCTGCCACGGCCCGTCCAGCTCGTTGCCCAGGCACCAGAGCTTGATGTTGAACGGGTCCTTGTGTCCATTCTTGGCCCTGAGGTCCGAGAGGTAGGTGCCGCCGGGGTGGTTGGCGTATTCCACGATTTCCCGGGCCGCGTCCACTCCCCTGGTGCCCAGGTTGATGGCTTCCATGATTTCGGTGCCGGCCTGCTTTGACCAGTCCACGAACTCGTGCAGGCCAAAGGCGTTGGTCTCTACGGTGTGCCAGGCGCCATCAAGGCGGCGCGGCCGGTTTTCGACGGGCCCAACGCCGTCTTCCCAGTTGTACCCGGAGACAAAGTTGCCGCCCGGGTAGCGGATCACGGTGGCGCCGAGTTCCTTGACGAGCTTCAGGACATCCTGGCGGAAGCCGTTCTGGTCGGCTTCGGGGTGGCCGGGTTCGTAAATCCCGGTGTAGACACAGCGGCCCATGTGCTCCACGAAGGAGCCGAAGAGTCGTCGGGGGACCTCGCCAATGGTGAAGTCGCGGTCGAGGGTGATGCGTGCGCGGGACATGGATCTCCTTGGTTGTGTTTCAGGTCTGGGTGTCGGTCTGAAGGGTGCCGGTCAGGTTCCGGCGAGTCCCGTCGTCGCAACGCCTTTGATGATCTGGCGCTGGAAGAACAGGAAGACGAGGATCAGCGGCAGCGCAGCGAGCAACGCGGACGCCATGTTCTGCGCGTACTGGATGCCGTAGGCGCTCTTGATGGTCTGCAGGCCGACCGGAAGCGTCAGCAGTCCGCCGTCGTTGGTGGCGATGAACGGCCACAGGAAGTTGTTCCACGCACCGATGAACACGAAGATTGCGACGGCGGCCAGGATGGGCCGGGACAGCGGCAGGATGATTTGGGTGAAGATCCGCAAGCGGCTGGCACCGTCCATCACGGCCGCTTCCTCGAGTTCCCGCGGGATCTGGTCGAAGAACTTTTTCAGCACGAACACCATGGCCGGGTGGATGACCTGCGGGAGGATGATGGCCCAGGACGTATCGACCAGGTTCAATGCCAGCATTTGGTAGAACAACGGGATGATCAGCACGGGCGGCGGGATGATGATCGAGGCGATGATCACCGTCATCAGCACTTTCTTGCCCTTGAAGTCGATCCTCGACAGGGCGTAGGCAACCAGGGCCGAGATCACCAGGGTGATGGCCGTGATGGCCGCCGAGGTGTACAGCGAGTTCCACGTCCAGAGCGGGATGTTGCCGTCCTGGAACACCTTGACGAACGCGTCAGGTGTAAAGCCCGACGGCGGCACCCACGTGACGTCCGGAGCCGCGGCATCCGTTTCGCTCTTGAAGGCGGTGACCGTGGCCCAGGCGAAGGGAATCAGCCACAGCACCGCGATGAACCCGGCGATGACGATTGCCGCGATCCTGCCGATCGTCAGTTTCCTGCGTGGCTGGCGGAACCCGGATTTCCTGGCTTGGGTGGTTTGTGGTGCGGGACGGGTGATTGTAGCTGTGGCCATGGTTATGCACTCCTGCGGCGGGTGATGACGAACTGCATGACCGAAACAACCACGATCAGTCCGAAGAAGATGTAGGAGATGGCTGCGGAATAGCCCAGCCGGTAGCCGGTGAACCCGGTTTCGAAGATGTACTGCACCACGGGCCTGGTGGATCCTGCCGGGCCGCCGGCGGTCATTTGGTACACCTGGTCAAAGATTTTCAGGGATGCCAGGATCTGGAGCAGCACGATCATCACCGTGGTGGGAGTGAGCTGCGGAAGCGTGATGGAGAAGAACTGGCGCCAGGCTCCGGCTCCATCCAGGGACGCTGCCTCGTAATGCTGGGCCGGAATGTTCTGCATCGCGGCCAGGTAGAGCAGGAAGTTGAAGCCCACCGTCCACCACAGCGTAGCGATGACGATCGCCCACATGGCAACGTTGGGATCATTGAGCCAGGCAACCCTGGGCAGTCCGATGCCCGTGAGGAACTCATTGATCAGGCCCAGCTGCGGGTTGTACATCCAGGTGAAGAAAAGGCTCACCACCGTTGATGCCAGCAGGTACGGGGCAAAATAGCTCAGGCGCCACAGCCACTGGGCCGGCAGCCCGACGTTGAGCAGCGCGGCCATCACCAGGGCGACCAAGACCAACGGAACAGTGCTGATCACCGTGAAGTACAGGGTGTTGCCCAGGGAATGCCACATGTCCGCATCCGCCAGGGCTTCTGCATAGTTGGCGAATCCGATCAGGCTGTCGTTGGCGCCGGTGAGGGACTTGCCCGTGAGGCTCATGTAGAAGCCATAGAGGATGGGCCAAACAAGGAAGACGAGGAAGAACACCACGAATGGCGTAGCAAAGGCCCAACCACTCAGGTTGTTGTTGCTGCGGTTCAGTGATGTGCGCAGATTCTCCGGCCTGGGCCGGGACAGGGTAGAGGTACTCATGAAGGACTCCTTTGTCGCGCGGTGCGTAGGGCCGGGCTAAACCGGGTTGGGGCGGGAGAGCAGGGTGTTGGTGCGTTGTTCAAAGGCATCCCAACCTGCAGCTGCCTTGTCCCTTCCCAGGAGTACGTTCTGCACGTTCTCCGCGAAGTAGGTCTGCCAATCCGAGCCGGAGCCGCTGAACCAGGCCTCGGGGTCGTAGGCAATGATGTCCGCCGCGTTGGCGTAGTGGATCTGCGGAGTGAGATCACGGTAGGCCTGTGACTGGACCACCGGCTGGTATCCGGGGATGTGCCCCGCTTCCGCCCAAGACAAAGATCCCTTGAGGACGTCGGTGACGAATTTGTAGACGTCCCTCCGTTTGTCCTCGTTGTGGTTCAACTGCCGCGGGAGGACGAACGAGTGCGAGTCCGCATAGGAGGCAGGGGTCCCGTAGAGGGTGGGAATGGTGGCCGCATCCACGGGAATGCCGGCTTTCTTCATGGTGGGGAGTTCCCAGACACCGCTGAACAGCATCCCCGAGCTGCCGCGGGCGAATTCCGCGATGCCCGTGCTGATGTCGCCCGCCTGCGCCGCGATGGTGTCGTCAAAGAGGGAGGCCATGAACTCCAGGGACTCGATGGCAGCATCCCGGTCAACCTTCATCGGCTGCCCGGGAGTCAGTTCCATGTCGGCGCCATGCTGCTTGTAGAGGGTGTAGAAGAGGCGCCACATCTGCGAACCACTGCCCAGGTAGCCAAAGGACAAGCCGTGGGCCTTGGTGACCTTCTGCATTTCCAGTGCCATGGCCTTGAACTCCTGCGGGGAGCTGACTTCCCCCAGCTGTCCGTTGCTTCCCAGGACGCCGGCTTTGGCTGCAACATCCGTGTTGTAGAACATGATGAACGGGTGGGAATCCAGCGCAATGGAGAACACCTTGCCGTCTAGTTGGCTCTTCTCCCAGATCCTCGGCGCAAAATCCGCGGCAGTGACTCCGTTTTCCGCCAGCAGATCCAGGTCCCACGGCTCAATCAGTCCACCGGGTGCGTACCCGGGCACCCGGCTGGCGTGCATGATCGCCACCTCCGGCGGCCTGCCACCCGCTGAGGCCATGGCCAATTTGGTGTAATACGGCGGGCCCCAGGCGAGCACCGTGGGGTGCACCGTGAAACCGGGGTTGGCTTGGTTGGCGGCGTTGATCATGGCCTGCATCTTGATTCCATCACCACCTGAGAGCAGGTGCCAGAAGTCGATGTCCTGCACCGGAGCAGCCTGCGCCGCTCCCCCGCAGCCTGTGAGCGTAGCGGCCATGAGCCCGCCGCCAACAAGGGCTGATCCTGCCAATAGCTGTCTCCGGGATAACTGTTTCCCGGTCAAAGATTCAAAGTGCTTCACCCGTCACTCCTTTGGATGGGTCCGCTGAAAGGTCACATGCTGCGCTGCATCATTCCGGCTCCGGTGCGCCCCACACTCGGGTAAAAGGTGGCCCTAGGGTGACGCAGCTCTCACATTACAACGATGTAATAGATCGGGCAAGAGAAAATTGTTAGCGCACACAATTTAGGGGAGAGCTATCATTTCAGGACTTGCTGCTGTCCCGCTCCTCAATGGTGTAGCCGATCTCAACCAGCTTCTGCCCGTGGTTCCTGTCGGACATACGCTCCGTCAGCAAACGGAGCGCCTGCGTGGCTATGGCCCGCTTGTCAAAGGACACGGTGGTCAGGGACGGCACGGCATAACGCCCATCATTCACGTCATCGAAGCCGGCCACGGCAATGTCATCCGGGACCCGCACGCCCCGCTTCCACAGCGTGTTCAAAGCGCCAAGTGCCATGGAGTCGGTGAAGCAGAAGAGGGCGTCGGGCAGGGGGTTGGCGTCCAGGTATTCCGCGAGGGACGCAGCGGCGGAGGCGGGCGTCCAACTGTCGCAGGAAATCATCAGCGACTCGTCCTTGGGTATGCCCAGGATCTGCAGCGCAGCCTCGTACCCGCCGGCCCGCTGGATGGCGGTCGCAGAATGCCGGCCCCGATTGACACCCAGGACAGCGATCCGCCGGCGTCCGGGCTTGGCCAGCGCCAATGTCATGTCCCGGGCAGCAGCAAAACTGTCTACGAACACCCGGTCCGCCAACTGCTGCGTCACCTCACCAAGCAGGACAACCGGCGGCAGTGCGACACCCATTTGCACGGCACTTTCCTTGAGCACCACGGGGTTGAGGATCAAGCCATCGATGAGGTTGGCCCGGGCGCGGGTCATCAATTCATGTTCCCGGTGGGGATCGGAACCGGTCTCTTCGATTTGCACGCTGAAGCCTTGTGCGTGGGCAACCTCCACGATGCTTTGGGTAAGCTCTGCCGAGAACGGGGTGGCAAGGTCAGGCAAGGCCAAGCCGATCACTCCAGAGCGCCCATTACGGAGGCCCCGCGCCGAAAGATTGGGAACATAGTCCAGCTCGGCCATGGCCTGCTCCACCCTGAGGCGCGTGGGGGCAGCTACGGGTACAACGCCGTTCATGACGTTGGAGACAGTTTTGGGTGAAACCCCGGCGCGGCGCGCCACGTCTTTGACCGTTGCGCGCACGATCCACCCCTTACTTGTTGCCTGTTTTTCACGATGCTACGCGAATTTTTACCCCACCTTACGCAGCCCTGCAGGGATGTGGATGTCCCCTCTCAAGCCGACTTGCTGACAGATCGCGGTAAAGTGTCTATATGCCCAGGATCACGGCCCCCACCAACGCTGCCCAACGCGCCGAGACCCAGCGCCGGATTCTCACCGCCTTTGGGGAACTCCTCTTCACCCACGGCCTCCCTGGACTGACCATGACGGACGTGGCCCGGCACGCCGGGGTGGGGCGGACGGCCGTCTACAACTACTACGCGGACATGGAACAGCTCCTGATCGCCTACGCACTGGATGAGACCGAGCGCTTCATTGTCGACCTGCGGGACTCGCTGGCCGCGCTGGAAAACCCAGTGGACCGGCTGGCCCTGTACGTCCGGGCGCAGGTTGAGGACCTCAGCCGCCGGCACCTGCCGCCAGGTCCTGCCATGGCCGCTGTCCTCTCGCCCGGCTCCTTCGCCAAGCTCGCAGATCACGTGGGTGACCTCAACGTCCTTCTCCAGGACATCCTCCGGGACGGCGTCCAACAGGGCTACCTCCCGGACATTGATGTCGGCCAGCTGGCACGGCTGATCCACGGAACGCTTTCGGCCAGCGCCGCACGACGCAACCGAACGCCCGACGGCGACACTTCCGCACCGGCCCCAGCCCCCGACGTCGAGCTGCTCGCCGCGCAGGAAGCACACACCGAACAGACGGTTCGCTTCATCCAGCTGGGAGCCGGAGCGCGCTTTGACGAGGCCGGCAACCCGGTGCGGCTCGACCGGCCGATCCTCAACGTCCTTGCCGGACAGGCAGCTACTGCCCTGCCGGCAGGGTAGGCACCACAGGCCACTTGGATTTGTCAGCAATCCGCAGGTCCTCACGCGGGCACAGGAGCTTGCCGGGAGTCTGGTCCACCAGCTGCGGTTCCACCAGTCCCTCATAACCGGGTGTGAGGATCACGTCCACGGAGCCGTCTTCACGATTGTCCTGGAAGTAGTCCGTTCCGGCCAGGTTCCGCTGGACGTTGAAGGCCGCCGCTTGTCCCTTGACTCCGGAGACAACCACGCCCACACCCGAGTACGCGGTGTCGCTGTTGGCCACGGAGCCCACCTTGAAGCCGCGGGCGGTGAATTCGGCGGCAACCGTGCCCGCCAGTCCACCCCGGGAGGTGGCGTTGAAGACGTTCAGGTTCACGGTTTCGTTCGGCACGTAGTCGAACGTGGTGGTCGGGCACAGGCTGGTGGGGGCTTTGCTGGCGACAGCCGTGGGTACCTTGATGACGCCGTTCATGATCGCCCAGGCTCCCACCGCGCCGGCCGCAATGATTCCGACCAGCAGGACCAACACAATGCCGTGGAACAGCCGGCGGCCGAAGCTGCCCCGGCGAACCGTGGGATCGTCGGCGAACGTTGCCCGCAGTTCCGATCCGGTCACCACGTGGTGGCCGTGCAGTTGCGTCACATCCTTGGGACGCTTAGGTTTTTTTGGCCGCTGGGTGTCCTGCTCCGTGGCGGCCGGCCTAGCCATCGATCACCAATACGCGGGCGTGGATGGCCGTCCTTTGGTGGAGCGCGGTACGGACTGCCCTGTGCAGGCCATCCTCGAGGTACATGACCCCCTGGTATTGGACGACGTGCGGGAACAGATCGCCAAAGAACGTGGAATCCTCTGCCAACAACGCCTCCAGGTCCAGGGTCCGTTTGGTGGTCACCAGGTCATCAAGGCGCACCGGGCGCGGAGGCAGGGCAGCCCAGTCGCGCGGCGCGGAATATCCATGGTCAGGGTACGGGCGTCCCTCGCCCACAGCTTTGAAGATCACCCTGCAAGCCTATGGAAGTTACCGCGCTAACGGAACTTGTGACCCCCGGCACAGGCAGGTTGTGGCCAAAAGGTGACTATCCTTCGTGGGACGTCACAGCTGTGAGGGTTCCCGCAGGGACTGACAGAATAGGGGCATGACTCAACCGCGCCAAGGGACTGACCGGACCGCCGCCCAAGCCACGCCTCGCCTGGCGCTGCTCCTGGACGTTGACGGCCCCATTGCCAGCCCGGTGACGCGCGACGTCAAGCCTGACATCATCACCGACCTGGTGGCCCTTGCCTCGGCAGGAATCCCCGTCATCTTCAACACGGGCCGCTCGGACGCGTTCATCAGTGAACAGGTCATGAAACCCATGATTGCCGCCGGGATGCCGGCAAACACCGTGATCCACGCCATCTGCGAGAAGGGCGCCGTGTGGTTCAGCTACACGGCGGCCGGGCCCGGGACCATACATGTGGACCACGAACTCGCCGTGCCCAAGGCCTACGGTGACGACATCCGCAGGCTCGTTGCCGAGGACTACTCCGCCCACATGTTCTTCGACGAAACCAAGCGGGCCATGGTTTCCGTGGAACAGCACCTGGAAGTATCCAACGAGGACTACCTGGCGGAACAGAAACTTTTCGACGCCGATGCCCTGGACATCATGGGACGCCATGGCCTGAGCGCCGCGATTTTGGACCACCACGCCCCGGAATCCGACGACGCTGTGGACTACCGTCTGGACCCCACCATCATCTCCACTGACATTGAATCGGTGCGGCTGGGCAAGGACCTGGGAGCGAGCCGCGCCGTCGAACTGCTGGCAGCCCAAGGCATCACTCCCCTGTCATGGCGCACCGTGGGCGATTCCCGCACGGACTATGCCATGGCAGACTGGCTTCATCACAACGATCACGACGTAAAACACGTGGATGTCCGCCCCGCAGACGGCGTACCGGTGAAGCCCTACACCATCCTGACGGCCGCTGACCTTGAACTGGCGGACGACGTGATCCACGACGACGCCGGCGGCGCTTTCCTCCGCAGCTGGCGCGAAGCACTTTCCATCTAGCTCCACCCCGACGATTCCGGAGAACAGCCATCACACAAGCACAGGTCGATCCGATCTACCACGGCAGCCCTTCCATTGAAGAAGACACGATCGCCGAGGCGGTCTCGCCTGCCGTCGTCGCGCACCTGAAGCACAGGTCCGACGTCGTCCGTCACCGCGGGCGGTACGCCCTGGTCAACAGCGACCTCACCCCGCAACAGGCCATGGTGTCCGACCTCCTGGCCGTACGGGCTGCCTTGGACGCCGCAGGTATCGACTTCATCCTGGTGCGCGGCAACGACGAACGGCCTGTCATCGCCGTCGATTGGGAGTCCCGCAAGGTGGTCCGGGAGGCGCTGGTTGCGGCGTTCCGCAATGAGCCGTTCTATTCCATGACCGTGGACGCCAAGAAAAAGACCTCGGTGCTGGTGGCCGATGGCGAGTTGACCACCAACAGGAAATCCCGCATCTTCCGGTTGTACAGGCCCCGGGTCGAGACCGGCGGCGGCCTCTGGTACGGTCCCGCATTGGGTGTGCAGCTCGAGCTGTGGAGGTTCGAAGGCGATCATCTGGAGCTTCCGGTGGAGAACTCCCTGACCCGCCGGACCATGCTGCGGCAGGACGCCGTGCGGGGTACCGTCCAACGGCATGGCCTGACCTGGCCCACCATCGAAAACATGTTCGCGGACCACGCCAGCGACATCGCCTTCGACATCGACATTGTTTTTTCCTGGGTCGACGGCAGCGACCCTGAGTACATTGCCCGGCGTCGCGCCCTGCAGGCAGACGCCGTACTCGGGGAGGGCGATGACAGCGAAGCCCGCTTCCGCCAGATCAACGAACTGAAGTACGCGCTGCGCTCTGTGCACATGTTCGCGCCGTGGATCAGACGGATCTTCATCGCCACCGATTCGCCCACCCCTTCATGGCTGGCAGATCACCCGGCGGTGACAGTGGTGCGCAGCGAGGAGTTCTTCGCCGACCCCTCAGTCCTTCCTACCCACAATTCGCAGGCCGTGGAGTGCCAGCTCCACCACATCGAGGGTTTGTCCGAGCACTTCCTGTACTCCAACGACGACATGTTCTTTGGCCGTCCCGTGGGTCCGGACATGTTCTTCACTCCCGGCGGCATCACCAAGTTCATCGAAGCCGACACCCGCATTGGCCTGGGCGAGAACGATGCCGAGCGGAGCGGTTTCGAGAACGCAGCCCGCGTTAACCGCAAACTGCTCTGGGAGCGCTTCGGCCGGATCACCACCCGGCACCTGGAGCACACAGCCGCCCCGCTGCGCCGCAGCGTCGTAGCCCGGATGGAAAAAGAGTTCCCTGCGGAATTCGCCAAGACCGCCGGCAGCCGCTTCCGTGCTGCGGACAACATCTCCGTGACCAACTCGTTCTACCACTACTACGCCCTGCTCACGGGCCGCGCTGTGACGCAAACCAATGCCAAGGTCAGGTACGTCGACACCACCATGTGGGCGGGACTTCACTACCTGCCCAAGCTGTTGGCGAAGCGCCACATGGACTTCTTCTGCCTGAACGACGGCAGCTTCCCGGAGGTCGCGGCAGAGGAACGTGCGGAACTCGTGACCGATTTCCTGGAAAAGTACTTCCCGGTCAAGGCACCCTGGGAGAAATAAGCGGCAGCGACGAGGTCAGCGTCCCAGGGGAAGTGTGCGCCCCTACCCGGGACTCGTGCGGGATGCGGATGCCGGCTTCGGCCAGCCTCCGCTGAACCTCTGCAGCATCCACGGGTTCGCCAACGGTCACTCCCCCGGACATCGGAACCACTGAGTGGACGATCGTGTGCTCGTAGACATGGATCATGTTGTACGACTGCGCCCCGTCGCGGCCACGCTGTCCGCCAGCACGCACCGCCAGGTCCTGGGTGTAACAGGTGGCCGAGGCGACTGACACCGGGATGCCGGCGAAGCCCGCTGTCGTGGAGTAATGCAGGTGGCCACCCAGGATGGTGCGAACGTCCGAATTGCGGACGACGGCGGCCAGTGCGGCTTGGCCGCGCAGCTCCACCAACACCGCAAGGTCCTGGACGCAGGGAACCGGGGGGTGGTGCAGGGCCAGGATGGTGCCGTCCGGGGCCGGAGTGGCCAGTTCGGCAGCCAGCCACTCAAGCTGGGCCTCGGACAGCTCGCCGTAGTGATGGCCGGGCACTGTGGTGTCCAAGGTGATGATGCGGAGACCGTTCACGAAGTAGCTGCGGTCAACCGGGTCCTGGGGTTTACTGGTCTCGGACGCGTCCTCGAAGGCAGCACGGAAGTTCGCCCGGTTATCGTGGTTGCCCATGGCCCAGATGGCCTTGGCCCCGAGTGCGTCGCAGACGGGTTCAATCATTTCGCGGAGCCGCTCGTAAGCGTGGAGCTCGCCCTTGTCCGCCAGGTCTCCGGTGAAAATGATGGCCTCAGGCCGGATCCTGGACGCGATGATCTGATCGCAGATTTCCTGGAGCCTGGCTGCACTGTCCACGGAACCGTGGAGCGTGTTTGGACCACCCACCAGGTGAAGATCACTCAGGTGCAAAAGCACATGACCTGGTTTGGGATATTCAGCCTCGATGAGCTCCATAGCTTGCCTTAGCGTTCAGTGGGAGGCGGCGCCTCCCGTGTCAATCCAGTAGGGCCAATCCAACCAGACAACAAGCCAACATCTGGCTAATTTCCGGCGGAATGTTGGAAAATTACTTTCCCTCCCTTCCGAATTGATGGCTTACGCCAACGCTTCTTCCACTGCTTTCATCAGGTCTTCGGAGTCGGGCTCCACTGCGGATGGGAATCGTGCCACGAGTTTTCCGTCGCGGTTGATGACGAACTTCTCGAAGTTCCACTTCACTTTGACCGGCTCGCCGTCGGCGCCGCGGGTCAGTTCGGTGAAAAGGGGGTGCTGTTCCTTGCCCAGCACGTTTGCCTTGCTGGTCAAGGGGAAGGAGACGCCAAAGTTACGCTCGCAGAACTCCGCGATCTCGTGGTCCGCGCCCGGTTCCTGTCCACCGAACTGGTTGCACGGCACACCCAGGATCTCCAGGCCTTGATCCCGGTATTTGCCGTACAACTCCTCCAGGCCCGCGTACTGCCGTGTGAAGCCGCATTCGGAAGCGACGTTGACCACCAACACCGCCTTCCCCTCGAAGCGGCCGAAGTCAGCGTCGGAGCCGTCGTTGAAGGTGAGGGGAATGCTGTACAGGCTGGTCATGGGATTCGCTTCCTGACGTCGTCGGCCGGCTGGATCGCCGCCATCGAGCTTACGGGAGCTTGCCGTGCGGCGAAACCTAGGGCGTCGGGATGACCAGCGCGGACAACGGCACGATCACACCGTCCGGACGCTGGACCTTGTCCGTACCGATCAGGATGTATCCGGGCGGAAGGACCACCGCCGGGAGCGTCGTCGGAAGTACGGCTGCCGGCGACGGCACCGGCGCGACGGGAGCAGCTGGTGCCGGTGTTGGCGCCACTGGAGCAGCAGCAGGTGGCGTGGCCGCTGGTGCGTGCACCGCAGGAGGTACGACGACGGCCGGTGCCGGTGCGACGGGGACCGTCACCGTCGGAGCCACAGGAGTCGTGGACGGCGCAGTTGTTGTCGACGTCGGTATGGGAGCGGGCGTGACCGTGGGCGTCGGTGTGACGGTCGGCGTCGGCGTGACCGTGGGCGTCGGCGTGACGGTCGGCGTCGGCGTGACGGTCGGCGTCGGCGTGACCGTGGGTGTCGGCGTGACGGTGGGCGTCGGTGTGGGCGTCGGCTTTGCGGTTACGGACGGCGCCGGGGTCTGCGTGGCTGGCGGGTTGCTGGTGCCTGGGGCGCTGGGCGCTGCCGGGGTTGAGGAAACCGGTGGAACCACGACTGGCAATGCCACGGGTTCTTCGTGTTCGCCGCCGATGACTGCGCGGTTGGTGCCATCGGCCACAGGTACGGCCCACTGCGGGGTGGCCGTGGTGCCCGTTCCAACGCCTGGCTCGTAGCTCACCATGGTGATGGGCTGCAACGGATCAACCTGCTTGATGGGCAAGTAGATCCAGCCGTTCGGATTGGTGTGCAGTCCGTTGACAATCGTCTCGAAGTGGAGGTGGCAGCCTGTGGACCAGCCCGTGGTACCCACCTGGGCAATGACTTCGCCCACCCGCACAGATTGGCCCTTGGTGACGCCGATCGCCTGCAGGTGGTTGTAGGTGGTCACCAGGCCGTTGCCGTGCTCGATTTCCACACGGTTGCCGCCGCCCCAAATGTGCCACCCAACCGCCCGGACGATACCGGCGTCGGCGGCGTAGACCCGGGTGCCGCATGCTGCAGCGTAGTCCTGGCCCCAGTGGAACTCACCGGGGAGGCCAGTCAAGGGACTGTAGCGGTAGCCGTAGGGCGAGCTCGGATTGAGGACCTCAAGAGGCGCGTACAAGCTCCCCGCGGGCGGGCGTGGCATACCCGCAGAGGCAACTGTCAGGCCAGTGGATCCATCCTTGCTGACGGTCCTGACCACGGCCCGGTCGAAGTGGACCATAGGCGTTCCGGCTTGTTGTGCCGGGGGCTCGGGGGTGGGATCAATGACCGTGGTCTCGGCCTCCGGCGCCACCAAGGTGCCCAACGCCGTCGGTTCAACAACGCCCTGCGCCAGGGAACCACCGATGCTGCCGGCGGGCACTGAGGTGAGTGGCTGGAAGCCAAATGCGATGAACGCCAGAATGGCGAGGCTTCCAGCGATCAGGATGCGGTGGAAACCTATGGCACGGATCAGTTTTACTGCCCGGTTTGAATCATGATGCTTGCCCACAAAACACTCCCCAAAGCCAGCGGCACCAAACCCCAGCCTGGCGTGCAAGCACCATTGTTGCGGGAATCACAGCAGAAATAAAGGCTTCCCGGGCCCTTGCCAAGGAAAGGTTTCATCAGTTTTGGCTCAAGATGCCTTGAGCTTTGCCTCAGGCAGTCGTGGCCCGTGCAATCGGGGGCTCCGAGCCCTGTACGGTGGACGCTAAGCAGGCGGATTATTTCATGCCGCGCAAGAGAGCGCCTCGATAGCACTGGGATGTCACCATGGATGATCCACAGGGGACCGCACGCATCCTTTTAGAGAAGAATGCCGTGACCCTCTACCGATTGTGGGCCGGATACTGGGGTCGGGGAGGAAACGCCACCGCTTTCGAGTTCGACGCCTACGTGCACGAAGCACTGGTGGCGTCCCCTGTCGATCTCCGGCTGATGGCCTCGGCCGTAGATGGCCTTTACGAAGGAAAGCCCTGATTCGGACCTAGTGTCGGACTAGCTGACGAGTCTGCGTACGTTCTCCATGATGGTTTCGCGGCGCCGTTTGAGGCTCGGAAGCTTGGACCGTGCCATCTCGGGAGTGAGCGTGTGCCAGGTCATGGCCAAGGCGCGCACGCTTGCCAGCAGCTCGATGGGTGTGAGATCAGAGCGAAGGTTGCCGGCTTTCTGGGCGCTTTCGATCCGGGAAAGCTTTTCCTGGTGTGAGGCCACCAAGGTTTCAAGGTCCGCCGCCTGGCCGCGTTCAAGGATGTACCAGTTGGTGAGCCTGAGGACATTGGGGTCCTTCTGGTAGAGGTCAAAAGCACGGGCCGCGTACGCCGGCAAGTCCAGTGCGTCGAATTCGGTCTCCTCCACTACTGCGACCACCCGCCGGGAGAAGACCTCGTCGAACAACTGCTCCTTGCTGCCGAAATACCGGTACAGCATCGCCTTGTTGGCCAGTGCCTCGTCAGCAATACGGTCCACCCGCGCCCCGGCTATGCCATGGCTGGCAAACTCCTCCTCTGCCGCCTTCAGGATCCGCTGCCTGGTTGCTTCTGCGTCTCTCGCCATGTCCCCACCATAGCAAGTAACTGGTTAGTTGACATCGATGCATTTCAAGCGCATGGTTAAAAACCAACCAGTTAGTTACTTAGAAAGGGTCCGACATGTCAGCAACGCAGATGGAAACAACCCCTGCCACGCGATTGTCCAGAACCATAACCTTGGCGGTCATCTTGGGCTGCCAGTTGATGATGGTGTTGGACACGTCCATCGTGACCACGGCCCTGCCGCACCTTGAACGCGAACTTGGCTTCAACAGCACCACCCTCTCGTGGGTCCAGAACAGCTATGCGCTGGCTTTCGGAGGGCTGTTGTTGCTGGGCGCCCGCGTCGGAGACCTTCTGGGCAGGCGCCGGGTCTTCATGGTCGGCGTAGGAGTTTTCACGTTGGCATCCCTGCTGGCCGGGGTCGCCTTCAACGCCGAGGTCATGATCGGGGCCCGCGTACTCCAAGGTGCCGCATCGGCCTTCGCCATTCCGGCAACCCTGGCGCTCCTGGTGCAGACTTTCCCCGAGCCCGGGGAACGGTCCCAAGCGATCAGCATCTACAGTGCCGTGATCGGGGCAGGGGGCAGCGTGGGCATCATCGTGGGCGGTGTCTTCACAGACCTGCTGTCGTGGCGATGGGGCTTGCTGATCAATGTTCCGATCGGAATTGCCGTCTTGCTGCTGAGCCCACGTTGCCTGCCGGAAACCGGAAGGGTCAAAGGCAGTGTAGACATCCCGGGCGCGTTGACAGTTACAGCGGGAATGTCCGCCTTGGTCTATGGACTCGTGAACGCGGGCGAGGCTGGGTGGGGGAACCTGACGACCATCGTTTCACTCGCGGCAGCCGTGCTCCTGCTTCTGGCTTTCGTGCTCGTCGAGCGTCATGCCGAGCGGCCCATCACTCCCCTGCGCCTCTTCAAAGACATGACCCGGTCGGGCGCCTACATCATCCGGATTCTGATCGTGGGGGCCATGTTCTCCACCTTCTATTTCCTCAGCCAGTACCTCCAGAATGTGCTGGGATTCAGCGCCTTCGCCGCCGGCATCGCCTACATTCCGCTCACGCTCCTGTTCTTCCTCATGGTCTACGTGATCAAACCCCTCAGCGCCTTACTGGGTAAGCCCGCGCTGCTGGTGGCCTCGTTGGTCATCGCGGGCCTGGGCATGCTGTGGCTCAGTTCCATAGGCCCGGACACCGCGTATTTTCCGGACGTCCTGCTTCCGCTGATCGTGCTCGGAATCGGCCAAGGAACAGCAATCATCCTGTTGACCGAGTTTGGCATGTCCAGGGTGGCACCAGCGGACAACGGCGCCGCCTCCGGATTGGTCAACACGGCACATCAACTCGGCGGGTCCATTGGGCTGGCGCTGTTGACCGTGGTGTTCGCGGGCTCCGGCGGAACAGCCGAAGGAACGGCAAGAGCCGAAGCCTACGGAGCTGTCTTCACCTCGGCCACATGGTTTTACGCGCTTGCCGTCCCCTGCGCAGCACTGATCTACCTCGCGCAACGCAGGGCGGCGGGAAACGCGTCAGCTTCCCGACCGTGACCCAACGGGTAGAGACGGCAGCTCGGTGAGTGACCCGTCATGGTCCAGGCTCAGCACCAGGTCCAGATCGAGACGGGCCAGGAACCCGTCGTCGTGGCTGACCAGGATGACGGCACCGCGGTAGGCATTCAACGCTTCCACGAGTTGGTCCACGCTCTGTATGTCGAGGTTGTTTGTTGGCTCGTCGAGAATCAGTACCTGTGGCGGCGGATCGGCAAAGAGAAGCTTGGCCAAGGAAACCCTGAACCGTTCCCCACCGGAGAGAGTCCCAACGGGACGGTAGACGCTATCGCCCCGCAACAAGAACCGGGCCAACTGGTTGCGGATTTCCCCGACGGGGACACGTGGCGCTGCCGCCTGAACATTTTCCAAGGTTGTCGCGGCCTCGTCCAGGCCATCGAGCCGCTGCCGCAGATAGCCAGACCGCCCGGTCAGGAGCTGACCACCTGCGGTGCCGGATTCGACGTCGTCATCATCGTCTGTCAACGGTTCCCCGCTGACCAGGCGTTCGAGCAAGGTGGTTTTTCCCACCCCGTTGGCGCCGATGATGGCCACCCGTTCCGGTCCTTCCACCACAAAGGCACGATTGGTTCCCCGCAGCTCGGCGATCCGCCGGCTGCGGGGAACGTCCGGATCCGGAAGGTTCACGCTGATCCGTTCGTCTTCCCTGATTTTGGAGGAAGCCACATCCAGCGCAGCCTGGGCAGCGTCCACCTTGTCATCCGATCCTGATCGCAGCTTGCCCGCTGACACCTGCGCATCGGAGGCCCGCTGATTCATAAGGATCTTGGAGCCCTTCTTGTTGTCATAGCTGGTTTGACCGGTGCGGGCACGCTGCGCCAGCTTCATTTCAGCTTCCTGTCGCTGGCGCTTCTCAGTCTTCACGGCCTGCTTGGCAGCTTGGGCAGCCTGAACCGCTGCGGCCTGCCGCTCATCCACATAAGACCGCCAAGCACTGTACGGACCCCCGAACACTTCGAGTTCTCCACCATGCAGTTCCGCCGTGTTGTCCATCAACTCCAGCAGTGCCAGGTCGTGGCTGACCACCACCAGCGTCCCCGGCCACGTGGAGAGGAGGGCGGACAGTTTGGTTCGCGCCTGCCTGTCCAGGTTGTTCGTTGGCTCGTCCAAGAGAGTGATTGCTGTCCGCTGAATCCGGAGCCCTGTGATGGCAACAAGCATGGCTTCGCCTCCCGAAATTTCGCCTACGTTCCGCTCCAGGTCCGCCCCCGTAAAGCCGATGTGGCGCAAGGATTTGTCCGCCCTGGCTTCGATATCCCAGTCATCGCCCACCGCATCGAAGTTCTCCACCGAAACATCGCCGGCTTCGATGGCCCGCAGTGCTTTCAACTTCTGGCCGATACCCAGCAGGTCTGCCACCGTTGAGTCGGTCGCGAGGGTGAGTGTCTGCGGAAGGTACCCGACATCACCGTTGGTCGTAATACTGCCGCTCGTAGGGGCAAGACTCCCGGCTATGAGGCGCAGCAAGGTTGATTTTCCGGCACCGTTGGATCCCACAAGGCCTGTACGGCCCGATCCGAATGTTCCGGAGATCCCGGCAAGGGCGACGGTACCGTCGGGCCACTGAAGGCGCACGTCGGTCAGGGTGATGGACGGGTTTTTTGTTGTAGACATGATGCTCCGAAGGCTCCAGTGGTTTCAGCGAATGCGCTGCAACCACGGGCCGGCAAGGGCATCAGGGCAAGGTCAGCGCACGGTTGGCGTCGTGAAACCTGTAATGCCCGTCAAAACATCGGCCTAACACTGGGGAATAGAGGCTTACAGTCTCGCAAAAGCCTCCAACGAAGGCAACTTGCCGCCAATGGCCTTCTGGCGGGAGGGACCGGGGGCTGACGCCGTCCCACGCCGCCCGGCATTGCCGCCCCCGGTCATCGGACATGCGAAGAAGTCCTCCCGCCCGCTTCAGCCCAGGTTTTCCTTAAGCAACGCGCGGTGCTCGACGGCGGCAGTTGAGTGGAGGGCGCGGCCCGCCGCAGTCAGTTCCAGGAACAACGAGCGGCGGTCGTCGGCGCAGGTCTGGCGCGTCACGAGGCCGGCTTTTTCGAGCCGGTCCACCACCTTGGAGACCGCACTTTGAGTCATGGGCGTCCGCTCCCCCAACGACTTCATCCGGCACGAAGACTCTTCGCTGTCGGCTACGAGATCGAGGATTTCGAACTCATTCAGGCCGATATCGAATTTGGCTTCCAGGGCACGGTCGATCGCCGCTGCGGTACGGAAGTAGGAGTCCTGGATGCTTCGCCACTGCTCAACAAGTTGGCGGTCACGCGTCGTTGCCATGTCCTGATTCTAGTTCATGACGCAGTTAGAATCCACGTCATAATATTCCTTGTCATTGAATGACGCGTCATATAGATTGTTGCTCATGACATCACCCACCACCCTCAAAAAGCCTGCCGAGCCCCTGGCTGCAGCCGTCCGCTGGACGCGGGCACAGTGGCTGCTCCTGATGGTCGTATGCACTGTCCTGGCCCTGGACGGGCTGGACGTCTCCATGGTCGGCGTTGCATTGCCCTCGATCGGACATGAACTCAACCTGGGGACCGACTCCCTGCAATGGATCGTTTCCGCCTACGTCCTTGGCTACGGGAGCCTGCTGCTCCTCGGCGGCCGACTCGCGGACCTGCTGGGCCGCCGTCGAATCTTCCTCATTGCCCTGACCGTATTCGCGGCAGCGTCGCTCCTTGGCGGATTGGTTGACGATCCCGCCATCTTGATCGCCACCCGGTTCGTCAAGGGCCTCGCTGCCGCCTTCACCGCCCCCACCGGCTTCTCCATCATCACCACCAACTTTGCGGAGGGACGCGAGCGCAACAAGGCGCTGTCCATCTTCACCACCTTCGGTGCCAGTGGCTTCTCGCTGGGCCTGGTGGTTGGCGGCCTGATGACCAGCCTGAGCTGGCGCTGGACATTCCTTGTCTCGGTGCCGATCGCCGTGATCGTGGTCCTGCTGGGCATGAAGTTCATTCCCAAGGACAAGCCGTCGGTGGAAGACAGCGGGCACGATATCTGGGGTGCCGTGACGCTCGCTTTGGGCATGCTCGGCCTCGTCTACACCTTGGTTTCAGCACCTGAACAGGGCTGGGGATCTGTGGCAACAATCGCCGGGTTCGCAGTTTCTGTTGCCGTGCTGGTGGCCTTCGCAATCATCGAGCGCAAGGTCAAGCACCCGCTGATCCGCTTCGGTATCCTCAAGGAAGGTTGGGTGGCCCGGGCAAACCTGAGCGCAGTGGGCCTCTTCGGTTCCTACCTGAGCTTCCAGTTCATCGTCACCATGTTCCTGCAGTCCGTGCTGGGTTGGACGCCGCTGGGGATGGCACTCGCTTTGCTGCCCGCGGGTTTGCTGGTGGCCACCAGCGCACCGTTCGCGGACCGTCTCATCGAAAAGTTCGGGGCCACGCAGCTCATCCTCACCGGCCTGACGGCCCTCGGCTTGGGCTATGTCCTGTTCCTGCGGGTGGGAACCACGCCCAACTACGCGCTGGACATCCTGCCGTCGGTGGTCCTGCTGGGGATCGGCTTCGCGTTGGCTTTCCCGTCCATCAATGTCCAGGCCACTGCCGGCATCCGCGACTCTGAGCAAGGGCTTGCAGCCGGTCTGATCCAGACCAGCACCCAGGTCGGCGCCGCACTGGTACTGGCCGTCACCACGGCCTTGGTGAGCGGCCACGGACACTCTGCGGGTACCGTCAGCGCCCAGGCCATGCTGGAACAGTACCGTCCGGGACTGATCCTGAGTGCCGCCGTCGCCATTGCCGCCTTGCTGGTGGCAGCAGCGCCTTCCCGACGCCGGGTCGCCTCCTGACCGCTGCGCTTTTGCACAAAAAGTGCCCCTATACACGGGGGTCATTCCGAGGTCGAATGGACCATGAGGAATTACCTCACCGAGTACAGGCACGAACTCCAGCGCACGTTCACAGGGACGTCGGGGACGCCGCCTGAGTGGGTACCGCGTCTGGCGGAAGGGCACGACGCCGGATATCACCTGCCGGGGTCGGCAGTCTGGTCGGTTCACGGTCACGTGGCAACGATCGTCGCCGGGATCAGGGTCCTGCTGATGCAGGCCCTGCATCCCGGCGCGCTGGCTGGCGTGTACGAGCACTCCGGGTTCCAGAAGGATCCGCTCGGCCGCCTGGCGAACACCATCAGGTGGATCTTCACGGTGACCTACGGATCAACTGAGGACGCCCGGGCCGCCACCACACGGGTTCGGAAAATCCATGAGCGCGTCCGCGGGACGTACGTTGACGGCAAAGGAATTCAGCGCGACTACGCGGCCAACGATCCCGAACTCCTCCGCTGGGTACACATCACCTACGCTGACTCCTTCATAACCGCCAACCGCATCTGGGGCCGACCCATCCCCGGCGGAGCCGACGCCTACGTCCGCGAGTGGGCTACAGCCGGCAGGCTCATGGGAATAGAGGATCCTCCACTGACCGAAGCCGAGGTCCGTGAAGAACTGGAGCAGTGGTACGCCTCAGGAATCCTGCGGGCCGACGAACGCCTGGCCGAGACAGTGTGGTTCATTCGCCATCCGCCACTAAGCCCCATGCTCCGTCCTGGCTACCGCATCCTGTTCGCCGCCGCCGTCGCAAGCCTCGAACCCCGCTATCAGGACATGCTGGGGCTCCGGCCGCCCAGGTTTGGCCCCATCCCCTTGCCCGTCATCACCTCGGCCAGGGCTGTGTTGGGCATGGTTCGCCTGGCCCTCGGATCCCACGGGCCCAGCGAACAAGCAGCCCTGAGACGGTTGCAGAGGCTTGGTTACGCGGACGCTTGAGGAGCCCTTCGCCGAGGGGTGAGCTCTCGCCCCTTCGAGGGTGCCCATAAAGCCGAAAGCCAACCCCTCGACGCAACCTCACTTGTGATGAGGTGCGCCCAGGGGTTGGCTTTCGGGACTTAGGGGCTTGCTTTCCGCCGAGAGCTCACCCCTCGGCGGACCAACTAGATCAACGCATCCGACAGGTGGTTCGGGGTACCGAAGCGGTGCGCCGTGATGGACACAGCCTGCTCGCGAAGGAACGGCAGCATCTCGATCCGGCCAGCCTGGGTTACAGCCCCGTGGTAGACCGCGACGTCCGGACGGCCACCCATGGCCGCGCTCAGCGCGGCGAAGTCGCCACCGATCAAGCGGATGCGGCCGGCGTCGAACTTTGCCGCACGGGCCAGCCACGCGGCGTCGTCCTCGACCCGGACGCTGACGCCCAGGTTCGCGAACACGGTCACCACTGCGTCGGGAAGTACGACGGCGGAGCTCACCGTGAGCTTCGAGCCCGCCACTGCACCGGCTGCTACGACACGGAGCAGCTCCGCGAGCCGCTCACCTTCGGAGAGGCGGATTGTCACAGGGAGGGAGCGGTAGCGGAAGACGTTGCGCTCAGCGGTCAGCGCGGAAACGTCCTTGCGTGTGCCGAACTCAGATTCCCAGGCGGCGGCGTCGCTGAAGAGTGCCTGCTTGAGGGTCTGGAGTTCCTTGGCAGTCACGTCAGCGGACTTGGCAGCGGCAAGAATCTGCGAGGCCGCGCCCTGAAGGACGGTGCCGCGCTTGGCCTTTGCCTCGGCAGGGAGCCAGCTGCCCAGGCCGATCAGGTAGTTCGGTCCACCGGCCTTGGTTCCGGCGCCCACGGCCGACTTCTTCCAGCCACCGAACGGCTGGCGCTGGACGATCGCACCGGTGATGCCGCGGTTGACGTACAGGTTGCCGGCCTGGATGGTGTCCAGCCAGACGCCCATCTCGGCGGAGTCCAGGGAGTGCAGGCCGGCGGTGAGGCCGTACTCGATCTCGTTCTGGATGGCGATTGCTTCCTCAAGGGTTTCCGCGGTCATGACACCCAGCACCGGGCCGAAGAACTCGGTCAGGTGGAAGTAGGAGCCACGTTTGACGCCCGAACGGATACCCGGGGACCACAAGCGGCCGGTCTCGTCGAGGCGCTCGGGCTTGATGGCCCAGGTTTCGCCGTCGCCCAAGGTGGTGAGGGCATTGAGGAGCTTGCCGTTTGCCGGTTCAATGATCGGCCCCATCTGCGTGGTGGCATTCTCCGGGTAGCCCACGGTCAGGGACCGTGCGGCGTCGATCAGCTGGTTGTGGAAGCGGGCGCTCTTCGCGACCGAGCCCACCAGGATCACCAAGGACGCGGCGGAGCACTTCTGTCCGGCGTGGCCGAATGCCGAGTAAACGACGTCCTTCGCAGCGAGGTCAAGGTCGGCACTCGGTGTGACGATGATGGCGTTCTTGCCGGACGTCTCCGCGAGCAACGGCAGGTCTTGGCGGAAGGAACGGAACAATTCAGCCGTTTCGTAGCCACCGGTAAGGATCACGCGGTCAACGCTGGGGTGCGAAACCAGCTGGGTGCCAAGCTCACGCTCTTCGAGCTGGACGAGCGCCAGCACTTCACGCGGAACACCGGCTTCCCACAGGGCGTCCACCATGACGGAACCGGAGCGGCGGGCCTGCTTTGCAGGCTTAATCACGACGGCGGAGCCTGAGGCGAGCGCTGCGAGGGTCGAGCCTGCGGGGATTGCCACCGGGAAGTTCCACGGCGGGGTCACCACGGTGAGGTTCGCTGGGACGAACGTGGCGCCGTCGACCGTTTCCAGGTCCTTGGCGCGCTCGGCGTAGTAGTGCGCGAAGTCGATTGCTTCGCTGACCTCGGGGTCTCCCTGGTCGATGGTCTTGCCAGTCTCGGAGGCCATGACCTCAAGGAGTTCAGCGCGGCGGGCTTCGAGGACTCCACCGGCGCGGTGCAGGATGGCGGCGCGCTCGGCGGCGGGACGGGCACCCCAGGCCTTTCCAGCATCCACTGCGGAGGTGATGATGCGCTCAAGTTCGGCTGCGTCGGAAACCTTGGTGGACTCCACGATCTTGTTGCCGGCGGTGGAACCGGGGATGCGCTTGAGGATGTCACGGCCCCAGGCGCGGTTGGCCGGGAGTGCCGGGTCCGTGTCAGGGGTGTTCCGGAATCCCTCGGTGGGTGCGGGTTCGGCCGGGAGACGGCGGTCCTGCTTGCGGTTGGGGCCCGGGACCTCGTCCTTCATGTTGGCCAAGGAGTTCAGGAAGCGCTGCTGCTCGCGCTTGAACAAGGCTTCGTTCTCGCTGAGTTCGAAGACTGCGGACATGAAGTTTTCCTGGCTGGCGCCCTCTTCCAGGCGGCGGATCAGGTAAGCGATGGCGACGTCGAACTCGCCGGGGTGGACCACCGGTGTGTACAGCAGGAGGCTGCCGACATCCTTACGGACCGCAGTGGCCTGGCCGGTTGCCATGCCCAGGAGCATTTCGAATTCGATGGCTTTCGGTCCCTGCTGGGCAATTCCGCGCTGCTTGGCGAGCAGCCAGGCGAAGGCGACATCGAACAGGTTGTGGCCTGCGACGCCGATGCGCACGGCGTCGATGCGCTCCGGGGTGAGGGCGTAGTTGATGACGTTCTTGTAGCTGGTGTCCGAGTCCTGCTTGCTGCCCCAGGTGGCCAACGGCCAGTCGTGCAGGGAAGCCTCAACCTGCTCCATGGGAAGGTTGGCGCCCTTGACCACGCGGACCTTGATGGGAGCACCGCCCTGGGCACGGCGTTCGGTGGCCCACTCCTGCAGTTCCTGCATGGCGCCGAGGGCGTCGGGGAGGTAGGCCTGGAGGACGATGCCGGCTTCCAGGTTCTTGAACTCGGGCATGTCCAGGATGCGCTTGAACACCGCGATGGTCATGCTGAGGTCCTTGTACTCCTCCATGTCAAGGTTGATGAACTTGGGCTTCGGGAAGGACGCGGCCAGGCGGTATAGCGGGGTGAGCTTCTCCACTACGTGATCGACGGCTTCGTCGAAGGCCCACGGCGAGTGCGGGGCCACGGTGGAGGATTCCTTGATGGAAACGTAGTCCACGTCCTCGCGGGCAAGGAGTTTGAGGGTGCCTTCGAGGCGACGCTGGGCTTCGTGCTCGCCCAGGACGGCTTCGCCCAGAAGGTTCACGTTCAGGTGCACGCCGTCCTGGCGGATCTTGGCAATAGCCGGGCCGAGCTTTGCGTCGGTGGCATCGACGATGAGGTGGCCCACCATTTCGCGGAGCACGCGGCGGGCAATGGGAATAACCACCTGAGGGAGGATCGGAGCCATGACGCCACCCACCCGGACAGCGCTGCGCATGTACCAGGGGAGGAACTTGGGGACCTTCGGGGCCAGCTCGGCGAGTTTACGGCCGGCGACGGACAGATCCTCAGGACGGATGACGCCGTCGACGAATCCGACCGTGAAGTCCAAGCCGTTGGGGTCTTTCAAGACGCCGGCAAGGCGCTGGGCGGAGACGTCCACGGGGATCTTGCTGGCTTCGGTCAACCAGTGGCGGACCAAGGCAATGGCTTCCTTGGCAAGATCATCGAACTGTCCGGAATCCTGGGTGCTCGGGGCGGTGGCATCCGGGATGGTGCTGGTCATGGGGGCTCCTTCTGAGGCGGAGAAGTTTGTTTGTTTCCATCAGTATGGATCTACAATCACGTTAGGAAAAGCGATCTTTTCCGACGAATATTCGTTATCCATTCCGATCTTTTGGAGGCCGACTTGCTGGACGTCCGCAGGCTCCGTTTGCTGCACGAGTTAAAGATCCGCGGAACGCTCGCCGAGGTGGCCGACGCGATGCAGTACAGCCCCTCATCGGTGTCGCAGCAGCTGACCCTCCTGGAGAAGGAGGCCGGGGTTGAACTGCTCCGCAAAGCCGGGCGCAGGGTCCAGCTGACCCCGCAGGCGGAGATCCTTGTAGCCCACACCGCGGCACTCCTGGAGACCTTGGAAAAGGCCGAAACCGATCTGGCAGCTTCACTATCGATGGTGACGGGAACCGTGCGCCTGGCCGTGTTCCAGTCCGCGGCGCTGGCGCTGCTTCCCGGTTTCCTCACCATCATGCGGCAGGAGTACCCGGAGGTGCGCGTCGAAATGACCCAGCGCGAACCCGAAACGGCCCTGTACGAAACCTGGGCGCGGGACTTCGACCTGGTGGTTGCCGAGCAGTACCCTGGCCATGCCGCTCCGCACCACAGCGGCCTGGACCGCGTCATCCTCACCAGCGATGCCATCCGGCTTGCCACTCCCCCGGTGGGACTGGGCGGCGAAGCCGTCTCCACCCTGGCCGACACTGCCTCCATGCCCTGGGTCATGGAACCCCGCGGCGCAGCTTCCCGGCATTGGGCGGAGCAGGCCTGCCGTTCCGCGGGCTTCGAACCCGACGTCCGGTATGAAACAGCCGACCTCCAAGCACAGATCCGGCTCATTGAATCCGGAAACGCCGTAGCGCTCATGCCCGACCTCGTCTGGACCGGACGCACCCGGACCGTTCAATTGCTGGACCTGCCGGGGCTGCCGAAGCGAACCGTCTTCACCTCCACCCGCACTGCCGGGCGGATCCACCCGGCGACGGCGGCCTGCCGGGAAGTTCTGGAGCGCGTGGCAGCGGCGCAACAACTGGACGCGGAGCAGCAGGCGGACGCCGGATAACTCCCGGATACGCAAAAGGCCCCAGTCCGAGGACTGGGGCCAAACGCGGAGAATGGGGGATTTGAACCCCCGAGGGCGTTAACCCAACACGCGTTCCAGGCGTGCGCCATAGGCCGCTAGGCGAATTCTCCTTGCTTCCGATTCGAAAGCAGATACTACTGTACCTGAGAATTTCGGCATCGCGTAATCGACCCAAACCCGGGCTCCCCAAGGGGGTGGCAAATTGGCGCTTAACGGAAAAATGGACGCCCCCAACGCGCCCATTCTTGCGGTACATCGTTGAGCCACCGGGTCCGGCCCCTCGCCCCCAGGCCCCGCAGCTCACAACCTTGAGATTGCCCCAATCGGTGTACATACCCATGGTCCGCCGCGAACCTCGGATTTGCAATGGTTGAGATCTGTTTGTAGCCGAAGTTGCTGACAAGATGTCTGCATGACGCAGCTTCATGCACTGGTGGTTTACGTACCTGAGACGCATATTGAGGAAGTTCTCCTCGCCATCGGTGATGCCGGCGCCGGACGGATCGGCGACTACTCACACTGTGCCTTCACTTCCCCAGGCACAGGCCGCTTCACACCGTTGCCGGGGGCGCGGCCGTTCGTTGGCGACGTTGGGATTGAGGAGCAGGTGCCGGAAATTCGGGTCGAGTGCGTGGTGGAGGAGGAAATTCTCGACGGCGTTGTGCTGGCTTTGCGGGCGTCGCACCCTTACGAGGAACCGGCCTTTATGACCTGGCCGGTGAACGGCTGGCGGTAGATCCGCGCAGCCCAACCACCCGCCGTCGAGCCGTATCCACAGCCGTCGATGGCCGATTCGAACCCCGCCCCGAGTTCGGGTAAGCTTGTCGACGGCCCCTCATGTGGCGTCATCCTGTTGAACTCCCCCAGGACCGGAAGGTAGCAAGGGTAGATGGGCTCTGGCGGGTGCATGAGGGGTCTCTTATTTAAATGTCAGTCCCTATAGGTAGGTTTCACTTGTGACTGTTACAACTGCCCTTTATCGACGGTACCGGCCCGACTCTTTCGCGGACGTTATCGGGCAGGAACACGTCACAGAGCCGCTGATGACGGCGCTCCGCAAGAACCGCGTGAACCACGCCTACCTCTTCTCCGGCCCCCGCGGCTGTGGCAAGACCACGTCAGCGCGCATCCTTGCCCGCTGCCTGAACTGCGCCGAGGGCCCCACTGACACGCCCTGCGGCAAATGCCCCAGCTGCATCGAACTGGCCCGTGGCGGATCCGGGTCGCTGGACGTCATTGAGATTGACGCCGCCAGCCACGGTGGCGTGGACGACGCCCGCGACCTCCGCGAGCGGGCAACCTTCGCCCCGGTCCGTGACCGCTACAAGATCTTCATCATTGACGAGGCCCACATGGTCACGTCCGCCGGCTTCAACGCGCTCCTGAAGATCGTTGAAGAGCCGCCGGAACACATCAAGTTCATCTTCGCCACCACCGAGCCGGACAAGGTCATCGGCACCATCCGCTCCCGCACGCACCACTACCCCTTCCGATTGGTGCCCCCGGAGCCGCTCATGCACTACCTTGAGCTGCTCTGCCAGCAGGAGAACGTTCCAGTTGCTCCCGGGGTGCTTTCCCTGGTGATCCGCGCCGGTGGCGGTTCGGTCCGTGACACCCTTTCCGTGCTGGACCAGCTCATGGCCGGCGCCGGGCCGAACGGCCTGGACTACGAGCTCGCTGTTGCCCTCCTCGGCTACACCCATGCGTCCCTGCTGGACGACATCGTGGATGCCATTGCAGCTTCGGATGCCGCAGTGGTCTTCAAAGCAGTGGACCGCGTCATCCAGACGGGCCACGACCCCCGGCGTTTCGTCGAAGACCTTTTGGAACGCTTCCGCGACCTGATCATTGTTCAGGCGATGCCCGAGAGCGCCCAAGCCATCCTCCGCGGCATGCCCGCCGACCAGATCGCCCGTATGCGCAACCAGGCCACTAACCTTGGCGCAGCGGAACTTTCCCGCGCGGCGGATGTCACCAACACCGCACTGACGGAAATGACCGGCGCTACGTCGCCGCGGCTTCACCTTGAACTCCTGTGCGCTCGAATTCTCCTCCCCAGCTCGGAGCAGACCGAACGGGGTATCGCTGCGCGCATCGACCGCGTGGAACGTCGCCTGAACTACGCGGGCGACGCCGGAAAGCCGGCTGTTGCTGCTGCCCCGCCTGCCGCCGTGGCTTCGGTGGAAGCAGCACCGAACGTTCCCGCACCGGTGGTTGCTGCTCCGGAGCCCACCCGGCCGGAACCGACCCCTGTGCAGGAACCTGCAGCACCGTCGGCCTCCCAGCCATCGGCTCCTGCAACTCCTGAGCCGGCCGTCGCCGCAGTCAACCGCGACCCCATCACGGCGCCACGGGTTTCCACCAACGATTGGCCTGTGGAGGAACGGTCGACTGCCGGCCGCGCACCGCAGGCTGTCGCACCTCAACCATCGCCACAGGCGCAGCCTGCCGCCCCTGCACAGGCTGCGCCGGCTCCAGCTCAAGCCGCTCCTCCTGCACAGGCTGCGCCGGCTCCCGCCCAAGCCCCAGCGCCACAATCGGAACCGGCTCCGTCGGGGGCTGGGGACGTAGAAGCTCTTCGCCGCGCCTGGCCTGACGTTCTCCAAACGCTGACCAAGATCAAGCGCAGCACGTGGGCGCTCGTCGAGCCCAACGCCCAAGTGGCCCAGTTCGACGGCCAACTGCTCACTTTGGCGTTCACGACCGGTGGCTTGGCCGGTGCCTTCGGGCGCGCGGACCACTCCGAGAACCTTCGCCAAGCAATCCACAAGACCCTGGGCATTGATTGCCAGATCGTCGCGGTGGCCGGCGGCAACAGCTCAGCGAGCTCTGAGCCAAACCCAAAAGCACCTACTAGCCGGGACACCCCGGCGTCGGCAGGCGGTGGAGCGGCAAGTGTTGCGCCAGTGCCCGACGCAGCAGCACCAGCGGGAGCCTCTCCAGCCGCCGTCTCAGCGGTCGACTCCGCCTGGGGTCTTGCGCCGGCGGGTACTCCCGCGTCGGAGGCATCCCCGATTGCCCCGTCGCCGGAACCTGCCCACATGCCAACGAGCCCGGCTGCGCCCGCTTCGACCCCACGGGCGCTTGCTGATACCGCGGTGAAAACCGAAGCTACGGCGCAGGTTGCATCCGTGTCGCAGGTTGCCTCCGTGTCGCCAGCCGAACCCGCACCGCAGCCCTCAACGCAGGGAAAGGCTCAGGCCAGCTCCACCTCGGCCGGCGACTACTCCTACCCGGATGACGATTGGGGCCCGCCCCTCGACGAGGATGCGCCTCCGCTGGATGAGGAGCCCCCTGCGGACTGGGAGCCGCCGTCCGGATACGGCCGTCCTGGCACAGGCACAGCACCGTCCCCGGTTGCAGCAGCAACTTCGGATGGAAAACCGTCCCCGCCCAAGCCTTCACCAGCCACGGTACCCAGCACTCCGGGGGCGCCCTCCGGCACCTCCGAGGACCCGTGGTCCAGGGCAGTAGAGAAGGCGCCGGGAACATGGGTAGTAGGCACGGAGTCGAACGTGGGCAGGCAGCCGCAAGCCCCGGAAGAGACCGCTGCCGCCGCAGTGGACACCCCTGACTACGAGCCCGCCGCGGCCCAGGTTCCCGAAGCCGCAGCTGGAACGTACGGCCACCCAACCGGCCCGGACGCTCCCGCAGGGTCGAGCTGGGACGTCGCTCCGGCGTCGAGCTGGCCCGCACCCCAGGCCACGGCAACGCAGGCCACCGGCAGCGCCCCCGCGACATGGCCTTCCTTGGCCGCGCAGCCGGTTGAAGCGCACGGTTCCGTTGCCACGCTCGAGGAGGGTCCGGCGTCGGGCAGTCCCAACGGTCGTCAAAGCCTGTACCAGCGACTGACCAACAGCCCTGAGGCACAGGCTGGTCGCGTCCAAGCGCCGGCCAGGACCCAGGCAGCCCCCACGGCGACTGCGGAGGACATCCCCAGCCCTGAGGACGAAACCATCGAGGAATCGAGGGTCTTTGGGCGGGCTGCGGTGGAGCGTATTCTGGGCGGAAAGCTGATCGAAGAGCGCGCCTTGGACGGTTCTCCCCTGCACAACCGCTGATTGCAGCATTGATTTCAACCAAATGAGGACATTGTGTACGAAGGTGCAGTTCAGGAGCTGATTGACGAGCTCGGCCGGCTTCCCGGTGTGGGCCCCAAATCAGCGCAGCGCCTGGCGTTCCACATCCTGGAGGCTGATCCAGAGGACATGAAGCGTCTGGTGACGGCCATCACCACGGTTAAGGAACGGGTGAAGTTCTGCTCGGTCTGCTTCAACGTGACCGAGCAGGAGACCTGCAACATTTGCCGGGATCCACGCAGGGACCCGTCGGTCATCTGCGTGGTTGAGGAGTCCAAGGACGTCCTGGCCGTTGAGCGGACCCGGTCCTTCCGTGGCCGGTACCACGTGCTGGGTGGCGCCATCAATCCGATCGCTGGCATCGGTCCGGAGCAGTTGCGGATCCGCGAGCTCCTGACCCGATTGAATGATGGCGCCATCCAGGAGATCATTATCGCCACCGACCCCAACCTCGAGGGTGAGGCCACAGCTACCTACCTGGCGCGTATGTTGAAGTCCATTGGGGTCGCTGTGACGCGGCTGGCTTCCGGGCTTCCCGTGGGTGGCGACCTCGAGTACGCCGACGAAGTCACGCTGGGCCGGGCATTCGAAGGAAGGCGCAACGCGCTGTTGTAGCTTCGGTTCCGGGACCACCACCACGTAGGTGGCATCTGCGGCGGTGACTACTTGTCCGGCTGCGCTCCTCGCCATGTTGAAGTAGTCAACGATCTTTCCGGACACAGAATTCAAGGGGAGCCTTGGGCAGTCAGGAAATGCCCGCCCTCCGCGCCTTCAACCAACGCCCTGAAATGGTGAGCAGCGCAGCAAATGCTGCCTGTACTGCAAAGCCGGCGAAAGCCACGGGCACCGGCGGCGCGAGCCCGGCACTCGATTCTCCGTCCAGGCAAGGGACTTCGCGGGATGGGCCGTCGGCGGCGTACTGGAGCCCGGCCAACATCCATCCGACGACATGGTCAGGGTGCACAAACTGGGCTCCAATACTCCCCAGGAGCAGCGCAGGATTCGATGCCGCAAGCCATGCCACGCGTTCCGTATGCACCACCTCCACCTCGTGCAGGCTGCCAACACACTCGTATGCAGTGATCCTCCCCGCGTCGTCCCTCTCCACGTTCACGGGCACTGAGGCGCCGCCCATCTCACTGGTTCCGGCAAGCAGCAACAGAGTGAGCGCGCCATTCCCGAGGCAAAGGAACATCGTCACCACCCCAGCCAGGACGCCCGCCGGAACGGTAGAGGCAAAGCAAGCCCGCGCACCTCCGCCCATGAGGCCGAACAGTCCCACCTCCAGGACAATCACGACGGCGGCCGCCCCAGCCAGCGCTGGCGGCCCACCCGTGTTGAAACCCACGATCAGCAGGACCACACATGACAGCGCAGCGAAAACGACTCCACGGATGGTCGCTGCGAGGAAGCGGACCAGAATGCTCGACCAGGCATGCCGGAAGCCACAGATGACACCCAGTATCGCGGCGGCCAAGGCCAGGAATCCAGCCATAAAGACGTAGGTGGCACCCAAGACGTCCGAGTCGAACCCTTCGAGCGATTGCACCCAGGCAACCATTGCAGCGGCAACGCCACCTGCAAAGGCGATGGCGCAACAGCAGCCCAGCCAAAACCACCAGGAGAACAACGAATTCCGGGCATCCCGCCAAGCCAGTTTCAGGGCAGTTTTGACGACGGCCGCAGGCGGTGGTTCCGAACCACCGCTGGATGAAGTCACCCGCGGCTGATCGTCAACCAATCCACCGCCGATGACCTCGTACTCCGGCTCGTTTGCACCGGCACCCCGCTTGCCCGAACGGTCAGGAACGCCGGCCAAGGCACCACGCAATCCTCATGACGTGGATGGTACGCCTGGGCGTCACGCATCAACAGAGATGCCGGAAGAAGGTGGGACCATAGTTCATGGCCCAACTCCCCCGTTTCCCCAAGCGTCCGCAGCCCGTCACCCCGCTGAGCTGGCAGGAGTCGGTATGGGACTATCCAAGGCCTCCGGTGGTGCAGCACCGCTCGGAAAGGATTGTGGTCCGGCTCGGCGGCCGGATCATTGCGGACACCGTGGATTCGGTCAGGGTCCTCGAAACCAGCCACCCTCCCGTCTACTACCTGCCCTTCGAGGCGTTCCCTGCCGGAGTATTGATCCCGGTGGAAGGCGGAACTTTCTGCGAATTCAAGGGGATGGCGGCTTACTTCGACGTCGTGGCAAACAGTGTGGTCGCATCCCGCGGCGGGTGGACCTACCCGGAACCCACGCAGGGTTTCGAGGCTCTCAGAACACGGGTTGCCCTGTACCCGGGCCGTATGGAGTCATGCGAAATTGACGGCGAACCAGTAACGGCGCAATCTGGCGGTTTCTACGGGGGTTGGATCACTCGGCGCATTGTGGGGCCTTTCAAGGGTGAACCCGGCTCCGCAGGCTGGTGAGATCCCGAACACTGCCCCCCACGAACGCGTCAATGGAGGCCACTCGAGCTATTATGCTATTCGATGGATAAACCATTCGTTCGGGGGATTCGGTTATGGGGATTGCTTTCGATGACGGCGCGGCCGATGCTCTAATCAGTGCTGCCGATTCCGCGGATGAGGCTCTACGCTCCGAGGGCGCGTTCCTGTCGGGAGCCATTGATCGTGTCATGGAGGATTTCAAAGGGGGCTACGCCCGCTTGTTCCTCCAGGCCTGTGCCGTCAGGGCTGATGACCGTGTCCGCCTTGCCAGTGTTCTCGCCGCGTTGGTGGAGGATGTCCAGGAAGCAAAGCTGCGGGCCGCGCGGGAGAAGTCGCGGCTGAAGAACCTCGCCGACTGGCAGCAACGCGCCGACATCCGTGAACAACAATTTCAGTCTTTCCTGAGTCCGTTGAGTGACCCCATGCCCGCGGAATGGCCGTTGCCCACACCGACGGTTTCAGCAGAATTCTCCCCAAGGGAGCGGGCAAGGTTCGCCGGTGGATCAGAAGCCGGGACAAGCGCGGCGGACCCGGGAAAGCTGCGCGACTTCGCGTCCCAATCCCGAACTTCCACAAACATCCTCAATAGTGAACTCGGACGTGTGCGGAACGCCTGGGGTAGTTTCACCGCTGCTTGTTCCTGGGTGAACAGCGGCAGCGTCACCTTCGTGCCCGGTTTCGAGCAGCTGCTCAGTGAGAACACTGCTGATGCTGGGTGGGTCGAACGCATCGCCGCAGCATTTGAAGCAGCTGGCAGCGGCTCCATGGCTGACACCATCCTCAACAGCGTTCTCATTCAGTACGCTCCCCCACGGCAAGTGAGTTTGACCGACATCGGGGCCCTTAACGCCGCACAACTAAAGGCGTGGCTGGCCACCCCAGCCAACAAGGAACGGCTTCAGGGGCTGCTCGAGCAACCAGGGCTGGACCCTGTGATGATCGCCAAGTGGTGGGCCGGACTCGGCCAGACGGTCGCCACCGGGACAATCGAACCCGGCGAGGCCCAGCTTTTTCTGATCCAGACCCTTCCCGGAGTCATCGGGAACCTGAACGGTGTCACCGCCACTGCCCGGGACAAGGCCAATCGCATACGCCTCGCCACCGAGGACGAGCGCATCAAAGACGAACTCACCAAAACGCCTCAATTCCTGCCCGCAAGCCAAGGCCTGTCCGTGACCAACCCTGCTTGGACACGGCTGCAAACGCAGCAAAAGGCCCTCAATGGCATCGGTGAGGCCCTGACGAACGCCGGGGCCGCGGATGTTGCTGTTTTGCTCGGATTCGATCTTACCCACGGCTCCCCCAAGGCACAGGTCTCTGCTGGCAACCCGGACACGGCTGACAACGTCACCTACGCCGTCTCCGGTATGAACATCACCCCGCAGAGCGGTTTTAACGACTGGGCGTTCAACGCCGCGAACCTTCAGGCGCAACAAAAGTTGCTCTCTAGGGATAAGTCTTTCGCTGTGGTGGCATGGATCAACTACGAACCGCCCACGGTTCCGAGCGTGAACAGTGGCGATGCCGCCCGCGCCGGCGCCGACCGCTTCGTCACAGACCTTCAGGGCTTCAACGCCGTCAGAGAAAGCTTGGGCAACAGGACCCCGGAGACTCTGAACGTGCTGGCTCATTCCTACGGCACCACGGTGACCTCAGACGCCCTTGCCGCCGCGGAATTGAACGTCGCTTCCTTCACGATGCTCGGCTCCGCCGGCATCGAAAAGGAGATCCGAAACGCCGGTGAACTCCACGTGCGTCCCGGGCAGGTCTATGCCAGCCACGCCAGTGGCGATGGGCTGGCCCAAATGGGCCGCTTCCTGCGCCAGGATCCGCGCCTGGAATCCTTCGATGCGAAAGTGTTCTCCTCGGAATCAGCCACGATTGACGGGACCCGCTACCACGGCACCACCGAACACAACACCCTGGTACACAGAAAAGACGGCGACGGATACGGCTACCTGGACAAAGGAACCACCGCCCTGTACGAAGCTGCCCTCACAACGACCGGCCACGGAGACCGTACCCTTCCAGGCGCGCGGCCTGTCTCGCCGCCGGCCGGATTTGCTGGCCGATGAACAAGTCCGAAAGAGTGAACCTCATGTCCTATGAACCCAAGGCCCGTCTCAGGACCCGCTATGTCCTTACCGGCTTGCTAAGCATGCTCTTGGCGCTGAGCGCCTGCACCCCCACCACCACGGAGAAACCGATGACCGGCCCAAACGACCCCAGCGACCCTGCTACCGTCAAAGCCCAGGTCGAAGAACTCAAACAAGCCCTCGCGGATCTCCACGCCTTCAAAACCGAAACCCAACAAGTCATTGGGACCCAAAAATGGGTCGACGAGGGCCTCCGAAATGGCCCCTGCAGCACGTCCGGCGGGGAAGACGGCGTGAACTACATCGTCCTGAGCCAAACCCCCGACCCAGTCGACCTTGAAGCCTCAGTCAGCGCCGTCAAAACGTTCTGGGAATCCAAAGGCTTCACCACCCGCACTGAAACCAACCCCAAAGACCCAGGCCTCATCCGCCTCTACGCCGATCAGAACGGCGGACAACTCATGTCCTACTACGCAAACATCAAAGGCTCCGGCCTGGAAATGGACAGCGCCTGCATCGCAGGAGACCAAACCGCGATCTACAAAGAGCTCTATCCCGAAAACTTCGGCCTCCCGTCCAATCCCAGCCCCTCCGATACTGGCAAATAGACCTCCCAGGTAGAAGACGTTGCGGAAAGGTGAAGCTCATGCCCTTTGAACCCAAGGCCCCGGTAAGGGCAAGCCGCATACTCGCCGGACTGTTCTTTGCTGCTATTGCGCTGAGCGCCTGCACGCCCACCACCACGGAGAAACCATTGACCGGCCCAAACAACCCCAGCGACCCTGCCACCGTCAAAGCCCAGGTCGAAGAACTCAAACAAGCCCTCGCCGATGTCCACGCCTTCAAAACCGAAACCCAACACACCATCGGAACCCAAAAATGGGTCGATAAGGGCACTCGAAACATGCACTGCACCACACCAGACGGGCAAGAAGGCGTGAATTACAGCATCATGAGCCAATCAATGGAAACCCTCGACTTGGAAGCCTCGGTCAACGTCGTCAAGACATTTTGGGAATCCCAGGGCTTCACCACCCGCGTCGAATCCAACCCACGGGACCCAGGAGTCATCCGCCTCTACGCCGACGAGAACGGCGGACACCTCATATCCTTCACCGCCAACATCAAAGGCTCCGGCCTGGAAATGGACAGCTCCTGCATCGCAGGAGACCAAACCGCGATCTACAAAGAGCTCTATCCCGAAAACTTCGGTCTCCCTTCCCATCCCAGCCCCTCAACTACCGGCAAATAGAACCCCGAGGTAGAAGTCGTTACGGAAAAGCTGAAGCTCATGCCCTTTGAACCCGAGGCCCCGGTAAGGGCAAGCAGCATACTCGCCGGACTGTTCTGCGCGGCCATTGCGCTGAGCGGCTGCACGCCCACCACCAGGGATTACCCCAGTGACCCTGCAACCGTCAAAGCCCAGGTCCAAGAACTCAAACAAGCCCTCGCAGACCTCAACGCTTTCAAAACCGAAACCCAGAAAGTTATCGGGCCTCAAAAATGGGCCGACACGGACAAACCTGCCAACAGTTCCTGCAGCACACCCGACGGGCAAGACGGAGTGAATTACAGCATCCTGACCCAAACCCCCGACCCCGTCGACCTTGAAGCTTCCGTCAACGCCGTCAAAAAGTTCTGGGAATCCAAAGGCTTCACCACCCGCACCGAAACCAACCCCAAAGACCCGGGACTCATCCGCCTCTACGCCGATCAGAATGGCGGACAACTCATGTCCTACTACGCAAACATCAAAGGCTCCGGCTTGGAAATGGACACTGTCTGCATCGCCGGAGACCAAACTGCGATCTACAAAGAGCTCTATCCCGAAAACTTCGGGGCCTCTCCCACCGCCAAGTAGAACCGCAACCCGACGCCCACCGGATGCTGCTGGTCCAACAAGCCCTGGCCGCCATGTGGTCACAATTCCTGTCAGCACTGCCCGCGGCGATAAACTGGGGAAATAAGCTACGCAGGCGTGTTCCAATGCCACATTGGCAGGCCGCGTTCGAACCCTATTGATGCAGTGAGGGTGCGCGCATGACTATGCCCACTACCGAAGTGAAGATCGACGAGCTCTCCAACGAGGCTGCCATTACCAAGCAGCTGATCGTGCAGAAGTTCGGCGGCTCCTCGGTTGCCGATGCCGATGGCATCAAGCGGGTCGCACAGCGCGTCGTGGATGCGCAGAAGGCCGGCAACGAGGTTGTGGTTGTTGTCTCCGCGATGGGCGACACCACCGATGAACTCCTGGACCTCGCGAGCCAGGTCACGGACTCCGCTCCGGCCCGTGAGATGGACATGCTCCTGTCCGCCGGCGAACGTATTTCCATGGCCCTGCTTGCCATGGCCATCAACAAGTTCGGTGCTTCGGCACAGTCCTTCACAGGCTCTCAGGCCGGCATGATTACGGACGGCATCCACGGCAAGGCGCGGATTATCGACGTCGACCCCCACCGCATTCGCACTGCGCTGGACAAGGGCCACATCGCCATCGTCGCTGGTTTCCAGGGCATGAGCCGCGCTACCCATGAGATCACCACGTTGGGCCGGGGCGGCTCGGACACCACTGCCGTTGCCCTGGCGGCGGCCCTCGAAGCCGATGTTTGCGAAATCTACACGGATGTGGACGGCATCTACACTGCCGATCCCCGCGTAGTGACCAGCGCCCAGAAGATCGACCGTATTTCCAGTGAAGAAATGCTGGAGTTGGCTGCTTCCGGCGCCAAGATCCTGCACCTCCGTTGCGTGGAGTATGCACGTCGTTTCGGTGTGCCGCTGCACGTCCGTTCGTCATTCAGCCAGAACGAAGGCACGTGGGTCATCCCGGGCGCCGAAGAAAAGTTCACGATTCAAGAGGGAGTTGCCTTGGAGCAGCCAATCATCTCCGGCGTTGCGCACGACCGGTCCGAAGCCAAGGTCACCGTTGTGGGCGTTCCGGACATCCCCGGCAAGGCTGCTGCGATCTTCCAGGTGATCGCCGATGCGCACTCGAACATCGACATGATCGTCCAGAACGTCTCGACGCACGGCACAGGCCGTACGGACATCTCGTTCACGCTCCCCATAGTCGAAGGTGCGGACGCCTTGGCCGCCCTGCGTGCCGCCGAGGGCCAGATCGGCTTCGAAAGCATCGAATACAACGAGCACGTCGGCAAGCTTTCGCTGATTGGCGCGGGCATGCGTTCGCACCCCGGCGTGTCGGCCACGTTCTTCAAGGCCCTTTCCGACGCCGGCATCAACATCGATATGATTTCCACCTCGGAGATCCGCATCTCTGTCGTGACCAGCGCTGATGCGCTGGATGACGCCGTCCGCGCCATCCACAACGCTTTCGAGCTCGACGGCGACGCCGAGGCTACCGTTTACGGCGGCACCGGCCGCTAGCATCGCCACGGGCAACGCCCCAAGTAAGTAACAGATAAGGCCGTTCTGAGCTCTCAGAACGGCCTTATCTGTTACTCAGTTCGGTGAGCCGGCGCCAGGAGAACGTCAATGAGCTGCCGGAGTCCGTCAGCCATGTCGACATCCTTGTCGTAGAGCCACTGGAGCTGCAGGCCGTCAAAGGCGGCAACTGTCAGCCTGGCCAACATCACCGAGTCAACGTCGGTACGGACGTCCCCCGAATCCTGGCGCCGCTCAATGTCAGCTGCGATATCCCGCACTACCGCCTCATAGCGCTCCTTGAAGTAGGCATGGGAATCGTGCCCGGGATCATTGGCCGTGGCTGAGGCAACTGCGTAGAGCGTCGTCAGGCCCGGCTCCCGCCGGTTGCGCTCTGCAATGGTGGCCATGAGGCCCAAACCAACGTCTTCCTGTCCGCTGCCGGCCAGGGACCGGCGGTCTCGTTCGGCCAGGACGGCCGTTAGGAGCTCCTGCTTCCCCTTGAAGTAGTGGAACAGGGTGGCTTCCTTCACTCCCACCAGCTCCGCCACGCGCTTGAGGGCCGTACCTTCAAAGCCTTCCGTGGCGAAGACGTCTGTTGCTGTCTGGATGATCTGTTCGCGGCGTTCCGCTCCCTTGGCGTACTGGCCGCGGGCCCTCGAATTAGGCATTGCGTCAGTCTATTTCACCGTCATTTCCATGAAAACCTAGTCACACTAGATTTTTATCGCTACAGTCTTTGCAGAGACCCAACGGTGGGTCGCACGTTCACAGGAGGCAATGTGGCCCTCGATGTCACCCAGCAGGCTCCGGCCGCCAGCACCAACCCTGCCCCGGAAGCGCCCCGGGCAAACGAAGCGCCCCCAGCAGCTTCGCGCGCCTACGTCATCGGCATGCCGATTGCGAGCGCCGGCCTCTGGATGGCTGTTCTCGCCCCCGCCCTGGTGGTCCTCGCCATCAAGGTTTCAGAAATCACCACGCCGGACACCAGGGCCGGCGCCCTCAGCCTGGTGGCAGGAGTCGGAGCGGCAGTCGCCCTCCTGGCGAACCCGTTCTTCGGGCGCCTCAGCGATCGGACAACTTCCCGCTTCGGCATGCGAAAACCCTGGATCGTCGGCGGTTCCCTTGTTGGCCTGGCAGCACTGTTCCTGCTGGGTTCGGCAGCAGAAGTGGGCACCGTCCTGGCTGCCTGGGTTGTAGCACAGCTGGGCTTTAACGCCGCGCTGGCAGCCCTTGTAGCCACACTTCCCGACCAGGCCGGCCCCGCCGAGCGCGGGCGCCTCTCCGGGCTCATCGGCATGACACTTCCCATCGGCCTCGTGGCCGCAGCCTTCTTTGCCCAGATGTTCGACAACGCCCTGCAGATGGCCGTCGTCCCGGGAATCGTGGGCACGGCCGTGGCAATAGCTTTCGCTTTCACGTTCAAGGACCGGGTCCTCACTGAGAAGCCGGCTCCGTTGAACTTCAAGGAGATCCTCGGCTCCTTCTACTTCAACCCCAAAACGTACCCCGGACTGGGCTGGGCCTGGCTGACCAAGTTCATGGTCTACGTCGGTTACTGCGCAGGCTTGCTCTACCTTCCGTACTTCTTCACAGACCACCTCCACATCGCGGAAAGCCAAGTCACCAGCCTGGTGTTCCAAGCAACGCTGGTGAGCTCAGCAGGCACGGTCATCACCAGCCTCGCCGGCGGCTGGATCAGTGACCGCATCGGCAAGCGCAAGGCCATGGTGATCATGTCCGCGCTGATCATGATGGGTGGCCTCATTGTTATCGCCACCAGCACCGGAGCCGGCCAGGTATTGGTTGGGCAGGGCGTTCTCGGCCTGGGCCTGGGCGTCTTCAGTGCCGTTGATGTAGCCCTCATCACGGACCTCCTGCCCAAAAACCAATCCGAGAACGCCAAGACCTTCGGTGTCTTCAACATCGCCCAAGCCCTCCCACAGTCCTTGGTCCCCGCCGTCGCATTTCCTGTCATTGCGCTGGGTGGCTATCCCGCCCTGTTCCTGGGTGGTGCCGTGGTTGGCATCATCGGAGCACTTCTCGTCACCCGCATCAAAGGAGTCAAGTAAATGAACCCCATCCTGTCGGCAGCTGTCACCGCCCCCGCAGCCGGAAGCCCGGACGCGGAAGCGAAGATCCGGGAAATCGCCCGGAGCCTGTCCCTGGAGCAGCAGGTAAAACTGCTTACAGGCGCGGATGTGTGGTCCACACACACCATCCCGGAGATCGGCCTGTCACGGGTCGTGATGTCCGACGGCCCTGCCGGCGTCCGCGGCGAGGACTTCGATGAGCGCCACGACTCCGTCTCCCTCCCGTCGTCGTCCGCTTTGTCCGCCACTTGGAGCGTCGAAACTGCCCGCCGCTACGGGCAGGTCCTGGGCCAGGAGGCCCGACGCAAGGGTGTGCACGCCGTACTGGGCCCCACCATCAACCTGCACCGCTCCCCGCTGGGCGGCCGCCACTTCGAGTGCATGAGCGAGGACCCCCGGCTCACCGCCACCATGGCCGCAGGATACGTGACCGGCGTGCAGTCCATGGGTGTTGGTGCGACGCCCAAGCACTACCTGGCCAACGAGGCCGAAACCGACCGCTTCACTGCGGACTCCGTGGTGGACGAACGCCCGCTCCGCGAGCTCTACCTGGCAGCCTTCGAGGACGCCATCACTGAGGCCCGCGCCTGGCTGGTCATGAGCTCCTACAACTCCATCAACGGAACCACTGCCAGCGAAAACAAACTGCTGGAAACACCGCTGTCCACCGAGTGGGGCTTCGACGGCGTCGTGGTCTCCGACTGGACGGGCGTGCGCTCCGTGGACGCCGCCAACGCCCACCAGGACCTGGAAATGCCAGGGCCGGTAGGCCACTGGGGACCCAAGCTTCTGGCCGCCGTCAATGACGGACACGTTAGCCGGGACGCCATTGTGGAGAAGGTCACCCGCATCCTTCGCCTGGCGGCGCGCGTTGGCTCACTGGAAGGGTTCGCGCCCGCAGTCACCGAGCTGCCCGCGCAACTTGACGGTGCCGCCGTCGCCCGTGAAGTCGCTGTCCGCGGCGCGGTACTGGTCCGCAACAAGGGCCTGCTGCCCCTGGACGCCGCATTGCTCAGCAGCGTGGCCGTGATTGGCCACAACGCCGATGAAGCCCGCACCCAAGGCGGCGGCAGCGCCACCGTCATGCCCAAGTACACCGTTTCGCCGCTGGAGGGGCTCCGCAGGGCACTGCCCGACGGCGTGAAGGTCACCTACGCGCGCGGCGCCAAGGTAGCCGAGGGCATCCAGGCATTCCCCCGCACGTCCCTGCACAACCCCGTGTCAGACGTGCCCGGCATCCGGGTGAGTTTCCTCGCGGCGGACGGCACGGAAATTTCCGGGGAAGACCGCCTTGCCTCGCACCTGATCTGGTTCGGCATCGGAATTCCCGACGGCGCGGCCTCCATTCGCATGGAAGCTGACTGGACGGCCGAAACGGCGGGCATCCACCACTTGGGCGTCGGGACCGTGGGCCGGATCCGCTTTGTCCTGGATGGAACGGAGGTCTTCAACGGTGAACTCGAGGACGAGACCGAGGTCCTTGGCGCGGCACTGTTCGATCCCCCCAAAACCGTGCACGCCATCGAAACCACGCACGGCCAGAGGGTGCGGATTGAGGCCGAATACCAGTTACCGGATGAGCAGGTCATTCCGTTCACGGCAGTCCTGCTGGGTGAAGAAACCGTGGTCGCGGACCCCCAGGCCGAGATCGACGCGGCTGTGGCGGCAGCCCGGGCTTCCGACGTGGCCGTGGTGGTGGTGGGCACCAACGCGGCCATCGAATCGGAGGGGTTCGACCGGAAGGACCTTGACCTCCCCGGCTACCAGAACCAATTGGTTGAGGCTGTCGCGGCAGCCAATCCGCGGACGGTCGTGGTGGTGAATTCCGGCTCGCCGGTACTGATGCCTTGGCTCGACGCCGTGGACGCGGTCCTGCTGGGCTGGTTCGGCGGCCAGGAGTTCGGCAACGCCATCGCTGACGTTCTCCTGGGCCTCGAAGAGCCGGGCGGACGCTTGCCCACCACGTGGCCGGCGGCACTGGAGGACGTCCCTGTACTCAGCACCACTCCCGTGGACGGCAAGGTTACCTACGCCGAAGGGATCCATGTCGGTTACAGGGCGTGGTTGAAGCAGGAAGCCGAGGGCGGAGCGGCTCCTGCCCTGCCGTTCGGTTATGGATTGGGCTACACCACTTTCGAGCTCGGCACCGCCCACGCCCCGCAGGCAGTACAGGCTGGCAACGATGTGGTGGTTCACGTGCCGGTCAAGAACACCGGTACCCGCACCGGGCGGGAAGTGGTGCAGGTTTACCTGGACCGCGCCGATTCCGCCGTCGAACGTCCCGTCCGCTGGCTGGCCGGCTACGCCGGAACGCATCTCGCCGCGAACGGAACCGAGAGCGTGGAAATACGCATACCCGCCAGGGCGTTTGCACATTACGACGGCGGATGGCAGTTTGAGCGGGGTATGTTCCGTATCCTGGTTGGTCGCCACGCCATGGACGACTTCCAGTCGATGGAGATCGAACTCCGGTAATGCGGTGTTGAAAAGCGCTGGGTGACGGCTTTTTTGGGCCGTCAGCCACGTGGTTTTCGCCACAAGCTGTAGAACTGGGGTATGGTATGGAATTTTCGTGGCATGCTGTACGTTGCATACCCGGTAACCCCCTAACACGAAGAGGCATTAAAAAGTGGCAGCCGATTACGACGAACTCCGTACCGATGTAAAAGAGAACCAGGAGCAGTCCCTCCAGGCTCTCCAATCCGCCAGCGCTCCCACGGCCAAGAGTGTCGTGCTTGAACTGGACGAAACCGATGGCCTCGACGCCAACGGCCCCGGCGGCGAAATCGTCGCCGAAGAGCTGGTTATCCAGGTCATCCCGCAGGCCAGCGATGAGTTCACGTGTAACTCTTGTTTCCTGGTCCGCCACCGTTCGCAGATTGCCCGCGAAAAGGATGGCGTCGCCTACTGCACTGACTGCGAAGGCTAAGACGACCCACCACCCCGGCGGATTGAACGTCGTCAGGGAGTGCCGCCGTCGGGATTAAATTGCGGAAGGACCGGAGCGATTGCTCCGGTCCTTCCGCACTTAAGGCCTCGCTACTGTGGCATTCCTGCCCTGCCGACGGTCTTCTGGCGCCGATGGTTGCTTAGCCGGAGCTGAAGGATCCGGGCTCCGCCCGCCAAGGCCACGAGGACACCTCCACCGACCGCCGCGATGAACAATGTGGTGCCCAGCGCCAGGGTCCCTTCAAGTCCAAAGAACCGGACGGTGATCATGTCCTGGTTTTGGACAAAGAAGACGATCAACATCACAAGGACCACCAGTCCAACTGCCACCGCCACCCACAAGGCAGCCGTACGCGTCGGACGGCTCCGCCCTGACGCAGGAGGTTGAACCACGCGCTGCGCTGAGGGCGTGGTGACCCGTTCCCCCGGCTTGGGGCCGGCAGGAGTTCTTGCTGCATCATCCTGGAAACTCATGGTGGACCCCTACCCGTCGGCTGATGTCGTTCATAAGCATCATAAGCATGCTTATTGATAAGTGGACAAGGGCATGCCTGGAATGGGGCGAGCCAGCGCCTACTTCATTGAGTAGTCGGTGCTGGTTGGACCTGGATCGTTATTGCGGACAGCGTAGTGATGCCCCTCGGAATCGGTCTCGACGTCGAAGTTCTTCAGGTCTTCCTCCGAAGCCGCCTCGAAGTCATCATGCTTGTGCACAATAGGGCTGCCCGTGTCGCCGCGCGTCGCCGGACCAAAGACGTATTGCAGCCGCTCCGTGACGTGTTGGAAACCTTCCAATCTGCGTCCCATCATCTCCACCCCCTTTCCACAGGAGAGAGAAGCGCGGCAGGGCTGATGCGGTGCCGTTCAGTGAGCCAATTTTACGCCCGGATCACCCCATGCGAGAGGGCTTAGCGCAGGGACTTGTCGTCCGGGTTGCGGGGCACCACATAGGTGCTGCCATCGGGGCGGCGGAGGGTTTCCCACTGCTGGGTCTCGGCCTGGCGTTGGGCGAGCAGCTGCCGGTTGGCCTCGGTCATCTCGTGGTCAAGGGAACTGCTCTGCGCCGGTCCGAAAATGATCCGGAACTTCCCGGTGGCGCGCATGAACTTCCGGGTCAGGGATTCCTTTGCCACGCTTGATCGACTCCTCTTTTAGACGGTTCAACACCTTCATAGTACGCTAATCATTAGTGCACTAACTAATTAGCAGGGTGTCGGGAAGGAAAGACATGACCAGCGTCAGCGAGACCACCGAGGAAACCGATGACCTCCTTCTGGAGCGTCAGCTGTGCTTCGCACTGACTGTGGCTTCCCGGAGCGTCGTCGGCGTCTATAAGCCTGTCCTGGAGAAGCTGGGACTCACCCATCCCCAGTACTTGGTGATGCTGGCCCTCTGGGAACGAAGCCCCCGGACACTCAAGGACATCAGCGACAGCCTCCTCCACGAGCCCGCCACCCTCTCGCCACTGCTGAAGAGGCTCGAAGACGCCGAGCTCATCACCCGCGAGCGCGTGGCGGGGAACGAACGTGCCTTGGCCATCAATCTGACGCCGAAGGGCGCCGCCCTGCGTGAACAGGCGACGGCGGTCCCGGGGCAGATCCGCGAGCGCCTGCAACTGAGCCGTGAAGAGGTGGCGGAGCTCCATCAGGCCATGATCGGGTTGATAGCCACTACCCAACGCAACCCCTAGCCAAGGACGGGCAGCGGTGCTCTGCTTGGGAGTGAACACCGGCGTAAAACACCACAAGTGCCACGTAAAATGGACGCAAACCCAGGAGATCCCATGCGCATGCGATTTATTCGCCCCCTACTGGCGGTACCGGCACTGACCGTGTTGACCGTTGCCGGCCTTGCGGCATGCTCGGGCACCCCCACGCCGGGTTCCTCGGGAAGCGCAACCCAGGCACCGTCGTCGTCCGCTCCTGCAAGCGGCGCTCCGACAAGCAGCGGCAACGGCAGCGCCGAACTGTCCATCACCCTCATGGAAACCCCGGAAGCCGCACCCAAGACCTTCACACTTGTTTGCGCCGATGGAAAGCCCGCAGCCGAAAGCAAGCACCCCTCCCCCGCTGAAGCCTGCGCCACGCTCAAGAACAACCCCGCCATCCTGAGCCCCGCCCCACCCCGGACCGACATGGCCTGCACCATGCAGTATGGCGGTCCGGCAACAGCCAAGGTGACCGGCTCCGTGGATGGCAAGGAAGTGACGGCCGCCTTCAGCCGCACGGACGGTTGCCAGATCGCCATGTGGGACGCCGCCAAGAGTATTCTCGGTTCAGATGGCGGCGTCTAGCCTGCGGCACCTCCCCCAGGAGCAATGGCTCGGGCTGGAGGCAGCCCATCATGCCCGGGTGGCGCGTTACGCCGACCCGTACCTGGCCCGGCGTTCGGCGGGCAAGAAGCACCCCGTGGAAGATTTCCTTTTCACGTATTACACCCAAAAACCCGGACAGTTGCAGCGCTGGCATCCCGGCCAGGCAGTGCTGCTCAGTGGCGATCGTGCCCTTGAACGCGCCAACTGGAAGTTCTACCGGCCAGCCCACGACGACGAACTCGCCGCAGCGGGCCTGCCCGCAGGAACCCCTGCGGTCGCCTTTGACCGCGGCAGTTTCCTGGCCGACCGCGCAGAGGCAGTCCGGTTCGCGGGAATCATCCTTGCCGGAACCGCAAAGCGCCCGGCACAATTCGGATGTTTTGGGCTGCACGAGTGGGCCATGGTCTACAGGCAGGAGAAGTTCGAGCTGCGGCATGAATACCTGAAACTGAGGTTGGGTGGCCAGGGCACGGACACCGTGGTGGAAGAGAACCGGATCCGTTGCTCCCACTTCGATGCCTTCCGTTTCTACACTCCGGACGCCCTGCCCTTGAATGAGCTCACACCCACGCGCGAGAACCAGCGGAGCATGGAACAGCCGGGCTGCCTGCACGCCAACATGGACCTTTACAAGTGGGCTTACAAGCTGACGCCCGCGCTGCCGAGTGAGCTGGTGATGGACTGCTTCGAGTTGTCGTGGCGGATCCGGGCCATGGACATGCAGGCCTCACCGTACGATCTCGAAGAATGGGGCTACCCACCCATCAGGATTGAGACACCGCAGGGCAAGGCCGAGTACGTTGAATACCAGCGGGCTTTCGCGGCCGAATCCCAGGAGCTGCGGACCCGCGTGCTCCAGGCAGTAGGACCGCTCTTGGACGAGCTGAGCGGGCTCGCTGCCTGAGCACCCGACGCCACAAGCGAAAGGTCACCATGGTTTCCGATAACACCGTTGACACAGCCAAGAGCGAGTACGACGTCGAGCTGACAGTGACGTTGACAGAGGCACCGGGCGCTGAGGAAAGGACGTTCCACCTCCGGTCCGCGGGCGGCGTCCTCTCATCCGATCCGACGTCAATGGATTCGAACCTCCCGGACGCGCCTGCGGCGCTTGCCGCCGTCGAGCAGTTCGGGGAGGAAATCTTCTTCCCCGAACCACGCCCGGACAGGATCTGCACCCAGCAATACGGTGGCCCGCAGGTTGCCGTTGTTAAAGGCTGGTTCCGCGGACGGAAAGTCCATAGCCACTTCAGCAGGACCGACGGCTGCGAGATCGCGCGCTGGAAAGCGGTGGCGGCGCTGCTGGGCAACACAGGAGGCTCAAGCGGCGCGGTATAGCTTGGGCAGCCCAACGGGCCCAGCCAGTCCTTTGAGTAAATCGCCGGACTGGCTGGGACCTGGCAGCGGCGTTTGCCGCCTCAGCTAGGGTGTGCTGCCTTAGCTAACGGCAGGCGCCGGCTTGCGGAGGAACAACCCCACCACCAGCGCTGTGAGCAGGCACAGTGCCGCATTCACCCAGATGGCCGTGGTGACGCCGCTGAGCACGGCCGGGGCATCGTTGTTCCCGATGGCGAGGATCTGTGCGGTGAAGATCGCGCTCATGATCGGGATACCCATGGTGATGCCGACCTGCTGGCTCATGGTCGCCAACCCGGTGGCAAGGCCTTGCTCGGCGTCAGGCAGGCCGGACGTTGCGGTGACCATGAATCCGACGATAACCACGAGGTTTGCCACGCCCCCAATAAACGTGGCAACCAGCAGCAGTGCGATGGACGCCGGGTCGGCGCTGAGCAGGACCAGGGAACCAGTGGCGATTGCCTGGACGATGAATCCGTAGACGATTGCCTTCTTGTTGCCGATTTTTCCGATGACCTTGGGGCCAAGGACACCACCCAATACGGTTCCGAGACCCAGGACAGCGAAGGCCAAGCCGGCACCGAGCGGGGTGTAGCCGAGGACCTGCTGCAGGTACAGCGTCAACAGGAACACCAAGGACGTTTCGGTGACGAAGGCAAGGATGCCCGCAATGTTTCCCCACGCGACCGTGGAGCGCTTGAGGATTTCCAGTGGTACCAAGGGTGAGGCGGCTTTCCGCTCGACGGCCACGAAAGCAACGAACAAGATCACAGCGGCTGCGAGGCTGCCCAACGTCAGCGGATCAGCCCAGGAGTGTTCTGCGGCGTTCGTTAGACCGAACACCAGGGCCAGAAGGCCGAGTGTCACCGTGATGGCACCCGGTACGTCCAGCCGCAACTTGGTGGTGGGCTTGCTCTCGGCGAGGACAATGGGGGCAATGATGAGCACCGCGATGGCCACCGGAACGTTGATGAAGAACGCCCAGCGCCAGCTGAGCAGGTCGGTCAGCAGGCCGCCGAGGATTGCACCCGTGGTGAACCCGGCAGCCATCAGGGAACCGTTCAGGCCCAGGGCTTTGTCGCGCAAAGGGCCTTCAGGGAAGGACGCCAGCAGCAAGGACAGGGCGGCTGGAACGACGATTGCCGTCGCGATGCCCTGGCCGACGCGGGCGATGAGCAATAGTGCGGGGTCTGCAGCCAGGCCGCCGGCGAGCGAGGCTGCACCCAGCAGGGCCATGCCGATGATGAACATCCGGCGGCGGCCCGCGATGTCCGCGACGCGCCCGAACAAGAGGGTCAACCCGGCGGCGCACAGTGCGAACGCCGTCGCGATCCACTGGAGGTTCTCCAGGCTGAATCCGACGTCGGCACCGATGGCCGGGAGCGCGACGTTGAGGATCGAGAAGTCGACGGCGAGGGTAAAGCTCGCGGCGAGCAGGACGATGAGCGCCAGCCTTTGGCGGCCATTCATCCGTCCCGAAGAGGCAGGCGCCTCGGTTTCCATCAAGGGTGGAACGCCGGGTCCTGTGGTGACATCCGGTTGCGTGGTCATGGGAGTGTTCCTTTTTTGGAGGGGTCGCCGTCCGCGGACGGCATCTTCACAACTCCACATTCACGGAATGCCCGGGGATCAACCACACCCCCTTCTGCCTACCCCTGGCAGTGACAGGACATTGCTGCGCAAGACCGGCAGAATGGGCCCATGAGTAATCCAAGTGAACTTGGGGAGTTCCTTCGCGTCCGAAGAGCTGCCTTACAGCCAGAGGACGTTGGCCTTCTGAATTACGGCATCCGCCGTGTACCCGGCCTCCGCAGGGAAGAGCTGGCCATGCTGGCCGGCGTCAGCAATACGTATTACACACGCTTGGAGCAAGGCCTCAGCAACAACGCCTCCGAAGCGGTCATCGATGCAATCGCCCGGGCTCTTAACCTGAACACCGACGAGCGTGCGCACCTTTTCAATCTCGCCCGGCCAGGGACCACCAAAAGGCGCACCCTGACCAAGCCAGGGAAGGTAAGGCCCGGCATGTTGCGCCTCATCCAGTCGATGTCCAACACACCCGCCGTCGTCCTGGGGCGCCGCAGCGAAGTGCTCGCGTGGAACCGGATCGGTCACAGGCTTGTGGCTGGCCACTTGGATTTCGCCGCGCCGGAGACGCCGTCAACGAGGCCCAACATGACGCGGCTCTTGTTCCTGGACCGCCACACCCGGGAGCTTTACAGCCGATGGGTCGAAGAGGCTACACGTGCAGTGTCCTCGCTGCGACTGGTCGCGGGCCGCGCGGCTGATGACGCGGAACTCGCATCGTTGGTTGGCGAGTTGACCATGAACAGCGACGAGTTCGCCAAACTGTGGGCACGCCACCCCGTTGAGAACTGCATGTCCGGACTGAAGTACATGCATCACCCCGAGGTCGGCGACATTGAGCTCAACTTCGAGGTCCTGACCCCTCCCGACGAATCGGGACACCGGATCCTGATGTATACCGCTGACCCCGGCACGCCTGCGGCCGAGGCCCTGCAATTATTGGCGTCCAGCGATGTCAACGTGGTGGAACCCGCTTGGACCTCGTGAACTACCAACGAGTTGCGACAGCTGGAGCTTAGGACCTCAGCACAGTGGCCGGTGGGAAATCCCACCGGCCACTGTGCTTATTGGATCAAGCCGGACTAGCTTGCGTTGTTGCTCTGTGTCGGCTCGTCTCCACGGATCTTGCCGTGGTTCTTTTTGTCTTTCTTGTCCTTCTTCGGGTCCTCATCGTCAGGAACCACCACGGTTCCGCCCGGGTTGACCAGGACGGTGACGAAGCTCGGCTCGCTGGTTCCGGCGAAGGTCAGGCGGCCAATGTAGGAGCCCGGCTCCAGGTTCTTCCAGTTCAGCGAAATCTGGCCCGTCTTGCCGTTGGCGAGACGGATCGGGTTAGGCGTCACGGTGGCGTTGCCCTGGTTCGCTCCCAGCACGGCGGCATCAACGGTGGCCTTGGTGGCCTGGTTGTTGGGGCTCGCGTAAAGGTTGGCGAAGACGTAGTAGTCGCCCGGCGCGGGGTTGGGAACGGACAGTGACTCGCTGGCGGAGGCTGTCGCTGCCGGCAGCTGCTGGCCCGACGGTGTCAGCACCAGCATGTCGAAGTCCGCGGCGTCGTTGGAAGAGATGACCGAGAACTTGGCCAATGCGCTGCCCTCACCAACGGTCACCTTCTTCACGAAGTTGGATGCGTTGGTCTCACCGGCGAACGGGCCGGGAACCAGTTCCACTGCCGAGGAATCGGCCTTGGACAGTCCATCAATGGTCACTCCCACTGGAAGGTTGGTGCCGGAGGTGATGTTGATGGCTCCAGAGCCGTTGGGACCCGTTCCCGTGAACGCCAGCGCCTTGTCCGCAATGACGGACTGGGGGCGGACTGCGATCGGCGAAGTGACGGTCTTGTTGGCACCCGTCCAGCTCAGCGAACCCATGGCGAACTTGCCCAGGGCCGCGTTGTTGTTCTCGAACTGGACCTTGAAGGTCTTCTTCTCGCCCGGTGCACCGAAGTTCAGCACTGACGGAGTGACCTTGACGTTGACGCCCGGAACGTTGACCGACGCCCGGTAGAGTCCCGGCGTCAGGGCCGTTACGGTGCGGGTGACCTCGATCTTGCCTGCGAGGTTGCCCAGCGCGAACGACGGAACGTTCATGTCGCGCGCTGCGGTGGTGCCGAGCCCTTCCATGCCCAGGTCCATGCCGGTGCCTTGGATGAACTTCAGGTAGTCCTCGGTGGTTGCGTCGTAGACGAGGCCGGGGCTGAGGACCTTCGCGGGATCAACCTGGCCGGCGCCGGTGGCGAAGACGTCCTTGTTGACGGCGCCGTTGGCCAGCTTGACCGGTCCAGCGGTGGTCATCATGGCGGACTTGACCGCGGCCGGGGACCACTTCGGGTTCTTGCCCAGGATCAGTGCGCCGAAGCCGGCAACGTGCGGGGAGGCCATGGACGTTCCGGACATGAAGCCGAAGTTGTCCCCGCCGGTTCCGATCGGCGAAACGCCTGCAAGCACGGCGACGCCGGGAGCGGAGACGTCAGGCTTCAGCAGGTCCGAGTCGGTGGCGAGCAGCGGACCGCGGGAAGAGAAGCCGGCGATCTGGGGCTGGGCTTCGGCAGGCAAGCCCGTGGTATCGCGGTTGACCAGGGACACGGTGATGGCCGGGTCGGCGGTGACCTTGTCCTTGATGGCCTGCGTTGCGGGCCGGTTCACGTGGACAGTGGGGACCGCGTGCTTGTCGGTGTCCAGCGAGGAATCGGTCAGGTTCACCAGGATCATGCCGACGCCACCGCCGCGCAGTACTTCTGCGCTCTTGGCGGTCCGGTCAACCACGCCGCGGTCACAGACAACAACTTTGCCGGCAACCTTGGCCGGGTCCAGCGACCCGGGAGCACACAGCGCTGCATTGCCCTGGCCGCTTGCGGCGTTGGTGGAAAGCACGACGCCGGCACCGGTCACCTCACGGTTCATGATGCTCGCTCCGCGGAATTTGCTGCCGTCGGAGAATTGGATCGTGCCCTGCAGCTCCTGGGAGAAGGAGGTGGCAGCAACCGTGGTCAGCCAGGGAGCGCCGTGGTTCACCGTGCTGGCAGTGGGACCGGAGTTACCGGCGGAAGCGGCGACGAAAATGCCGGCCGAAGCGGCGGACAGGAACGCCAGCGAGACAGGATCCGTGGTGCTGGTGGTGGAACCTGAGATGGAGTAGTTGAGTACGTCCACGCCGTCCAGGATGGCTTGCTCGATCGCATCAACGGATGCGGAGCCGTAGCAGCCGCCGGTGGCGGGGTCAGTGTCTTCCCAGCAGACCTTGTAGATGGAGAGCTTGGCAGCGGGCGCGATGCCGCTGGTGGTTCCGAAGCTGCGGCCGTCCACCACTGCGTCTACGTTGCCGTTACCTGCAGCTGTGCTTGCCGTGTGGGTGCCGTGGCTGGCAACGTCCACTGCGGAGATGACTTCTTCCGGGGCCCGGTTTTCCGGCGCCACGGTGTCAAGGAAGGCGTCTGCGAAGTAGTGGGTGCTGAGGACCTTGGAGTTGCAGGCGCTGCCATCGTAGTCAGCGCCCGTGCCCGTTCCGGGCTGGCACTCACCGACGAATGTGTCACCGTCGGCCTTGAGCATGGCGATCTTGCCGTCTGCGGTGCGGTAGGGAACGCCCACCTGGGGGTTGCCTACCAGCGGGCCTACCGGCTCGCCTGCGAAGAAGGGGTTGGACGGGGTGTAGCCGGTGTCGATCACGCCAACGACAGTTCCCTTACCGGCGTTTTCCTGCCCGCCGTACTGGGTGGCCCAGGTTCCGTTGGGGCCACTGAGCTTGAGGAAGTCGCTGGTTGAGTAGTCAGGTGCGTACTGCGTGTCTGGTGCAACCATAAGGACTTTGGGGTCCTTGGCAAGGTTGATGGCCTGGTCGGCGGTGAGGTTCGCGCTGAAACCGTTGACGGCAGTAGTGAACTCCCGCTTGATGTTCACGTTTTCCTGCTTGGCGACTTCCTGCTGCTTCTGCTGGAGGTGGGATTGGTATTCCTTTACCTCTGCGCTGTCGGCGTCGAGCTTTTTGCCTTCCTCCGGTTTGGTGGGCGCAAGGCCCGCCGTGCCGCCGTCGTAAGTGGCCGCAGGCTTTTCGGCGAGGACCACCATGTAACGGCCGTCCTTATAGGCGCTGGGGTCAAGGTTCTTCTTGGCCACGCCTGCAACATTCCCGGGCGTCTCCGGGGCGGGAGCGGCCTGGGCCGGCATCGCCACCGACGAGAGCAGCAACGGCAGTCCGACGGCGAGCGCCGCGGCCTTCCGGAGGCTCCCGCTTCTGGCGAAGCTCTTTCCTTGTGGTTTCACGTGTGATTGCACCTTTCACTGAGGAGGCCCGGGCTCCATCGCCGGGGCCTGTCACCTATGAGTTGGTTGAACCTTTGACAGTTCTTGTCAAACACGCGCAACCAGTCGAGTCACAGAGTACCTAGTGATAGGCGAATATGACATACAGCACATTTCGGGAAATTTGTCTTGTCACGCAAGAGTTAATCCGTCACACAACAAACACAACGGACTGCAGGAATCTCCTGCAGTCCGTTGCCTGAGCCTGTCGGGGAACGTCAGCCCTTGGGTGTGACCTGCAGCCGGTCAAAAGAAACTTGGACGCCGTGCTTGTTCAGGACCACCACGTCGTCCCGCCCGTTCTGCACATCCGAGGGCAGGATGAACTCAACGGTGTTGTCCGTCGTGGGAAAGATCCAACCAACCCGGTAGCTCTTCTTGTTGAGGTAGACGTAATACCAGTCCCCATATTCGAGGCCCTTCAGCACAACCTTCTGGCCAGTGCGGTATTTGTCCGCCGTGCCCAAATCGGTCGGCGGCGCACCCAGCTCCTGGACCTTGAGTTCGGGAGTGCTCTCAGGCTTTGCCGGCTGAACCTTCAGCTCGAGGGGATCACCCGATGCCGACGTTGCCGCTTCCAGGGCTCCGTTGCGGGCCGTCGCCTCAAAAGAGATCGCGCCCAGGCTGCCGGCAGCGAGGTCCGCCGCCGTCAGCACATGCTCACGGGTGGCGGTCACGGACTCACCGGCAGCAAGGGCGGCTGCAGAGATACCGGCGTCGGGTGCTTCCAATCCGGTCACGGCGACATTGCCCGCGTTGCCCACCGTGTAGGTGTACGTAACGGGATCGCCGGCACTGGCAAACCTGTCACCATCTGCGTCTTCCCACGTGGCGGAAACGGTTGCTTCAAGCTTGGGCTCACGCACCGTAAGATCCACTTCGCCGCCGTCCACTGTGATGGTTTTGGTGCTTTGGCCTGCGGAACTGACCTCCCAGGTAGTCTTCGGAACGAAGAATCCCTGTTCGGCTTCTTCAGCGGTTACGGTGTGCCTTGGGGTGGTGCATTGGTAGCTCTGCCCGGCCGGCAGGACACTGTAGCGGCAGTTGCCTGGCCCTTCCGGAAGGAATGGGCTGAAGTTGCCAGCAGTCGGAACTACCTTCTCAACCAGCGGACTGGTGTTCTTCACTGAGAACGTATAGGGAACCAAGTCACCTGCAGCATATGGCTGCGTGGCAAGGTCACGTCCGACGTCGGCACGCGCCCCGCTGATGTCTGCCGTTAGCAGTCCATCGCGCAAGGCGACGGCAGCGCCGGTGAATGGAACAGTCTTTGTGAGGGACGGCGTTGAACTTGCGGTGATGCTGAAGCTGGCTTGCGGCACGAAGAAGCCCCGCTCAACGTCGGCTGCCGTAATGATGTGTTTGGCAGTGGTGCAGCTGTAGCTCGCGCCGGCAGCCAGGTTGTTATAGCGGCAGTTAGGGGCCGACGGCGGCAGGAAGCCGGAGTCGAATGTCCCGGAAAGGGGTACCGAGTTGGCCGTGACGTTCGCTGTGCTCTTGACGTTGAAGGTGTAGCTGAGGGCTTCGCCTACCTGGTAAGGGTTGGCGACGACATCGCGTGTTGGCGCGGTCCCGGTGATGGTCAGGCCGACTTGCGGGGCCACCGGCACGGTGGCGGCGAAGGTGAACTGCGAAACCCGGCCATCCGTCGTCGTGAAGGCAGCATTCAGGTCCTGCGGGCCGCTCGCGTTGGCGGGCGCGGTGAGGGCTACATTGACGGTGGCTGATGCCCCCGGTTGCAGGGAAGGAACAGGCACCGTGGTGGCCGACCAGCCGCTGGGGGTGTAGACCGTAGCCGTCGCACCGGACAGCGTGGTGGCTTCCTGGTTGGTGACGGTCACTGGAACTTGCTGGGTGGTCCCCGAAGCGGTGGTGACGGCAGGAACTGACAACGGAGCGCAGGCATAGTTCAACCACGCGTCGTCGAACTTAGCGAACGGCATGTTGTCCGTGTAGTTGCCTTCGTAGAGGACTCCGAACGCGCCCGCGGCCATCCGGGTGACAGTGGAGTAAGCCGAGAATCCGGAACGGATGGTGCGGACGCCCGGCCAGGTGGCGCCGTCGTCGCAGGAGACGCGCGCGGAGACATTTTCGCGGCCGGTCTTGGAGTTGGCGTTGGTGAAGATCAGCTTCCTGGCATCGGCCGAACCCTGTGCGGCGTCCGGGAACATGCGCGCGATGGCGCCGTTGTTGGCCGGGTCCGGGAGTTCAGTGTCCTGCGTGACGGGACCGTACGTTGCCCCGCCGTCCGTGGAGATGGCCACCTTGCGGTACCCCTGGTTAGCGTTATCGCGGGAGTTCAGGAGTACGCGGCCGTCGGAGAGTTCAACGGTTTTGTTTTCGTCCATCCGGTCGCCGGTGTTGGCGCCTTTCTTCCACGTAGCCCCGTGGTCATCGGAGTAGACCGAGTAGGCCTGGATTTTGTTGGTTCCGTCAGCCTGGCGGACGTCTCCGGCATATTGCTGGATCAAGCGGCCTTTGTACTGGCCATATTTGAGCTGGATGCCTTCGCCGGAGGATGCGAAGTTGGACCGCACATCGCCTGCCGCGGGGCTGGTCTTGCTGGCTCCGGGCTTGGTGACACTGGTGATGAGCCGCGGCTGGCTCCAGTTGAGGCCGCCGTCGGAGGATTCGATGACGGCGGATGAAATGACGTTCCGGTCGTTGTCATCGTTTCCGAACTGGCTTCCACCGAAACCTTGGTCTTTGGAGTACACGAAGAATGCGAAGACTTTGCCGGTCTCGGCGTCGTAGACATACGAGGGGTCGCTGTATCCGTATTTGGGACCGCTGGAGTCGGCAACATGTCCGGCGGCAATGGTCGTGACGGGCCCCCACGTTTGCCCGCCATCGGTGCTGCGGCGCTGCACTATCGAGTTCGGATTCGGAGCATCCGTGGCCGATCCGGGGCGACCATCCCACGCGGCAAGGACCACGTTGTTGCCCAGGTACGTCAGGGCGGGGATCCGGTAGAAGAAGTTGGCGGCCGTGCGGTCCGCGCCGAGGTTGGCCTCGGCGAAGGTGCCTGGGGCGGCTGTGGGGTTCGCCGGTGGGATGGGTGCGGCGGTGGCGGGTAGGGCCAGCCCGGCCAGAAGGCCCAGGCTCAGCATGCCGGTAACTGCGATATGGGCGGGCGATGGTGATCTCAAATCGAGGTCCTTTCGAGTGGATGCTACGTGCTACGTCGAACGTCCTACCACCATAGGGTGTTCTGGGTCACATAGCCAGCATTAAGGTGGATTCGGTGCTCCGGGGAGGCCAGGCGGTAGCCTCGAGAAAGAACCACCCACCCCCATGACCTTGGAGTTGCCGTGAAGATCCTTGCCCCGGACACCATCGAACTGGACCTCACCGAGCTCACCGATGCCGGGGACGAGGTAGCCACCTACGCCGTGGACCAGCCCATTCCCGGCGATCACCGCGATGCCGAGGTCCTCATTGCGTGGCGCAACACCGCGGAAAACCTGGCGGACGCAGCCCACGGAATGCCAAACCTCAAGCTGGTCCAGACACTGGCCGCCGGGCCCGATTCCGTTCTGGCGGCCGGGTTCGCCCAGCACGTGGCCATCACCTCCGGCCGCTCGCTGCACGACGGTCCCGTCGCCGAGCACGCGCTGGCGCTGGTTCTTGCAGCGGTCCGGCGCCTGGACGTCCTGCAGGAGGCCCAACGGAACACCACCTGGAACACGGAGTTCAACGCCGCGCAGTCCGATCCCGCGACCGAACAGCTTTACACGCTCGACGGCGCCAGCGTCACCATCTGGGGCTTCGGATCGATCGCCGGACGGCTCGCTCCCCTGCTGGCCGCCCTGGGTGCGAAGGTCACAGGCGTGGCCAACTCCAAAGGTGAGCGCTACGGCTTCCCGGTGGTCTCAACAGAGGAACTCCCCCACGTCCTGGGCACCACCGACGTGCTGATCTCCATCCTTCCCGCCACCCCCGACACCACCGATGCCCTGAACGACGACATCCTCCGGCACCTTCCCGCCAGGGCCGTTTTCGTCAATGTGGGCCGCGGCGCCACCGTCGACGAAGACGCACTGCTGGCCGCCCTGCAGGAGGGACGGCTCCGTGTGGCAGCCTTGGACGTCACCAAGCAGGAGCCACTCCCGGCGTGGTCGGAGCTGTGGGCTGCGCCGAACCTGATCATCACCCCGCACGTGGCTGGCAACCGCCCCAAGGGCTCATCCCAACTGGTCGTTGGCAATGTCACTGCACTCAAGGAAGGCCGTCCATTGACGAACCAGGTAGCCGGCCAGGAGCACGAAGCGGCCACGTAAAAACGCGCCTGACCTCCGCTGAGGTCAGGCGCGCATTCGCGGTAACGGTCAGGCGTGCTCGTAGGTCAGGCAGTCAGCCGCTTCACGGCCGGGCCCTACTCTTACGTCGCGTGCCTCGCACATGAGGTTGTTGTTGTGGACGCACTCGGACCGCTGGCACGCACCCACATGGGCAAGGACCTTGGGAAGGCCGCCCATCGCATTGGTGTCGATGAACGTGGCGCAGGAGGCGTGATCCTGGGTGCCACCAATGGTGATTCCAAATGCGGTGCAGCCGTCGTGGTTGAAGCCACAGCTGCCCACGCTACAGGCGGATACTTCGGCAATGTGTTCGGTCATTGTTCCTCCTGGCTGGATCCTGAATGGTACGGGGGCGAACCCGCGTGTACCTCCAAGCTACGCCGGAATCACATGGTTGAACCCGAATCATTAGCGCATTTGTGCGTGCGCTATTAGCCGGCTAATTGCGGGGTGTCCGCAGTGCTTCGCTGATCTTTGCCCGCGTTTCCTGGTCCAGCGGTGCCGTGAGGTGCCGCTCCCGCGCAGCCCTGTCGGACAGGATCTTTTGGATGACCATCCGGCCAAGCCCGGCAAAAACGGCCGCAGCCACAACCCCCAGCACCATCGATTTCGGTTTCTCAGCCATGCGGCAATCCTAGTGACGCAGGTCACCCACGGCCAGCGCCGCCGCCGAACCCTGGCAGCGGCGGCCGCCGGGCTTGGCAGCGGCGACCGTCGGGGCTTGGCGGTGCCGCCGTCGGGCCCTCAAACGGGGCATTTTCCGCCGTGACGGCGGGGGGTCCTCGCGGAAACGGGCTGAATAGGGTATGTGCGCTGCTCCCGGTAGAATAGGTGTGCAAGCTCGCGGAGCGCCCCCCATGCCGTTCAAACATTGCAGTTCACAACCGTGTTTAACCCTGTGTTCTAGACGCTGTTTGGATGCGGCTGAACGGCGTGAGACGGCACCTCCGCGGCAGCCTTATTTAAGGTTCACCCAACTCACCGCACAGGAGTTACCGGATGCCCCGGATCGTCGTTGACGTCATGCCCAAGCCCGAGATTCTGGACCCCCAGGGGAAGGCCATTGTGGGTGCCCTGCCCCGCCTCGGCTTCAACAGCTTCAGCGCAGTCCGCCAAGGCAAGCGCTTCGAACTGACGGTCGACGGCGAGGTGACCGACGCTATCCTGGCCCAGGCCCGCGAAGCTGCCGAGACCCTCCTGTCCAACCCGGTGATCGAGGACGTCGTCAACGTCGAGGTCGTCGAGGCCTGATATGACGTCGATCCCCCTGATTGGCGAGGCTGTAGCCGTCGCCGCCGAGCCCAGGCTCGCAGGCGCCAAGGTTGGCGTCGTCACCTTCCCCGGCACCCTGGATGACCGCGACGCCGCTCGCGCAGTACGGCTCGCCGGCGCCACGGCGGTTCCGCTCTGGCACGCCGACTCCGAACTGGGTGACGTTGACGCTGTCATCATCCCCGGCGGATTCTCCTACGGCGACTACCTCCGTGCAGGCGCCATCTCGCGTTTCGCGCCGCTGATGACCAAGATCATCGATGCTGCCAACTCCGAGGCGAAGCTTCCGGTTTTGGGTATCTGCAACGGTTTCCAGATCCTCACCGAGTCGCACCTGCTGCCCGGTTCGATGATCAAGAACGACCACCTGAAGTTCATTTGCCGCGACCAGACGCTGCGCGTGGAAAACGCCAACACTGCGTGGACCGTGGATTACACCGATGGCCAGGAAATCATCGTGCCGTTGAAGAACCAGGACGGCCAGTACATCGCGGACGAGAAGACCTTGGACGCCCTTGAGGCTGAGGGCCGTGTGGTGTTCCGCTACGTGGGCTTCAACCCGAATGGCTCGCGCCGCGACATCGCCGGCATCTCCAACGCCGCGGGCAACGTGGTGGGCCTCATGCCGCACCCCGAGCACGCTGTTGAAGCCGGTTTCGGACCCGAGGCTGGTTTGTCCGGCTCCGCCGGCGCTCCCCGCGACACCGACGGCCTCGGATTCTTCACCTCCGTACTGACCAAGATTGTGGGAGGCGACAAGTGACCACGGAAACCACCAAGAAGTTCAACATCGACACCGTTGAGCACGCTGCCAAGACCCCGGACACGGAACTTCCGTGGTCCGAACTGGGCTTGAAGCAGAACGAATTCGACGAGATCGTCAAGGTCCTTGGCCGTCGCCCCACCGGCGCCGAGCTGGCCATGTACTCCGTCATGTGGAGCGAGCACTGCTCCTACAAATCCTCCAAGAACCACCTTCGCCAGTTCGGCGAAAAGGTCACCGAGGAAATGAAGAAGGACATGCTGGTGGGCATCGGCGAAAACGCCGGCGTCACCAACCTTGGGGACGGCTGGGCCGTGACCTTCAAGATCGAGTCCCACAACTCGCCGTCGTTCGTTGAGCCGTACCAGGGTGCCGCAACCGGCATCGGCGGTATTGTCCGCGACATCATCTCCATGGGCGCCCGCCCGGTCGCCGTGATGGACCCGCTTCGTTTCGGCGCGATCGACCACCCGGACACCGCGCGCGTCATGCACGGTGCCGTTGCCGGCATCGGCGGCTACGGCAACTGCCTGGGCCTGCCGAACATCGGCGGCGAAATGGTGTTCGACTCCGTCTACCAGGGCAACCCGCTGGTGAACGCACTGGCCGTGGGCGTCATGCGGCATGAGGACATCCGCCTGGCCAACGCCTCCGGCAAGGGCAACAAGGTTGTCCTTTTCGGTGCCCGCACGGGTGGCGACGGCATCGGCGGCGCGTCGGTGCTCGCCTCCGAGTCCTTCGACGACACCAAGCCCTCCAAGCGTCCCGCCGTCCAGGTGGGCGACCCCTTCGCTGAGAAGGTGCTCATCGAATGCTGCCTCGAGCTTTTCAAGGGCTCACTGGTTGAAGGCATCCAGGACCTGGGCGCCGCAGGCATTTCCTGCGCCACGTCCGAGCTCGCTTCCAACGGCGACGGCGGCATGGAAGTTGAACTGACCTCCGTCCTGCTCCGCGATCCCACGCTGACCCCGGGCGAGATCCTGATGTCCGAGTCGCAGGAACGCATGATGGCCGTGGTCACCCCGGAAAACATCGAAGCGTTCGAAGCTGTGATGGACAAGTGGGCCGTGGAGTACTCCTGGTTGGGTGAGGTCACCGACACCGGTCGCCTCATCATCACCTGGGAAGGCGAAGTAATCGTCGACGTCGATCCCCGCACCGTTGCGCACGACGGCCCGGTCTACGACCGTCCGTTCGCCCGCCCGGAGTGGCAGGACTCGGTCCAGGCCAACACCTTCACCGGCTCCGTCGAGGACGCCGGCCGCCCGTCGGCTCCGTCCGAGCTGGCTGCAGCCGTCACCGAGCTCATCGCATCGCCGAACATGTGCAGCAAGTCCTGGATCACCAAGCAGTACGACCGCTACGTCGGCGGCAACACTGCCATGGCGTTCCCGGACGATGCCGGCGTGGTCCGCGTTGACGAGGAAACCGGCCTGGGCGTTGCCCTGGCTACCGACGCCAACGGCCGCTACACCTACCTTGAGCCGTACCAGGGTGCACAGCTGGCATTGGCCGAGGCCTACCGCAACGTTGCTACCTCCGGCGCCGTTCCGATGGCCGTCAGCGACTGCCTGAACTTCGGTTCCCCCGAGGACCCGGACGTCATGTGGCAGCTCGCAGAAGCCATCCGTGGCCTCTCCGACGCCTGCATGGAGCTCGGCATCCCCGTCACCGGTGGCAACGTCTCGCTCTACAACCAGACCGGCACCACGCCCATCCACCCCTCCCCTGTGGTGGCTGTCCTGGGCAAGCTCGACGACGTCGCCCGCCGCACGCCGTCGGGCTGGCGCGAGGACGGCCAGGCCATCTACCTGTTGGGCACCACCGCAGCAGAGCTGGATGGTTCGGAATGGTCCAACCTGCGCGGACACCTCGGTGGCCTGCCGCCGAAGGTCGATCTTGCTGCCGAGCGTGAATTGGGCCAGATCCTGATCAACGCGTCCCGCGACGGCATGGTTGACGCTGCCCACGACCTCTCCGAGGGAGGCCTCGCGGCTGCCCTGGTTGAGTCCTCGCTGCGCTACGGTGTTGGCGCCCGCATTGCCCTTGAGGAACTGATGGAGCGTGACGGCGTGGACCTGTTCACGGCCCTCTTCTCCGAATCCCAAGCCCGCGCTATCGTCTCGGTGCCGCGTTCGGAGGAAGTCCGCTTCAAGGACATGTGCACGGCCCGCGGCTTCGCCCACATCCGGATCGGCGTCGTTGACGCTGCCGGTGGAAAGCTGGAGATCAACGGGGTGGACGAGCTCTCCCTGGACGCCCTCAGCGAAGCACACGAAGGTACGCTGCCGAAGTACTTCGGCTAAGACC
>NZ_JAMSGY010000008.1:0-234074 GCF_024608385.1 Paenarthrobacter sp. UW852
GGCGCACTCTCGGGCGTCATGTTGGTTCTAGCCAGTGAGAACGGTGCAGCGTCGGTCTTCGGTATGTTCCTGGCTGTGCTCCTGTACTTCCTCCCGGATCTTCTGATCGTCAACATCGGGATCAAACGACAGGACGCCATCAAGCTGGAATTTCCCAACACCCTCGATCAAATGCTCATTTCAGTTGAGGCGGGGCTGGGTTTCGAGTCCGCCATGGAGAGGGCGTCGATTCACGGCGAAGGACCGCTCGCCGTGGAATTGGTCCGGACGCTCCAGGATATGCAGGTCGGACGACCACGGGGTGAGGCCTACGAGGCGTTGGCTGATCGCTGTGCTGTACCAGACGTTCGCAGCTTCGTCCTCGCCGTCATCCAAGCCGACAAGTACGGTATCGGCATCGCGAACGTCCTTCGTGCACAAGCCAAGCAAGCCCGCGTCAAGCGGCGGCAGAATGCGGAAGAGAAAGCCATGAAGCTTCCAGTGAAGGTGCTCTTCCCCCTGCTGTTCTGCATTTTTCCGGTGCTGTTCATAGTCCTTCTGGGCCCTGCCGTCATCAAAATCATGCAAACCTTCAGCTGATCTTTCCCGCAGGGATATAGACCGGCACTTCGCGGATCCCAGACCACGGAGTGCCACAGCGGCCCCCTTCCGGTACCCAGAGCCGGGAGGGGGTCCTCCAAAGTCCGGTCCGGAATCACCAAGGTTACTCGCGCCTGGCGCGGGTCAGCTCCGCCCGGGCCAACAACTCGCTGTCCATGGGGTATGCAACCTCTTCCAGCACCAAGGGGTGGGGGGCGGCAAGGACGGACTTGGCGTCGCGCTTTCGTTCCAGAAGCCTGGCATGCAGCCACTCGGGAGACTCCAGTCCCTCGCCCACCCTCAGGGCAGAACCAACCAGTGAGCGCACCATGTTGTGGCAGAAGGCATCCGCCTGGACTGTCGCGACAATGACGCCGTCGCTCCCCCGTTCAAAGGAGAACTTCTGCAGTTCACGGACTGTCGTGGCACCTTCGCGGGGTTTGCAGTAGGACCTGAAATCCTGGAGTCCCAGCAGTGCCTGCACGCCGTGGTTCATCACGGAGACATCCACCGCAGACTTATGCCACAGGGTAATGCTTCGAAGGACAGGGTCCCACCGCTCCGGACCGTCGGCGATCCGATAGCTGTACCTGCGCCACAACGCAGAAAAGCGGGCGTCGAAACCTTCAGGCGCCAGGCCGGCGTCGTGCACCTCCACAGCGCCGGTCAGGTCGCCAAGAATCCGGCTCAACGCACCACGGAGACGACGCAAAAGCGCGACGGCGGGATCGAGTTCGTGCCCTCGCGGCAGTGCCAGCCACTCGGCTTCGGTCAGGTCCAGGTGAACTACCTGCCCACGGGCATGGACCCCGGCGTCAGTCCTGCCGGCAACCGTCACGCGGACGGGCCGCTGCAGCAGGAGCGTCAGTGCTTCCTCAAGCGACCCCTGCACCGTGCGAAGACCAGGCTGCAGTGCCCACCCGCTGAAAGGGCCGCCGTCGTACGAGAGATCCAGCCGGACACGCAAAAACCCGCCGCCCCCCATAACGGGGGCAGCGGGTTTTCGTTCGTTCATAGACTTAAGTCTACTGTGAAGAATTCAGTGAATTACTTCTTGTCCTCAGCGGCCGGAGCCTCTTCGGTTTCAGCCTCTTCGGTTTCAGCAGCTTCAGCTTCAGCAGCCTCGGCCTCAGCAGCCGGAGCTTCTTCGGTTTCAGCAGCTTCGGTCTCTACGACCTCTTCCTCGGCAGCCGGAGCTTCAGCAGCCGGAGCAGCCTTGGCAGCAGCGTTGGTTGCTTCAGCAACAACGGCCTGCTTCGGGGAAACCGGCTCGAGAACGAGCTCGATGACAGCCATGGGAGCGTTGTCGCCCTTGCGGTTGCCGATCTTGGTGATGCGGGTGTAGCCACCATCGCGGTTGGCAACGGCGCCGGCGATGTCGGTGAACAGCTCGTGGACAACGCCCTTGTCGCTGATCAGGCCGAGAACGCGGCGGCGGGAAGCGAGGTCGCCACGCTTGGCGAAGGTGACCAGACGCTCTGCGTACGGCTTGAGGCGCTTGGCCTTGGTAACCGTGGTGGTGATGCGCTTGTGCTCAAACAGAGCAGCTGCCAGGTTCGCGAGCATCAGGCGCTCGTGAGCCGGGCCGCCTCCGAGGCGCGGACCCTTAGTGGGGGTAGGCATAGTTATTTCTCCTGTTGTGTAAGCCGGTCAGGTCCATTGCTGGACCCGGCGGCCAAGATCTGCTGTTTAGAGCTCGTCGTCGCTGAACGCGGCGTCGTCCTCTTCGATGGCTGCGGCGCGGGCTGCGAGATCGAAACCGGGAGGGGAGTCCTTGAGGGACAGACCCAGTTCGACGAGCTTTGCCTTGACCTCGTCAATGGACTTCGCACCGAAGTTACGGATGTCCATCAGGTCAGCCTCGGAGCGGGCAACGAGTTCACCCACGGTGTGGATGCCCTCACGCTTGAGGCAGTTGTAGGAACGGACCGTGAGGTCCAGATCCTCGATCGGCAGAGCCATGTCGGCTGCCAGGGCAGCGTCCGTCGGCGACGGGCCAATCTCGATACCTTCAGCTGCGGTGTTCAGCTCACGGGCCAGACCGAACAGTTCCACCAGGGTGGTACCTGCGGAAGCAACAGCATCGCGGGGAGCGATTGCCTGCTTGGTCTCGACGTCGACAATGAGCTTGTCGAAGTCGGTGCGCTGCTCAACACGGGTAGCTTCCACGCGGAAAGTTACCTTCATGACCGGCGAGTAGATCGAGTCGACCGGAATACGGCCGATCTCGGAGTCGCCGGACTTGTTCTGAGCTGCCGAAACGTAGCCACGGCCGCGCTCGATGGTCAGTTCGAGTTCGAACTTGCCCTTCGAGTTCAGAGTGGCAATGTGCAGATCCGGGTTGTGGAATTCGACGCCGGCCGGCGGAGCGATGTCCGCGGCGGTGACGACTCCGGGGCCCTGCTTGCGCAGGTAAGCAACAACCGGCTCATCGTGCTCGGAGGAAACCGAAAGGTTCTTGATGTTCAGGATGATCTCGGTGACATCTTCCTTGACACCCGGAACCGTGGTGAACTCGTGCAGCACGCCATCGATCCGGATGCTGGTTACAGCGGCACCGGGGATGGAGGAGAGCAGGGTACGGCGGAGGGAGTTTCCGAGGGTGTAGCCGAAGCCCGGCTCCAGCGGTTCAATGATGAAACGGGAGCGGTTCTCGGATACAACTTCTTCGGACAGGGTGGGGCGCTGTGCAATGAGCACTTAGGTTTCCTTTCGGCGAGCATCCGCTATATGACGCAACACAGGTGGTGGAAATCGGCTTCGGTTTCCAGCCTGACCAGCCGGGCCATGCTTATGGACGGAAAACCATCCACAGCAGGCCCGGCCGGTCAGGCAGGGAAGACCTAATTAGACGCGGCGACGCTTCGGGGGGCGGCAACCGTTGTGGGCGCTGGGGGTGACGTCCTGGATGGAGCCAACCTCGAGGCCAGCGGCCTGAAGCGAACGGATTGCGGTTTCGCGTCCGGATCCCGGGCCCTTGACGAATACGTCAACCTTGCGCAGACCGTGCTCCTGAGCGCGCTTTGCAGCAGCTTCGGCAGCCATCTGGGCAGCGAACGGGGTGGACTTACGGGAGCCCTTGAAGCCAACCTCACCGGCGGAAGCCCATGAGATGACAGCACCGTTCGGGTCCGTGATGGACACGATGGTGTTGTTAAAGGTGCTCTTGATGTGCGCCTGGCCAAGCGCAATATTCTTCTTATCCTTGCGACGCGGCTTACGAACCGCTCCACGAGTCTTCGGGGGCATTGTTTCTCCTACAGAAAGTTATCGGGGGAAAACCAGGTCAATCCCGAGGGATTAACGTCCGGCCTTCTTCTTGCCGGCGACGGTGCGCTTCGGACCCTTGCGGGTACGCGCGTTGGTCTTCGTACGCTGTCCGCGTACGGGCAGGCCCTTGCGGTGGCGCAGGCCTTCGTAGCTGCCGATCTCAACCTTGCGGCGGATGTCAGCGGCTACCTCGCGGCGAAGGTCACCCTCAACCTTGTAGTTGCCTTCAATGTAGTCACGCAGCTGGACCAGCTCGGCGTCAGTCAGGTCCTTGACGCGAACGTCAGCGCTGATGCCGGTGGCAGCCAGGGTTTCGTGTGCACGAGTCTTGCCCACGCCGTAGATGTAAGTAAGCGCAATTTCCAACCGCTTTTCGCGGGGAATGTCTACGCCAGCGAGACGAGCCATAGTGGCGGTACTCCTTGAATAAACCGGAGGTCGTAGGCAGTACACCCACACGTTCCGTGTGGCCCCAGCCTCCGACCGGGGGTTCGCTGACCAGGCTCTGTAATGCAGTCCTGGCACAGCTTGTGCTGCCTTTATTTACTTGCGTGGGCTAGCAACCCAGGTTTGCCCTTGCGGGCGCTGATTCCCGGAAGGGGAATTAGCCCTGGCGCTGCTTGTGGCGCGGGTTCTCGCAGATCACCATGACCCGGCCGTTACGGCGGATCACTTTGCACTTGTCGCAGATCTGCTTGACGCTCGGCTTGACCTTCATGGCGTTCCTTTGCGTGTTTTGCAGTTGATCTGCTGGAGCGGCTTGGCACTATTGCCTGCCGCCCAGCAATTTACTTGTAGCGGTAGACGATACGACCACGTGTGAGGTCGTATGGGCTCAGCTCAACCACTACCCGGTCCTCGGGGAGGATTCGAATGTAGTGCTGTCGCATCTTCCCAGAGATGTGTGCGAGAACGACGTGCTTGTTGGTGAGCTCAACGCGAAACATCGCATTGGGCAGCGCCTCAGTCACAACGCCCTCGATCTCAATGACCCCGTCCTTCTTGGCCATATCCTCCGCTAACTGTTGTTTGCCGCCGTCCTTCAGTTAGGCACCGAAGATCCAGCGGACGTTTTTTGTTTGCTTGGCCCCCTTGGAACCACGACACTAAAAAGGGCGTGGCTGCACAGACAACCAACAAATAACTCTACGCCAATCGGGCCGGAAAGTTAAATCCGTCCATGGTAGCGCAAGCATCCGCCGCCGTCACTCCCCCGCAGTCCCGAACGCCGGGAAATCACCTGCCGGCGTCGAGACGCTTTCGGCGGCCAGGACACCATCCAGGATAGCCAGCCGCACGGCTTCCGCCGCAGCACTCTGGAGCGTGATGAGCGAGACCTGCCGCGCTTGTTCAGTACTACGGTCAAGCCCGACGGCGCCAGTCGCCAAAGCGAACACGGTGTCACCGTCGGCAAGGGTGTGGGACGGATCCAGGGCCCGGGCCAGCCCGGCATGCCCGGCAGATGCCGTCCGCTTGCACTCGGCCACATCCAAAATTGCATTCGTAGCGATCACGACCAGGGTCGTATTGAGCCCCTGCGGCGGGGCCAACGGGTCTGCGACCCTCTGCGCGCTCGGTCGTTCCTCCCTTAGACGCGCGCTGCCGGGTCCCAGCCCCACCGGCGTCCCCAGCGCGTTCACCACAGCGATGGCCCCTACAATCACGCCGCCGTCGAGTTCGATCGAGGACGTACCGATCCCGCCCTTGTACTGGCCGCGGGCTATGACCGCACCGGTACCGGCACCAACGTTTCCACGCTCGAACGCGGCATGGTCGCCGGAGGCGAACGCCGCGGCAGCTGCCTGGTAGCCCATGTCGGCGTCGGGCCGTGCGCGCACGTCGCCGCCACGCCCGAGGTCGAAAATGGCCGCGGCCGGAACAATTGGCACCACGGTTCCCGGGACGACAAAGCCGCGCCCCTGTTCCTCACACCATGCCTGCGCCCCATGCGCGGAGGCCAGCCCGAAGGCGCTGCCACCTGTCAACACCACGGCATCAACGGTGGACACCAACGTGGTGGGATCCAAAGCGTCGGTCTCGTGCGTCCCGGGACCTCCGCCGCGAACATCCACCGACCCCACAGTTCCGGGCGGAGGCAGCACCACGGTCACCCCGGACAGCCACCCATCCCCCACCCTCTGCACATGACCAACCCGTACGCCCGCAACATCGGTGATCGCATTCATGGCTCCATTCTCCACCGTGCTGCAACACTCGCCCTGGACTGGAAGTGGGAGCCGAGCCTCAAATACGAACACGCGGGGAACACCGAGTAAACGCGTTGGGAAGTGTCAGACAACTATCACTCAGGGATGCCTTTTTGGTCCCGACAGGCCACTTCGGTGTGGTGAGCTAGGCCTGTCTTCGCCGCCCCGGTCCGGGCGCTGGCGAACCCCCTCATTCACCCGAGAACGTTAGTGACCCATGACTGCCCCTTTGATTCACAAGAGCAGCACCGCGCCCGCGGACGGCCCGGACACAGCGGCCCCCGCCCCGCCGGTTGCCACGCCCGGGAGAAACCGGGAGAGACGGCGCTGGTCCGGCCGCAGCCGCAAGGACTTTGTCGTCTTCCTGGCCATGGCCCTTCCCAACCTGGTGCTGATTGGCACCTTCACGTACTGGCCGCTGATTAACAACATCTACTACTCCACGTTGGATTGGACGCTGGGATCCGCTTCAGCCACGGTTGTTGGGCTGCAGAACTACGTCACGTTCTTCACCGGCGAGGACGCCTCGAAAGTCCTCGGCACCACGGCAGTCTTCACGCTTGTTACAGTGGGCGGCTCCATGGTCCTGGGCTTGCTTGTTGCCTTGGCGTTGAATGCGAAGGTTCGCGGCACCACGTTGGCCCGGTCCGCGGTGTTTGCGCCGTACGTGCTCTCCGGGGTGGGTGTCGGTTTGGTGTGGTTGTTCATCTTCGATCCCGGCTACGGTGTCCTGGCTTGGATCCTTCGTGGGCTCGGTCAGCAGAGCCCACAGTGGATCAACGAGCCCCAGCTTTCGTTGGTGATGGTCATCATTGTCTACGTCTGGAAGAACCTGGGCTATTGCGCCGTGGTCTATCTGGCCGGGCTGCAGTCACTTCCGCGGGACGTGATGGAAGCCGCGGCCCTCGACGGGGCGAACGGTGTACGACGGTTCCTCAGCATCTCGTTGCCGTTGCTCTCCCCCACCACGTTCTTCCTGCTGATCACCACCATGCTGAGTTCGTTGCAGGCATTCGACCTGATCCGCATCATGACACCGCTGGGCAATGGCACCAGCACGTTGATCTACGAGGCCTACCTCCAGGCTTTCGGCGCCTACAACAGGGCGGGCTACTCCGCGGCGATCTCAGTGATCCTCTTCGCCATCCTGCTGATCATCACGGTCCTCCAACTGCGGTTCGTTGAGCGAAAGGTCCACTACTCATGAGCGCACCGTCACCAGCCGCCGTCGTCGTTTCCCAGCAGGACGCTGAGCCGGACCGTCGGCACAGGCCCCTGTCACCTGCGAGCCTTCTCCAGACAGTCGCCGCGGGCTACGTTCCGCTGATCGTCGCCACGCTGGTGGTGGCCCTGCCATTGCTGTGGATGCTGCTCAGCTCGTTCAAGCAACCGGGCGAAATCGTCACCATGGACCTGAAAATCCTGCCGGAGTCCTTGAACCTGGAGAACTATGCCACAGCCATGACGACGGTTCCGTTCGCCCAATTTTTCGCGAACAGCCTGATAGTCACAGTGGTTGGTTCCACCGTCAAAGTCATCCTGGCGATCCTGACCGCCTACGCCCTGGTGTTCGTGCGCTTTCCGTTCAAGAACGTCATTTTCGTCCTGATCCTGGTCGCCCTGATGGTTCCGGCGCAGGTTTCCATCCTGCCCAACTACATCCTCATAGCGGGCATGGGAGGCAAGAACACCCTGTGGGGCATCATCCTTCCGGGACTCGGCACTGCCTTTGGCACCTTCCTCCTTCGGCAGCACTTCCTGACCCTTCCGCCGTCGATCCTTGAAGCGGCCGAGATCGATGGCGCCGGCCATTGGCGACGCTTGTGGCAAATCATCGTGCCCGTGTCGGTACCGTCCATCGCGACTGTGGCGTTGGTGACAGTGGTCAGCGAATGGAATGACTACATTTGGCCGCTCATCATCACCGATCGTCCGGAGACGATGACCCTGCCAGTGGGGCTCACCTTGTTGCAGAACTCCGAAAGCAACGGAGCAGGCTGGGGAATCCTCATGGCCGGGGCCGTCCTGGTGATCGTTCCGATCCTGCTGGTCTTCGCCGCACTCCAGCGCTACATCGTTGCCGGCCTGACGCAGGGAAGCGTCACCGGTTGATTCTCCCACCGCACCAATCGCATCGAAGTACGTTATTGAAAGGAAGCACCATGCGCACCAACCTTGACCGCCGACATTTCCTGGGACTTGCAGGCCTCGGAGCCGGAGCAGCGGCCCTCGCCGCATGTGGTGGACCCTCGACGGCGGGCACGGCAGACGCCGTCGACACCGCAACGATCGACTTCAGCGGCGTGAAGCCTGCCGCCTCCATCGATTTCTGGACCAACCACCCGGGCAAGTCGCAGGACGTGGAAAAGGCCATCATCGACAAGTTCCACGCCAAGTTCCCTGACATCAAGGTCAACCTGGTCACGGCTGGGGCGAACTACGAAGAGATTGCCCAGAAGTTCCAGACGTCGCAGGCGGCCAAAACCGGGCTCCCCGGATTGGTGGTCCTTTCCGACGTGTGGTGGTTCCGCTACTTCTCCAACGGCAGCATCATTCCCCTTGACGGACTGGTGAAGCAGCTCGACATCAAGATCGACGATTTCCAGAAGTCCCTCGTTGACGACTACAAGTACGACAACAAGCAATGGGCCCTGCCCTACGGCCGGTCCACCCCGCTGTTCTACTACAACAAGGACCACTTCAAAGCCGCAGGACTTCCGGACCGTGCTCCTGCAACCTGGCAGGAATTCGCTGAATGGGCACCCAAACTGAAGGCAAGCTCCGGCGCCCAGTACGCCTACATCTACCCGGCGTTGGCTGGCTACGCCGGCTGGACCCTGCAGAACAACCTGTGGGGCTGGGGCGGGAGCTGGTCCAAGGACTGGGACATCACCTGCGACTCCAAGGAATCCGTGGCTGCCCTGCAGTGGGCGCAAGACTCCATTTACAAAGACGGATGGGCTGGCGTCTCGTCCAAGGAAGCTGCTGACGACTTCGCCGCTGGCCTTACCTCGTCGACCATCTCCTCCACCGGCTCCCTGTTGGGTGTCCTGAAGGCTGCCAAGTTCAACGTCGGCGTCGGGTTCCTCCCCGGCGGTCCCCAGGTTACCAGTGGCGTTTGCCCGACAGGCGGCGCGGGGCTGGGCATTCCGAGCGGGATCAGCAAGGAAGAGCAGTTGGCTGCCGCAACCTTCCTCAAGTTCATGACCGAACCCGAGAACACGGCTGCGTTCTCTGCTGCCACCGGCTACATGCCTACGCGGCTCTCCGCGGACATGTCTACCGTCCTGGCCACCACGCCGCAGATCAAGATCGCCATGGACCAGCTCGCAGCCACCAAGGTCCAGGACAACGCGAGGGTCTTCCTTCCGGGTGCGGACCAGGAAATGGCCAAGTCTGCTGCGAAGATCCTCACGCAGCAGGGCGATGTGCAGGCCACCATGACGGAGCTGAAGAAGACGCTCGAGGGCATCTACACCAAGGACGTCAAGCCCAAACTGAAGGCATAAACTCCGCCGAGCATGAAGAGAGCCGGGCTGCTTCAGCAGCCCGGCTCTCTTCATATGTCAGCTACGGGATGGGGACTGGCACGACGCCGAGCGGCGCCAGCTGCGCTGCTCCGCCGTCCGGGGCAGACAGGACCCAAATGCCCTTTTCATGTACGGCTACCGAATGCTCCCATTGGCAGGAGCGCTTGCCGTCGGTGGTGACCACTGTCCAGTCGTCGTCGAGGGTTGCGGTTTCAATGTCCCCGCGAACCAGCATCGGCTCAATGGCAAGGCACAGGCCGGGACGGATCTTCGGGCCGCGGTGGTTGGTCCTGTAGTTCAGCACATCGGGCGCCATATGCATTTCAGACCCGATACCGTGGCCTACATAGTCTTCGAGGATGCCGAGGGGCTTGCCTTCGACGGACGATACGTAGTCGTCGATGGCGTTGCCGATGTCCCCCACGAACTTTCCGGTGGCCAAGGCAGCGATTCCACGCCACATGGCGGCCTCCGTGACATCGGAGAGGCGCTGGTCTTCGGGATCCGCGGTTCCAACAATCACTGTCCGTGCGGAATCAGAATGCCAGCCGTCCACAATGCAGCCGCCGTCGATGGAGATAATGTCGCCGTCCTGCAGGACACGGCCCCCCGGGATACCGTGAACAACCTCTTCGTTCACCGAGGTACAGATGGTGGCCGGAAAGCCGTGGTATCCGAGGAAATTCGACTTCGCGCCGGCCTCGTTGAGGACTGCGGCGAATACATCATCCAGGTCCTTGGTGGTGACTCCGGCCTTAGCCGCCGCAACGGCAGCGTCCAGGGCACGGCTCAGCACAAGGCCTGCCTGGTGCATGGTGCGCATTTGCTCGTTGGACTTGTATTCAATACGGGGCTGACCGAACGCCATGTTCTCCTTTGGAAGGTTGCTGGTGGGACCCGCCTGGCCCCGTGCTTCAATTATTTTCCCGTATCCGTGGGCAGGACCGAAATTGGCTGGCACCCACCCCATGACAGGGAACGAAAAAGGTGGGCCCCACACCAAACGGTACGGGACCCACCCATCACTCCCATGCCGGTAATCCGGCTATGTGGAGAACGTACTGCTAGACAGCCTTGGCCGACTCGATCGCCGTGAGCACACGGTCGGTAACTTCGTCGATACCGCCGATGCCATCAACCTGTGTCAGGATGCCACGCTCGGAGTACTTGGCTACGACGGCTTCGGTCTGCTCGTGGTACAGGTCAAGACGGTGTCGGATCACAGTCTCGTTGTCATCGGAGCGGCCGGTTTCCTTGGCACGGCCCAAAAGGCGGGCAACCAGTTCTTCGTCGTCGGCAGTCAGCTGGAGCACGACGTCGAGCTCCTGCTGGCCCTCGGCGAGGATCTGGTCCAAGTAGTCAACCTGCGCCGTTGTGCGCGGGTAGCCGTCCAACAGGAAGCCGTTCTCGACGTCGTCCTGGCCGAGGCGGTCGCGAACCATGTTGTTCGTGACGCTGTCCGGAACGAAATCGCCGGCGTCCATGTACTTCTTGGCCTCAATGCCCAAGGGGGTTTCGCCCTTGACGTTGGCACGGAAGATGTCGCCGGTGGAGATGGCGACTACGCCGAGGCGCTCGGAAATGCGCTCGGCCTGCGTACCCTTACCCGAACCGGGAGGTCCAATGATCAGCATTCTCGTCATCGCAAAAGCCCTTCGTAGTGACGTTGTTGTAGCTGCGCATCAATCTGCTTGACGGTCTCCAGGCCAACACCCACCATGATCAGGATTGATGTGCCACCGAACGGGAAGTTCTGGTTGGCATTGATCAGGACGAGTGCGACCAGCGGAATCAACGCCACGAAGCCAAGGTAGAAGGCTCCGGGAAGCGTGATCCTGGAAAGCACGTACTGCAGGTAGTCCGCGGTCGGTTTACCCGCCCGGATGCCCGGAATGAACCCGCCGTACTTCTTCATGTTGTCCGACACTTCTTCAGGGTTGAAGGTGATGGCTACATAGAAGTACGTGAAGAACACGATCATGGCGAAGTAGAGCGCCATGTAGATGGGGTGGTCGCCACGGGTGAGGTTGTTGTTGATCCACTCGACCCATGGAGCAATCTGCTCCCCCGGCTTGGGCTGGTTGAACTGCGAGATCAGGCCCGGCAGGTACAGCATGGAGGAAGCAAAGATGACAGGCACGACGCCGGCCATGTTCACCTTGATGGGGATATAGGTGCTGGTCCCACCCACGGTGCGTCGACCGATCATACGCTTGGCGTACTGGACCGGGACACGGCGCTGGGACTGCTCCACGAAGACCACCAGAGCCACAGTCAGCAGTCCAATGGCAAGAACGATGAAGAACGTTCCGGGGCCCTTGGTCTCCCAGATGGAACCCAGTGAACGGGGGAAGCCGGCAGCGATGGAGGTGAAGATCAGGAGGGACATGCCGTTGCCGACGCCGCGCTCGGTGACGAGCTCGCCCATCCACATGATGAGGCCGGTGCCTGCAGTCAGCGTGATGATCAGCAGGAGGGTGGTAATGATGCTCTCATCAGGAATGATGGGCAGGTTACAGCCCGGCAGCAACTGTCCGGATCGGGCCAGCGACACCAAAGTGGTGGCGTTCAACAGGCCGAGAGCGATGGTGAGGTACCGGGTGTATTGCGTCAGTTTTGACTGCCCGGAGGAACCTTCCTCGTAGAGCTGCTGGAACCGGGGAATAACCACCCGAAGCAACTGCACGATGATGCTCGCCGTGATGTAGGGCATGATGCCCAGGGCAAAGATCGATACCTGCAGCAACGCGCCGCCGCTGAACAAGTTCACCAGCTGGTAGATGCCCTGCGAGGTGTCACCGTTGTTCAAGCATTGCTGGACATTCTGGTAGTTCACACCAGGCGAGGGGATGAAAGCTCCCAAGCGGAAGATTGTGATGATTCCCAGCGTGAACAACAACTTGCGTCGCAAATCAGGCGTCCGAAACGCCCGGCCGAATGCGCTTAGCAAGCGTCCTCCTGAGTAGAAAGTACAAGGATGTGATGGGGCTCAATGAAACCCAACAACCGAGTCTAACCGCTGGTGACGCCGTCTTAATAATCGAGAGTCCACAATCACGCAAAAAAATCCCGGTATACGGGGCCGAAGCCCCGCACACCGGGATTTTTTACAACGGGCTTTCGCCCCACTGGCTCTTAGAGAGCAGTGGTGCTTCCGCCTGCTGCAGCAATCTTTTCCGTCGCGCTGGCGGAGAATGCGTGGGCGGTGACGTCAACCTTGACGGTGATGTCGCCGGTGCCCAGCACCTTTACGGGCTGGTTCTTGCGAACGGCACCCTTCTCAACCAGGGACTCAACGGTGACAGCGCCACCTTCCGGGAACAGCTCGTTGAGCTTCTCCAGGTTTACAACCTGGAACTCAACCCGGAACGGGTTCTTGAAGCCGCGCAGCTTCGGCAGGCGCATGTGCAGCGGCAGCTGGCCGCCGGCAAAGCCAGCCTTTACCTGGTAGCGGGCCTTCGTACCCTTGGTACCGCGACCAGCGGTCTTACCCTTGGAGCCTTCACCACGACCAACACGGGTCTTGGCGGTCTTGGCACCCGGAGCGGGACGCAGGTGGTGGACCTTCAGAGCGTTCTGCTTCTCAGCAGCCTCTGCGGCGGTCTTGTTCTCTGCCATTACTTCGCCTCCTCTACATTCACGAGGTGCGGAACCGTGTTGAGCATGCCAACGGTCACGGCGTCAGCGGTACGGACAACGGTGTGTCCGATGCGCTTGAGACCGAGGGACCGGAGGGTCGCAATCTGGTTCTGCTTGGCGCCGATGACGCCCTTGATCTGGGTGATCTCCAACTTGGCGTCGGAGGGAGTCACGTTCTTAGCCATGACTAAACACCTGCCTTCTGGTTCTGGAGCGCGCGCACCAGAGCAGCAGGAGCAACCTCGTCCAGCGGCAAGCCACGGCGGGCAGCCACGGAAGCGGGCTCTTCGAGCTGCTTCAGAGCGGCAACGGTCGCGTGAACGATGTTGATCGCGTTGGAAGAACCGAGCGACTTGGAGAGGATGTCGTGGATACCCACGCACTCCAATACCGCGCGGACCGGACCACCGGCGATAACACCGGTACCGGCGGAAGCCGGACGCAGCAGGACGACGCCTGCAGCAGCTTCACCCTGCACGCGGTGCGGGATGGTGCTGCCAACGCGGGGAACGCGGAAGAAGGACTTCTTGGCCTCTTCAACGCCCTTCGCGATTGCTGCGGGAACTTCCTTGGCCTTGCCGTAGCCGACGCCGACCATACCGTTGCCGTCACCGACGACGACGAGTGCGGTGAAGCTGAAGCGACGACCACCCTTGACGACCTTGGCAACGCGGTTGATGGTGACAACGCGCTCTACGAACTGGCTCTTCTCGGCTTCACGACCGCCGTCGCGGCCACCACGGCCACCACGGTCGCCGCGGCCCTGGCCACGGTCGCCACGCTCGCCGCGACGAGCGCCACGGCGGTCATCGGCAGCGGGTGCGGTCTCAGTTGCTTCAGCAGCTACAGCTTCAGTCACCTGAATGTCCTTTTCGTTGTTTTCAGCGGTCACAGTGCCAGCCCACCTTCGCGAGCACCGTCAGCGACGGCGGCGATGCGGCCGTGGTACTTGTTACCGCCACGGTCGAAGACAACAGCCTCGACGCCTGCAGCCTTGGCACGCTCGGCAACGAGCTCGCCGACGCGCTTGGCCTTTGCAGTCTTGTCTCCGTCGAATGCGCGAAGGTCAGCTTCCAGGGTGGAAGCGTAAGCCACGGTTACACCCTTGCTGTCATCGACAACCTGGACGAATACGTGACGTGCGGAGCGGTTGACGACCAGACGAGGACGTACAGCCGTGCCGCTGATGCGCTTGCGGATACGAAGCTGGCGACGGCTGCGTGCAGCAGACTTGCTCTTGTTCGAACGCTTCTTGTTAATTGCGATGGCCATGGTTTACTTACCAGCCTTTCCGACCTTGCGGCGGATGACTTCGCCGGCGTAACGGACACCCTTGCCCTTGTAGGGGTCGGGCTTGCGCAGCTTGCGAATGTTGGCAGCAACCTCGCCGACCTGCTGCTTGTTGATACCCGCAACAGAGAGCTTGGTCGGACCCTCCACTACGAAGGTGATGCCTTCGGGTGCAGAGACGTTAACCGGGTGGCTGTAGCCCAGAGCGAACTCCAGGTCAGAACCCTTGGCCTGAACGCGGTAACCGGTACCAACGATTTCAAGCTTCTTCTCATAGCCCTCGGTAACGCCCTGGATCATGTTGGCGATCAGGGTGCGGGTCAGGCCGTGCAGCGAACGCGAGTTGCGCTCGTCGTTCGGGCGGGTGACCGTGAGAGTGTTCTCTTCGAGGGAGACCTCGATCGGGCTGGCCACAGTGTGGCTCAGCTCGCCTTTGGATCCCTTGACGCTGATGACGGAGCCATCGAGCTTGACCTCAACTCCGGCAGGAACGGTGATGGGGAGACGTCCAATACGTGACATTATTCTCTTCCTTTCCCGTTACCAGACGTACGCGAGGACTTCGCCGCCCACGCCCTTCTTACCGGCCTGCTTGTCAGTCAGGAGGCCGGAAGAGGTGGACAGGATTGCGATACCCAGGCCACCCAGCACGTGCGGCAGGTTGGTGGACTTCGCGTAAACGCGGAGACCCGGCTTGGAGATGCGGCGGACACCAGCGATCGAACGCTCGCGGTTGGGACCGAACTTGAGGTCGATGGTCAGCTTCTTGCCAACCTCAGCTTCCTCTTCCTTCCAGCCGGCGATGTAGCCCTCGGCCTTCAGGATGTCGGCAACGCGTGCCTTCAGTTTGCTGTACGGCATGGACACGGTGTCGTGGTATGCCGAGTTTGCATTGCGCAGACGCGTAAGCATGTCTGCGACAGGATCTGTCATAGTCATTTGGGCTATAGCCCTTCCTCGTACCGGTTTCCGCTGCGCTTGGTCTCAAGAACAAACGCGGACGGACCTGTCACGTAGTTAGTTTTCGGTTTTGAACGGGAACCCAAGCGCCTTGAGCAGCGCGCGGCCTTCGTCGTCGGTCTTGGCGGTGGTGACGACCGTGATGTCCATACCGCGAACGCGGTCGATGGAATCCTGGTCGATTTCGTGGAACATAACCTGCTCGGTCAGACCGAAGGTGTAGTTGCCGTTGCCATCGAACTGCTTGCCGTTGAGGCCGCGGAAGTCACGGATACGCGGCAGTGCCAGCGAAACCAGACGGTCCACGAATTCCCACATACGGTCGCCACGCAGGGTAGCGTGTGCACCGATGGGCATGCCTTCGCGCAGCTTGAACTGTGCGATCGACTTACGGGCCTTGGTTACCTGCGGCTTCTGGCCGGTGATCAGGGTGAGGTCGCGGACAGCGCCGTCGATCAGCTTGGAGTCCTTGGCGGCATCTCCAACACCCATGTTCACAACAACCTTCACCAGGCGGGGAACCTGGTTCACGTTCGCGTAGTTGAACTCGTCCTGCAGGGACTTCTTGATGGTCTCTGCATACTTGGTCTTCAGACGCGGAACGATCTTGTTTGCAGCGGAGGTCTCAGACAGTGTCTCGCTCATTAGATGTCCTTCCCGGTGGCCTTGGACACGCGGATACGGACAGTCTTGGAACGACCATCCTTCTCAACGGTGTCGAGACGGAAACCAACACGGGTCGGCTTCTTGGTCGACGGGTCAACCAAAGCAACGTTGGAGACGTGGATCGGGGCCTCAACGACCTCGATGCCACCGGTCTTGGTGCCGCGCTGCGACTGACCGACCTTGGTGTGCTTGGTGACGCGGTTGATGCCCTCTACCAACACGCGGTTGGTGTCCGGGAATACGCGCAGGACTTTGCCCTGCTTGCCGCGGTCTCCGCCACGTTCCTGCTTGGCGCCGGTGATGACCTGAACGAGGTCACCCTTCTTGATCTTAGCCATGGACTAAAGCACCTCCGGGGCCAGCGAAACGATCTTCATGAACTTCTTGTCGCGAAGTTCACGACCAACCGGGCCGAAGATACGGGTACCGCGGGGGTCACCGTCGTTCTTCAGGATCACAGCTGCGTTTTCGTCAAACTTGATGTAGGAACCATCCGCACGGCGGCGTTCCTTCTTGGTACGAACGATGACAGCCTTGACGACGTCACCCTTCTTTACGTTGCCGCCAGGGATAGCGTCCTTGACGGTTGCGACGATAACGTCGCCAATGCCTGCGTAGCGACGGCCAGATCCACCGAGAACGCGAATGGTAAGGATTTCCTTAGCACCCGTGTTGTCGGCGACCTTCAGTCGCGACTCCTGCTGAATCAATTTCTACTCCTTGCGTCGCGCCGGTTCTCAGACCGAAATCATGCATACGGAATGAGCCTTGCGGAACGGTTGATCGGGGTGTCTCTTGACCTGCCTGGATTTTGCCAGAACAGGCCTAAACGCCCGTGCCACAAGCATCAGCTTCCCTTGCAGAAAACTCTGCGCGGGGCAGTATGCAGCGGCACGATTGTTTACGAGGTAGTGGACGACGCACAAGTGGCGCCATACAAACTCAATATCCTAGCACGTTTAGAGATCGAATCCGAACCGAGGGCAAACGCGGGAAGGCCCGCATTCCCAAGGGAATACGGGCCTTCCGTTGAATCCTGCCAGGCGATGCCCGGCGTCGGATTTACTTTGCCTTTTCGAGGATCTCCACCAGGCGCCACCGCTTGGTAGCGGAGAGCGGGCGGGTCTCAGAGATGAGAACGAGGTCGCCGATGCCGGCGGTGTTCTCTTCGTCGTGAGCCTTGACCTTCGAGGTGCGGCGAATAACCTTGCCGTACAGAGCGTGCTTCACGCGGTCTTCAACCTGAACAACGATGGTCTTTTCCATCTTGTCAGAGACAACGTAGCCGCGACGCGTCTTACGGTAACCGCGCTGTTCAGCGCTGGCTGCTGCTTCCGTCACAGTTTCCTTCTCGCTCACTTGGCGTCCTCTCCAGCTTCAACCTCGGCCTTTTCAGCCTTGGCAGCCTTCTTGGACTTCTTTTCTTCCTTGGCTTCCACAACCGGTGCGGCAACCTCGGCACGAATGCCCAGCTCGCGCTCACGGAGAACGGTGTAGATGCGTGCGATGTCCTTCTTTACCGCGCGCAGGCGACCGTGGTTCTCCAGCTGTCCGGTGGCGGACTGGAAACGCAGGTTGAACAGCTCTTCCTTGGACTTGCGGAGTTCTTCAACGAGACGCTCGTTGTCGAAACCGTCCAGCTGTGCGGGTGCGAGATCCTTCGACCCTACTGCCATTTCTATTCACCACCTTCGCGACGCACAATGCGTGCCTTCAACGGCAGCTTGTGGATTGCCAGGCGCAGGGCCTCGCGAGCTACCTCTTCATTGACACCGGAGAGTTCGAACAGAACCCGGCCCGGCTTGACGTTTGCGACCCACCATTCCGGAGAACCCTTACCGGAACCCATGCGGGTTTCAGCAGGCTTCTTCGTCAGCGGACGGTCCGGGTAGATGTTGATCCAGACCTTACCGCCACGCTTGATGTGGCGGGTCATCGCGATACGGGCGGACTCGATCTGACGGTTGGTTACGTATGCCGGGCTGAGAGCCTGGATACCGTACTCACCGAAGCTGACCTTGGTGCCACCCGTAGCAGCGCCGGAACGACCCGGGTGGTGCTGCTTACGGTGCTTGACTCGACGTGGGATAAGCATTTAAGCCTGTCCTCCTTCTGCTGCGGGTGCAGCAGCTTCAGCGGCCGGTGCTTCAACGGCAGCAGGTGCTGCCTCAGCTGCCGGACGGTCGTTACGACGACGGCGGTCGCCACCCGGGCGGCCCGGACGGTCTCCTGCACGGCCACGGGACGGAGCAGCAGCTGCCTGCTGAGCCAGTTCCTTGGCAGTGACGTCACCCTTGTAGATCCAAACCTTTACGCCGATACGGCCGAAGGTGGTCTTGGCTTCGTAGAAGCCGTAGTCGATGTTCGCGCGGAGGGTGTGCAGGGGCACACGGCCTTCGCGGTAGAACTCCGAGCGGGACATTTCTGCGCCACCCAGACGGCCCGAGCAAGCAACACGGATGCCCTTGGCACCTGCGCGCTGCGCGGACTGCATTGCCTTCTTCATCGCACGGCGGAAAGCCACGCGGGAAGTCAGCTGCTCAGCGATGCCCTGGGCAACAAGCTGCGCTTCCATCTCGGGGTTCTTGACCTCGAGGATGTTCAGCTGAACCTGCTTGCCTGTGAGCTTTTCGAGCTCGCCGCGGATGCGGTCTGCTTCTGCGCCGCGGCGACCGATGACGATGCCCGGGCGTGCCGTGTGGATATCCACGCGGACACGGTCACGGGTGCGCTCGATCTCGACCTTGGCGATGCCAGCGCGCTCCATGCCGGTGGACATGAGCTGACGGATCTTGATGTCCTCGCGGACGAAGTCCTTGTAGCGCTGTCCGGGCTTGGTGCTGTCAGCGAACCAGTGCGAAACGTGGTCGGTGGTGATGCCGAGTCGGAACCCGTGCGGGTTTACTTTCTGTCCCACTTAGCGAGCCTCCTCTTTCTCGGGGGTTGCCACGACCAACGTGATGTGGCTGGTCCGCTTCCTGATGCGGTAGGCGCGGCCTTGGGCACGCGGCTGGAACCGCTTCATGGTCGGGCCTTCATCAACGAATGCTTCGCTGATGAACAGGTCGCTGTCGTCGAATGCAACGCCGTCACGGTCCGCGAGGACGCGTGCGTTGGCCATTGCCGACTGAAGTACCTTGAATACCGGCTCCGAAGCTGCCTGGGGGGCAAACTTCAGAATTGCCAGAGCCTCATTCGCTTGCTTACCACGAACAAGGTTGACGACGCGCCGGGCCTTCATAGGCGTTACGCGGATGTGACGCGCAATAGCCTTGGCTTCCATTGCTTTCCTTCTCTCGTCTAAGACGTAAAGTCAGGCGCCTTAGCGGCGCTTGCCCTTACGGTCGTCCTTAACATGGCCGCGGAATGTCCGCGTGGGAGCGAATTCGCCGAGCTTGTGCCCGACCATCGACTCAGTGACAAACACCGGGATGTGCTTGCGTCCGTCGTGTACGGCGATCGTGTGCCCGAGCATGTCGGGGATGATCATCGAACGGCGGGACCAGGTCTTGATGACGTTCTTGGTGCCCTTATCGTTTTCCCGTGCGACCTTCACAAAGAGGTGCTGGTCAACGAAAGGACCTTTTTTCAGGCTGCGTGGCATGTGTCCAGGCTCCTATCGCTTGTTCTTGCCAGTACGGCGGCGACGAACAATAAGCTTGTCGCTCTCTTTGTTCGGACGGCGGGTACGGCCCTCGGGCTTGCCGTTCGGGTTGACCGGGTGACGTCCACCGGAAGTCTTACCTTCACCACCACCGTGCGGGTGGTCAACCGGGTTCATGGCTACACCACGGACGGTCGGGCGAACGCCCTTCCAGCGCATACGGCCGGCCTTACCCCAGTTGATGTTCGACTGCTCGGCGTTGCCGACCTCGCCGACGGTTGCGCGGCAGCGCACGTCAACGTTGCGGATTTCGCCGGAGGGCAGACGCAGCTGGGCGAAACGGCCTTCCTTTGCAACGAGCTGTACCGAAGCACCTGCGGAACGTGCCATCTTGGCGCCGCCACCCGGACGCAGTTCAACTGCGTGGATTACGGTACCAACCGGGATGTTGCGCAGCGGCAGGTTGTTGCCCGGCTTGATGTCAGCGTCGGGACCAGCCTCGACGAAGTCACCCTGGGACAGCTTGTTCGGAGCGATGATGTAACGCTTGGTGCCATCAACGTAGTGCAGGAGTGCGATGCGAGCCGTACGGTTCGGGTCGTACTCGATTTCGGCAACGCGGGCGTTGATGCCGTCCTTGTCGTGACGACGGAAGTCGATCAGACGGTACTGGCGCTTGTGCCCACCACCCTTGTGGCGGGTGGTGATCTTACCGGAGTTGTTACGGCCGCCAGTCTTGTGCAGCGGACGCAGCAACGACTTTTCCGGAGTCGATCGCGTGATTTCAGCGAAGTCGGCTACGCTCGAGCCACGACGGCCCGGGGTAGTCGGCTTGTATTTACGGATTCCCATAATTTATTTCCTCGTTAAAGTGGTCTCCGCTACGCGAGCGGACCGCCGAAGATGTCGATTGTGCCTTCTTTGAGGGTGACAATTGCACGCTTGGTGCTCTTGCGCTGTCCCCAGCCGAATTTGGTGCGCTTGCGCTTACCGGCACGGTTGATGGTGTTGATCGAGTCAACCTTGACCGAGAAGATCTTCTCGACGGCCAGCTTGATCTCGGTCTTGTTCGAGCGAGGGTCCACCAGGAAGGTGTACTTGCCTTCGTCGATCAGACCGTAGCTCTTTTCCGATACGACGGGTGCAAGCACGACGTCGCGCGGGTCCTTGATGGTGGTTACGCTCACTTGGAGGCCTCCTCGTTCTTTGCCTTGTCAGCGACGAACGCCTCGAAAGCAGCCTTGGTGAAGACCACGTCGTCGGAGATGAGCACGTCGTAGGTGTTCAGCTGGTCTGCGTACAGAACGTGAACATCCTGGAGGTTGCGCACGGACAGTGCAGCAACATCGTTGGCGCGCTCGATTACGACGAGCAGGTTCTTGCGCTCGGTGACGGAGCGCAGCGAAGCCAGTGCTTCCTTGGCGGACGGCTTGGTGCCGGCTACCAGTTCAGCGATGACGTGGATGCGGCCGTTGCGGGCGCGGTCAGACAGGGCGCCGCGGAGTGCAGCAGCCTTCATCTTCTTGGGGGTGCGCTGGCTGTAGTCACGAGGGGTCGGACCGTGGACAACGCCACCGCCGGTCATGTGAGGAGCACGGATGGAACCCTGACGGGCGCGGCCGGTACCCTTCTGCTTGAACGGCTTGCGACCTGCACCGGAAACCTCGGCGCGGGTCTTCGTCTTGTGGGTACCCTGGCGTGCGGCAGCGAGCTGTGCGACGACGACCTGGTGCAGCAGCGGCACGTTGGTCTGAACGTCGAAGATCTCTGCAGGCAGGTCTACCTTGACAGTGCTAGTCATTTAACTAGGCTCCCTTCACGGCGGTGCGTACGAGTACGACCTGGCCGCGGGCACCGGGGACGGCACCCTTGATAAGGAGCAGCGACTTCTCAGCGTCAACAGCGTGAACCGTGAGGTTCAGCGTGGTGTGACGCTCGGCGCCCATGCGGCCGGCCATTTTCAGGCCCTTGAAGACGCGGCTCGGGGTGGATGCGCCACCGATGGAGCCAGGCTTACGGTGGTTCTTGTGGGCACCGTGGGAAGCGCCAACGCCGTGGAAGCCGTGACGCTTCATAACACCGGCGAAGCCCTTACCCTTTGAGGTGCCGACGACGTCGATCTTCTGGCCGGCTTCGAAGATCTCAACAGAGAGCTCCTGGCCCAGCTCGTAGGATGCAGCGTCTGCGGTACGCAGTTCGACGACGTGGCGACGAGGGGTGACGCCAGCCTTTTCGAAGTGGCCAGCCAGCGGCTTGGTGACCTTGCGGGGATCGATCTGGCCGTAGCCGATCTGGACGGCGACGTAGCCATCTACCTCTGCGTTGCGCAGCTGGGTGATGACGTTGGAGTCAGCCTGGACGACAGTTACCGGGATGAGCTTGTTGTTCTCGTCCCAGACCTGGGTCATGCCGAGCTTCGTGCCCAACAGGCCCTTTACGTTACGGGTTGCGGTCATAGTCTCTCAGCACCTCCCTAGAGCTTGATTTCGATGTTCACGTCGGCAGGCAGGTCGAGACGCATAAGCGAGTCAACGGCCTTCGGCGTGGGGTCGATGATGTCGATCAGACGCTTGTGAGTACGCATTTCGAAGTGCTCACGGCTGTCCTTGTACTTGTGAGGAGAGCGAATAACGCAGTAAACGTTCTTCTCCGTGGGCAGCGGCACCGGGCCGACTACCGTTGCGCCTGCGCGCGTGACCGTCTCAACGATCTTCCGCGCTGAAACATCAATGACCTCGTGGTCATATGACTTCAGCCGGATGCGGATTTTTTGTCCCGCCATGTCGCCTGACTCTCTTTCAGCTAGTGCTGCTCTAGTTAGGGCTGCTCTGTTTACTTACCTGTTGATGTGGCCGCCGAGGCGTTTGAGGATCTACCACCACACGCCGCACAAGCTGAATCCGGATATTCCGGGTTCCTCAACCTGCCGGCGCACCGACCCCCGCGGTCGGGCGTGTCGCGATTTCCACGCAGACTCGACCGCATTCCATGGGGTTCAGGGTTATGTTTGGGCTTCGACCTGGACCCTGACACCCGGCATTATCCGGATCGGGACACGAAGAAGCGCTTGAACAACTCATCCAGTATGGCGGAAAGTTGGGGCAAAGGCCAATCGGCCCTGCAAAGGCCATTGCCCCGCCACCCACGTCTGAGGAAGATTGGGACATGACGGTCCAGGATCAAGGTTCGGTGGAGGATCTCGCAGCCCGCCTCCGTCCGGGTTTCGTGCTCGGCGTCGCGGCAGCCGCATTCCAGATCGAGGGGTCGCTGACCGCGGACGGTCGAGGACCGTCAGGATGGGATGCCTTCGCGGAGAAGCCAGGAGCAATCGTCGACGGCGGCTCCCCCACCATAGCCTGCGACCACTACAACCGCGCGGATGAGGATATCAGCCTGATGCAGGAGCTCGGGGTGGATTCCTATCGGTTCTCGCTGTCATGGCCACGCATCCAGCCCGGTGGTAAAGGCGCCGTCAACCCGAGGGGCCTGGACTTTTACGACCGCCTGATCGATAAGCTGCTGGCCGCCGGGGTCTCCCCCATGGCCACGCTGTACCACTGGGATACCCCGCTTGAACTTGAGCACGCCGGTGGCTGGATGAATCGGGAAACGGCCGAACGCTTCGCCGTCTACTGCGCGGCCGTGGCAGAACGCTTTGGCGACCGGGTTGATCGTTGGGTAACGATCAACGAACCCGTGTCTGTGACAGTGCAGGGGTATGCGTTGGGCGTCCACTCCCCGGGCATGCAGCTTTTGTTCGATTCCCTGCCTGCGGCCCACCATCAGCTCTTGGGTCATGGCCTTGCGGTACAAGCACTCCGAAGCGCAGGGGTCAAAGGACAGATCGGGGTGTCGAATATGCACTCCCCTGTGCAGCCGGCTTCGAACAGCCTTCCCGACCGTTTGATGAGCGAAGCCTTGGACCACATCCTCAACCGCATTTATGCTGACGCCCTCCTGCTGGGCAGCTACCCGAAACCGCCGTGGCCCATGAGGCCGTGGTTCCGTTCGCTGGGCACCGTGGAGGACGGAGACATGGAGATCATCAGCCAACCCTTGGATTTCTATGGGCTCAACTACTACTACCCCGTCAAGGTTGCCGCTGGCCCGGGTCCAGCTGAAATCCCCACGGGAACGTCTCCCGAGATGGCCAAGGTGCCCTTCCATTTGGCCGCATACCAGGAGTATGAGACCACTGGTTTCGGATGGCCGGTGGCCCCGGAATACCTTGCCTTGCTTCTGCGTGAAATGAAGGACCGCTACGGCGACGCGCTGCCTCCCCTGTTCATCACTGAAGGCGGAGCAAGCTTCCCCGAACCTGCCCATGTGGACGGCCCCCTCGAGGACACCAACCGCATCGCCTACCTCGCCGAGCACCTGGGTCATGCCTTGACTGCAACAGGCCCAGGCGGCATTGCGGAGGGCGTAGACCTTCGCGGCTACTACGTGTGGACGTTGCTGGACAACTTTGAATGGGCGGCCGGCTACTCCCAGCGCTTCGGACTGGTGCACGTGGATTTTGACACTTTGGAGCGGACTCCCAAGAGCTCGTTCTATTGGTACCGCGCCCTGGGTCGTGCCCGAGCCCACGGGATATAGCCCGCGGCGGTTAAATAGCAGTAGTAGGGCGTTACCGGTTGTTCTTGTTGGCGCGCCGGATGCGCTTGGCCCGGTCGATTTCGTTGCGGAAGTTCTTGCGTCCCCAGACCACACCGCCACCAATTGCTGCAACGACTGCGAGGAATATCAGGAATTCCATGCGTGGCTCCTCTCCGTAGACTGCAACATTATCGGATTCCGTCCTTGGCCTGCGACGGGACATCATCCGGGTTGTTGTTCGAGCCTTTGTCCGCCACACCAGCTTGGGGTCGCTTGTTCAGCCGCCAGACCGCCAGCACAATCAGTCCCAGCGCAACCAGGGCCAGCATGGCGAAGGCGTAAGAACGCAGCGCCCACATGATACTGAGCGCAACGCCGGCTGCGCCCCACCACACGATGACCCGTTCGGCCAGCAGCAGGCCAACTGCAAGAAGGACAACGTGCGCTACCAGCACATAGAGTTGCTGGGCCGGAGTGCCGCCGAAGATCGTGCCCAAGGATGTCAGCGACAACACACCTGCTGCCACGCAGAGCCGGAGCAGTCCATCGCTCCGTTGCCCCTTGAAGTAGCGCAGTCCTGCCAGAACCGCCAAGGCAATGGCGTACCACTGGATCGCCCAGAACCAGTCGGGCCGGGAATTGTCCACAAACAGCAGCGCGCGCTGGAAAGCAGCCACCGAGAGCACCCCCGCCACCTCAGCGGCCAGCCATTTGTTGTACGGAATTTCAACAACCACCAGCACACCCGCCGCGATGACCAGTGCCGCTCCAGCCAAGGCCGTCCCGTCCCGTAGCAGGCCCACCGCTGCAGCGGAAACCAATCCGACGACGGCGGTCCCCGTCAACGCGTTACGGCGCCAGAGCACGCCGGCAATCTCCCGGCCTCCGAAAAGTTTCGCGGAGTACAAGAGGACTGACGAGCCAACCCCGCCCAAAAGCCAAGGCATGAATGCGGCCCAGACACCCACGGGGAGTCCATCGAGCAAACCGTCGACGGTGACTATCGAGCCCACCAGAACAGCCGGCGCCGCCGCAACGTAGAGGGCCGGGACTCTCTCGATGTGTGAGGCTGCAAAGAGCGCCAAGGCCAGGACCAGCATCGACAGTCCAGTGAGGGACAGCGAGACGCCGATCGAGAACAGGCCGCCGGCAACGACGAAACCCAGTGCCGCAGATAGCCAGAACCATCGGCCCCTCCCCTGCTCAGAGGCAGGGGCGCCGGACCCCCGGGCGACGAAGATGCACCGGACCACGGTGCTCAGGGTGGACAACGCAAGCAGCACCATGGGCACCTGGTACTTGTCCAGGAGGGGCTGATGCAACCAAGTCGCGGTGGGAAAACGGGCGGCAGGGCCAGCGAGGACCACGCCGAGTCCCGCGGCAGCAATGACGAAGTACTCTGAGCCAGGCACTTTGAGGTAACGCCGGGCAATTTCGGCACAGGCCCAGACCAGCGCCAACTCGACGAGGACCACCCACCGGCCACCGCCGTCGAAATTCCGCACCAGCAGGTAACCAACAGGGAGGGCGAGCTGAACACCCAGGGTGACCCATACCGTTCCCTGCTGGAAGGCGACATCGATACCCCGGCTGCGCACGGTCAGCCCAGCCACATGCTGGAGCACCAGGGTAGAGGCGATCACCAAGGACACGGTCGTAGCAGAGTCGGAGACATCGGCCGCGACCACGCCCGCAAACGCGGTCGCAAGGACACGGATACCCAACAGGTATCCGCCACGGGCCCTACGCTCACGGACAACGGACACCATGTATCCGCAGTAGGCCGCGAAGATGCCCAAGAGTATTTCGACGTCACGGATATTCGCCATCCGAAGGGCCAAAAGCAGTGCCAGGGACACCGGGGCGAAGATCCACGCGGCGGAGTTGCGGCGAAGCACCATTCCGCAGGCCACAGCGGCCAAGGCCGTGGCCGTCGCTGTAAACCCTGGCTGCCACCCATGCTTTGGAAGGAGTCCCACGCTGCCTGCGATGGTCAGGATCGAGGTGGCGGCAGCCATGACTGTCAGGACGACCCCTGCATCAGCCATGGAAGCTTGCGGGTACCGTCGGCGCATGCCCGGCAGGAGCGGGAGGGCAAGCTGAAGTGCGCACATGGCGACGACGACAACCGCAACCGACGGCATCTCCCCTGCTATCCGCAAGCCTCCCTTGTCGCGAGTGGCGTCGTAGGTTGCTGATGCCGCCAGCAAGGTAGCCGACGCCCGGGCCAGCCACCAGTAGCACTGACGATGCAAGGACGGGGCGAGCCTCAAAGCAGTCAGGCAGAAATACCCGATCCCGACCAGGAGGACCACGTTGCCAAGGGCGAGGGACACCGACACCGCGCCCACCAGCCCGGCGACGAGGACCGCACCCGGGGCAAGGAACTCCCACAAAGCCGGTCGCCACGAACCGTCACCTTCAGCGTTTCGACGGAAGAGCAAAAATCCAGAGGCGACGCCTGCCAGCAGGACCAAGTAGACGGCCGTGACGAGGGCGGGCCTGCCTGCCACGTGATCGACTACCGGAAGGATCAGTAGCCCCGCCATCCCGGAACCGCCGAAGGCTGCGGTCGACGCCCACGGCGCCAAGAGCCGGACTCCCCCTCCCATCAGGAGGGCGTTGGCTACTTGCTGAAGGACGGCGGCACCGACGAACGCCAGCACAGAGGCAGCAACCCGGTTGTCACTCTCTTCGAAGATTCCGGCCGCCACTGCGGGCGCACCCAGCGTCAGGGCGATACGTCCCGCAAGAACCAAGTGCTCGCGGAATGCGCGGGGTTGAATGGCACCCCGGAGGAACCAGTACAACCCGGCAGAAATCAGGAGCCCTGAGAGGGCCCATGAGCCCAGCACCCCCATGAAGGGCAGGGCCACAGCCACGACGACCCCCGGCGCAAACTCCACACGGCCGCCTGCTTTCCACCCCACCACCATGGCGGTCAGCATCGCGGCGAACAGTGGCAGGTAAGGGACAAGATCGAACTCACCGATTCCCAGGACCATCGTCAGGGCTGCTGCCGTCACCAATTGCAAGCCCAAGCACGACACGGCATCGTTCCACCAGAACCGCGGGGCAAGTCTCTCCCCCGCGAACGCGATACCCAGCGACTGGACGCCGAGGCAAACAACGGCAGCGAACATCACCAGACTTACGTCCTCAGACAGGTCCCACACAACTCCCAGCAGCGCCAAAGTGAAGGCGAGCCGGGCAGCATAGGCGTTTTGGAGCCGGAAAAGTCCACCGGGGACAAAGGCCATCACCGTGAAGTAGGTGCCACATACGGCCATGACCAATGCGTACTCGCCTCTGGACAGAAGCGCCGGTGTCACTGTCACAGCTACGGCGACCGCTGGCACAACGAACGGATGCAGCATCATCAGCGGACGGATATAGAGGGGCGGTATCCAACGCGGACGCAACAACGCACCCAAAGTCAGCAGGACGGCCACCCCGATCATCGCGATGAAGTACCACACCAGGGCACCCCCAAGGACGGAAACACCTGACCAGGCCGTAGAGACGACAAAGCTGAGGGAAAGAAATGCCAGGACCTTGTTGTCCAGCCGAACGGCGGTATAGGAGTAGATCGCCATACCCAACAAAGACGTCACCAACCAGGCAGCAGGACCATCGTGAAGGGCGAAGTTGTACATCGCCAGCCCCGTCACCGGGATAAGTGCCAGCCCCGTTCCGACGAAAGCTACAGCGGCCGGACGAAGCCGGGGAACCTTCGCATGGATGATGAGTCCGGCGATGTAGAACAACGCCGTAATGAACCAAATGCCCATGAAGCGGAAAACTCCAGGCAAGCTCGTACCCACGAACAAGGCGCCGGCAGCTACCAGCAGGAGACTCGCAACGTAGAGCGTGATGTTGATGTTTTGCTGGTCCCGCTTCTCCTTGCGGGCTGCCGCAGCTTCCGGCGTCTCCCGAGGCACAGGGGGCTGTTGGACGCTGGCCACCATGGGCTGCCGGGGCGCTGGCGGGTGGGGCGCTGCCTGCCGAGGAGCAGGCTGGTAGGGCGCCTGCTGCCGGGGCGTGGGCGGAACCACGGAATAGGGACCTGTGACGGAGGTCTGCGGTGGCAGAGGCATCGTCGGCGCTGGGTTGACTCTTGGAAACGGCGCCCCAATGTGGGGGTCCGGTACCTGCTTGTTCGCCTCCGCCGCAGGATTCCGCCGGGCTTCGGCGTCGCGCCAGCCGGCCACGTGCCCGGCCAGGTAGCCCGCCCGGTAGGCGTCCGGTCCGGCTGCCGGGTCCGGTCCGACTGAGGCATTACTGCTTGGATAAGGCGGCCGGCTTTTGCTTCCGTTCCTAAGCCCCAGGGCATAAGCGATCGCCCCGGTCATAGCCAGGAGCACCAAAACGAGCAGTCCATTCATGGAAGGTCCTTAGATCTGTCGGCCTCGATCCCGCCGCGTTTATCCAATCGTTAGAGAAATTATAGCAAAGAAGAGCCCCACCGCCGAAGCGGTGGGGCTCTTCCTGTGCGTAACTACCGGCTGGGCCGGAAGGTCACTGATCTACAAGCAGAAACTACTTGATGATGCTGGTGACACGTCCCGAACCAACGGTGCGGCCGCCTTCGCGGATAGCGAAGCCGAGGCCCTCTTCCATAGCGATCGGCTGGATGAGCGCAACGGTCATCTCAGTGTTGTCGCCAGGCATAACCATTTCCGTGCCTTCCGGCAGGGTGATAACGCCGGTTACGTCCGTGGTGCGGAAGTAGAACTGCGGGCGGTAGTTGGAGTAGAACGGGTTGTGACGTCCGCCTTCGTCCTTGGAGAGGATGTAGACGTTAGCCTCGAAGTCGGTGTGCGGGGTGATGGAACCCGGCTTGACGACAACCTGGCCACGCTCGACATCGTCGCGCTTGAGACCGCGGAGCAGGAGGCCACAGTTCTCGCCGGCCCATGCTTCGTCGAGCTGCTTGTGGAACATCTCGATACCGGTAACCGTGGTCTTCTGGACCGGGCGGATGCCGACGATCTCGACCTCGGAGTTGATGGCGAGGGTTCCACGCTCGGCGCGGCCCGTTACAACGGTGCCACGGCCGGTGATCGTGAAGACGTCTTCGATCGGCATCAGGAACGGCTTGTCGCGGTCACGTACGGGGTCCGGAACGGACTCGTCGACAGCTGCCATCAGGTCCTGGACGGACTTGACCCAAACCGGGTCGCCTTCCAGAGCCTTGAGGCCGGAAACGCGAACAACCGGAGCCTCATCGCCATCGAAGCCCTGCGAGCTCAGGAGCTCACGAACTTCCATTTCGACGAGGTCGAGGAGTTCTTCGTCATCAACCATGTCGGACTTGTTCAGTGCGACCAGCAGGTAGGGAACACCAACCTGGCGGGCGAGCAGAACGTGCTCACGGGTCTGAGCCATCGGACCATCGGTTGCGGCAACCACGAGGATTGCGCCGTCCATCTGGGCAGCACCGGTGATCATGTTCTTGATGTAGTCAGCGTGACCGGGGGCGTCTACGTGTGCGTAGTGGCGCTTCTCGGTCTGGTACTCCACGTGGGAGATGTTGATGGTAATACCGCGCTGGCGCTCTTCCGGAGCGGAGTCGATCGACGCGAAGTCGCGCTGCTCGTTGAGATCCGGGTACTGGTCGTACAGCACCTTGGAAATGGCGGCAGTCAGCGTCGTCTTACCGTGGTCAACGTGACCAATGGTGCCGATGTTGACGTGCGGCTTAGTCCGCTCGAACTTTGCCTTTGCCACAGGTTCCTCCTAGAACGATTTCAAGTGAAGTGCTCCTCGGCCGCGCTTTTCGCGGCAGAAACTTTAGCAAGTCTACTTGGGGGCTTGGTTTTGGTGAAATTGCAGATTCAGGAACCAATCTTAGTTCCTAGAGCCTGTTTGCGCAGGGGCCGGGCTGCAGCTTCCGCTGCAGCCCCACCTCATACGCTTAGATGCCTTCCCGGGACCGGAATTGCATCCGTTACCGGGAGATTACTCGCCGCGGGTTTTCTGGATGATCTCGTCGGCTACTGCCTTCGGGACCTCCGCGTAGCTGTTGAACGTCATGGAGTACACAGCGCGACCCTGGGTCTTGGACCGCAGGTCACCGATGTAGCCGAACATGCCGGACAGCGGAACGTGTGCACGGATAACCTTCACACCTGCTGCGTCCTCCATGGACTGCATCTGGCCACGGCGGGCGTTCAGGTCACCAATAACATCACCCATGTATTCCTCAGGTGTGCGGACCTCAACATCCATCAGCGGTTCGAGCAGAACAGGGTTCGCCTTGCGTGCAGCTTCCTTGAAAGCCATACGTCCAGCGATCTTGAACGCCATTTCCGAGGAGTCAACATCGTGGGACGCGCCGTCAATCAGCGTGGCCTTGATGCCGACAACCGGGTAACCGGCCAGGACGCCGTCGTTCAGTGCATCCTGGATACCGGCGTCAACGGACGGGATGTACTCGCGGGGAACGCGGCCACCAGTGACCTTGTTCTCGAACGCGTACAGCTCGCCTGAAGCGGTGTCCATGGGCTCGATCGCGATCTGGATCTTTGCGAACTGACCCGAACCACCGGTCTGCTTCTTGTGCGTGTAGTCAAGGCGCTCGACGGCGCGCTTGATGGTTTCGCGGTAAGCAACCTGCGGCTTGCCCACGTTTGCCTCGACCTTGAATTCGCGGCGCATGCGGTCCACCAGGATGTCCAGGTGGAGCTCGCCCATGCCGGCGATGATGGTCTGGCCCGTGTCTTCGTTGAGGGAGACCTGGAAGGTCGGGTCCTCAGCGGAGAGCTTCTGGATGGCCGTGGAGAGCTTCTCCTGGTCACCCTTGGTGTTGGGCTCGATGGCAACCGAGATCACGGGCTCCGGGAAGCTCATGGACTCGAGGACGATCTGGTTGTTGGCATCGCACAGGGTGTCACCCGTGGTGGTGTCCTTCAGACCGATAGCTGCGTAGATGTGGCCGGCGGTAGCGCCCTCAACGGGCATTTCCTTGTTGGCGTGCATCTGGAACAGCTTGCCGATACGTTCCTTCTTGCCCTTGGTGGAGTTGACCACCTGGGCGCCGGCTTCGACGTGACCGGAGTACACGCGGACGAACGTCAGCTGGCCGAAGAACGGGTGCGCAGCAATCTTGAAGGCGAGGGCCGAGAACGGCTCGTCTGCAGAAGGCTTACGGGTCAGTTCCTTCTCTTCGTCGCGGGGATCGTGACCGATCATCGGCGGGACGTCGAGCGGGTTCGGCAGGAAGTCGACAACAGCATCCAGCATCGGCTGAACGCCGCGGTTCTTGAAGGCAGAACCACAGAAGACCGGGTAGAGCTCAGAGTTGATGGTCATCTTGCGGATGCCGGCTTTGATCTCTTCGAGGGTGAGTTCTTCACCTTCGAGGTACTTCTCCATGAGCTCTTCGGAGGACTCGGCCACAGTCTCAACGAGCTGTGCACGGTACTCCTCGGCCTTGGCCTGGAGGTCCGCCGGAATTTCCTGTACTTCGTAGGAAGCACCCATGGTGACGTCACCCTTAGCGTCGCCAGGCCAAACCAGGGCGCGCATTTCGAGGAGGTCTACGACACCGATGAAGTCGTTCTCGGCACCGATGGGCAGCTGCATGACCAGCGGCTTGGCACCGAGGCGGGAGATGATGGTGTCTACGGTGAAGTAGAAGTCAGCACCCAGCTTGTCCATCTTGTTGACGAAGCAGATACGCGGAACGTTGTACTTGTCAGCCTGGCGCCAAACAGTCTCGGACTGCGGCTCCACGCCTTCCTTGCCGTCGAACACTGCGACTGCACCGTCGAGGACGCGCAGGGAGCGCTCAACCTCAACCGTGAAGTCCACGTGGCCCGGGGTGTCGATGATGTTGATCTGGTTCTGGTTCCAGAAACAGGTCACGGCGGCAGACGTGATGGTGATGCCGCGTTCCTTTTCCTGCTCCATCCAGTCAGTCGTCGAAGCGCCGTCGTGCGTTTCGCCGATCTTGTGGTTCACACCCGTGTAGAACAGGATGCGCTCGGTAGTGGTGGTCTTGCCGGCATCGATGTGGGCCATGATGCCGATGTTGCGGACCTTATTAAGGTCGGTAAGCACGTCCTGTGCCACGGGGTCTCCCTTTCGGATGGACTACACGTTCGCCGCCGACTCTGTTGAGCCGGCGGCGTCCGGGAAGTTTTACCAGCGGTAGTGTGCGAAGGCCTTGTTGGACTCGGCCATCTTGTGGGTGTCTTCGCGACGCTTCACAGCGGCACCAAGACCATTGGACGCATCCAGGATTTCGTTCTGGAGACGCTCGGTCATGGTCTTCTCCCGGCGGGCCTTGGAGTAGCCCACGAGCCAACGCAGAGCGAGGGCGGTGGAGCGGCCCGGCTTGACCTCAACCGGAACCTGGTAGGTGGCGCCACCAACACGGCGTGAACGCACCTCGAGGGAAGGCTTGACGTTGTCCATGGCCTTCTTGAGGGCGGCAACGGGGTCGCCGCCGGACTTGGCACGTGCACCTTCGAGTGCGCCGTAAACGATGCGCTCTGCGGTGGACTTCTTGCCGTCAACCAGAACCTTGTTGATCAGCTGCGTGACCAACGGGGAGCCGTAAACGGGATCGGAAACTAGCGGCCGCTTCGGGGCCGGACCCTTGCGAGGCATATTACTTCTTCTCCATCTTTGCGCCGTAACGGCTGCGGGCCTGCTTGCGGTTCTTGACACCCTGGGTGTCGAGTGCGCCACGGACGATCTTGTAGCGGACACCCGGAAGGTCCTTCACACGACCACCACGGACGAGCACGATGGAGTGCTCCTGGAGGTTGTGGCCAACACCGGGGATGTAGGCGGTAACTTCAACGCCACCGTTGAGGCGTACACGTGCCACCTTACGAAGAGCCGAGTTCGGCTTCTTGGGGGTGGTGGTGTAAACGCGGGTGCAAACACCGCGGCGCATCGGGCTGCCCTTCAGCGCGGGAGCCTTGGTCTTGGAGACCTTCGGCGTGCGGCCCTTGCGGACCAGCTGGTTAATCGTAGGCACTTTCGTGTTCTCCGTTGTTTGATCTCTGCCCCCACACAACGGCGCCAGCCGGTGTAAACGTGGGAACTTTGGCGTTGCTCGTGCAGCCGGCCGAAACTCCGGTAGGCGTGCAAAAGTGCGGCATTCGTTGCGCATGTTGCCCGCAACCCGGAAACAGGCTCCACCCAGCACCATGAGAACAAAACCAAAATGATGCTGCGGCGGCCTTCATCCACTGCCACACAGAACAATTACCAAAAGTCTAGCACGGCTTGATCTGGCGCCTTAATCGGGTGTATGGAGGACGACGGCGGAAGCCGGCAGCCGCCGTCGTCCTCCACTCCCCCGGGTCACCCCAGCGGAAGGCGGGTTAAACGGGTCAGGTCCCGCACTCGAAAGTGCGGGACCCGACCGTCAAAGCGCTGACAACCGCTTTTTAGCGGAAGTCGTTGCCGAGATCGTAGTCATCCAACGGGATGGCGTGGAACTCGGGAGCACCGTCGCCGCCCAGGGCGTCATAGGAGAAGTCGGTGAAAGCGCTGGGGCCCGTGAACAGGCTTGCCTTCGCTTCTTCCGTCGGCTCCACAGTGACCTCTGTGTAGCGGGGCAGACCCGTACCAGCCGGAATGAGTTTACCGATGATGACGTTTTCCTTGAGGCCGAGCAGAGGATCGCTCTTGCCTTCCATGGCCGCCTGCGTCAGGACGCGGGTGGTTTCCTGGAAGGAAGCAGCCGACAGCCAGGACTCGGTAGCCAAGGAAGCCTTGGTGATACCCATGAGTTCCGGACGGCCGGAAGCCGGTGCCTTGCCCTCGGACACGACGCGGCGGTTCTCGTCCTCGAAGCGGGCGCGCTCTGCAAGCTCACCGGGGAGCAAGTCAGAGTCGCCGGACTCGATGACAGTCACGCGGCGCAGCATCTGGCGGACGATAACCTCGACGTGCTTGTCGTGGATACCAATGCCCTGGCTGCGGTAAACGCCCTGTACTTCGTCCACGAGGAACTTCTGTGCAGCACGCGGACCCATGATGCGCAGAACCTGCTTCGGGTCCACCGGACCGTTGATCAGCTTCTGGCCGACGCTGACGTGCTCGCCATCCTCGATGAGGAGGCGGGAACGGCGCAGCACCGGGTAGGCAATCTCTTCGGAACCATCGTCCGGAGTGATGACCAGTCGCATCTGGCGCTCGGACTCTTCGATGGTGATGCGGCCGGCTGCTTCAGCAATCGGTGCGACACCCTTCGGAGTACGGGCTTCGAAGAGCTCCTGGATACGGGGCAGACCCTGGGTGATGTCGTCGCCACCACCGGCGGAGACAGCACCACCGGTGTGGAACGTACGCATGGTCAGCTGGGTACCCGGCTCACCGATGGACTGTGCGGCGATGATGCCCACGGCCTCGCCGATGTCCACGGTCTTACCCGTAGCCAACGAACGGCCGTAGCAAAGTGCACAGGTACCGACCTTGGACTCACAGGTGAGTACGGAGCGGACCTTGACCTCGGTGATGCCTGCAGCAAGCAGCTGGTCGATGACAACGTCACCGCAGTCGGTGCCGCCGGCAGCCAGGACATTGCCCTGGGCATCGACGACGTCGACAGCCAGCGTACGTGCGTAGGCGCTGTTCTCGACGTTCTCATCCATGACGAGTTCACCATTGGCGTCCGGCACGGCGATCGGGGTGACCAGACCGCGCTCGGTACCGCAGTCCTCTTCGCGGACAATGACGTCCTGCGAAACGTCCACCAGACGACGGGTCAGGTAACCCGAGTTGGCGGTACGGAGAGCGGTATCGGCCAGACCCTTACGGGCACCGTGCGTGGCGATGAAGTATTCCAGAACCGACAGGCCCTCGCGGTAGGAGGACTTGATCGGGCGAGGAATAATCTCACCCTTCGGGTTGGCCACAAGACCACGGATACCCGCGATCTGGCGGACCTGCATCCAGTTACCACGTGCACCGGAGGACACCATGCGGTTGATGGTGTTCATCGGGGACAGGCTGTCACGCATCGCCTGGGCGATCTCGTTGGTTGCCTTGTTCCAGATCTCGATCAGTTCCTGGCGACGCTCGTCGTCGTCGATCAGGCCCTTGTCGTACTGGCCCTGGATCTTGGCAGCCATGCCTTCGTAACCGGCAAGGATGCCCGGCTTGGAAGCCGGAACCTCGATGTCGGAGATGGCAACCGTGACACCCGAACGGGTGGCCCAGTAGAAGCCGGCGTCCTTCAGGTTATCCAGCGTTGCAGCCGTGACAACCTTCGGGTAGCGCTCAGCGAGGTCGTTGACGATCCGGGAAAGTTCGCCCTTGTCGGCAACAGCCTCAACCCACGGGTAATCCTCGGGCAGCGTCTGGTTGAAGATGACCTGGCCCAGGGAGGTTTCGACGAGAGCCGGCTGACCGGGCTCCCAACCTTCCGGAGCTTCCCAGCCTGCGTACGGCACGAAGTCGTCAAGGCGGATCTTGATCTGCGAGTTCAGGTGCAGGTCACGGGCGTCGTACGCCATGATCGCTTCTGAAACCGAGGAGAAGATGCGGCCCTCGCCGGCGGAACCGACGCGCTTGGTGGTCAGGTGGTACAGGCCGATGATCATATCCTGCGAAGGCAGGGTCACCGGACGACCGTCGGACGGCTTCAGGATGTTGTTCGAGGACAGCATCAGGATGCGTGCTTCGGCCTGGGCTTCCGGGCTCAGCGGCAGGTGGACTGCCATCTGGTCGCCGTCGAAGTCAGCGTTGAAGGCGCCACAAACCAGCGGGTGAAGCTGGATTGCCTTGCCTTCCACAAGCTGCGGTTCGAAGGCCTGGATGCCGAGGCGGTGCAGGGTAGGTGCACGGTTGAGCAGCACCGGGTGTTCGGTGATGATCTCTTCCAGCACGTCCCAAACCTGCGGACGGTAACGCTCGACCATGCGCTTTGCCGACTTGATGTTCTGGGCGTGGTTGAGGTCAACCAGGCGCTTCATCACGAACGGCTTGAAGAGCTCCAGGGCCATCTGCTTGGGCAGACCACACTGGTGCAGCTTCAGCTGCGGGCCGACGACGATGACCGAACGGCCGGAGTAGTCAACACGCTTGCCGAGGAGGTTCTGGCGGAAACGACCCTGCTTGCCCTTGAGCATGTCGCTCAGGGACTTCAGCGGACGGTTGCCCGGACCCGTGACCGGACGGCCACGACGGCCGTTGTCGAAGAGGCTGTCAACAGCTTCCTGAAGCATGCGCTTCTCGTTGTTGACGATGATCTCCGGAGCACCCAGGTCAAGCAGGCGCTTGAGTCGGTTGTTGCGGTTGATCACACGACGGTAGAGGTCGTTGAGGTCGGAGGTCGCGAAGCGACCACCGTCCAACTGGACCATCGGGCGCAGTTCCGGCGGGATCACCGGGACGGCGTCGAGAACCATGCCGAGCGGGCTGTTGTTGGTGGTCAGGAACGCGTTGACAACCTTCAGGCGCTTCAGGGCACGCGTCTTGCGCTGGCCCTTGCCGTTCTGGATGGTGTCGCGCAGTGACTCAGCTTCAGCCTGCATGTCGAAGGTCTCAAGGCGCTTCTTGATGGCCTCGGCGCCCATGGAGCCCTCGAAGTACAGACCGTAACGGTCGCGGAGTTCGCGGTACAGGCCCTCGTCACCTTCGAGGTCAGCGACCTTCAGGTTCTTGAAGCGGTCCCAGACCTGCTCAAGGCGCTCGATGTCGGCGTCGGCACGCTTGCGGACGTTCGCCATCTGGCGGTCGGCAGAGTCGCGGGCCTTCTTCTTGTCGGCAGCCTTGGCGCCTTCGCCTTCAAGACGGGCAAGTTCGTCCTCAAGGTCGCGGGCGATCGTGGCGATGTCGCTGTCGCGGTTGTCGATCATCTGCTTCTTCTCGAGGTCGTGCTCGACCTGGAGGTTGGGCAGTTCGGCGTGACGGCTTTCAGTGTCAACGCTGGTGATCATGTAGGCAGCGAAGTAGATGACCTTCTCAAGGTCCTTCGGTGCCAGGTCCAAAAGGTAGCCCAAGCGCGAGGGAACGCCCTTGAAGTACCAGATGTGGGTTACAGGCGCGGCCAGTTCGATGTGGCCCATGCGCTCACGGCGTACCTTGGCGCGGGTAACTTCCACACCACAACGCTCGCAGATGATGCCCTTGAAGCGCACGCGCTTGTACTTACCGCAGTAGCACTCCCAGTCGCGGGACGGTCCGAAGATCTTCTCGCAGAAAAGGCCGTCCTTCTCAGGCTTGAGCGTGCGGTAGTTGATGGTTTCCGGCTTCTTGACCTCACCGTAAGACCATCCGCGGATGTCTTCCGCGGTGGCGAGGCCGATCTGCATGAGGCCGAAGGAGGATTCGCTGGACATATGGTCCCTGTTCTCTCTTGTTCTCTAAATTCTGAAGTCTTGGTTACGGGAAGAGGGAGCTGTTCCGGCGGACAGCGGTTGATCACCGCCCGCCGGAACCGCTGCTAAACCTCTTCTACGGAACTGGGCTCTGCACGAGACAGATCGATGCCCAGTTCTTCCGCAGCCGTGAAGACTGCGTCATCAGAGTCACGCATTTCGATCGTGGTTCCGTCCGTGGAAAGAACTTCCACGTTCAGGCACAACGACTGCATTTCCTTGATCAAGACCTTGAAGGACTCGGGAACGCCAGGCTCAGGGATGTTCTCGCCCTTGACGATGGCTTCGTAGACCTTCACACGACCATGGATGTCATCCGACTTGATCGTGAGGAGTTCCTGAAGCGTGTAGGCGGCACCGTAAGCTTCGAGCGCCCACACTTCCATTTCACCGAAGCGCTGGCCACCGAACTGTGCCTTACCACCCAGCGGCTGCTGCGTGATCATGGAGTACGGGCCGGTGGAGCGCGCGTGGATCTTGTCGTCCACCAGGTGGTGGAGCTTCAGGATGTACATGTAACCGACGGAGATCGGGTCCGGGAACGGCTCGCCGGAGCGGCCGTCGAACAGACGGGTCTTGCCGGAGGAATCGATCAGGCGGTCGCCGTCGCGGGTCACGTTGGTGGAGTCAAGCAGGCCAGTGATTTCTTCTTCACGGGCGCCATCGAACACCGGGGTGGCAACGGTGGTCTGGCCGGTTTCACGGGGCAGGTTGGGCAGGTTCTTGACCCACTCCGGCTCGCCTTCGATCTTCCAACCGGTCTTGGCAACCCAACCGAGGTGGGTTTCCAGGACCTGGCCAACGTTCATACGACCCGGAACACCAAGCGGGTTCAGGACGATGTCCACCGGGGTACCGTCTGCAAGGAAGGGCATGTCCTCGATCGGAAGGATCTTGGAGATAACACCCTTGTTGCCGTGACGGCCGGCGAGCTTGTCGCCGTCGGTGATCTTACGCTTGGCTGCAACGTAGACGCGGACCAACTGGTTCACGCCCGGGGGCAGTTCGTCGTCGTTGTCGCGGTCGAAGACGCGCACGCCGATGACCGTACCGGACTCGCCGTGGGGCACCTTCAGCGAGGTGTCACGGACTTCGCGGGACTTCTCACCGAAAATGGCACGCAGCAAGCGCTCTTCCGGGGTCAGCTCGGTTTCACCCTTGGGGGTGACCTTGCCTACCAGGATGTCGCCTGCTTCAACCTCGGCACCGATGTGGATGATGCCGCGCTCGTCCAGGCCTGCCAGGACTTCCTCGGACACGTTGGGGATGTCACGGGTGATTTCCTCGGCACCAAGCTTGGTGTCGCGGGCATCAATTTCGTGCTCCTCGATGTGGATGGAGGAAAGAACATCCTCAGCGACGATGCGCTGGGACAGGATGATGGCGTCCTCGAAGTTGTGGCCTTCCCATGACATGAATGCCACGAGCAGGTTCTTACCAAGGGCAAGCTCACCCTGGTCCGTTGCGGGACCGTCAGCGATAATGCCGCCAACTTCCAGGCGCTGGCCTTCGTTGACCAGGACGCGGTGGTTGTAGCAGTTGCCCTGGTTGGAACGGGCGAACTTGTTGATGCGATAGTTGGTTTCGGTGCCGTCGTCGTTGATCATCACAACGAGCTCGGCGGAAACCTCGGTAACCACACCTGCCTTCTTCGCGATGACAACGTCACCGGCGTCGACGGCTGCTGCACGTTCCATGCCGGTACCCACGAAAGGAGCCTCGGAACGGACCAGCGGCACAGCCTGGCGCTGCATGTTGGCACCCATGAGTGCGCGGTTTGCATCGTCATGCTCAAGGAACGGAATAAGGGCCGTTGCCACGGACACCATCTGGCGCGGGGAAACGTCCATGAACTGGACCTCGCCTGCGGGAACCAGGACGGGCTCGCCTCCACCACCACGGGCACGGACAAGGACGGTCTCTTCGGAGAACTTCTTGTCAGCATCCAGCGGGGCGTTGGCCTGTGCAATCAGGACCTCTGCTTCGTCGTCGGCCGTGAGGTACTGGACCTCATCGGAGACAACTCCGTTGGACACCAGGCGGTACGGCGTCTCGATGAAGCCGAACGGGTTGATGCGGCCGTAGGAAGCCAACGAACCGATCAGACCAATGTTCGGGCCTTCAGGAGTTTCGATGGGGCACATACGTCCGTAGTGGGACGGGTGAACGTCTCGGACTTCCATGCCTGCACGGTCGCGGGACAGACCACCCGGGCCAAGTGCCGACAGGCGGCGCTTGTGGGTCAGACCCGAGAGCGGGTTGTTCTGGTCCATGAACTGCGACAGCTGGGAGGTTCCGAAGAACTCCTTGATGGCTGCAACAACGGGACGGATGTTGATCAGCGTCTGCGGCGTGATTGCCTCGACGTCCTGCGTGGTCATGCGTTCGCGAACAACGCGTTCCATACGGGACAGACCGGTGCGGACCTGGTTCTCGATCAGTTCGCCAACGGCGCGGATGCGACGGTTGCCGAAGTGGTCGATGTCATCGATGTCGACGCGGAGCTCGTGGTCCTGGCCATCGCGCTTGCCCATGAGGGTCTTCTCGCCGGCGTGGAGCGCAACGAGGAACTTGATCATGGCAACGATGTCTTCAACGTGCAGGACCGAAGCTTCCTTGTCGCCAAGGGAGCGGTCGATGCCGAGCTTGCGGTTGATCTTGTAACGGCCAACCTTGGCCAGATCGTAGCGCTTGGCGTTGAAGTACAGGTTGTCCAGCAGGGACTGGGCAGCCTCGACTGTGGGCGGCTCGCCCGGGCGCAGCTTGCGGTAGATGTCCAAAAGGGCGTCTTCGCGGGTTTCGGTGGCGTCCTTCTCCAGCGTTGCACGCATGGAGTCGTACTGGCCGAACTCTTCCAGGATCTGGCCTTCGGTCCAGCCGAGTGCCTTCAGGAGAACGGTGACCGACTGCTTGCGCTTACGGTCAAGGCGAACGCCGACCTGGTCGCGCTTGTCGATTTCGAGTTCGAACCATGCGCCACGGGACGGGATGATCTTCGCGGTGAAGATGTCCTTGTCACTGGTCTTGTCTGCGGTGCGCTCAAAGTAGGCGCCCGGCGAACGGACCAGCTGGGAGACGACGACACGCTCGGTGCCGTTGACGACGAACGTTCCCTTCTCAGTCATGAGGGGGAAGTCGCCCATGAACACGGTCTGCTGCTTGATTTCGCCCGTGTTGTTGTTCATGAACTCGGCCTTGACGTACAGCGGGGCCGAGTAGGTGGCGTCACGGTCTTTACATTCGGCCATGGTGTACTTCGGGTCAGCGAACTCCGGCTCGGAGAAGCTCAGGGACATGGTGCCCTGGAAGTCCTCGATAGGGGAGATCTCTTCGAAGATGTCGGCAAGTCCGGAGGTGGTGGCGACGCTGAGGTCGCCCTCCTCGACAGCCTTCGCTACCCGCGCCTGCCAGCGTTCGTTTCCGACCAGCCAGTCAAAGCTGTCAGTCTGCAGGGCGAGAAGATTCGGAACATCAAGGGGTTCGTGAATCTTTGCGAATGAGAGGCGGCGGGTGGCACCATCGGTGCTTGCCGTGTTAGCGGTTTCGTTATTAGAGGTGCTCGAGGCGACCAAGAGGGATCCTTCCACAGACCTTCAGGCGTTTTCAGATCTCCCCCGTTTGCATTCCGCGGAGTGCTCCGCAGGATACTTGTTCCGGTTCCGCTATATGACCCGGACCCAGCCTGCCCAAGGCCGTGCACGTTGAGGAACGGCACGTCAATGACGCAGCTGAGAGGTAAAGCCCACCGCTATATGAAGGCTGAAGGTTAACAGGGAAGACGCAAATATCTACAATACGGGAAAACAGCCTTCCTGTCTACCCCAGATCGTCCGGGATTGCAAGCACCGTTGCTGAAGGCACCTACATGCCCATGCATGAGGCGCAAGGAATGCCTTGATGGGCACCTTCGTTGAAGGGAGTAGGTTCACGCTCGCCCGCGATAGCCTTGCTACACCACTCCCGGATCGGAAGAGAGACCATGACCAACTCCGCTGACGACAATGATGTTGTCATTCTTGCCGCTTCCCGAACCCCACAGGGTCGGCTCAACGGGCAACTGGCGGGATTCACCGCCGTCGACCTTGGTGCGCACGCCATAACAGCCGCCCTGGCAGCCAGCGGCGCGAAAGCCGAACAGGTGGACGCCGTCATTATGGGCCAGGTACTGCAGGCCGGCGCCGGACAGAATCCGGCCCGCCAGAGCGCCATCGCCGCAGGTATCGGGTGGAACATCCCGGCCGTCACCATCAACAAGGTGTGCCTCTCCGGTTTGACCGCAGTGATCGATGCTGCGCGCATGATCCGCAGCGGGGACGCGACAGTGGTGGTTGCCGGTGGCCAGGAATCCATGAGCCGCGCTCCCCACCTCCTGCCGGGCTCCCGGCAGGGATGGACCTACGGAGCCATCCAGGCCCTGGACGTCGCCGCCCACGACGGCCTCACGGATGCCTTCGATGGCCAGTCAATGGGTCTTTCCACCGAAACCAAGAACGTCACGCTCGGCATTGACCGCACCTCCCAGGACGAGGTCGCGGCCGCTTCACACCAGCGGGCCGCCGCGGCCATCGCGGACGGGACGTTCGACGTCGAAATCGCTCCGGTCAGCGTGAAGCAGCGCAAGGGCGATCCGGTGGTCCTCACCACGGACGAAGGCGTGCGGCCCAACACCACCGTGGAAACGTTGGCACCCCTCAAGGCAGCCTTCGCCACGGACGGCACCATCACAGCCGGCAATTCCTCTCCCCTGTCCGACGGCGCCTCCGCACTGGTGCTGGCAAGTCGCCGCTTCGCCGAGGACAACGGTTTGGAGTACCTGGCCGTGGTCGGTAAGCCGGGCCAGGTGGCCGGACCTGACAATTCCCTGCACTCCCAGCCGTCCAACGCGATCGCCCAGGCGCTGAAGCGGGCGGGGTGGACGGCAGAGGACCTGGACTTCATCGAGATCAATGAAGCGTTCGGTTCAGTGGCCGTCCAGTCCCTGAAGGACCTCCGCTACCCCCTGGAAAAGTGCAACATCCACGGCGGTGCCATCGCGCTTGGGCATCCCATCGGCGCCTCCGGTGCCCGGTTGGCCCTCCACGCAGCCCACGAACTCAAGCGCCGGGGGACGGGCAAAGCCGCCGTTTCCCTGTGCGGTGGCGGCGGCCAGGGCGAGGCCTTGCTCCTGTACCGCGACTGAAAGGCGACAGCATGTCTGAAAACGTGATGGACGGAGCCGAACGCTTCCTGAAGGATGCCGCCGCCCGCGGACTGGACGTCGACGTCGTCGAACGTCCCGCTGCCCGCAGCCTTGAGGAGGCGGCCGGCATCCTGGGCATCAGCCCCGCGGACATCGTGAAGTCGCTGGTGGTCAAACACCGCGATGGGAGCTTCCTGTTCGCGCTCATTCCTGGGGATCGCCAGATTTCCTGGCCGAAGCTGCGCGCATTGGTGGGCGTCAACAAGCTCTCGCTCCCCCACGCCGACATCGCTTTGGCTGCCACCGGCTACGAACGCGGAACCATTACGCCCTTGGGCAGTACCACCGCTTGGCCGGTGTACGCGGACGCCACCATCACGGGGCGTCGGATCTCCATGGGCGCAGGCGCGCATGGCCGCAGCGCTTTCGTGGACGCCGACTCGCTCACTGCGGCGCTCGGGGCGACCGTGGCGGACATCAGCGAACCTTCCTAGGTCAACGCGGGGTCACTTACGGCCGGTAAATCCCCTGGGGATGGGCCGTAAGTGACCCCGCGTTGCTGCTTAAAGCAGGAAGCCCCGCCCGGCTCCTTTGACGGAACGGGCGGGGCTTCCACAAGCAAGACGAGTTACTTGAGGGTAACCGTTGCGCCAGCTTCTTCGAGCTGAGCCTTTGCCTTCTCGGCAGCTTCCTTGGTGGCGCCTTCGAGAACAGCCTTCGGTGCGCTGTCAACCAGGTCCTTGGCTTCCTTGAGGCCGAGGGAGGTGATGGCGCGAACTTCCTTGATCACTGCGATCTTCTTGTCGCCAGCAGCTTCGAGAACGACGTCGAATTCGGTCTTCTCTTCAGCAGCTTCAGCAGCACCGCCGGCAGCGGGGCCAGCAACTGCAACAGCAGCAGCCGTAACTTCGAAGGTCTCTTCGAAGAGCTTGACGAACTCGGAGAGCTCGATGATGGTCAGTTCCTTGAAAGCTTCAATGAGCTCTTCGTTGCTGAGCTTCGCCATGGTGGCGTCCTTCCATTAGTTGGTGCGGATCCGGGCTAAACCGGTCCAAGCACCAGAGTTTGATTGAGGGGAGAACTTAGTTCTCTTCGGTTGCAGCTTCGGCAGCGGCCGGTGCTTCTTCAGCAGCCGGAGCTTCCTCTGTTGCAGCCTCTTCGGCGGCCGGGGCTTCTTCAGCGGCCGGTGCAGATGCGCGGCCCTCTTCTTCAAGCTTGAGGCGCAGAGCGTCGATGATGCGTGCAGCAGCGGATGCGGGAGCCTTGAGGACACCAGCAACGCGGGCAAGCTGCAGTTCGCGGGACTCGAGGGCTGCCAGTGCGGCAACTCCTGCTGCGTCCAATGCCTTGCCTTCGAAGACGCCGGTCTTGATGACCAGCTGCTTGTTGGCCTTGGCAAAGTCCGTCAGGCTCTTTGCAGCAGCAACAGCGTCACCCTTGATGAAGGCGATTGCAGTGGGGCCGGCAAGCTGATCGTTGAATGCTTCAACTCCAGCTTCCTTGGCTGCAATGGCGCTCAGGGTGTTCTTGACGACCGAGAACTTGGTGTCCTGGCCGAGTGCAACACGCAGTTCCTTGAGCTGTGCAACAGTGAGCCCGCGGTATTCGGTCAGGACAGCCGCGTTCGATTCCTTGAAATCGTTGGTGATCTCTGCAACTGCGGAGACCTTGCTAGGCGTTGTCATAACCCTCCTTCCGGGGATAAAAGCCGGTCTTCCGGGTCCCCGCTCACGAGAGCTAAAACTAAAAACGCCCCGCGCAGATGCACGGGGCTTGGCTCAACATGGTTTGATCCATGGAGACTTGCTTCGTTCACCTGCGCCGGCCGCCCTATGTTCAGGGTCCTTCGTCAAGGAATTCACTTGTGCCTCAGGGGCGCAGCTGCAGAATTGAGCTGGGCTCGAAAGAGTGGATTCCCATCAACCGACGGTCTTTGGTACTTCAAGGTTACGGGAGACTGTGCAGCAAACCAAATCGGGGGCTGCCTAGTCGGACGTCGTTGCTCCGGATGCCCGCCCCGGAAGTTCCTTCTGCCACAAACCCGTGACACCCGCCGTCGCGAATCCAAGCTGCTTATTCACTGTGAGGAGGTAGCGGTTCTCGGGCGCATTCCACGTGTAGATCACCCGGGCATCAGGGAACTGCTCGCTGAGCCTTTCCATGTTTGCCACCTTGATCAGCAGGCCCAGCTTGTTGCCCCGGTGTTCCTGCAGGACCAGCGTGTCGTCCTGGAACACCACATCCTGGCGGTGCGCCAGGACACTGATGGTGGTCAGGCCCACGATGCGTCCGCTCTCCACATGCTCGACGGCGGTCACCACCGTTCGCCGGCCCTGCGCCAATGCTGCGTCCTCGGTCTCCCGCAGGACGACGGGATCGAACACCATGCCCGTGGGTTCAACACCGGGGGCTTCGCTGTCCTCGTCGTCGCGGACCACCTCCCCGGCGGCGTTCTCCAAGGCGGCAACGGCCTCCAACCAGGGCTCAGGGCACCGGTCCGTCCAGTGGTGCAGTGCGTAGCGGCCGCCGTTGGCCTCGTCTGCTTCCAACTGGAGGGTGGCCGCCAGTTTGGAATCGAGCGGCAAAATGCAGGAACTGAACTGCTCGATGTGCTGCAGCGTGTAGCCGGCTCGTTTCGCGAAATCCACCTCACGGCTGCTGACCGGAACGAAGCCCGCACCACTGCCGGGGATCAGCTGGTCCTCGGGAATCTCCGTCAGGGATGTGGCCGGGTGGTTGGTGTCCACCAGGACCATGGTGCGGCCTTCGGCCCGCGCCAGCTCCTCGGCTGCTTCCAACAACTGGCGTCCTACGCCGCGGCTCTGGAACTCAGGAAGGATGTCCAGGGTGAACTCGGCCAGGTCCATGTTGTCCGCCAGGGGCAAGGCAATATCCACGGTGCCCACAATGTCGCCGTCCACTTTGGCCACCAGGATGATCTGGCGCTCGTAAGGATCGGAAAACTCCAGCAGCTTCTCCAAGGGGGTGTACGCGAGATCGTCACTCCCCCATGTCTCCATGCGGACCCTGCGCCCAACTTCCACGGCGGCCAGGAAATCATTGGCATCAGGGCTGTCCAGGGTGTCAGGCACCCACAGCTGCTCGATCTGAACGGTCTTCGCCTCGTCTACAGTCATCCCAGCCGTTTCTGCCATTCGCCTTCAAAGCCGGAGGGCTTGAATCCCAGGGCGATATTTATGGCCAGCATATGCCGGTTTTCATTGGCGTTCCATGTCAACACCGATGTGGCGTCCGGCCAGGAGTCCTTGGCGCTCCGCAGGTTGGCGATCTTCACCATCATTCCCAAGCCATGCCCCCGGTGTCCCGGAGCCACCAAGGTGTCCTCCTGGTAGATCACGGCAGGCCTCGCGTCACGGTAAGTGAGAACCGTGTAGGCTGCCAGTTCACCAGTGGCATCGTGCCGGGCTGCCGCCGTCAGCGAGTCCCCACCACTTGCCTGCCATGTGACTTCGTCCTGGCGCACCCGCGCAGCGTCCCACTCTTCACCCTCCCAGCCCAACCCGGCAATCGGGACCTCTGTGCTCATCAAGCCCTTGAGCCTGGCAAAGGTGTCCACCAGGTCCTCCGGGCAGCTCCCCCGCCATGTTACGAGGCTGTAGCCCAATGCTTTGGGCGCCACTTCCGCTTCGCACTTCCGGAGCAGTGCTTCCGGCGCCGGGAAGGGCAGCAGGCTGCTCGTTTCGACCTGTTCCAACGAGTAGCCGTGGTGCAGGGCGAACCGGGTTACCGCAGCGTTCAAGGGCACGCAACCTGCACCCGATTTCGACTCCAGGACTTCCGTGCCAGGCGCTACAAGCTGAATGGGCGCACCGCAATACGCATCGAAGGACACACGTCCCAGTCCCTTCGCAATGCCCTCCAATTCTTTGAGGATCAGCGACCCAAAGCCACGCCGCCGATAAGGCGCGCTGACCACGACGTCCACGCCCGCCGTCGTCGTATTCTCGCTCAAGGGCAGTGTCAGTGTTCCGCTACCCACAACGGTGCCGTCCAGGCGGGCCAGGAAAACCTGCCGCTCTTCGTAGTTGTTGCCCTGCCAGAAGAGCACCGCCTCGGCAAAGGTGGCGCAGCGGTCCAGGCTGCCCCACAGCTCCAATTCGTGGGCTTCCGCCAACTGCTGGAAAGCGCTGAAGTCGGCCGATCCACTGGCCGCGGGACTCTTGGGGACGGCGATCCGTTCTACGGACAGCTCCCCACGTGCTGAAATGTTCGACGTCGACACGCACCACAGCCTACGGCCCACCTCCCGCAAGGAACAGGCATGACAACAAAAGGACCGCCCGGCTAAGCCGGACGGTCCTTCATGTTCAGAGCAAGGGCTCCTGAAGCTTACGCTTCGGTGAGGACCTTGGTGACGTTCGGGTCAACGGTGATGCCCGGACCGAACGTGGTGGCAACGGTAGCCTTCTGGATGTAGCGGCCCTTGGAAGCGGACGGCTTCAAACGAAGCACCTCTTCCAGTGCAGCTGCGTAGTTCTCGGCCAGCTTGTTGGCGTCGAAGGACACCTTGCCGATGATGAAGTGAAGGTTGGAGTGCTTGTCGACGCGGAAGTCGATCTTGCCGCCCTTGATGTCGTTGACAGCCTTGGTGACGTCCGGGGTAACCGTACCGGTCTTCGGGTTCGGCATGAGGTTACGCGGGCCGAGGACCTTACCGAGGCGGCCAACCTTGCCCATGAGGTCAGGGGTTGCCACTGCGGCGTCGAAGTCGGTCCAGCCGCCTGCGATCTTTTCGATCAGGTCATCGGAACCAACGAAGTCGGCGCCGGCAGCGATTGCTGCTTCAGCCTTGTCACCGGTTGCGAAAACGAGGACGCGGGCGGTCTTACCGGTGCCGTGCGGCAGGTTGACGGTGCCACGAACCATCTGGTCGGCCTTACGCGGGTCAACGCCCAAACGGAAAGCTACCTCAACGGTTGCGTCGAACTTGGAAGGGTTGGTGTCCTTCGCGAGGTTGATAGCTTCGACCGGGGCGTAGATCTTGCCAGCCTCGATCTTGGCTACGGCTGCCTCATATGCTTTGCTGCGCTTTGCCATGCTGCTGTTTCTCCTTGTGCAGTTGTGGTCTGCGGACCGCGCTGGGTCCTGCCACAGTCATGGGATCCGGCAAGGATCCTCACGACATTTCAATGTTCAAATGCCGGTTGCCCGGCGGGTGAAAGCTGGGATCAGCCCTCTACCGTGATGCCCATGGAACGGGCGGTGCCTGCGATGATCAGGGCAGCTGCCTTGATGTCGTTGGCGTTGAGGTCTTCCATCTTGGTGGAAGCGATCTCTTCAACCTGTGCCTGGGTCAGCTTGGCAACCTTGACGGTGTGCGGGGTAGCCGAACCCTTGGCAACGCCTGCAGCCTTCTTGATGAGCTCTGCAGCCGGCGGGGTCTTGGTGATGAAGGTGAAGGAACGGTCTTCGTAAACCGTGATTTCAACCGGGATAACGTTTCCGCGCTGGGATTCCGTTGCAGCGTTGTACGCCTTGCAGAATTCCATGATGTTGACACCGTGCTGGCCAAGCGCAGGACCGATCGGCGGAGCCGGGTTAGCGGCACCTGCCTGGATCTGCAGCTTGATGAGGCCGGTGACCTTCTTCTTGGGAGCCAATGTAGGGTCCTTCTCTCAATAGCTTCCTGGGACACAGGAGCGCGTCCCAGGTTGGTGGCCGCCATGGCAAGGCGGCCGGCCGCTCCCGAACTGCTAAGCAGGCAGGACTGGAGCGAAATTTGTGAATCAGCTAGATCTTGGTGACCTGGTTGAATGCGAGCGTCACCGGGGTTTCGCGCTCGAAGATGGAGACCAGCACCACCAGGGTCTGGGACTCGGGCTTGATCTCGGAGATCGTGGCCGGGAGGGTCTCGAAGGGGCCTTCCTTGACGATGACCGACTCGCCGACCTCGAAGTCGACGGCCACGGGAGCCTGGTTCTGCTTGTTGACCGGCTTGCCCTGCTCTGCCTGCTCTTCTTCGAAGACCGGAGCGAGCATGGAGAAGACCTCATCCAAGCGCAGCGGAACCGGGTTGTGGGCGTTGCCCACGAAGCCGGTGACACCGGGAGTGTGGCGGACGGCGCCCCAGGAAGCGTCGGTCAGGTCCATGCGGACCAGGACATAGCCGGGGATGCGAACGCGGTTGATGACCTTGCGCTGCGCGTTCTTGATCTCGACAACCTCTTCCATGGGCACCTGGATTTCGAAGATGTAATCTTCCATGTCCAGGGTCTGGATGCGGGTCTCAAGGTTGGCCTTCACGCGGTTCTCGTAACCGGCGTAGGAGTGGATGACGTACCAGTCACCCTCCTGGCGGCGCAGCTTGCCCTTGAATTCCTCGGCGGGATCCACGGGTGCTGCAGCAGCAGCGGCAGCCAGGGCATCGCCGTCGGAATCTTCCGCAGCGTCGTCCTCGTCTTCGACATCGGCGGATGCGTCATCCGACTCGTCATCCACGTCAGCCTCGAAAGCGTCTTCGGAATCGTCGGCGTCGGCAGATTCGGGCGCAGCGGAATCAACCTCGGACTCTTCCACAGCTTCAGCTGCGGCGTCGTCAGTTGCTTCCTGCTCAGTCTCGTTTACCTCGAGCTCCTGCTCAGACACTTGGTCTCCTGCTTCCTCATTGCCTAACATGCCTATTTAAATGGCTCAATTCCGCAAACCCTGTCTATCCGGAGGAATTGACACAGTTTGCGGACAGATCCGCTTAGCGGTCCTTGATGCCTGACCCACCGAAGACCCAGCTGGCACCGGTCCCGAAGGCGATATCCAGCAGGCTGACGATGACCATCATGATGACCACGAACACCAGCACCACGAGCGTGTAGTTGATCAGTTCCTTGCGGGTGGGGGCAACAACCTTCTTCAGTTCACCAATGACCTGGCGGACGAAGAGTGCAATACGGGCGAAGAAGCCGCGATCGGCTTTCTTGGCGGGACGGCCCTTTGAGCTGCTGGCAGCTGTTTCGGTCACCTGGTCCTCACTCACCTTGCAAAGTCGTTGACCCGACTCTGATCAGAGCCATGGTTGCTGCGCGTGTTCCGGCGTTTCCGCCGGAACAGCTTGCGCAGGGCAGACAGGACTCGAACCTGCAACCTGCGGTTTTGGAGACCGCTGCGCTACCAATTGCGCCACTACCCTATGGAATGAATCCATGTTTCAGGCCGCACTTCAGCCTGCGGTGCTTTTCAACACCGGTGAACCAGTCTACGCAAGAATTTCGCGATAGTCGAACCGGCCTGTTCAAGCACCTCCGGATCCTGGATAAAGCCTGTGACCAGCAACATCAGTCACAAACTCCGGCAGGCACCCGGGAGCTCCGCAGAACAGCATAAGGTAGTTTACGTCGAATCCCATCATCCAGCCCATGAGCTGCCTGCGAAGAACGGTACCTAGATGTCAGCCGGAACAACTGCCGCCCGCATTTCACAGCGAATCTCCGCCATTGCCGAATCCGCCACCCTTGCCGTTGATGCCAAGGCCAAGGCATTGAAGGCCGCAGGACGTCCCGTGATCGGGTTCGGCGCGGGCGAACCCGACTTTCCTACGCCGGACTACATTGTCCAGGCAGCCATTGAAGCGGCCAGCCAGCCCAAGTACCACCGCTACTCCCCCGCAGGCGGTCTTCCCGAGCTGAAGAAAGCCATTGCCGACAAGACCCTGCGGGACTCCGGCTACAAGGTTGATCCTTCCCAGGTCCTGGTAACCAACGGTGGCAAGCAGGCCGTGTACAACACCTTCGCAACCTTGGTTGACCCGGGCGACGAAGTCATCATCCCCACCCCGTTCTGGACCACCTACCCCGAAGCCATCCGCCTCGCAGGCGGCGTGCCTGTGGAAGTTTTCGCCGGCCCCGAGCAGGGCTACCTGGTGACGGTTGAGCAGCTGGAAGCGGCGCTCACGGACAAGACCAAGATTTTGCTGTTCGTTTCTCCGTCCAACCCCACCGGTGCTGTCTACAGCCCGGAGCAGGTTGCGGAAATCGGCAAGTGGGCTGCGGCCAAGGGCCTGTGGGTGGTCACCGACGAAATCTACGAACACCTCACCTACGACGGCGTTGAGTTCACCTCGATCGCCACTGCGGCCCCGGAGCTCGATGACAAGGTAGTCATCCTCAACGGTGTCGCCAAGACCTATGCCATGACCGGCTGGCGCGTCGGTTGGATGATCGGCCCGGCAGATGTCATCAAGGCCGCAACCAACCTTCAGTCGCACGCGACGTCGAACGTTTCGAACATCATGCAGGTCGCGGCCGCCGCTGCCCTCACGGGCCCGCTGACCGCCGTCGACGAAATGAAGGTGGCCTTCGACCGCCGTCGCAAGGCGATCGTCGCCGGACTGAACGCCATTGAAGGCGTTGAATGCCCGACGCCGACAGGCGCCTTCTACGTCTACGCTGACGTGCGGGGCCTGCTTGGTAAGGAATTCGAAACGTCCAACGGCCCTGTCCGCCCGGAAACCTCCGCTGAACTGGCGGCGCTCATCCTCGACGAAGTTGAAGTTGCCATCGTTCCGGGCGAAGCTTTCGGCCCCTCCGGCTACGTCCGCCTGTCCTACGCACTCGGAGACGAAGACCTCGCCGAGGGCGTCCGCCGCATCCAGGAATTCCTGGGTAAAGCCAAATAACGGTCCGTCCTGACGGCGAACGCTCTTCCAACCCCGGCGGGTGGAAGAGCGTTCGCGTTTAAGCAGGCGGGACGTGAGAGAGCGTTCGGCCCAAGGGGGCGGGACGTGATTGAGCGTTCGGCCCAAGGGGGCGGGACGTGAGAGAGCGTCAGAGGAGGCGGCGCTCGGCCGCCCACTTGGTGAGCTCATGCCGGCTGGAGAGCTGCAGCTTCCTCAAGACCGCGGACACATGCGTTTCAACGGTCTTGATGGAAATGAAGAGTTCCTTGGCCACTTCCTTGTAGCTGTATCCGCGCGCGATAAGCCTCATGACTTCCAGTTCCCGGGCAGAGAGCTTGTCCAGTTCATCGTCCGCGATGTCCGCCGGAGCCGTCCCAAAGGCATCGAGCACGAAGCCCGCCAGCCGTGGCGAGAAGACGGCGTCACCATCGGCCACCCGGATCACGGCGTCGGAAATCTCCTTGCCGGAAATGGTCTTGGTAACGTAGCCGCGCGCGCCGGCACGAATCACGGAAACCACGTCCTCGGCTGCGTCGGAGACGCTGAGGGCCAGGAAGCTGGTGGTACCAAGCAGCGCGTTTGAACCGGCGATGACTTCCCGGCCGCCCCCACCCAGGCCGCCCGGAAGGTGGACGTCAAGCAGCACCACCTCCGGGCGCTTCTCCGCTATCACGGCGATGGCTTGTTCCACGGTGCCGGCCTCGCCCACCACGTCCATGCGTTCATCGAGGTCGGCTTTGAGCCCGGAGCGGAAGATGGTGTGGTCATCCACGATCACCACCCGCACCCTGCGTCCCGCGCCACTGTCAGGGTTGGTATTCATTGCTTCGATTCTCCATTCCGAGCATCACTGGTCCGTTGTTCCCCGGCTTCCACGGTTGCCGAAGGGAGCACCAAGCGGACTTCCGTGCCTGCACTGCTGCTGGTGATTACCGCTGTACCGCCGTGCCGCTTCATGCGGCCGATGATTGATTCTTTGACACCCAACCTGTCTTCGGGGACAGCATCGGGATCGAAGCCGGGGCCGCGATCCTTAATGAAGATCTCCGTGCTGCCTGCCGTACTTTCCATGTACACAGAGACCGTTCCTCCACCATGCCTCGAAGCGTTGAGCATCGCTTCCCTGGCAGCCTGGACCAGGGCTTCATGCCGGTCCGTCATGGCGGTATCCCCCACTGTTACCACCTCGACTGCTTGGCCGTGGGAATCTTCCACCTCGGCCGCCACGGATTTTATGCGGTCAGCGAGGAGCCCGGATTCCTTGGCGGCGTCGCTGAAGAGCCAGGCACGGAGTTCGCGTTCCTGCGCCCTTGCCAGGCGCACCACGTCCTGTTCGGAACCGGCCCGGCGTTGGATCAGGGCCAGGGTCTGGAGGACAGAGTCGTGCAGATGCGCCGCGATCTCGGCCCGCTCCGTCTCGCGTACCCGTCCGGCCCGTTCAGTCTCAAGGTCCTTCCAAAACTTAAGGCCCCATGGCAGGAGCACCAAGGCCACCCCGCCCAAAACAGCCACGGATGCCAGCAGTGCCAGCCACGTTTGCTCCCACGAACCCGAACCGGACACCATCACCAGGACGCCGGCCACCACCAGCGCCAGGCCTGCTGCCAAGCGAACCCAGCCACCGGCTTGGTCGGCTTTCGTCTTGTCCACCAGGCCTGCCCTGCGGGTCTCGTCCAACTGCATCCACGCGATCGCCGCACCACCCAGGATGGCCGCAGCCGGGATCAGCGTCCCCAAGGGGACGTCCACGCCGAACTGGCGCGCGATCAGGATGGCCGCCACCAGCAGCAAGGCGGCGCCCAACAGGATTTCCTTGCCGTACTGGATCCGACGGAAGGAGAACCACGATGCCAGCGCTGTCCCGCCCCACCGGTCTTCAGCGGAGGCAGCGCCGAAGCCATACGGTGCTCCCTCCGGGCTGGCGGTACCTCCGGCCGCTGGTCCGGCCGTTGGTCCGGCAGCAGCCGTGCCACCCGCAGAACGGTCACCGGGCACGGTCGCCGACCCTCCGGCGTCGTACGCTGCTGTGGCGGGGCCGACGCCGGGTGCCGGCACGGGCGGCAGGCTCACCGCCGGGGCAATGGGCGACGCCGGTCGACGGGCGTTGCGCTTGGCGTTCTCATCCGCGGTGGGAACCATGGTCCACAGCCACGCGTAAAAGGCCACGCCCGCTCCACCGGCGAAGCAAGCCAAAATCATGCCGAGCCGTACGTATTCGACGGGCCAGCCCAGGTGGTCGGCCAATCCACTGCAGACGCCCGCGATCATGCGGTCGCTGCTGCGAACCAGCGCGGGGCGTTGTACAGCGGTTGTCATGTACCAATCCAAGCACGGATCAGGGTGCCCCGGACCGGGAACGAGCGTGGTTCGGGGGTCTCTCAGGGATCATTCAGGGTATCCCCCAGTAGAGGGCATAGGGCGCGGAACGGCAGGATCGAAGTATGAACGCGAACAGCATGAACCCAGAGGAACCCGGAACGCCTGGCAATGCCGGCCCGTCCGGCTCCAGTGCCTACACCGGTGCTCCTGCGGGCACGGGTCCCGAGGGCGGAAAGGGCGCTCCCACCAGCGGGGACACGTCCCCTGCCCAGCAGAACTTCTTCGACTGGATCCGCAGCCAGGGCATCCGCCGCGGTCCGGACCGGTGGATCGGTGGTGTCGCGAGCGGCGTAGCCCACAGGTTCGGCATCGACCCCCTGATCGTGAGGGGCATCTTCATTGTCCTGGCGCTCTTTGCCGGCGTGGGCGTGCTCCTCTATGGCGTTGCCTGGGCACTCCTGCCGGAACCCGATGGCCGGATCCACGTACAGGAAGCTGCAGCGGGCCGCTGGTCCGGTGGCATGACGGGCGCGTTGATCACTACCATCATCGGCCTGCCGGGCCTGGGGCGCGGTTTCTGGGGCTGGGGATGGGATGGACTGCCCGGCCTGTTCTGGACCCTCTTCTGGGTGGGCGGCGTCTTCTACCTGATCTACTTCCTGGTCCAACGCAATAAGGCGTCGAAGGGAACTCCGCCCACGGGGCAGCAAAACTACGCAACGGCTCCGGGCAGTTCGCCCGCCTACGGCACGCCCACCACTTACAGCGCCGCGACGGCGACAGGCACCAACACCGGCGTTCCTGTTTACGGCCCGACCCAAGCCGGCACCACGCACCACGGGCGTCCGAATCCGTCCGGCAGCTACGGTTCCGGCCCTGTTCCACCATCCGGCCCTGTTCCGTCGTCCGGCCCTGTCCCGCCGTCCGGACCTACTCCCCCACAGGGATGGCAGCAGAAACCAGCTGCCCCGAAGCGTAAGGGACCGGGTCCCGCGATCGTCGCAGTCTCTGCCGGTGCCGCGCTGCTGGCCGGCGGAACGTTGAAGGCGCTCGACGCCGGTAACGTCATTGAGCTGGGCAACTCCTCAAACGCCGTGGTCTGGGCCACGGGGGCTGCGGTCCTAGGCATCGGCATCCTGGTGGCAGGTCTCCGTGGACGGACATCGGGGTTCCTGGGATTCCTGGCAATCGTGGCACTCATCATCGGCGGAATCTTCAACGTGGTTCCCAGGAACGGCGACCGCTTCAGCTTCCACGACGTGAACTGGGCACCCACCAGCCTGGAGCAGGCGCGCCAGGGCATCAATGTCACCGGAGCCCAAGGCCGCTTGGACTTGAGCGATATGACCCTCTCTGCGCCCCTTATCTCTGAAGTGGTGGTCCCCGTGGACGCCACCGCCAGCAACGTGACCGTTGTTATCCCGGACAACGTGCCCGTGGAGGTCAAGGCGGACATGACCTTCGGAAACCTCAACGAACGCGGCTCTGACCGCGGCGGCCGCCTCCAGGACGACACCACCGTCTACAACACGGACAAGCCCGGAGCCAACCTTGTGGTGAAAATTGACGGCACGTTCAGCAACGTGACCATCCAGGAAGGAAACTGACATGGGTACCAACGAGCCAGGCGAGGCACGCGACGCACAACCGACCGAGGCCCTGCCCAAGGAAACCCGTCCCACGCAGGCCCTTCCCAAGCCGCAGCTCCAGCAGATTCCCTTGACGCCCTCGCTGGAACCCACGTACCGGGTGGAGCCCAAGGACGACGATGAGCCTCGCCAGGCCAGGATCGGAACAATGGTGTGGGGTTTGATCGTCATCGCCTTGGCCGCCCTGATCGTCGTTTCCACTCTTGGCTGGGTGGCACTGAACGGCACCTATGTGCTGATCGGCCTCATGATTGGAGCCGGTGCGGCACTGATAGTCGGCGGCCTTTTGTCCGCCCGTAAGGGTTCAGCCAAATCAAAGAGTTCGGCACGGTGACTTGGCCGTGCACGTGACAAAGCATCCACAACAAGGAAGTGTGTAGCCATGGACAAGTTCTTCAGCATCGTCAGGGGTTTCGGCCTGAAGCGTGGGCCACAGCGTTGGCTGGGCGGCGTCTGCGGAGGGATCGCAGCCAAGCTCAACGTGGACGTGGCGTACGTCCGCGTCGCGTTCCTGCTCTTCTGCTTGCTCCCAGGGCCAGCATTCGTGGTCTACATCCTGGCTTGGCTCATCCTGCCGGACCAGCAGGGCAAAATCGCACTCGAATCCTTCATTAGCCAGCGTTCCAGGTAATAGCCTGAATCGTAGAGAAGCGCCTTGCCTGCCGGCAGGGCGCTTTTGCTTGTTTTCAGGCAGGTTTCCAATACCGCACGGCCAGGTTAAAAAGTAACCGTTTGTGTCCCACCCCACATGCCCGTCTACAATCATGGGGAGCTCAGCGTGGCGCTCTGACGTATTCCTCCAAGCCATGAGTGAGCAAACATGAAAATTGGCATTCTTACCAGCGGCGGCGACTGCCCCGGCCTCAACGCAGTGATCCGCGGAGCAGTCCTCAAAGGCATCGCGATCCACGGCCAGGAGTTTGTGGGTTTCCGCGACGGCTGGCGTGGAGTTGTTGAAGGTGATGTCATCGACATCCCGCGCACCATGGTCCGCGGTATCGCCAAGCAAGGCGGAACCATCCTGGGCACCTCCCGGACCAATCCTTTCGAAAACGGCGGCGGACCGGACGTCATCAAGGCGCACATGGAGCGCCTGGGCATTGACGCAATCATCGCGATCGGCGGCGAGGGAACCCTGGCTGCTGCCAAGCGGCTCACGGATGCCGGCCTGAAAATTGTCGGGGTCCCCAAGACCGTCGATAACGACCTCGACGCTACCGACTACACCTTTGGTTTCGACACAGCCGTGCAGATTGCCACTGAGGCCATCGACCGGCTTCGCACTACCGGTGAATCGCACCACCGCTGCATGATCGCCGAGGTCATGGGCCGCCACGTCGGCTGGATCGCCCTGCACGCTGGAATGGCGGCCGGTGCGCACGCCATCCTGATTCCGGAACAGAAGGCGAGCATCGAACAGATCACCGAGTGGGTCCAGGAAGCCCACGACCGCGGCCGTGCGCCGCTGGTGGTCGTGGCCGAAGGCTTCGTACCTGACCACATGGAATCCCCGCACTCCGAACGCGGCCTGGACACCTTCGGCCGTCCGAGGCTTGGCGGCATCGCCGATCAGCTCGCCCCCGAGATTGAGGCCCGCACGGGCATCGAGACACGTGCCACTATCCTGGGCCACATCCAACGCGGCGGCGTCCCCACCGCCTACGACCGTGTCCTGGCGACCCGCCTTGGCATGGCCGCCATCGATTCCGTGGTTGAAGGCCGCTGGGGCACCATGGTCGCCCTCAAGGGAACGGACATCTCGCACGTCGGTTTCGAGGAGGCCCTGGGCAAGCTCAAGACTGTGCCCCAGCACCGCTACGACGAAGCGTCAGTCCTGTTCGGCTAGTCCGCTAGGCTGAATCCATGACATTAGAGCCCACGTCCGCTGCAATTATCCAGCTGGCGTGGGCTCGCCATTTAGGGCTCGACGACGACGCTTTCGCCACCGCCGCTACCAGGCTCGCCTCTACCGGGGCTGCCCCGGGAGAACCTGCCCACAGAATCACCCGTGTGGACGAGTCCGCCCGGGACGTTGTGTTTCTGCGGTTGTTCGGGGTGTCAGCCCTGGTGGGACCGCAATGGGCACTGGACGCGGCAGCAGGGATCCCGGACACGGACCTCGCACAGCATGTGACGCTGTTGACCCTCACCCGTTCACATGGGGGGCACGGACTGGGATCGTCGGCTTTGTTCTTCGCCGACGATCTGCCGCTCCAACAGCCCTCTGACGACCTCATGGTTTCGCCGGGCAACCCCGAAGCCATCCTCCTGGAAGGGCTGTGCCCTCCGGATGACGTGAACGAAGTGGGGCTCCAAGGCCTTGAACACCGGTTCACCATCATGAATCCGGCAGATGAGCAATCCACGCCTGTAGCCTGCGGAGCCTACTCCGAGTGGGAGGGGATACTGGCCGACATGGGTGTGCTGGTTGCTCCGCCATGGCGCCGGCGCGGACTGGGAACACTGGCTGCTTCCATCGCCGCCCACGAAGCCCTCGCAGCTGGCCTTACGCTCCAATGGAAGTCCGACGTCAGCAACACCGGAGCACTTGCGATGGCCCGCCACCTTGGCTTCGCCACGGGCGGTCTCCACGCAAGCGTTCGGCTCGGCTGACTCCTCGCGGAAGTTTTGTACAGCTGACGGCCCAAAGAAGCGCCAATGAGCACGTCAGCTGCACAAGAACACCACTGCTAGCTCTGGAGTTCGGCGTTCGCTTCCTCGGCTTGCGCCGGAGCCTTGCCACCCCAACCTGATACGGACTTCGGCTTCGCGAAGAACAACGCCACGATGGCGCCGACCAGGACGGCAAAGGCGGGCAACAGGATTGACTGGCTCATCGCCGTCGAGAATCCTGCGTGGAGGAACTCCGGCAGGACGCCGCCCATGGACGCTTCGCCGGCCGGTGCACCGGCCGGTGCTGCCGGCAGTTCCGCGGCCAGGCGGGATTGGATCAAGGCAGCGATAGCGGCCGAACCCAGTACAGCGCCAATCTGGCGAGTGGTGTTGAAGACACCTGAACCAGCACCAGCCTGGCGGGGATCCAGGTTGCGTGTGGTGGCATTGGAGACCGGGCCCCAAATGAAGCCATTGGCAACACCCTGCAGAGCGCTCGGCAAAAGGAACATCCAGATGGGCCTATCAGGACCCAGCAGGGACGCCGTCCAGAACAAGGCACCCGACAAGCACAGCAAGCCGAAGGCAGCGAACCACCGCGGGTTGGCACGGTCGATCAGCTTGCCCACGAACGGCGCCAGTGCACCGGAAATCACGGCCATGGGGATCATGAGCAGCGCCGACTGGGTAGGCGTCAGGCCGCGAACCGTCTGGTAGTAGAAAATAGTGGGCAACGGAAACGCAGTCACAGTAAAGCCAACGACCATGATGGTGGTGTTGCCCAGCGAGAAGTTCCGGTCCTTGAACAGGCCCAGCGGAAGCAAGGGCTCACCGCCGCGGCGCTCAAGAATCCACTGCCATGCGACAAAGAGGGCCAGCACAACAAGTCCCGTGATGATGAGTCCCCACACCGAAATGACACCGGAAACGGTGCCCCACTTGTAGGTCTGTCCCTCCTGGATGCCAAACACAAGCAGGAACATGCCGACGGCGGAAAGCAGCACTCCGACGACGTCGAAGGTGTGGCTGTGCGTGGTCAGTTTCGGCACGAAACGGGTCACCAGGATGAAGGCGACGAGTCCGATGGGAACGTTGACGAAGAAGATCCACTCCCATCCGAGGCTGTCCACCAGGACACCACCGAGGATGGGGCCGACGAGGACTGCCATGCCTGCCGTGGCACCCCACAGGCCCATGGCCGCACCCCGACGGTCCGGCGGGAAGATCCGGGTGATGACGGCCATGGTTTGGGGTGTCATCATGGCAGCACCCAGCCCCTGGACTGCGCGGGCGGCGATCAGCATGGTGACATCACCTGAGAGGCCGCACCACAAGGAAGCCAGGGTGAAGACCACCAGGCCAATCAGGTAGAGGTTCTTGGGACCGAACCGGTCACCCAACCTGCCGGTGATCAGCAGGGGCACCGCATAGGCCAGCAAGTAGGCACTCGTGACCCAGATGACGGCGTTGATGTCGGTGTTGAGGCCCTCCATGATGCGCGGATTCGCGACCGACACAATGGTGGTGTCGATGAGGATCATGAAGAACCCCACGACGAGTGACCACAGCGCGGGCCACGGTTTAGCTACGTTTTCCAAGGGATTCCTTAGGCTTGTTTGAAAGTTCGACAGGAGTTGGCCGGGGTTCATCCCAGGGCAGTTGCCCGCTGCTCAACTCCTCGAGGAGACCGCGGATCCACGCAATCTCCGTACGGCGCATGGCCTGTTGGTAAGAGATATCAATCCAGTACTTACGGTCCAGTCCTTTGCCAGTCACGACGTCCTCGGCATGGACCAGGAAGTCGAGGTCGGCGGTGAGTGCCACCACCCGTTGTTCCAGCAATTCGGCCACCACCAGGGCCGGCAGGTGGTGGGCTTCGGCGATGGCGTGGGGGAAAATCGGATACTCATTGACGGGCGTGGACAGCATGGCCTGCAGCCGCGAGTCCAAGGCCTGGTGGCCGGCATCCGTAATCCGATACGTCGTCCGCTCGGGCCGGTTACCTTCCCGCTCGGTTCCGGTGGCCTCCACGAGTCCGTTTTCCTCGAGGCGGCCGACCGAGTGGTACAGCGTACCCGGACGAACCTTGACCAGCCGGTCTTCATGGCGGGCCATGAGCAGCTGGTACATCTCGTAGGGATGCATTGGCCCTTCGGCCAGAAGAGCCAACGACGCCACACCAAGTGGCGTCAGTTCTGCAGCTTTGGGCATACAGGGCCTTCCCCTCATATATTCCACAACAACTATTCCACGTGGAATAGTATGACGCAAGAAAGCCCGGCCGCCGTGGCGACCGGGCCGTCCTGGTGGTGGTTCAGCCCAGGAGTGCCAGGATCTCCGCCCGGGCAAACATCGCGGCGGCCTCCCGGGCGGTGGGCTGACCGGCGTCGGGGTCCGCACCCGCATCCAGCAGGACCCGTGCGACGCTGGTGTAGCCCTTGAAAACAGCGCCGGCAAGTGGCGTCTGGCCGCGGTCGTTGGCCGCATTGACGTCAGCGCCGTGATGGAGGATCAGCTGCACGGCCTCGTCGTGGCCGTGGTAGGCGGCCAGCATCAAGAGGGAATCCCCTGCGGCATTGGTCAGGTTCGCCGGAGCACCGGCATCCAAGTAGCCCCTCAGTAAGTCCGTGTTTCCTTCACGGGCAGCATCGAACAGAGCGTGGGCGAGTGCCAAGGCGTCGTCGTCTGCGCCGCCCTCGGTACCGGCGTTGGTGGGTTGGCTCATCGGTGGGGTCCCTTCAGGAATCCGGTCTGGCGCCCGACGACCTGGCCGGCGTCGGGGGCGACGATCACTTCCTGGGCAGCGGCGTAAGGCTCGTCACCGTCCATAACCGTCAGGTCTTCTTCAGCCGACACTGACCGCTTGATGACAGCCAAGGCCACTGGCCCCATTTCGAAGTGCTGCGCCACAGATGTCAGGGTACCCACCTTGCGTTCCCCGGCAAATACGACGCTACCGACTGCCGGCAACGTGTGCTGCGAACCGTCCAACTGCAGGAAGACGAGGCGCCGCGGCGGGTGCCCCAGGTTATGGACCCGCGCGATGGTCTCCTGGCCCTTGTAGCAGCCCTTGTTCAAATGGACGGACGTGCGGAGCAGATCCAATTCGTGGGGAATGGTCTTTTCGTCCGTCTCAGCGCCAAGCCTTGGCCGCCACGCAGCAACACGGAGGGCATCCGCGGCCATCGCGCCGGCCAACGGCAGGCCATCCACGGCATGTTCCAGCTCAGCGGACGGGACCAGGTACTCGAACCAGGGCCGCTCGAGGCCCGGATGGGACTCCTCCGGGACGATGCTGTAGGCGTAGCCGCCCGGGCCGACACGCGGCCACGGATCTTCCCACACCAGGCTCGACGACAACTGCTCTACGGGCTTGGTGGCACCCACCACCGCCCACTGCTCAGAGACGTCCTGGATGTCGACACGGAGCATGAACTTCATCTTGTTCAGCCACTCGGCCAAGGGACCTGCTTCTGCCGCCTCGACGATCAGCCAGGTGGTCGCGCCGTCGTCAATGACCCGGGCATCAAATTCAATGCGGCCTTGGACACTGAGGAGGAGCAACTCGCTTGAGACGCCGGCCTGCAGATTGGTGAGCTGCTGCGACGACAGCGTGTTGAGCCAGCTGAGCCGGTCCGGGCCGGACACAGTCACCACCCCACGATGCGAAAGATCGACGACGGCGGTTCCGGTCGCCAGGGCGCGCTGCTCCCGCAGGGGTTCACCGTAATGCGCCGCGACACCGGCGTCGAGGCCGGTATCTTCGACCGCGCCAGGGCGCGACAACAGGGGGCTCTTGTAAGTCATATGTAGTAGAAGTCCTTGCGGCTTAGCGGTATTCCGGATTCTCGAAATCAAAACGGGTGCCGGCTTTCCACTCCGCCGGAAGATTGCCGTACGCGGGGATCCCGCCGGCGTCCCGAAGGATCTTGGCCATGTGCAGGAGGTTCCACGTCATGAACGTGGTGTTCCTGTTGGTGAAATCACTCTCGGGGCCACCCGATCCTTCGTCCAGGTAGCTGGGGCCCGGACCCACGGGACCGATCCACCCGGCGTCGGCCTGGGGCGGGATCGTGAAGCCGACGTGCTGGAGGCTGTACAGCACGTTCATGGCGCAGTGCTTGATGCCGTCTTCGTTGCCAGTGATGAGGCAACCGCCGACTTTCGGGTAGAACGCCCACTGGCCCTTGCTGTTCAACTCGCCGGAATGGGCATACAGGCGTTCGATCAGCTTCTTGGTCTGCGATGAATTGTCACCCAGCCAAATAGGACCGGCAACCACCACAATGTCGGCATCCCGCACTGCGGGGTAGAGCTCGGGCCATTCGTCCGTCGCCCAACCATGTTCCCTCATGTCCGGGTAGACGCCGCTGGCGATGTCGTGGTCCACCGTGCGGATGAGGGTGGTGGAAACGCCCTGCTTTTCCATGATGGCGCGGCTGATGCTGATCAGGCCGTCGGTATTGCTCAACTGCGGCGAGGGCTTGAGGGTGCCATTGAAGAAGACGGCCTTCAGGCCCTCGTAGCCCTGGGGCTTGAGGTTGGTGTTCACTATCTGCTCCTTTTGCTGGTTGCTAGGCGGAACGTACAGTGAGACCTCTTGTCAGGAAGACCTCTTGTCAGGAAACCCTGTTGAGGAAAGCCGAGGCGTGCGCTTCGAGGGCCTTGCCACTGGCAGCAACATCCCAGCGCCATAGCAGGTTGCCGTCAACCAGGCCGAAGATCCGGGTTGCTGCGGTGTACTCCTTGGAGTGGCTTCCGCGCATCACCATATCGGTGCTGAGCTGGATCTGGGGCCCCTTGATCTGGCCATAGTAGAGCTCGGTGATGCCACCGGGATGAGCGATGGACACCGAGATGTCGAAGCCACCGTCGTCGTTCCGGCGCTCCTCCACCTCGTCCGCGGTCTTGAGCACAGGGACGATGTCGGCCGGGATCAGTCCCGGGCCGCCGTCGCCCTCTTCAAGCTTTCGCTCCAATGCCCAGAAACCCGTCTCAACCGTCAACGGACGCAGCTTTGCGCCGGCGTCGTCACTGAGCCAGGTTTCGGCCCTGTACTGCAAGTACGGAAGGCCGTTGTGGGTGAAGGAGACATGCTGGACGAAGTGCTCGGAATCCTCGTCTCCACTGCCTAGCCGTCCACGGCCTTCCCACTCACCAATGAGCCAGGAAAGGGGGACGAGTTCAGGCGTCAGGTCAGTTGGGATCTCAATAGGCACAGCGGCAACCTTGCTTGGACTGCAGAACCAAAAGTCCTACTTCTGGCCCTGGAACAGACGGTAGACGACATAGCCGGCAAACCATGCCATCGCGACACTTGCCAGGCCGAGGAGAACGAGGAAGAAGATTTCATATGCGAGAACAGACATGATGCCATCCTAACCGTTAGTAGATGAGAAGTTTGTCGATGAAGTAAGCCAAGGCGCCCACGGCCCATACGGGTGCGACACCCATGCCAATCGCGGCAGCAAGGTTAAGCCGGCCGCGCCGCAACGTGGTCATCCGCCGGAAGCTGACCAGCACCGATCCGACGACGACACCCACCAGCGCCGCGGGAAGCACTGCGATGTCCGAGAAGACAAGGCCGGCCAACGGACCCATCAGGGCCGCCATGACCACGCCGAGCGGGGCCACGATACGGTCGGGCCAACGGATGATTCCCACCAGCAGGGCAACCGCAGCGCTCAGCCCTGCCACGAGGACCATTTCCTTGACCCCGTTGAAACGGGCACCGGCAATCCAGCCTGCGCCCAGGCAGTTCAGCAGGACGCCGGCGCAGCAGCCAAGGGTCGATTCGAGGCGTTGGGCCTGGCCCGTGCCACGGACAAGCTGGACGACGAAAACTGCCATGACGCCCAAAGCAACGAAAGCGGGGGCGCCATCCAGGAAACCCGGCGCCGGCATGTAAGCCGCGGCCACAGCCGATCCCGCACCCGAAAGCCCAATGACGGCGGCCAGGGTCTTCTTGGCCGGAACCGCCAGGAAATGCGGCCACCCGATGCCCACGGCTGCAGAGGCCACGATGCCCACGCCCACCATGGCTTCCCGGGAAACGAAGGTGCTGGCCACGATGGCTGCGAGCGCCACAAGTCCGAATACCCCGATGCTCCAAGACTTCACTGTGTGCCGACCTCAATCCGATGCGCCTTACGACCTCTCGACAATCCTGCCTTAACCCAGGCCAATATGTCGTAATTCCGCCCCCTGCCCGTCACGAATCCCTGTCTGGCCGGGCCCGGGTGGGTATACTCAGACTTCAACGGCGCACAGTGTATGCCTTGATCCCGTTACAACGGGAAGAGGCGGCCTGCGTGCTGTGACCGACCGGTGAGACTCCGGTTTCGACGCCCGATGATGCGCGTAAAGCCCATTGGAGGAACTATGTCGCACATCCTGCTCCTAACGAACAGCACCGGCTCTTCGGTGGACATTCTGCCTGCCTTGGAACTGTTGAACCACCGTGTGCACATCCTCCCGGCGGAACCCACAGCCTTGCTGGAAACCGATCCCACGGACATCGTCTTCCTGGATGCCCGTAAAGACCTTGTGGGTGCCCGCTCGCTGACCCAGTTGCTCAAGGCCACCGGCCTCAGCGCACCCCTGATGTTGATCCTCACCGAAGGCGGCATGGCTGCAGTCTCGTCGGCGTGGGCTGTTGATGACATCGTGCTGGACTCCGCGGGACCGGCCGAGGTCGAGGCCCGCATCCGCCTGGCCATGGCGCGGGCCGTCACCGGCGAAGAGGAAACCCAGACAGAGATCCGGGCGGCCGGCGTCGTTATTGATGAGGCGAGCTACACAGCGCGCGTCAACGGCCAACCGCTCAACCTGACCTTCAAGGAATTCGAACTCCTCAAGTACCTGGCACAGCACCCAGGGCGCGTGTTTACCCGCCAACAGCTGCTGACCGAAGTGTGGGGCTACGACTACTACGGGGGAACCCGGACAGTGGACGTCCACATCCGGCGCCTTCGCGCCAAGTTGGGCGTGGACCACGAAAACCTGATCAGCACCGTGCGCAACGTCGGCTACCGGCTGACGTTGGTTCGCCTTCCCGACGACGAACTCTCTGAAGCCTGAGCACGTTTTGATGCGGGCCTGATACAGAAAAGGCCGGAATCCCTGCGGATTCCGGCCTTTTCCTTATTCTGTGGTGGAGGACATACGGGTCGAACGTATCGAGGCCACCCCACTGGTGGATCCCCCTCGCGTTCACTGCTGCGGTCTAGCCGCAAAGCCGAACGAGATATAGAGACTATCCGTGTTTAGCGGCTACTTCAAATCCCGCTGTTTGCCCGTGGCGTATAGCCTTGCATCATGAGTCACGCGCACCCGGAGAACTGGCCCGTCTTGATCGTCAACGGCGCGTTGGACGCCGAACTCCTCAAGGACTTCACCACCCTTGCCGCTGCAGCGGAAGAATCCGATGGGAATCCTCCCCTCTCAGAACAGACTTTGGTGATGTTGCGCGGCGCCGACTCGGGCGAATCTTCCGTTCTGTCCCTGGCCATCTATGCCCCTGACGAGGACTCAGATCCGGCGACCGGGGAAGATCTGGCGGGGATCGCCGTCGTGGTTGAAGGCCCCGACGGCAGCGGCGTGCTGGAGCTGGCGGTCCACCCGAGCTACCGCAACCAAGGGGTGGCGGGCCGCCTGCTGGCCGCGCTCCAGGAAAAGCGGAGCCTGGACGGCCTCAGCGCCTGGTCCCACGGAAACCATGAAGCCGCTGCCGGGCTTGCAGCCCGTTTCGGTTATTCGCCGGTGCGTGAGCTGTGGAAAATGCGGCTCATGTCTTCTGCTTCAGCACTGCCCGACGCCGGCCTTCCGGACGGGATCACGCTGCGCGCCTTCGTCCCGGGCCAGGATGAGCAGGCCTGGCTGGACGCCAACCGGGCGGCGTTCTCACACCACCCCGAGCAGGGTTCGATGACTTTGGCGGACCTTGAGGCCCGCAAGTCCGAGGACTGGTTCGACCCCGAAGGCTTCCTGTTGGCCGTCAATGGCCACGGTGAACTGCTGGGCTTCCACTGGACCAAGGTCCATCCGCGGCAGGGTCCGCACCCGGCCATCGGCGAGGTGTACGTGGTGGGGGTGACCCCGGCAGCCCAAGGCCTGGGCCTCGGCAAGGCCCTTACCGTGGCCGGGATCACCTATCTCCAGGACAAGGGCCTGCACGCTGTGATGCTTTACGTGGACGCCGACAATGAGGCCGCGGTAGCCCTGTATCAGAAGCTCGGCTTCGTTCGATGGGATACCGATGTCATGTACGGTCCGGTCGCCAAGGATTAACCTGGTGCGAATGCCGGGACATCTTGGATTCGGGCACCCGAATTGCTTGTAATGTGGGAGGAAACCCTGTCCTGAGCTTAGGAGAAACCCATGCAGCCGGACCCCGTCGGCACCGCCGGATCCACCTCGAAGGGCGCTACGTTGCCTCCGCGCTTCGGATCATCGGAGGTCCCGGCCTCGCGTGCCACACAAGACCGCATCGACATTCCTGAGTTCGCACCAAGCCTGGAGCCTGAAGGGGACATCTCCCCGGACCGTTTCCTTGATCGCGAGCTGAGCTGGCTGGCGTTCAACTCCCGGGTCCTGGAACTTGCCGAAGATCCGGACCTTTACTTGCTGGAACGCGTCAATTTCCTCTCCATTTTTGCCTCCAACCTTGACGAGTTCTTCATGGTTCGCGTGGCTGGCCTCAAACGGCGTATTGCTACCGGGCTGGCGGTCCCGTCCCCCGCCGGGCTGAGCCCCATCGAGGTACTGGAGCAGATCGGCGAGGAGGCCCACAAGCTGCAGGAACGCCACGCGCGGGTCTTCGCTGAACAAATCCGCCCCGCCTTGGCCTACGAGCACATCCACATCATGCACTGGGATGAACTTGATGAGAATGCCCGCCACCGCATCAGCGCCATGTTCCAGGAGAAGGTCTTCCCCATCCTGACCCCGCTGGCCGTGGACCCCGCCCACCCGTTCCCCTACATCTCCGGGCTCTCCCTGAACCTTGCTGTCATTGTCAGTAACCCGGTCAGCGAGAAGGAACTCTTTGCCCGTGTCAAGGTTCCGGACCAGCTCCCCCGGCTGATCTCCGTGGACGGTCCGCGTGCCGGCGCCATCCCCGGACGCGTGGCCCGGTTCATCGCCCTCGAAGAAGTTATTGCCGTGCACCTGGACAAGCTCTTCCCCGGCATGGAAGTCCTGGAGCACCACACTTTCCGCGTCACCCGCAACGAGGACCTCGAAGTTGAAGAGGACGACGCCGAGAACCTCCTTCAGGCCCTGGAGAAGGAACTGCTGCGCCGGCGTTTCGGTCCTCCCGTGCGCCTTGAAGTCACCACGGACATCAACCCGAACATCAAGGCACTGCTCATCCGTGAGCTCGGCGTCGAGGAGTCCGAGGTCTACTCCGTGCCGGCACCCTTGGACCTGCGTGGGCTGTCAGCGATCAGCGGCATCGATCGTGCCGACCTCCACTACCCCAAGCACGTGCCGCACACGTCGCGGTACCTGAACGAATCGGAAACGTCCAAGGCAGCGAACGTCTTTGCCGCGATGCGCCGCAGGGACATCCTGCTGCACCACCCGTACGACTCGTTCTCCACCTCGGTCCAGGCCTTCCTGGAGCAGGCTGCGGCGGACCCCAAGGTGCAGGCCATCAAGCAGACCCTGTACCGGACGTCCGGCGACTCCCCCATCGTGGACGCCCTGATCGATGCCGCAGAGGCAGGCAAGCAGGTTCTGGCCCTGGTTGAGATCAAGGCCCGCTTTGACGAGCAAGCCAACATTTCCTGGGCACGGAAGCTGGAACAGGCAGGCGTGCACGTGGTCTACGGCATCGTCGGACTGAAGACGCACTGCAAGTTGTCGCTGGTTGTCCGCCAGGAGGTGGACGGCCTGCGCCGTTACTGCCACATCGGAACCGGCAACTACCACCCGCGCACTGCAAGGTACTACGAGGACCTGGGTCTGCTCACCGCCAACGAACAGGTCGGCGAAGACCTGTCCAAGCTGTTCAACCAGCTCTCCGGCTACGCGCCCAAGTCAACGTTCAAGAGGCTGCTGGTGGCGCCCCGGTCCGTGCGTGCCGGGTTGGTGGAACGGATTGAAACCGAGATCCGCAATGCTCGTGCAGGTATCCCCGGCCTGGTGCAGATCAAGGTCAACTCGATGGTGGACGAAGCGATCATCGATGCCCTGTACCGCGCCTCGCAGGCTGGCGTGAAGGTCGACGTCGTCGTTCGCGGTATCTGCTCGTTGCGCCCAGGGGTTCAGGGGCTCAGCGAGAACATCACCGTCCGCTCCGTCCTTGGCCGGTTCCTGGAACACTCCCGCGTATTCGCTTTCGGGAACGGTGGCGAGCCTGTGGTGTACATCGGTTCGGCCGACATGATGCACCGCAACCTGGACCGTCGTGTGGAGGCCCTGGTGCAGTTGGCAAGCAAGGAAGACACAATGACGGTCATGGACCTGATGCGCCGCTACGTTGACGACGGAACAGCGAGCTGGCACCTGGACAACCAAGGGCACTGGACGCGCCATCACCTGGACGCCGACGGCAAACCGCTGTTGGATATGCAGTCATGGCTCCTGGAATCGCGTTCCCGGCAGCGAGCATCGGCACGGCGGTAGAGAAGCAGTTGAACAGCGATACCCCCGTGGCCGATCAAACAGATCACCCTGGCGAGTCGGTGGCCGTTGTTGCGGCCGGAGGCATCCCCTGGCGGCTCAACAAGGGTGCCCTTGAGGTGCTCCTGATCCACCGGCCGCGCTACGACGATTGGTCCTGGCCCAAAGGAAAGCTCGACGCCGGCGAAACGGTTCCCGAATGCGCCGCACGCGAAGTCTGGGAAGAGATCGGGCTCCAGGCCACCCTGGGCATCCCGCTCCCACCCATCCACTACCACGTGGCTGCCGGGCTGAAGGTGGTCCGGTACTGGGCCATCAAGGTCAACGGCGCGCAGCTGCGCCCTGATGGGAAAGAGGTGGACAGCGTCATGTGGTGCACCCCGGACCGGGCGGCCACATTCCTGAGCAACCCGAGCGATGTGGAGCCACTGGAATACCTTCAAAAGGCGCACGTCCGTGGCGAGCTGGACACGTGGCCTTTGATCCTGATCCGCCACGCCAAGGCAAAGCCCCGGTCCTCGTGGACCAAGGCCGAAGGTGACCGGCCGCTGGCGGCAACCGGCCAGCGGCAGGCTGTGGCAGTCCAGCGCCTCCTCGGCGTGTGGAAGCCCCAGCGCGTCGTCACCAGCCCATGGGTGCGGTGCGTCGCCACCATCGCACCCTACGCCAAAGCCAGTGGGGCCAAGGTGAAGCTGGTGGAAGCCCTCACGGAACACCACCATCAGCGCTCCCCCAAAAAGACTGCGGCCGCTGTTGAGTCGTTGTTCGACAAACAGGTGCCCATAGCTGTGTGCACGCACAGACCTGCACTGCCTACGGCTTTGAAGCAATTGGGACAGCACATGCCTCCGGCTTTAAGGGCAGTCCTGCCGGGCGCGGACCCTTACCTGGCCCCCGGCGAGGTCATCGTGTGCCAGGTAGCGCGGGGTGCCGAACGGAAGATCGTCTCCGTGGAGCAGGTCAAACCCTTCGACGACTGACGTATGACTTGACCCCCGGCTCTTTGTGACGAATCGTAGGAACTTCGTTTCAAAGACTTGGGGGTCTTGTTGTGGTTGCAGTGCTGGGACCGGGTATCGGGGCTGTCGTGGTGTACCTGTTCCTTCGGATGCTGGTCTGGTCAAAGCCCGATGCCCGGTCCTTGGCCTCGCATGGTCTTTGGGTGGGAATCATCGGCTGGATGGCCAGCTCGCTCCAAGGGGCCATGAACGCCGGGATCCTGCCCGGAAACCCAACCGTGTCGGCTGCTCAAGCAACTCCTGAACAGATTGGCACCGCCCTGGCATGGCCCATCCTCGCCTGCCTCGCCATCCATGCCCTGGGCCAGTCCAGCTATCCAGCGGCCAAGGGGCAACGCAGGTTTACCGAACGCCCGGGCTGGGAGTTCCTCCCCCGACGGCTCGCCTGGACCACCACATCGATATTCGCCTTCACGGCCGTGGTCTTAGCGTGGATTGCCACCCTTCCCGGACACACCCCGGTTGCCCCTTCAGCTACCCCGCAGCCCCAGGACGTCGACACCGGATACTACGGTCAAGGACAGGACGGCAGGATTCCGGGTTGGGAGCTGGCCGCGTGGCTCGGAGGCGCGCTGCTGGTCCTCGCCTCCGGCACCCTGCTGTTGCTGTGGTTGATCGGGCGCCGCCGCCAGCTGGAAGCGCTCGACGCCGACGACGACCGAACCCTCCGTCGCATCGCGGCCAACCGGCTCCTGCGCACGGTGGCAACCATTGCGGCCGGGCTTGCCACCATTGCCGGGAATTTCGCGGCACAACCAGAAACCGGATCCGGGTGGCAATCGTCCTGGTTCAATGCCCTGGGCGTGGTCAATATGGCGGTACTGCTGGTGATGTTGTGGTGGCCGGTTCCCCGCATGCCTTCGCTCTGCACTGCAGGGCAGTCCACCAGCGTATGGGCCCTCCGTGCTCACCCCGGAACTCACGGAGCAGCCCGGCTCACCATCAGCATCGGCGTTGCACTCGGCACTCTTGGAGGGCTGGCGGCAGTCGCGGGTTTCGTTGCAATGTACGCGCTGAGCCAACCCCAAAATTCGTGGGTCGCACCCCTTGCGCTCGGGCTGGTGACAGCACTCCTCCTGGTAACCATTTGGGGAGGAGACATTCTCATCGGACGAAATTACGGAACCCTTGAGGCACCCGTCAGGTGGCCGTTACGACTAATATCCCGCGGGCTGTCGTCTTTCGCGTTGGCCAGCGCGCTGCTGTTCGTTGCGTCCCTCACCTTCGTCGTGGCCATCCACGCCGGGCAACCATTCGCTGCCGCGGCATGGCCGGCTGCCGTAACCGGGACCTTGCTGGCCGCCGCGGCAGGTGCCGCTGCTATCCTTGCTGCCCGCCGGCGTCGTGGTATCCCCGAAGACGACGGCGACACCGGCTTGGACGCCGCCCTGAGGGCAATCTCCATGTACCGCATCATCAGGACGCTGAGCGCCTACTGCCTGGGGCAATCGGCCCTTCTCCTCATGACTTCGGGGGATGCCTGGTACCAGCTGTTCGTGCCCACCCCGGGGGTCTATCCGCTCGCACCAAGCCCCGCCGTTACCCTCGGAATGGTGCTGGCAGCGATCGCCGTCATCACCGCCATCACCCCTGTACGGGGACTTATCCAGGCTATTCCCCGCCCTCGACATGCCAACTCCGTGATGGCCAACCCGCCCCGGCAAAGTAAGCTGGACCCGTGAGTATCCCCACCCCCTATGAAGACCTTCTGCGCGACGTCATGGCCAACGGCACGCACAAGTCGGACCGCACCGGAACCGGGACGCGCAGCGTCTTCGGCCGTCAGTTGAGGTTCGATCTTGCCGAAAGCTTCCCCCTCATCACCACCAAACGGGTTCACTTCAAGTCCGTGGCAGTGGAGCTCCTGTGGTTCCTCCGCGGCGACTCGAACGTGAAATGGATGCAGGACCAGGGCGTCTCCATCTGGGACGAATGGGCGGATCAGGACGGCGAGCTCGGGCCGGTTTACGGAGTCCAGTGGCGCAGCTGGCCCACTCCTGACGGTGGACATGTCGACCAGATATCCGAGGTCATGAAGGGCCTGGCCAGCAACCCGGATTCACGACGACACATTGTTTCCGCCTGGAACGTGTCCGAGCTCAAGGACATGGCCCTGCCCCCATGCCACGCGTTCTTCCAGTTCTACGTGGCCGACGGAAAGTTGTCCTGCCAGCTGTACCAGCGTTCGGCGGACACGTTCCTGGGCGTCCCCTTCAACATTGCCTCGTACGCCCTGCTGACGCTCATGGTCGCGCAGCAGTTGGGCCTTGAACCCGGTGAGTTCGTGTGGACGGGTGGGGACGTCCACATCTACGACAATCACGTGGAGCAAGTTGCCGAGCAGCTGAGCCGCGAACCGTACGAATACCCGCAGCTGAAGATCCTCCGCAAACCTGACTCGATCTTCGACTACACCCTGGATGACTTCGAGGTTGTGGACTACCGCCACCACCCAACCATCAAGGCACCGATCGCCGTATGAGCACCCCGTCCCCCGACGTTCCCGCGCAACTCCCCGGCGTCATCTTTACCCAGGAGACGGCTGCCGCCATGACCGGGATCGGAATGATCTGGGCCCAAACCAAGGCCGGCGTGATCGGCAAGGACGGCAGCATGCCATGGCACCTGCCGGAAGATTTGAAGCACTTCAGCCAACTCACCACCGGTCACCCCGTCATCATGGGACGCAAGACCTGGGAGTCATTCCCCGCGAAGTACCGCCCCTTGCCCGGGCGCACCAACATCGTGGTGACCCGGAACGCTGAATGGGCCTCCACGCCAGAAGCAGAAGGCGCACTGGTGGTTTCCTCGCTTGACGAGGCCCTGCTGGAATCCCAGTTCGCGCCCGGCGGCCAAAAAGTGTGGATCATCGGCGGCGCGCAGATTTTCGAGCAGTCCATGAACCTCGCCAACCTCGCAGTGGTCACCATCATCGATGCCGACTTCGATGGCGACACTTTTGCGCCTGAACTCGGGGATGATTGGACTTTTGACACCATGGCGCCGGCCGAAGGCTGGCTCACCGCCAAAAATGGCACAAACTACCGGTTCACCTCGTGGCGCCGGAACGAACCCTAGGAACGACTGCATGCTGAAGAAACCCGAAACCCTGTTCGTGCTGGGCTACATGCTGCTGCCGCTCTTTGCCCTGATCTCTGCCATCGTGGGACTGACCATGATCCTGGGCGGAAACAAGATCGTGGGCATCATCATCCTGGTGATCGTGACCCAGGTATTCACGTTTGGCTCATTCTTCGCCGTCCGGGCACGCAAAGCTGCTCTGGTTCAGGAGCATGAAGCCGGCAACTAGCTTTCCAGCCGGAAGCGGGCGTGGAGGTTGGATCGGCCGCCTGGCCGGGTGTCGTCGTCGTGCGTCCCGCCCGTGACGTAACCAACAGCGGCAGTCCGCTCCGAAAGTTTAGACTTGGTGAATGACTACAGCAGCTAATCCGTCCGTTGGACTGGTCGGTTGGCGTGGCATGGTCGGCTCCGTCCTGATGCAGCGCATGCAGGAAGAGAACGACTTCGCCAACATCAACCCGGTATTTTTCTCCACCTCGAATGCAGGAGGTGCCGCCCCTTCCTTCGCTGAGGGGGCAGGCAAGCTCGAGGATGCGTTCGATATTGAGACGCTGGCCAAGCTGCCTATTATTGTCACCGCCCAAGGTGGCGACTACACCAAGCAGGTTCATGGTGAACTCCGCAGCCGTGGCTGGGACGGCCTCTGGATCGACGCTGCTTCCACCCTGCGCATGAACGACGACTCCATCATCGTGCTGGACCCCATCAACCGCGACGTCATAGACGCAGGCCTTTCCGGCGGGGTGAAGGATTTCATCGGCGGAAACTGTACGGTCTCCTGCATGCTGATGGGCCTCGGCGGCCTCTTCAAGAACAACCTCGTGGAGTGGGGTACGTCCATGACGTACCAGGCCGCTTCCGGTGGCGGTGCCCGCCACATGCGTGAGCTCCTGAACCAGTTCGGCACCCTCAACAACGAGGTCAGCAGTGAACTGGAAGATCCCGCCTCCGCCATCCTGGAGATCGACCACAAGGTCCTCGCGGCACAGCGCACCGGCGTTGACGCCACCCAGTTCGGCGTCCCGTTGGCTGGCTCCCTGATTCCCTGGATCGATGCCGACCTCGGCAACGGCCAATCCAAGGAAGAGTGGAAAGCCGGCGTAGAAACCAACAAGATCCTCGGCACCGGAAACGGTACCGCCGGCAAGGACCACATCGCCATGGACGGTCTCTGTGTCCGCATTGGTGCCATGCGCTCCCACTCGCAGGCACTGACGCTCAAGTTGCGTGAGGACCTGTCCGTCACCGAGATTGAGAACCTTCTGGCCAAGGACAACGAGTGGGCCAAGGTTGTTCCCAATACCAAGGAAGCCTCCATGGCGGACCTGACCCCGGTGGCTGCGTCCGGCACGCTGGACATCCCCGTGGGCCGTATCCGCAAGCTCGAAATGGGCCCGGAATACATCAGCGCCTTCACCGTGGGCGACCAGCTCCTGTGGGGTGCAGCCGAGCCGCTCCGCCGTATGCTCAACATCGCGACGGGCAAGCTCTAGTACCCGCCCGCCCCGAACGTCGCTAACCCGCTGTTCTGTTGCTGCCCAGCAACGGAACAGCGGGTTTTCGACTTCCTGCCTTGGCCAAGGCGGTTTTGAGCAGACGCTCAACCTCCCAGGGCCTGCTGAGGTCTCCCCACTCGATCCTAATGACGTTCCAGCCCATTGCCATAAGGGCTTTCTCCCGCCGCCGCTCCTGGAATATGACGTCCTCAGTTGGTGCGTAGTCGAAGTACTTGGCTCGACCATCGAACTCAAGGATGAGCTTGTGGTCCCTCCAGCCGAAGTCTCCCCTGTAGGTTCCGATGGGCGTCGTGACCTCTACCTGAAGGTCTGCGCCAACGATGCCGAGCCGGTCCAGAAGCGCACGTGTGCGCGTCTCCCCTACTGATTCGGACCTCCCATCCATGGCGTCCAGGATCCGCCACAAGCGTCGGGCACCCCGCGTGATCGCTCCGGTGCTTAGGTAATTCCGCATAACCTGCGGATCAGCACCCTTTCGAAGAGCTTGGTCCGCGATTACCAGAGCCCGCTCAAAGTCCAAGGTCCGTGCACAGTCCACCACGGTGCGCTCAAGGCTGGTGATCGGGATGGGCCTTTGCCAGGGGGCCAGCACCTCGACGATCTCAGTACCCGACAGCGGCCCTCCGTGGGCCACAACATCGTCACCAGAGCTCCCCTGGGACGGGGAAAACGGTGTGGTCACGTGCACCTGGGCACCACTGTCCCAAGGGGAACATCCGTGCAACCGTGCGGCACTGACATGACTGTAGACACTGGTTGTTCGCGCGCCACGATGATGCGCCTCTATACGCAGCAGGTCCTGTTCCCATGGCTTTCTCCGATGCCAATCCTGGGCCCTGACGTAGGCACCACGCCTAAGCCTGATCAGTTTCCCGGAGCGGACGCCAGTTGTGAGCACCCGATCACTAAAGCCGAGTCCGGACAAGTCTGCTGTTGTGGCTACCGATGTGCCGGGCCAGAGGCGCGAGATGTGGTGGTCAAGTTTCTTTGTTTGCATGTGTCCATCCTCCGGGCGCGCGGACATAGCCCACCATGGGTCAGTTCCCGTATGTGGACAACCCCGACCATCCCATCGGAGTCGGGGCGCCGAGGAGTGCCCCAGCCCTCCCACTTCCCAGCCAGAGCCGTTGCCAACCCACACCCACGTCGCTGGCCAACCACGGATCAGCGGGCCAGCAACGGACCAACCCAGCCCCGTGCCCCAGCCCTACCACTTCCCACCCAAACCCGTTGCCAACCCGCTCCCACGTCGCTGGCCAACCACGGAACAGCGGGCCAGCAACGGACCACCCAGACCTACCCCCAGCAGCGGAACAGCGGGCCGGCCTCAGCTCGCCATGAACTTCAGGTACGCCCGTCCCTGAGCCTGGAACGCCCGCTCGGCGGCAGGACCAAGCTCGCCTGCAAACGGTTCCGGGACCACCCCGGCGTTCTTCCCGGAGCCCGAACGGGCCCAGGTCCCCACCACTTCGCCTCCGGAAACGATGATGCGCTTGAAGACGCCGTTATTCCCCGGCACCACGCGTTCGGCGTACTCCGGGGCGAGAACCAGGCTTCGGTCCTGGTAGCCGAGAAGGTATTCGTCGAACCCAGGCAGTGCCAGCAGCGAGCGGGAGCCGGGAACGCCGTCGTCAAGCATTGCTGCCGCTTCGGGTGACAGCCAGTAGCTGGCTCCGCGGAATTGAAGCTCAACCAAGCGGTCCCGCACAACTGCCAAGGCAGCGCGGGCCTCGGTGAGCGGCACTTGGCTCCACCACGCAAAGTCCTTGATGGTCGCCGGACCGTGGCCCCGGAAGTACCGGAAGAGGAGTTCGGCTATCCCTTCCTCACGGCCCAGGTCCCTGGACTCCGGAATCCAGTCCTCGAAGGGGACAAACAGTTGCTGGACGCCGGCTTTTCCGCCAGAGGCCGCCATGGGTCCTTGGACCAGCCATCCTTCGCGGCACAAAGTTCCCAGGATGTGGATGCCCCGCTGGGAGGTAGTGGGCTGGCCGGCTTCCTCAAAAGCGGTGAACAGCTGTTCGCGGGTTGCCCCGGCGGCACCCTCGCCTGTCTTGAGGACTTCGGCGGTTTTGTACGCTATGTCCCGGCAGTGGCTGATGTCGTCGGAAGTGATGGCCAGTTCGCGGTGCCGGCTCGCCACCGCCATTGCCAGCCGGCCGCTGGTGATACCGAGGATCCAGCGCAGATCTTCGGGTGCCAGCAGGTGCAGGGTCCCGCGCATGGGCCAGGAGCGAACCACCGTCCCGGCATCGAGGGCTGCACGGACGTCCGAGGCCGCAACACCGGGCACCCTTTTCCCAACAGCCCAGAAAGCCATCCCAAGGTCCTGGGCCTGCATGGCCGTCATCCAGCGGACGGCATCGGCGATGCCAGGGAAGCCACCAGCCAGAAGGCCCTGGCTGGCGAGCCGGAGCCGGCCCATGACGCGGGGAGTCAGCGGTGTAGGCATGCTTCATCCTAAGAGCGCACGCGGGCACAGGGAACCTTGCCGCGCCTCCCAGCCGTCACCCAGCAGGGGAACCTAGGATAAGTTCATGCTTTTTGGTGACCTCGCTCCGTTCGTGCGGCCGATGAGCCGGTGGTTGGCTACCGCCGGCTGGTTCTGCACGCTCGTTGGACTTGGTGCCGGTCTGATCGTGGCCGTCGGGACCGGCGTCAGCCTTTCCCCATCGATGCAGGCCATCCAAACCGTCAGTCTGGTCGCAACGGCTACGGCCGCGCTCCTCATTGGAACAGCTGCGGCCAGCCAGCCCGTGTCCGATCGTGATGATGACGCCCCGGAGCCGTGGTTCTACCCGGCGGCGGCCGCCCAAGTCCGCAGCTTCCTGCTCGGGTCAGTTGTCATGCTCCTGGGCTTGGTGGGCTTCGCTGCAGCCGGGCTGTTCATGCCGAGTGGTCCCTCGCCCCAGAGCATCGCCTTTAGCCAGATATTCCTTCTGGGCTCCATCAGTTGCGGGTTGACGTTCCTGCTGCTCAACAAGGTCCTGCCGATCGCCGAGCGGCGAACACGCTAGGACCGCCGAGGGGCAAGATCCCCGGGAGCCCCCCAGCGAACGCGTCTTAGAGGGACACACCGATCAACAGCGGCTCCGGGTGCAGCTCAATACCAAAACGCTCGACGACGCCGGCACGCACCTCGCGCGCGATCGCCACCATGTCCGCAGCTGAGGCTGAACCACGGTTGGTGATGGCCAACGTGTGCTTGGTGGACAGGGACGCCCGGCCCCCGGAAACACTGCCCTCTTCAAGCCCGAAGCCCTTCCCGAACCCGGCTTGGTCGATGAGCCAGGCGGCGGAGAGCTTCACCAGTCCATCCGTTCCGGCGGGGTATTGCGGTGCGTTCGCTGGCAGCCCCGCGGCGCGCTCTGCGGGCACAATCGGGTTGGTGAAGAATGAGCCGGTGGAGTAGGTATCCCGGTCCTCTGCGTCCAGGACCATTCCCTTGGAAGCCCGGAGCCGAAGGACTTCACGGCGGACATCGTTGGAGTAGGCGCGCTTGCCTGCCTCCACGCCCAGCACCCGGGCCAGCTCGGCGTACCGGATAGGGGCACTCATCCGACCCAGCGGCAACTGGAACTCGACGGTCAGGACCACGTAGCGCGGCGAGCCCTCCACCGTGGTCTGCTTGAGGATGGAGTCGCGGTATCCGAACTTGAGCTCGGAGTTGGTGAAGGTCTGCACAGCGTTGCGTTCACGGTCCCAGGTCCGCACGGCCGCAATGGTTTGCGATACGTCAGCGCCGTAAGCTCCCACGTTCTGCACGGGCGTAGCTCCTGTGGCACCCGGAATGCCGGACAGCGCTTCCAGGCCGGACCATGCGTGCAGGACGGCGTGTTGGACCAGGGCGTCCCAGTTGTGGCCGGCCTGTACCACCACCGACACGCCTCCGCAGCTGTCCTCGGAGTTCACTGTGAACCCTTCGGATGCGATCTTAAGGACTGTGCCGGGGTAGCCTTCGTCCGAGATCAGAAGGTTGGATCCGCCGCCGATGATGAGGAGTTTTTCGCCTGCAGCGTCAGCCGACCGTACGGCGTCGATGATTTCAGCCTCGGTGCGGGCCTCCACAAAGTTTCCTGCGGGGCCGCCAACAGCGGCGGTGGTCAATTCGGAAAGCAGCGTCTGGGTCACCAATCAAGCCTAACGGGCTTCGTTGGGCTCCATGGACTTCCTTGTGGTTTGCCCGGCGAGGGGGGCCAGGAAGAAGCTGACAACCAGCATCACAAGAGGTGCAAGCAGGGAGTGGAGGATGCCAAAGTGTTCGGCCAGCAGGCCCAGGAGTGGCGGTCCGCACAGAAACGCACCGTAGCCAATGGTGGAGACGACGGAAACGCGGGCGGCAGCGTGCACGGGGTCATCAGCTGCGGCGGACATTCCCACCGGGAACCCCAGCGAGGCACCGAGGCCCCACACAGCCAGCGCCACGAAAGCAAGCCAAGGCACGGGCGAAAAGACAAAAAGCGCCAAACCCACGACGGCGGTGGCCGAGCACCAGCGCATCACCACTACCCGCCCAAACCGGTCAAGGATGACGGTGCCGGCGAAGCGTCCAATGGTCATGAACGTCACGAACAGGCCGTAGCCAACCGCTCCTGCTGCGTCCGATTGGCCGTAGCCGTCGGACAACGCCAAAGCCACCCAGTCTCCAGCAGCCCCTTCGGCCAATGCCAGGCCGAGGACCAGTACGCCGATCAGCAGCGTTCGACGGTCACGCCAAGCCAGGGCCACGAGCCGTTTGTTGTCCAGTGGCGCAGCGGCGGTCCCGGTTTCCGCCGTAATAATGGGCAACGGTCCAGTAGAGGGGTCCTGGAAGGTATCGGTTTCCTCCGGACGCGGAGCACGGGCCGGCGCCGCAGTCTTCTCGGCCCGGAAGAAGAAGCCTGCGGTCACCACGGAGCCAGCCACCACGACTCCCGCGATGAGGAAATGCCAGAACACGGCCAGGTGCACGGCGGCGGCCCAGGCACCAAACCCCGCAGCCGCGACAGTACCGAGGCTGAATGCGCCGTGGAGGTGCGGCATGACGTGCCGTCCCAGTGCCCGCTCCATAGCTGCGCCTTCGACGTTCGACGCCGTGTTCCAGCTGGCAGTGCCAAGGCCCAGTACCACCAAACCCGTGGCAACAACCACAGGGTTCGCCGCGATGGACGCCCCGACGCCAACCGTGACCAGGCCTGCCCCCACCATGCAGCTTCCAATCCAGCTGGTGAGTTTGGGCCCGAGCCGCAGCACGATGAGCCCGGATGCGGAGATCGAAATGAACGACGCCACGGTCATGCACATGAGCAGAAGCCCGATGCCGCCGGGGGTCAGGTTCAGTCCGTCACGGATCGCCGGGAGCCGCGACACCCACGTGGCGAACGCAACGCCGCTGGCCGCATAGGACGTCAGGACAGCGACGCGCCACTGGAGCATCTGGGTCGCAGTGGCGCGTTGCGGGGAAGGGTTCGGTTGATTCAAGAGACCTTCACGACCGCCTGCGACTTCATGAGGACTTTCTGTCCGCCGGCGACGACAGTGAGGTCGATACGGGCGGTGTGGGCGTCGGCGTCGAGGGCTCCCACCACACCGGTGACATCGATGACAGCGCCGGGTTCGTCCGTGCCGGTGGTGTCCGTGACCAGGACTGGTTTGGTGAAGCGGGTCTGGTAATCGACGACGGCGGCCGGGTCGCCCGCCCAGTCACTCACCAGCTGCACTGCGGCTCCCATGGTGAACATGCCGTGCGCAATAACTCCGGGCAGTTCAACCGAGGTAGCGAAGGCTTCGTTCCAGTGGATCGGGTTGAAGTCGCCCGAGGCCCCCGCGTACTTGACCAGGTCCTGGCGGGTGACGTCGATGCTGCGGGTACCGATTTCCTGGCCAACAGCAAGTTCTTCGAATGTGAGGCTCATGGTTACTGTCCCTCTCCGCGGACCAGGATGGATGAGGTGGTGGTGGCGACCTTTTCGCCCGCTTCGGTGGAAATTTCGGAGCGTGTGGTGATCATGGCCCCACCACCCATGGCCCGGACGCCGTCGACATGCAGTTCGGCCACGAGACGGTCACCGGCAACAATGGCGCGGTGGTGCGTAAACCGCTGGTCGGCGTGGACCACGCGGGAAAAGTCGATGCCGGACTCTGGGTCCTGGACAAGCTGCGCGTCTGCGCGCTGGGCGACGATGATGGCGAACGTTGGCGGGGCTACGAGGTCGCTGTGTCCGAGGGCTTTGGCCGCCTCCACGTCAAAGTGCGCGGGGTTGGTTGCCTTCACGGCCTGGGCGAACTCGCGAATCTTTTCGCGCCCGACGTCGTATACCTCTGCGGCAGGGTAGCTTCGGCCCTGCAAGTCCGGATTGATACTCATGATCCAACCCTATCGGCCCGAAGGGTTGGTTTACTTCCTGTAGTCCTTGCGGATTTTCTGGCCGCGGACCACGAGCCCCGCAACGTGCAGGAGCAGGCCGACGCCGATCAGCGGAAGCGATGCCAATGCCAGTCCCTGGTTGCCGGACGTGTTGCCCACAATGCTCAGGATAATTCCGACGGCGATCAGGCCCATGGCGCCAAAGACCAGCACTTTGTAGGACATAGGGGCGGTGGCCCAGAATTGTTCAAGCACCGTCCAAGTCTACCGGCGCGCGTTGAAGGGGTTGCGTTGCGGGGCCCACTCTGCGCCCCACGACCACGAAATACCCCGCACAACAGGCCCCACAACGGGAGGGGGTTAGAAGAGGGAGTCCTGCAGGGCCGGGATCTCGGTGGTGTGCGGGCCGAACTCCACTTTGCGGCCCTTCAAGGCACCAAGGTCTGCCACGAAACTGCCCTCCACCTCGTTTCCCGAAGCATCGGGGAGGCCAACCAAGGCGATTGCTCCGCTCAGCGAGCGGACCCGCACACCGTGCCCACCGCCGTCGAACGTTGCCGGATAACGGTGGCGAAGGCCGGTGTGCGCGGCGCAGAGGGTGTCCGCCAGCGCAGGCCTCTCCCACTCTTCCTCCACCACCGTGTAACCGGTCATGGCCAGGCCGCCCAACAGTTCCCGCACGCGCCCGGCATGCCGGCGGTTCCCAGCGGCAAGCTCGACGCCGGAACGCGGCTCCACCAGGCCGGTCACCTTTGCCGCCGAGCGGACCTGCTGGACGAGGCCGAGTTCGCGGGTTATCAGGTCCTCCAGGACACGGACAATGCGGCCGTCTTCCGCGTGCGCCACGTAGGAGGCATGCACGGCGCCCTGTTCAGCAAGGCGGTTCCACTTGCGTGGCGCTGAAGCTGTCCCGACCTTGCTTGCGCCGTTCGCGAAGGTGGCCACGTAGAGCCAGTGCGGTTGCATGAGGTAGGCCCTCAGCCCTGACGGTACGGAGCCACCGCGGTGGAAGTCATGCATCAACCGCGGCTCGTCGCGCGCAAAGCACGCACCGCACTGCTTGCCCCGCTCCGCCGGGGCACCACTGGGGCAGGGAACATACGTCCGGTCTCCGGGTCCGTGGACCTTTGTATGGCCAAGGCACCACAAACCGGGGGCAACGCGAAGGCCCAGGGACGTACCCCGGGCCAACGCAACATCAGTAAATTCCGCCTGCGGCGACAACAGCCTCAACGCAGGGACGGAAGAGTCCCATGAGACTCCGTGGACCAGCATCCCTACAGGGAAGGCTGGACTCCGAAAGCCACTGCGAGCTTCATGATCTTCTCGGCACGGCCCAAACGCGGAAGGTCGGAACCGTCGCGGATGACACGGCCGTTGGCTTCGAAGTCGTTCATGAAGTCCGTGGCCCAGGCGACGTCCGACGGGGTGGGGCTGATGACTTCGTTGATGACCGTTGTCTGGTCAATGGCCAGGCACAGCTTGCCGGTCATGCCCATGGTCACGGTGATGCCGGTCTGCTCGCGCAGGATCGGGTGGTTGGTTCCCACGGTGGGTCCGTCGATGGGGCCCGGCAGGTTACCGACGCGGCTGGCGACAACCAGCTTGGCGCGCGGGTAGGCCATGGCCTCGGGCGTGGCCGCCATGCCGGTGTCGCGGCGGAAGTCGCCGGAACCGAAGGCGAGGCGGAAAGCGCCCTGCGCACGGGCGATGTGGTTGGCTTCCTCGATGCCGAGGGCCGATTCAACCAGGGCCACAACGGGGGTCTTGCCATCCATGCGGTGGTACGACTCGGTGACCTGGTCAGCGGACTCGGTCTTGGCGAGCATGACACCCAGAAGTCCGGGCGTGCCACGCAGGCCGGCAAGGTCGTCGGCCCAGAACGGGCTGGTGGCGTCGTTGATCCGGACCCATGCCTGTCCACCTGCGGTCAGCCAGTTCACCACGTTCTCGCGGGCGGCATCCTTCTGGGAGGGGTCTACGGCGTCTTCAATGTCGAGGATGATCGCGTCTGCCCGCGAACCCGCAGATTCTTCAAAAAGCTCCGTTTTCATGGCATTGACAAGAAGCCAGGAACGGGCGATATCGGCAGGAATATTGCGGGTAGGCCGAATGGACTCGGCGGCGATGCTAGACGTCATGTATCTACCGTATCCGTCCCGCGCGCCGCAAGGCGAAGAATTTCGCCCGGTTGTGAGGATCAATACGAACTAAACCCCATATGACTGTGGGGTCCGGCAGTATGAACGCCCGACGGCGGTACCCGCCAGTCACACGACGCCCACCGGACGTTGTTGTTCACAGGGCTCAACGCAGCGTCTTGTGTCCCCCGGTTGCCGGGAATTGCCCGCGATTTCTTCCCGTGTCGGGCTGTTTCGCTGCGTTTCCGGGCGTTACCGCGGCACTTTCCAGCCACCGTCGAAATGGGCTTTCATCGTTCCCAAGCCGTTGCACGGGTTTCCAAACTCCTGCATCGGCCGACCACCCAACACCCCCATCATCTGAAAGTAGCTCCCATGAAACTGCATCTGCCCCTCCTGAGCGTCGCGGCCGCCGTCGTACTAGCGCTGACGGTATCCGGCTGCGGCGGTGCAGCCGAAGCCGGACAAGCCAACCAAGCAGGCAACGAGGTCAAGGAACTCCGCTACCAGGGCTCAGCGAACAACGTGACCTTCCCCGAACTCGCAGCGGACCTGGGCTACCTGGGCGACCTGAAACTGAACTGGGTGGGCAACACCACCAGCGGCCCGCAGGACATCCAGTCGGCAGCAACCAACCAGACCGACTTCGGCGGCGCCTTCTCCGGCGCGGTAGTCAAACTGATCGAGGCTGGAGCGCCCGTGAAGGGCGTCGTGAACTACTACGGCTCTGACGACAAGAACTTCAGCGGCTACTACGTCAAGGCAGACAGCGACATCAAAGGCCCGAAGGACCTGATCGGCAAGAAGATTGCAGTCAACACCCTCGGCGCCCACCATGAGGCAGTCATCAACACGTGGCTGACCAAGAACGGACTAAGCCAGGATGAAATCAAGCAGGTCCAGCTTGTCCCGCTGGCACCGAACGACACCGAGGAAGCGATCCGCCGCGGCCAGGTCGATGCCGGAACGCTCGGCGGGATCCTGCAGGACCATGCCGTCGAAGCAGGCGGACTGCGGTCCCTCTTCAGCGATGTCCAATTGTTTGGATCGTTTGCCGGCGGGCAGATCGTGCTCCGCAACGACTTCATCGAGAAGAACCCCAACACCACCCGTACCTTCACCACAGGCGTGGCCAAGGCCATCAAGTGGGCAACGGAAACGCCGCGCGCAGAAGTGATCGCCCGCTTCACCAAGATCATCGAGAGCCGCGGCCGTAACGAAAGCACAGCCAACCTGAAGTTCTGGAAGAGCCCGGGCGTTCCGGATGCAGGCGTGATCAAGGACGAGGACTTCACCCGCTGGGAGGCCTGGCTCAAGTCCTCGGGCATCCTCAAGGGCGACCTGGCGCCGTCCAAGTACTACACCAACGACTTCAACGACCTCGCGAAGAAGGGATAGCCATGACGGCGAAAATCAGCTTGCGCAACGTCACCAAGGAATTCACGGTCCGCGCCACCAAGACTGCTGCGGCCACCCGGTTGACCGCCATCGATGGGCTCAGCCTCGATGTCCGCGACGGCGAATTCCTCACCCTGGTGGGACCAAGCGGCTCCGGCAAGACCACCCTGCTGGACCTCCTCGCCGGATTGTCCACCCCGACGTCAGGAGAAGTGCTGGTCGACGGCAAACCGGTTACCGGTCCGGGCAAGGACAGGGCCGTGGTGTTCCAGCAGTACGCCTTGTTTCCGTGGCGGACGGCGTCAGCCAATGTGTCGATCGGCCTCGAAGGGGTGGGTCCCGACGGGAAGAAGCTGAATCGCCGGGAACGTGCGGCAAAAGCCAAGGAGTACTTGGCGTTGGTAGGCCTTGCCGGCTTCGAGGACCGCTACCCGCATGAACTCTCCGGCGGAATGAAGCAGCGGGTTGCCATCGCCCGCAGCCTGGCCTATGAGCCGGACGTGCTCCTCATGGATGAGCCGTTCGCCGCACTGGATGCCCAGACCCGTGAACAGTTGCAGGACGAACTGCTCCGGATCTGGAAGGCCACGGGCAAAACGATCGTGTTCATCACCCACGGCATCGACGAGGCCGTTTACCTCGGCGAGCGCGTTGCCGTGCTGAGCGCGCGACCGGGGCGGCTCAAGGAGATCGTGGACATCGACATCCCGGACCGTGAAGGCGACGAAGACATCCGTTCCAACCCTGCCTTTGTTGAGCACCGGCACCAGGTCTGGACCCTGCTGCACGACGAAGTCCGCCGGGCACAGGACGCCGGGCACCGCAAGATCCTCCCGGATGGCAGCGCACCGGACGAACCTGTGACCACCACTATTGAAAGGAGCGCGGCCTGATGACCACCACGTTGGCACATCCAGAAACCGCAGCCTCCGCGGCTGACGCACGCACCGCCGTCGAACCTTCCGTGAGGGCAGCCGCCGGAGAGGGTACGACGTCGGCACCCGGCATAGTGCGTCGTGTCGCCGCGGTGCTTGGTTCAGCCGTGTGGAAGTCCGCGGCGGTCCTGGCGTTCCTGGCGCTGTGGGAGTTGGGGCCCACGTACTTGGCGAGTCCCTCCACCCGGGTGTTCCTGCCGCCGCTGCACGAAGTGCTCCTGGCCTGGGGCAAGCTTTTTGAGTCCGGCACCATCCAGGGCCACATCGCGGCCAGCCTCACGCGCTCCGTTGCGGGCTTCGGTGCCGCGCTGGTCGCGGGTGTCTCGCTGGGTTTGCTCATTGCCTGGTACGGGCGGCTGAACTCGGTCCTGAACCCGCTCTTGGAGCTGTTCCGCAACACGGCGGCCCTGGCGCTCCTGCCTGTGTTCACGCTGTTGCTGGGCATCGGCGAGGAATCCAAGATCAGCATCGTGGCCTACGCGGCCTTCTTCCCGGTGCTGCTGAACACCATCGCTGGGGTGAAGACCGTGGATCCGCTCCTGATCAGGGCAGCGCGTTCCTTGGGACTCAACAGCTTCCGGCTCTTCCAGAAAGTCATCCTGCCCTCCGCGGTGCCCACGATCTTCACGGGCATCCGCATGGCCGGTACCGCATCCATCCTGGTGTTGATCGCGGCCGAAATGGTGGGCGCGAAGGCTGGCCTGGGCTACCTGATTGTCAATGCGCAGAGCAGCTTCCTGATCCCGGACATGTACGCGGGCATCCTCACGGTGTCCTTGCTGGGCCTCGGTGTGAACTTCCTGCTGGTGGCCCTGGAACGGCACTTCTCCCGGTGGCGGACCGCCGTCGGTTCTGCAGCCTCCTGAATTTTTACCCGTGGCGACCCAGCCACACACATCACAGAAACGAAAAGGAAAAACAATGACCGTCATTACCGAAACCAAACTCGAGTTCGCCAAGCTCGGCTCCCGCATCGGTGCCGAAATCCGTGGGCTGGACATCAGCGGAGACCTCAGCGAGGAAACCGTGGCGCAGATCAGGGCAGCCCTCAACGAGCACAAGGCGCTGGTGTTCCGCGAGGCCAACATCCTCACGGATGAGGCCCAGGTGAAGTTTGCTTCACACTTCGGACCACTGACCAAGGCCCACCCGACCGTGGCTTCAGTGGAAGGGGAAGAGAACGTCCTGCCCGTCGACAGCGAAAACGGCTCGGCCAACAACTGGCACACGGACGTCACGTTCGTGGTGAACCCGCCGCAGGCATCCACCCTGCGCAGCATCGACCTTCCGGCCTACGGCGGAGAGACGCTGATTGCCTCCTCGGGCGGGGCTTACCAGGACCTGCCCGAGGAACTGCGCACCTTCGCGGACAGCCTGTGGGCCATCCACACCAATGACTACGACTACTCGGTGCCCAAGAACCTGGAGCACTCCAACGCCGAGGAACGTCGCAAGGAGTTCACCCGGCTGAAGTTCGAGACCGCCCACCCCGTGGTGCGGGTCCACCCATTGACCGGCGAGCGCGGATTGTTCATTGGGGGCTTCGCGCAGCGGCTTCGCATCGTGGGCCTGTCCAACACGGAGTCCAAGGACATCATCCGCCTGCTTCAGGCGTATGTGACGCGACCGGAGAATGTGGTCCGCGTGAACTGGGAGCCCAACCAGGTGGTTTTGTTCGACAACCGCATCACCCAGCACTACGCACCGGACAACTACGATGGCCAGCCGCGCAAGCTCAACCGAGTGACCATCGCCGGCGACATCCCCGTAGGCATCGACGGAAAGCCAAGCCAGGCGATCCAGGGTGACTCCAGCACGTACTCCGTGGTGGCTCCGGCCAGCCCCGTCTCGTAGCCATGTGTTGCTGTAAGCACCCAACTGAGTCGCAGCTGAGCGCGTTTTGAGAGGTCATCACGCACACAGCTGCGGCTCAGTTGGGTTAAAACCAGCGTTACGGGATGTTGCTTCCCCTCGCCGATATCCATAGTCCGTACCACTCGGCACGGGACATGCCGGCGGCCACAGAGGCGGCATCAGCGCATGCGCGAATACGCGCGGGGTTAGTGGTCCCTACAACAGGCGAGATCCCGGCCGGGTGCTTCATCAGCCAGCCCAGCAGCACTGATTCGGGCGTGGTGTTCTTCCCGGCCGCCAACTGTGCAAGCTTGTCTGCAGTTGCCGATTCGGCCGGCGAAAGCTCTGCAGACTGCGCCCCCGTAAAACGGCCTTGGGCCAGGGACCCGTACGCCTGAAGTTCCACCCCATTAGCCACGCAGTACTCGACGGTCCCGTGCGGAAAGCTGTAGCCCCGGCCTTCCGGATGGTTCACCAGCACGGTGCTCTCCACCCAGTCCCGCCGCAGCAGGCTCATTTCCAACTGGTTGGCCACGATGGGTGTCTCCAACTCGTCCTGGAGGAAGGCAATCTGCGCGCCGGACATGTTGGACACCCCCAACTGCCGCACCTTTCCTTCTGCCATCAACTGCCCGACGGCGGCCGCCACCTCATGCGGGTCCATCAGGGGATCCGGCCGGTGCAGGAGCAACAGGTCCACGTAATCCGTTTGAAGACGTTTCAGACTCCCGTTGACCCGTTCAAGGATGGCTTCCCGGCTGAGGTCGTAGTGCGTATCCAACCCCCGCTCCCCCAGCCTGATCCCGCACTTGGTCTGCAACTGGATGTTTTCGCGCAGGCCCTGCGAACGGGCGAGGACCTCCCCAAAAACTGCCTCGGACTTGCCGCTGCGGTAGATGTCCGCATGATCGAACAGCTCAACACCGATCCCGCGCGCGGCGTCAATCACTGCAGCGGCCTGGTCGATTTCCGCAGCTCCGTAGGACGTACCGTCCCACGATCCGCCAAGTCCCATGCAGCCGTATATAAGGCGTCCACGCCCGTTCGCCATAGCGTCAGTACTCCCCTACGCCTTGCTGACAACCCAGGCAGTGGTGTTCGACGGCAGTTTGCCCTCTTCCAATGGTCCGCTGGAGACCACAACCTCGCCCTCAGGAAGATCAACGGGCTCACTGCCGAAGTTGGTCAGCGTGTGCCACCCTCCGGGACGGCTGAAGTGCAGCACATCCGGGTTGCCGGTCTCCACCCATTCGAGTTCCTCATCGGCCTGGAGTTCGCTTCGCAGGTGCAGCGCCTTCCGGTACAGCTCAAGCGTGGAACCCTCAACGCCGTCCTGCTTGGCCACCGCGTACTCCGCAAACCACGCAGGCTGCGGGAGGTGCGCGCCGCCGGACCCGAAACCGAACGACGGGCCCTGCGCTGTCCACGGCAGCGGGACACGGCACCCATCACGGCCGATCTCCACTCCCGGGTTGCGGAAGAAGGACGGGTCCTGACGCTCGGAGTCGGGAATCTCCGTCACTTCGCGCAAGCCCAGCTCTTCACCCTGGTACAGGTACGCGGAGCCCGGCAGCGCAAGCAACAACAGCGTTGCGGCGCGGGCGCGACGCAAGCCAAGTTCGACGTCGAGCTCCTCAGCCGGCGCGCCGGCCAGAAGCCAGCCCTTGCCGTCCTGGCCCTTGGGTTCGCTGCCGGTGATGTCCTGCGCGGCGTTGGTTCCCTGTGCCACTGAGCCGCCCTTCGGCAGCCCGTAACGGGTGGCGTGGCGGACGACGTCGTGGTTGGAGAAGACCCACGTTGAAGATGCGCCGGATTCCTTGGCGTGGACCAGGTTGTCCGTGATGATCTTCCTGAACGATGCGGCGTCAAAGTCGGACTGGAGCAGGTCGAAGTTGAAGGCCTGGCCCAGTCCCTCAGGGCTGGCGTACCGGGCCCGGCGGGACTCGTGGACCCATGCCTCGGCAACGGCTGTCCGCGGCGGGTTGTATTCGTTGAAGAGCTTGCGCCACTCGGCGTAGACCTCGTGCACCTCGTCACGGTCCCAGAAGGGGTGGGAGCCGTCGGTGAAACCGTCGGTTCCGTGCGCCTTCTTCAGCAGGTCTGCCTTCATGGGCATCGGCTCGGACAGGTCCTTGGCCATGCCGTGGGCAACATCGATGCGGAAGCCGTCCACACCACGGTCCGACCAGAAACGCAGGGTCTTGAGGAAGTCTTCGCGGATTTCCGGGTTCTCCCAGTTAAAGTCCGGCTGTTCCTTGGCGAAGATGTGCATGTACCACTGCCCGGGAGTGCCGTCCGGCTCGGTGATGCGCTCCCAGATGGGACCGCCAAAGACGGAATCCCAGTCGGAGGGAGGAAGCTCACCGTTCTCGCCCTTGCCGTCACGGAAGATGTAGCGCTCGCGGGCGGCCGACCCTTTCGGCGATGCCAGGGCCTCCTTGAACCATTCGTGACGGTCCGAAGAGTGGTTGGGCACGATGTCCACCACGATCTTGATCCCTGCCGCGTGCAGGGCTGCTGCCATCTCGTCGAAGTCTTCCAGGGTTCCCAGCTTGGGGTCTACATTGCGGTAGTCATCCACGTCGTAGCCGCCGTCAGCCAGGGCCGAGGGATAGAACGGGCTGAGCCAGACGGCATCGATTCCCAGTTCCTTCAAGTACGGGACCTTGGCTGTGATGCCCTTGATGTCGCCCAGCCCATCCCCGTTCGCGTCGTGGAAGCTGCGGGGATAGATCTGGTAGACCGCTGCTTGGCGCCACCAGTTCGGATCCGTCATGCGTCCGGCGTCGGTACGGTGTGCCTGCGTAGTGGGGGTGCTCACGGAACTCCTTTGATTTAGATTCTAAATTTAGATCCCGGACCAGTATGAAACGCTGGACGCGGGAAGGTCAACAGTGGGTCAGCCCTTGACTGCGCCCTGCGTGACGCCCGCCATGACCCACCTCTGGGTAAAGAGATACGCAACGATCGCGGGTGCCATGGCCATGAGGTAGGACGCAAAGGACACGTGGTAGTTGTTGCTGAATTGGGTCTGGAACAGGTTCTGCCGCACCGGGAGGGTCTGCAGGGCCGGATCGGAGATGATCAAGGACGGCATCATGAAGTCGTTCCAGGCATAGAGGAACGCGAAGATGCCAACCGTTGCGCTCATCGGCGCCAGCAGCGGAAAGATCAGCTTCCAGAACGTTTGCCACGTCGTGGCACCATCGATCCGGGCGCTCTCTTCCAACTCCATGGGGATTGAACGGAGGAACGCGGTGAAGAGCAACACGCTGAAGCTCAGTTGGAACATGGTGGCGAGCAGGATGACGCCGAAGGGATTGTCCAGGCCCAGCCGGCCGGTGAGCTGGATTTGCGGCAGTGCAACCACAGGGAACGGGATGAACATGGCCGCGAGCAGGTAGAAGAACGAGTACCGGAACAGCTTGCGCTCCCAGTTACGCACTATCGCGTACGACGCGAACGCAGCCAGGATGATGGTTGCCACCACCGTGCCTGCCGTGACCAGCAGCGACATGGCAGCGCCGACGGGGAAGTTCGTCAACGTCCAGGCCTGGACGAAGCCGTCCAGGCTGAATGGCGCCGGGAAGGAGAACGCATTGCCGTCAACTGCCTGCCCCTGGGTCTTGAACGCCATGGAAACCGTGACGTACAGGGGAAGCAGGACAGTAACGGCGCACAACAGGAGGATGGCGGTCCCCGACCAGTTGGCCCGCTCCGGCTTAACTCCCGCAGCGGAGCGGGAACGTCCGACGGCGGTGCGTGGCTTGGTTTGCCGGGCTTCGGTTTCGATGGTGGCTTGATTGGTCATCAGAGGGCATTCCGTCCGCGGGTCAACGAGAGCTGTACAAGGGAAATCAGGATGGCGACAACGAAGAAGATCGTTGCGTTGGCCATCTGGTAGGCGTAGTCGCCGCCGTTGAAGCCGGCGATCACGGTCATTGCGATGCTTCGGGTCGAGGTTCCCGGGCCGCCGTTCGTCAGCCCGACAATGATGTCGTAGGCGTTCAGGAAGCCCTTGAACCCGAGAATGATGTTGATGACCACGTATCCGGCCACCAGCGGGAGGGTGATCTTGACGAGCTGCTGGAACTTGCTGGCGCCGTCGATGTCCGCTGCCTCATAAACATCCCCGGGAACAGCGACCAGGCCCGCGATGTAGATGAGCAGGGCGCCGGGAACTGCCTGCCACGCGGTCACCAGCACGATGGCAATCCATGCCAGGTCCGGGTTGGCCAGCAGGCTGCTTTCCAGCCATGGAATCCCTGCTGCCGCCCCGGCCGCGGGCAGCGAGTTGGAAAACAGGAAGTTGAAGACGTAGGCGATGATGATGCCGGAAACCACCATGGGGATGACGAAGACGGTGCGCAGCGCAGACTTCATCCGGATACGCGAGGTCAGGCCCACTGCCAGGAGGAAGGCCACGACGTTGACGGCGATTACCGTAACCAGCGAGAAACCGAAGGTGAAAAGGTAGCTCTGCAGGATCGCAGGATCACCAAAGATTGCAACATAGTTGGTGAGGCCAACGAACTTCCAGTCACCGATGCCAATGGAATCCGTGAAGCTGAAGAAGATACCGATGATGGCCGGGACGGTGATGGCAAGGGTGAACAAGAGAAGGCTGGGCAGAAGGAAGAGGTAGAAGATCGGTTCGACGGGACGCTTGGCGCGTTGCCGGGGAAGGCCCCTGCCGGAGGTGGTTTTGTTGGTGAGGATTGACATTTCTTGGCTCCAGGGTCCGGCGCTACTGGCGAAACGCCAGGCGCGCCCAATCTGCGTCGAGGGTGCGGAGGGTGGATTCAGGTCCCGCGCCGAAGACGAGCGCCTGGGTGTAGTTCATGATCGGGATGGTCTTTGGCACCAGGACCGAGGGGCCCTGATAGACCTTTCCCTGCTCGTAGTACCCGGCCATGCCCGCGATCCGCGGGTCCGGGACCACCGTGGAGTCCTTGGTTGGGGTAAAACCGAGCTGGGACTTGTTATAGGCGTCCATCACTTCCGGCTTGTACAGATACTCAAGGAAGTCACGTGCGGCGTCCTTGTGCTTGGACGCCTCAGGAATCCACGCGGCGAGGTCCACGTTGACGCGGACGCGCAGGTCCTCCGGATTCTCGGTCATCGGCAACGGGAAAGTCCCGAGCTTGAGGTCCGGTGCGGTCTTGGCCACTTCGCTGAATGCCCAAGGCCCCTGCAGGTACATGGCCGCCTTGCCTTGTGAAAAGGCCAGGTTTCCGTCGCCATAGGCCCGGCTCGCCGCATCCTTATTGACGTAGTTCTTGGTCAACTGCAGCATCCTGGAAACCGGCTGGTCGAAGTCTTTCTGGAACGACACCGAGGAATCCGGACCGACGCCCGTTCCTTCATCGGCGAGCTTCTTGAAGAAGTCAAGGGTGTCCACTTGACCGCCAACGGAGTAGTCGAACCATCCCTGCGCGATGGTCCAGTCGTCCTTCCACGTGGCGTAGAACGGCGTCACGCCAGCGGCTTTCAATTTCTCGCAGGCGGCGATCAGCTGGCTCCAGGTTGTCGGGACCTCAATGTTGTTCGCAGCGAAGATGTCCTTGTTGTAGATCACGGAGGACGCCATCACCGAATAGGGAAGGGCACTGGTACGCCCTGGGTACTTGCCGTACTGGTCCATCAACGGCTGGAGGTCTTCCCTGATGCGGGAGGCAGCGTTGGTTCCGGAAAGATCGCTCAAAACCCCGCGCTGGACGAACCGGGACGATTCCATGTTGTAGTTGGCCAGTGCAATGTCCGGCGGGTTGCCTCGTACGAAGCTGGCTGAGACGACGTCGACGCCGGAGGTGTCCATGACAACCTGCGTCTTGTCCTGCGAAGCGTTGTAGTCGGCAACGAGTTTGCCCATGAAGCCGATGGCCTCACGCTTACTGAACGTGAACCGGATTGTTTCCTTGCCCGGTTCGCCCGTGCAACCCGAGAGGAGGCCTGCCAGCAGGGCCAGCCCCAGCCCCATCGCTGCCAGGCGTTTCTTGCGTGTCGATTGTGCAGACACCATAGTCCTTTCATCCTGCGGACCCCAACGGCCGCGTCACCATCTGAGGGCCATCCGTCCTGCCCGCCGAGTTTAGATAGGAGATAAATTTACAACCTATCGCTAAGCTTGGGTGACGGCCGCCACACCGTCAAGACTTTCGGCGAAATGTGTCGGGATCTAAATTTATGAACTAAATTTAGAGAGGCCGCTGTCTCAGTTCCTGCAGGCGGTCGGGAAAGTGAGGAAGCAGCATGCTGACCGGTACCGCACCGTCAACGCAGCTGGTCCGCCGGGTTAACGCCAGCGCAATGCTCAAGGCAATGCGCGGCGCGGGAGTCGTTACAGGCACCGAACTGATGGCCTCCACCGAACTGTCGCGTGCCACCGTCATCTCGATCTGCGATGAACTGGTCCGGCTGGGATGGCTCCAGGAACTGGAAAATCAACGGGTGGCCGGAGATTACGTGAAGGGCCGCCCGGCCCGCCGCTTCGTCTTCGACAACAGTGCGGCCCACGTCCTGGGCATAGACATCGGTGCCACCAAGATCACCACCATTGCGGCGGACATGGCCGGCACCCCCCTGTCCCAGGTCACCATGCCCTTCCGGACCGACAACGTGGCCGCCGATGAACGGGCCGACGTCCTGGACCGCATCGCTGCAGATGCCATGCACAAGGCCGGCATCACGGCCAACTCCGTCCTCGCCGTATCCGTCGGCGTAGCTGCCCCCGTCAACCGCCAAGGCGAAGTGCCCACGGTCCAGGAATTCTGGCGCTCGTTCGATGTGCGCCGAATAGTTTCCGAACGGCATGGCTGGCATGTGCTCCTCGAAAACGACGCCAACCTTGCGGCCCTCGCCGAGCGGTGGCAGGGAACAGCCCAAGGAGTGGACAACCTGGTGGTCATGCTGGCCGGCGACCGCCTGGGCTCGGGCATCCTCGAGTCAGGACGCCTGCTCCACGGCCAACTGGGCGGCTTCGGCGAGCTCGGCTACCTCGACAACGTCGACGGCGTCGGCGACACCTACGGAATTGCCCACTACGCTGCCCTGTGGGGCCGCGAAGCCCTCAAAAACGACGCTGCCTCGGCGCTCGGCGGCCTGTGTGGCGGTGACCCATCAGCCCTGACCGCAGAGATGGTCTTTGCAGCGGCAGCCGACGGCGACCCGGCCGCGCAAAGCGCCCTGGACCGTTTGGCACATCGAATGGCCCGGGTCATCGGCTCGATCAGCACCCTGGTGAATCCCGAACTGGTAGTGATCGCGGGCGGTGTCGCAGCGTCCGCCAACGCCCTGATTCCCGCCATCGAACAGCAGTTGCCGGAGTTCACCTTCACTCCCCCACGACTTGCCAGCTCCGCCCTGGGCGATGGCATCGTGTCTCTCGGAGCGGTTCGTCACGCATTGGACTACGTGGAAGCGAATGCCCTTGACCTCTCCCCTGCGTCGTTGAACAGAGCCTAGGCTCGCCCAGGACTTAGTCGGGCATCGACATGGTCCGGAGGTCCAATTGCCGCAGCACCCTGTCAGCCACCTCCGGGTCGGTCCCGGGCTCGTTGCGCGCTGAGACCACTTCCTGTCGGGCGGCGTCCAGCGCGATCGTCTGAACGGCGATTGACAGTTCCCGCCCGCGTTTGCGCTTCTCGGCCGTGGTCTCGTTCTGCAACGTGCCATCCAGCAGCTCGGCGTGAAGCCGGCGCATCTTCTCCTTAATCAAGGCCACCTTCTCAGCAGGCAATTCCTTCATGAGGTCGTGTTCCTTCAGCGCCGCAACGGCCGCCGACTGGGCACGCCGTGCCAAGACCCGCGCTGCGTCCTGTTCGTGCGAGCCATCCTCGGTGGCCTTCAGGACCCGCATCAGCCACGGCAACGTCAAACCGGGGAGGACCAAAGTGGCCAGGAGGACGGCGCACGCAATGACCAGGATCTCGTGCCGGGCCGGGAAATCGCTGCCATCGGGCAAAGTCATGGGGAGCGCCAGTGCCAACGCCAGCGTTGCCAGCCCACGCATACCGCACCACGTCAGGATCAGCACCTCCTTGGGGGACGTCGGCAGGAGGTTACGCCGCCGTCGGGCAGTCAGGGAGAGCAGGCCCAGCCAGAGGAAGCGCACCACGAAGACCAGGACGCAGATCACCACGGCCATGCCGATCATCCCGAAAATGGCCGTTCCCTCATCCCGGATGACGTGACGGATTTCGAGGCCCACCAGGCCGAAGGCCAACCCCGTGGCGAGCAGTTCCACCACGTCCCAGAAAGCCGTCCGGGTGATCCGTTCGGCAGCGTCCTGGGGTCGCGTATGGCGTTGCAGCTCCAAGGCGGTGACGACGACGGCCACCACGCCTGATGCGTGCAGCTCTTCCGCGAGGATGTATGCGGCGAAAGGCACAACAAGGGTGACAGCACTTCTGGCCACCATGGAGGTAACCAGCTTGGTGATGACCTTGGTCACCCAGCCCATCGCGATGCCGATGAGGATGGCCAAGGCCGCGCCCACCACGAACTGAAGTATCACGTTCGGCCCCACGTCACTGCCTGAGACCGTTGCCGCCACGGCGGCCTGGAAGATCACGATTGCCGCGGCATCGTTGAACAGGCCTTCACTTTGGAGGACTGTGATGAGCCGCCGCGGCATATGGACGCGTCCGGCAACGGATTCCACGGCTACAGGGTCCGGGGGTGCCACCATGGCGCCCAGCGCTATGGCCGCCGGTATGCCGATGCCGGGAATCATCAGCCACGCGGCGCCGGCCACCGTGGCAGTGGACACTACCACCAGGGCCACGGCCATGAGCAGCAGTGTCCGCCAGCGCACGCGGAAGACTGCCCAGGAACTCTTCTGCGCCGTGGCGAACAGCAGTGGCGGGAGGAAGATCGGCAGGATCAGGTCCGGCGAGATCTCAAACTCGGGAAAGCCCGGAATGAACGTCAGTGCTACAGCGAGCAGCAGCATCAGCACCGGATAAGGAAGGCGCAGCCGGTCGCCAAGGCCCACAGCCACCACCGTCGCAAGCAGCAACCCGATAATGAGCGCCAACTGATCCATAACCCTGCTTCCCCAGATGTTGTACGGCCCTTCCCGGCAATGCCGAAAAAGTTCCCTACCAACATATCCCGGGCCATCCCCCGGTCAGGAGCTGTCAGTCCTTGGTCAGGGCGTCCACCACGTCTTCGGTGCCGTCCTTGAAGGGGATCGTCCGGTGGGCCGTCCCCGGTAGTTCCAGGACGGCAGCGGCCACCAGCGCCACGTTCGCCCGTGAAGTCCGGGTCCCGTCTGCTGTGTTGCGGGGGTCCGTTTCGATCAACCCTGTGGCCGGCTCATCAGTCAGTGTGCCCGGGCCCAGGACAGTCCAGTCCAGGTCTGTGCTCCGCAGGTAATCGTCGGCGGCAGCCTTGGCCTCCGCGTACGCGAAGAATGGATTGTCCGGTGGCACGCCGTGGTCCTTGGCGGCGCCGAGATACGAGACCATCACGTAACGGGAGACACCGGCTTGCCCTGCAGCATCCATGGAGCGGATCGCGGCGTCCCGGTCCACCGCATAGGTCCTGTCCGGGTTGCCCCCTCCAGCTCCGGCCGACCAGACCACGGCATCGTGGCCGCTGAGCGCTTGGGCGAGTTCCGCCGTCGTCGAGTTCTCCACATCCAGCACCTCAGCAGAGGCTCCCGTTTCCGTGACATCGGACACATGGTCGGGATTTCGGATGAAGGACGTGACATCGTGACCTTCGCCACTGAGGATTTTGGACAGATGCAGGGCCACTTTGCCGTGGCCGCCAATGATTGCGATTCGGCTCATGGACCCATTCTGTCCCAGGAAATGAAAAAAGACCCCGCAGGTGAATTCTGCGGGGTCTTGCTCTGTAGCGGTGGGGAGGCTCGATCTCCCGACCTCACGATTATGAGTCGTGCGCTCTAACCAACTGAGCTACACCGCCACGAATGAGAAAAACCTGTGTCAAGCCGGTCAAAACCGCCCTGACACAGGCCCTCATTCAGAGCCCCCCACCGGAATCGATCCGGTGACCTCGTTCTTACCAAGAACGCGCTCTACCACTGAGCTAGGGGGGCAACGAGTAAATACTCTACCGGACGTTTTCAGAAGCTACAAATCGGCGAAACGACGCGGAAAAACCGCCGCGACACAATTTGCAAAAGTGCCCCGGAGTTGATCTCCGAATGGAGAAGATCAGGGCAAGCGAAGCACCTGGCCGGGGTAGAGAAAATCGGGATTTGGCACGGTGTCCGCGTTGCTTGCAATCAGGGCGCCAAGGTCCACGCCAAACTGGGCCGCAATCCCACTCATGGTGTCCCCGTGCTCCACCACCACCTCGGTGATCCTGCCGGCACCCTGGGAGAACCCAGCGGAGCCCTCAGGGGCGCCCTCCTGGGCTTCCTGCGGCTGCCTGGCGCCGTCGGTGCCTGCCTCCGGCTCCCTGGCCGCCTGCTCGCCCGCTACGTCGGGAACGGCTGGGGCACTGTGCTCCTCTTCGGCGTGATCCTTGTCGCCTTGATCCTTATCGCCGATGCCAAGGGCTTTCTTCACGTTCTCGAGCAATCCCATGAAGCGATGGTACGGCTGGATCCCGCGCACCGTAACCCGGTCTCGTTCGAAACAGCCGGCGTACAAGGGCGGGCCCGGCCAACAATCCCGGGACGGTACTTAAACGCAACAGGGGGCCGGCTCGAAAGCCGACCCCCTGAGGGAACTACTGAGTGGTCACCGCCAAGCGGTGATTACCACCGGGCCGTGTTTACCACTTGCCCTTGCGGTTGAAGTCGCGGTGTCCGCCTTCGCCGCCACTGCGGGGCTTGCGTGCGCCGTCGCCGTGACCACCGAAGCGGGAGCCGCTGGCCTGGCCGCGGTCGCGGTCGCCGAAGCTGCCTGCGGTGCGCTCGGAACGGTCGCTGTAGGAGCGTCCGCCACGGTCAGCGGAGGTACGCTCGCCGTCGTTCTTGCGGAAGTCCTTCTTGAAGCCGCCGTTGCCCTTGAAGTTGCCGCCACCACGGTTTTCGCGGTCGCCGTAGCCACCACGTCCACCGCCGGAGCCGCCACGTTCGCTGTTGGGCCTGCGGCCGTTGTCCAGCTCAAGGTGGATCAGTTCGCCACCAATGCGGGTGCGGGACAGTGCGCGCAGCTGCTCGGGGCTAAGGTCTGCCGGGAGCTCCACCAGGGAGTGGTCCGAGCGGATGTCGATGCCACCGATCTGTGCGGAGGAAATGCCGCCCTCGTTGGCAATAGCGCCAACGATCGAACCCGGCATGACGCGCTGACGGCGTCCGACGGCGATCCGGTAGGTTGCATTGCCCTCGGTGAGTGCACGGGTCGGGCCGCGGGAACCGAAGCCGTCCTTGGAGCGCTCACGCTTCTGGTACTCAGGAGCTGCAGGCAGTTCCTTGACCAGGAGGGGCTGACCACCCTGGGCCATGACGGCCAGGGCTGCGGCAATCTCCGAGGCCGGCACGTTGTGCTCTTCCTCGTAGGAGGAGATGAGGTCGCGGAATGCTGCAACATCCTCGGACGCCAGGGTCTCGGTGATGCGCTCGGCGAACTTGCCAAGGCGCAGCGTGTTCACGGTCTCGGCGGTGGGCAGGTGCATCTGCTCCACCGGCTGGCGCGTGGCCTTCTCGATGGAACGCAGCAAGTACTTCTCTCGCGGCGTCATGAACAGGATCGCGTCACCGGAACGGCCTGCACGGCCCGTGCGTCCAATGCGGTGCACGTAGGACTCGGTGTCGTGCGGGATGTCGTAGTTGATCACGTGGCTGATGCGCTCAACGTCAAGGCCACGGGCCGCGACGTCGGTGGCCACGAGGATATCGATGCGGCCTTCTTTCAGCGCGTCAACAGTGCGCTCACGCTGCTGCTGCGGAATGTCGCCGTTGATGGCGGCAGCCTGGAACCCGCGGGACTTCAGCTTGTCGGCGAGGTCCTCGGTAGCCATCTTGGTGCGCACGAAGGCAATAACGCCGTCGAACTCTTCAACTTCGAGGATGCGGGTGAGTGCGTCCAGCTTGTGCGGGCCCATGACCTGCAGGTAACGCTGGCGGGTGTTGGCACCGGTGGTGGTCTTGGACTTCACCGAAATCTCAGCCGGGTTGTTCAGGTACTGCTTGGACATGCGGCGGATCTGGCCCGGCATGGTGGCAGAGAACAGGGCAACCTGGCGGTCCTCGGGGGTCTGCTGGAAGATCTGCTCCACGTCATCGGCGAAGCCCATGCGCAGCATCTCGTCAGCTTCGTCCAGCACGAGGTACTGGAGTTCGGACAGGTCCAGGGAACCCTTGGCGATGTGGTCGATCACGCGGCCGGGGGTACCGACAACAACCTGCGCGCCACGGCGAAGGCCGGCAAGCTGCGGGCCGTAAGCCGAGCCACCGTATACCGGGAGAACCGTGAAGTCATCGATGTGCTTGGCGTAGGAGGTGAAGGCCTCGGCAACCTGGAGGGCAAGTTCACGCGTCGGAGCCAGGACCAGGGCCTGGGTCTTGCGGGAGGGACCGTTGAGGTCATGGAGTTCTGCCAGACGGGACAGGGCAGGAACAGCGAACGCTGCGGTCTTGCCGGTACCGGTCTGGGCCAGGCCAACGACGTCGCGACCCTCAAGGAGCAGCGGAATGGTGGCGGCCTGGATGGGAGACGGCTTTTCGTAGCCAACATCCTGGAGTGCGGCCAGAACGCGGCCATCGATGCCGAGCTCGGCAAAGCGGATGCCTTCTTCTTCGTCCTCAACCTTGGGGGCGGGAGCGTCGGTGGAGGCGGGGGCTGCAGTCTCGGCTGCAGCGGTCTCGACGGGGGCAGCGGCAGCAGCCGGTGCTTCGGCTTCGGCGGGAGCGGTGGTCTCGGCTTCTGCGGAGACGGTGTTCTGGGCGTCGAAGTCTTCGTTGAGATTTTCGGTCATAGGGAGAAATTCCTCATCCATAGGGCAGTCGGCGCGACCCGGTTGGGCTGGCCGCAGTACTCGTCGCGAAGAGACAGGGAAAAAGGTGCCCTGCTTTCGCAAGAAGTCCGGCGCTATCGCAATCCCATGGCAGGACTTCCCGCTGCATCTCTTGGCTGCTATCCCAGCAGTCTGTACAGCGTTTTCTTTAGCCGGCTCTCCCTATGAAAATGCCCGCACACAGTTGCGGGCCCCAACACTTACCAGTCCTGCCTCAAGAATTGGGCAGGATAAAGGGATTTCCGGAGTGGGGGATATTTCAAGTGTAGGGCACAGGACGTTAGGTCCGCGACCCGGAGTCCGGTGAGCTTGTTCACATTCTCCCCGCCGGGTAGTGAACGCAGGCCCGACGGGTCCGCAAAGCCGGTCTCAGAGGCCGCTGCGGCGCAGGACCTTTTCGAACTTCGCGTGATATTCGTCCTGCAGCCGGATCTCTCCGTCTGCCTCGGCATCCAAAAGGGCCTGGATGAGCTCCGGGGTGGGTTCACTGAACCACTGGCCCACGGTGACGCCGTGATTCGGAACGAACGTGCGGTGGATGTGGTCCCCCGCCGAGATGGTGCCCGCCCGGATCACCCTGAGGTAGTTGCCAACCCTGCCGGCCTGCGTGAACCTCTTCACCCACTGTGGCTCGTCGACTGCCCGTTGGAAGGTGGCGCAGGGAACGCGGGGCGAGGTCACTTCCAGTTCCACGTCCAGACCGATCCTCCAGCGTTCGCCGATCACCGCGCCCGTGGTTTCGATGCCGGTGACGCGCAGGTTCTCGCCGAAGAAACCTGGCGCGAGCTCCCGTCCCAGCTCCCCCGACCAGTAGTCAGCGTCCTCCTGCGAATAGGCGTACAGTGCCTGGTCCTCTCCGCCGTGGTTGGCCCGGTCCGCCTGCACATCACCATGGAGCCCGAGTTTGTGTACCTTGACCGGCCCTTCAACGGGACGCTTGTCAATGGCAGTGACGCCCACATTGCCGGGATCGGGCAGCAACTGGTGGACACGGCAGACGGCCAGCAGGGAAGCGGTGTTCATGGACAACAGTGTACGGATGCCCACACCGAACTAGGGATCGAACCGGTAGCCCATGCCCGCTTCCGTGTGGAGGTGGCGTGGCTCCGCAGGATCCCTCTCCAGTTTCCGCCGGAGCTGGGCGATATACACCCTGAGGTACTGGGTTTCCTTGGCGTATGCCTGACCCCAAACCTGGGTGAGGATCTGTTGTTGGCTCACCAGTCTCCCTTTGTTCCGGACCAGCAACTCCAGGATGTTCCACTCGGTGGGGGTCAACCGCACGTCCACACCATCCCGGACGATCTTCTTGCCCGCCAGGTCCACTACGAAGTCGGCGGTGGCCAGGGTGGGTTCTTCTTCTCCGGTGACTACCCTGCGGGAGGCAACCCGCAACCGGGCAAGAAGCTCATCCAGGCCAAAGGGCTTGGTCACGTAATCGTCCGCACCGGCGTCGAGCGCTTCCACCTTGTCTTCCGAGGCGTGCCGGGCGGACAGCACGATGATGGGCATGCTGGACCAGCCCCGGATACGCCGGATGACCTCCACGCCGTCCATGTCAGGCAGGCCGAGGTCCAGGACCACAATCTTCACCGGTTGCTTCGCGGCGGCGTTCAGAGCATCCGCGCCGTTTCCCACTGTCAACGCCTGGTACCCGTGGGCCTGAAGGGTCACCTGCATGGCCCGGGCAATGCGTGCCTCGTCCTCAACGATCAAAACCAGCGTCACAGCTGCTCCCCGGTCCACAGCGGCAACGTGACCACCAACGTCAGTCCGCCACCCGGCGTCGGCTCCGCCGCGAGGCTTCCACCCATGGCCTCGGTGAATCCTTTGGCGACCGCAAGCCCCAACCCGATCCCACCGGCCGGGCCCGGTGTGGGCGCATCCCCAAACCGCTGGAACGGTTGGAACATGGTGAGGACCTCCTGAGGGCCTATCCCCTGCCCCTGATCGACAATCCGCAACTCACTGGCCGGCCGCTCCCCCAAGGTGATCCCCGCACCGGCCGAGGCCCTCAGCACCACGTCCGAGTCAGGTGCATACTTCACAGCGTTCTCCACAATGTTCGCCACCACGCGTTCGAGCATGCCGGTATCGGCCTGAACCGGTGGGAGGTTGGGCGGCAGTTCGTTGCGGAGACGGTTCCGGGGAATACCTTGCAGCGCTTCCGGCAGCACGTCGGCCCACGTAGTACCGGTCAGCAACGGATTGACGGCGTCCGCCGTGATGCGCGACATGTCCAGGAGGTTGTCCACCAAGTGGTCCAGCCGGTCCGCATAATCCTCGATGGTCTCCAGCAATTCCCGCTCCACATCCGGCGGAAAATCCACGTCGTCCTGGCGCAGGCTGCTGACCGCCAGCTTGATCCCGGCCAACGGCGTCCGCAGGTCATGCGACACGGCGCGCAGGATAGACGTGCGCATTTTGTTGCCCTCCGACAACCGCACGTTATCGCGCCGGCTCTGCACCAGCTGCTGCCGCTCGCGCACGGCGACAACAAACGCGCCGAAGGCCGCAAGCATCCGCTGATGCTGCGGCGATAACGGCCCGCCGCGCAGCAACAGGGTGTAGTGGGGATCGACGACGGCGGCATGGTCTGCGGCGGCATGGGTCACCGGCGCATTGGAGCCGGCAGAGGCAAGGACACGCCACTCCGGTGCCGCACCCTGCGCCGTGATTCCCTGGCTCCCCAGCAGTGTCACCGCCTCCATGCCCAGATTGCCACGGACCTTCTCAAGGAACGACTCCAGGCTGTCGTCGGAGCTGAGGATCCGCAAGGCCAGCTCGCTCAGCGCCGTGGCCTCCGCCCCCGACCTCGCCGCTTCCTGCGCCCGCCGGGTGGCCAGGCCCACAGCAAGCCCTACCCCACACGCAACGGCAAGGAAGACCACCACGGTGAACAGGGTGCTGGGGTCCGCGATGGAGAGCGAACCCACAGGGTCCGCGGAGAAGTAGTTGAGCAGGAAGCTGCCCAGCACAGCTGCCACCACAGCCGGCCACAAGCCCCCGATCGCGGCCACGGCCACTGCAACCGCCAGTTGCAGGAGCATGATCATCGCAAAGTTACGGAAACCCAGCACCGTTACGAGAAGTTCGACGGCGGGGGGCAGCGATAGTGCCAGGACCAGGCCGCTGATGACCCTGCCCTGGCCGATGCCCCGCACCGACGGAAGCCGCAGCAGTACGCCGTCCTCGCCGTTGCTGTGTGTCTCAGGTGCCGCCATGGCTACATCCTTACATGGTTGCTTGGTGGGCAGTTGTCCCCATGTGGGACTGTCACCGGTGCCAGCGATGCGCACAGGTACTAGGCTTGCTCTGAGCATTCTGGTCCGGCGTGGCGCCGGACACTTCCACGGTCTATCCAGGGGGATACGCATGGGCCCGAAAGACAACCCTGACGCTGCCGGCACCAACGGCAACGGCGGGGACAACAACCCCGATTTCGCAGCGGACAACAATCCGCCCAAGCCCCCGCCCTGGCAGGTGCCCAAACCCGAACTCCACCCCGAACTGTTCGCGCCCGTTGAAGAACCGGCCCAGGAACAGCAAGGCAAGACCCGCGCCGCCAGCAAAGGCAAGAAGCGCACCGTACCCGCTGGGGCATCCCCGGGCCAGGCAGGAACTCCTGAGCCCGGCCAGCCCCTGCCCGTCATTGATCCTTTCGCCAAGGAACGCGAACGTGGCGCAGCGGAAGCAGCCAAGAGGAAGAAGCGCTCGCAGCGCCGGACCGTCGTGGTGGGCCTTGGCGTGACTGCCTTGCTGGCTGGAACCATCACCGCGATCGTGGCCAGCAACGAGCAGGAAGCCGACTACGCCCAGGTCTGCTTCAACGAGGAAACCGGCGAGCGCGTCGACGACAACCAGTGCGACAACAGCAGCTCGGCGGGCCGCAGCTCGGGCGTCTACGCCTGGTACTTCTACTCGCGGGGCGCCAGTGTCCCGGCGGTCGGGCAGAACAGGTCGGCCTACCCGAGTTACACCAAGAACGTGCCGTCCGGTGCCAAGTCCTCCACCGGGTACAGCACCAAGGGCGGCACAGTCAGCCGTGGTGGCTTTGGCAGCAGTTCCAAAAGCGGCGGAAGCTCGGGAGGCTAGGGATGCGTCGACTGCCCTCCGTGCCGAGGCCGGACTGGAAGAAGAAGATCGAAGAACAGGGCCTGGTTTTTTCCACCACCACCATGCCCGATGGCCGCAAGATCGAATACTGGAACGAATCGGCCTACTACGAATTCACCATGGACGAGGTGGAAACGCTGGAAAAGACCGCCGAGGACATGCACATCATGTGCTTGGAAGCGGCGAAATACCTCGCTACCGGTGCCATGGGCGACATCGGGATCGGGCCACAGGCGCTGGAGCTTGCCAGTGACTCCCTGCAGGCTGCGGACATGGACATCTATGGCCGCTTCGACTTCATCTATGACGGCGAGGGCGGTCCAGCGAAGATGCTGGAGTACAACGCCGATACCCCCACAGGGTTGATCGAAGCTTCGGTGGCCCAGTGGTTCTGGCTTCAGGACGTCTTCCCGGACAAGGACCAGTGGAACGGCATCCATGAAGCCCTGATCCGGCAGTGGAAGAAGCTGCAGTTCCGCACCGGCATGAGCACCCTGCACGTGGCCCACTCCGAGGCTGAGGAGTCAGGCGAAGACTGGATGACGGCCGCCTACATGCGGGACGTCGCGAGCCAAGGCGGGTGGACCACCATCGGCATCAACATGTCCGATATCGGCTGGGACCCGAACCTCAACCGCTTCGTGGACCTGGACAACTTCATGATCAGCACCATGTTCAAGCTGTACCCGTGGGAACTCATGATGAAGGAGCCTTTTGGGCAACGGCTGCTGCAGCGTGCCCACAACCCACGCTGGGTTGAGCCTGCCTGGAAGATGCTGCTGTCCAACAAAGCCCTGCTCGCAGCACTCTGGCACCTCTACCCCAACCACGAGAACCTGCTGCCCGCGTACCTGGGAGACCCGGGTCCGCTCAAGGAATGGGTGGCCAAGCCGTTGCATGGACGTGAGGGCGACAACATCCGCATCCACGCCCCCGGGATCGACATACAGCAGCCCGGCGGTTACGGCCGCGAAGGCTGGTGCTTCCAGCAGTACCACTCCCTTCCGGACTTCGACGGCAACCACCCAGTCCTGGGCCTGTGGGTAGTGGATGGTGAATCCGTGGGCTGCGGCATCCGCGAATCGGACGGCCCCATCACGGACTACTTCTGCCGCTTCGTGCCCAACACCATCGATGCCCCGGCGCCTGTGGCGCCCCCTGCTACTTCCTACGGAGCTGCCCTATGAGCACTGAAATTACGACGCCGGGTGGCGGCGCGGCGGGCGGCGACCGTTCCGCCGTCGTGCCTTCCAAAGGCCTCCGCGCCGGCATCCTGGACCTGGGCGACTCCGTCATGCTGGGCCTGGCCTCCACCGCGCCCGTGTATTCGCTGGCCGCGACGCTGGGCCTCATTGTGGCTGTCAACGGCAACTACACTCCACTGATCCTGGTCCTCGGCTTCATCCCGGTGCTGTTCATTGCCTATGCCTTCCGGGAACTCAACAGCGCCATGCCCGACTGCGGCACCACGTTCTTTTGGGCCCGCAAGGCCTTTGGTCCGTGGGCTGGATGGCTTGGTGGCTGGGGGGTTGCCCTCGCCGGGATCGTGGTGTTGGCCAACCTGGCCCAAATCGCCGGCAAGTATCTCTGGCTGCTGGTCGGCGACGGTTCCCTAGCGGACAACACCTGGTTGGTGACGGCCACGGGAGTGCTTTTCATTGTGTTCATGACGTACGTAAACCATCGCGGGATCCGGCTTGGCGAGCACGTCCAGCGCACCCTGACGTACATCCAGTACATTTCCTTGGGCATTTTCGCCGTGGCCATCGTTTTCAGGATCACCGGCGGCGCGCCTGAGGGGCAGCCGTTCGACATCGAATGGTTCAACCCCGCGGGGGCCTTCGCGGACCCAGGCGCCGTGGTGCACGGGGCTCTCCTGGCGCTGTTCATTTATTGGGGCTGGGACACGTGCTTGGCGCTCAACGAAGAAACCGAGAACCCGGCGAAGACCCCGGGCCGCGGCGCCGTCATTTCAGCCACCGTCCTCCTGGCCATCTACGTTTCCGTGGCGCTGCTGGTCATGATGTACGCCACCATCGGCACGGACGGCATCGGGCTTGGCAATGAAGCCAACCAGGATGACGTCTTCCTGGCCATGAAGGACGTTGTGCTGGGCCCCTGGGGTTGGTTGATCGTTGTTGCCGTGCTGGCCTCCGTCCTGTCCTCCACCCAGACCACCATCCTTCCGACTGCCCGCGGAACCCTGTCCATGGGTGTTCACGGAGCCCTCCCTCCGCGTTTCGGCAAGATCCACGAGCGTTTCCAGACGCCGGGGTTCTCCACGCAGGTCATGGGCGTGGTGGCCGTTGTCTATTACGTGGCCATGAGCTTCCTCAGCCAGAACCTGCTCTCCGATTCCATCAGCGCCATCAGCCTTTTCATCGCGTTCTACTACGCCTTGACCGGGTTCTCCTGCATCTGGTTCTTCCGTTCCACGCTGCGCGACTCAGCCCGCAACCTGTGGTTCCGTGGCATCCTGCCGTTGCTCGGCGCGCTGTCCCTGACCGCTGCCTTCTTCATCTCGGCCGTGCAGATGTGGGATCCGTCGTACGGCGACACCCAGATATTCGGCATCGGTGGCGCGTTCGTCAGCGGTGTCCTGCTCCTGGCCCTCGGCGTGGTGCTGGCCGTTGTGTGCAGGTTCGCGCCGTCCACCCGCGGGTATTTCACGGGCGAACGTGCCGAGGCTGGGATCGTCCGCGGCGAGTAGCCGCCTAGGATGCTGGAATGAGCGATTCAACGACGAACCCCTCCGACATCCTGGCGCTTGATTCCTTGTTGACGGCGGACGAGGTAGCCCTCCGTGACAGGGTGCGGGACTACACAGCGCAGCGGATCAGGCCGAACATCGCCCGCTGGTATGAGGACGCCGTCTTTCCCCGGGAAATTGCCCCTGAACTGGGTGAGCTTGGGGTGCTGGGAATGCACCTGGAGGGGTATGGATGCCCCGGCAGGACCGCGGTCGAATATGGCTTGGCAGCGATGGAACTGGAAGCCGGCGATTCAGGGATCCGCACCTTTGTCTCGGTGCAGGGCTCCCTCGCCATGACTGCCATCCATAAGTGGGGTTCCGAGGAGCAGAAAGAGCGATGGCTTCCACGGATGGCGGCGGGCGAGCTGATCGGCTGTTTCGCCCTGACGGAGCCGACGGCGGGTTCGGACCCGTCGTCCATGACCACGTTTGCCCGACGGACCAACGACGGTTGGGTCCTGGACGGAGCCAAGCGTTGGATCGGCCTCGCCTCGATCGCCGACGTCATGGTGGTGTGGGCCAACACCGAGGACGGCATCCGCGGTTTCCTGGTCCCGGCGGGAACCCCGGGAGTGACCGCTACGCCGATCGAACCAAAGCTGTCGATGCGCGCCTCGATCCAGTGCAATGTGACGTTCGACGCCGTGGGACTGGGAGCGGACGCGATCCTCCCGGGCGCTGCGGGTTTGCGGGGGCCGTTCACTTGCCTGAACGAGGCACGTTACGGAATCGCGTGGGGCGCGATGGGTGCAGCACGGGATTCCTACGAGGCAGCCCTGGACTACGCGGGCGAACGTTTGCAGTTTGGCCGCCCCTTGGCCGGATACCAAATGACGCAGGAAAAACTGGTCAACATGCTGGTGGAGATCCAGAAGGGCACCCTCCTGGCCCTCCACCTGGGCCGTTTGAAGGACGCCGGTCACCTGCAGCCGCAGCAAATTTCGCTCGGAAAGCTGAACAACGTCCGTGAGGCCATCAAGATCGCCCGGGAGGCACGGACCATCCTGGGCGGGAACGGCGTCACGCTGGACTACTCCCCTTTGCGGCACGCCAACAACCTGGAATCTGTTCGGACTTACGAGGGCACGGACGAGGTCCACACCCTCATCCTGGGGCAGCACATCACCGGGATCGGGGCATTCCGCGGCTGACCGTCCCGAGTTGCGAGGCCCGCTCTACGCTTTCCCCGGCCGGAATACCGTGCAGAGCGGGCCCAACAAACGCCATCAAGCCACCGCGACTGGTACTTTCTTGGCGGCGTCCTTTCGGATGGTGGCGCTGATGACGGCCGCCACGGTGCACATGGCGGCTGCACCGAGCCACGCGTAGTTGTAGTGTCCCGTGGCGTCGCGTATGAACCCGGCTGCCAGTGCTGCGGCAGCGGCACCGAGCTGATGGGCTGCGAATACCCAGCCGAACACCACGGAGCCGTCAGCGCCGAACACTGACCGGCAAATCGCTGCTGTGGGAGGCACCGTGGCAACCCAGTCGAGCCCGTAGACCACCACGAAGATGATCATGCTCGGCTCCACCGATGAGCCCAGCAGCAACGGCAGAACCAGCAGGCCGATCCCGCGGAATTGGTAGTACACGGCCAGCAGGACCTTGGGGTTGAACCGGTCGGTGAGCCAGCCGGATGCGATAGTCCCCACGATGTCGAAAATTCCGACGACGGCCAGCAGGCCCGCCGCTGTGGTTTCCGGCATGCCGTGATCGTGGGCCGAGGGGATGAAGTGCGTGCCGATAAGCCCGTTGGTGGTGGCTCCACAGATAGCGAACCCGGCCGCCAGCGCCCAGAAGGTACGGACTTTGCTGGCACGCTTGAGGACCTGCAGGGCACGCACGGCAGCGTTGGCGGAGTCGGACGTTGCCGGCGACGGAACCCCAGCGCCGGCTCCGCCTGACAGCGGCGGCGTGGTACCGGCGTCGGCGGCTTTCGCATTGGGTTCTTCTGCCCCATAAGGCAACACCCCGACGTCGGCCGGTGAGTTCCGCAACCAGCGCAGCACCAGCGGAACCACGGCGAGGGCACCCGCGGCAATGAGCAGGGAAGCACCCCTCCACCCGGGGTTCTGGGCGAGCGCTGCGATGAATGGCAGGAAGACCAGCTGTCCGGCTGCGCTTCCCGCGGTGAGGATCCCGATGACCAGGCCCCGGTTCTTTGCAAACCAGGTGTTGGCAATTGTCGCGGCGAAGACCAATGCCATGGATCCCGTGCCGAGCCCGATCAGCACGCCCCACGTGAGCAGGATTTGCCAGGACTGGTTAACGAAGACCGTCAGTGCCGAGCCCAAACCGATCAGGCACAAGGCAAGCGAGGTGACTTTGCGGATGCCGAACCGTTCCATCAACGCAGCGGCGAAGGGCGCGGTCAACCCGAACAGGACCAGGTTGATGCTGACGGCCAGGGACAGCACCGTGGTTGACCAGCCGAACTCCTGCTGAAGGGGGACCATGAGCACGCCTGGTGCCGCCCGGAACCCTGCCGCGCCGACAAGCGCCAGGAAGGCTACCGCGGCAACGATCCAGGCAGGATGCAGGCGTCGTCGTTTGCCCGAGGGAGCGCCTTTTGTTCCGGCGGGGGTTCCTGTGAGGTCGGGAGCGGTCATGCCGGAATCTCCGATGTGAGGACGGGCGCGTGGTTTTCGCGGCGTGCCACGGCGAGGGGAAGGGGATGGTCGCTCCGCTTGTAACTGTGCCAGCTGGTGTTGGCCGCAGTCAGTGCGACGCCGCATTGCGCGCAGGTGTCAGCCGACGATGTCGCTTGCCCACAGTCGGTATGGATGACCCGCATATGGGAGACCTCGTTCGGGGCGTCCAGGTGCTTTTCGGCCCAGATGATGATGGCGTTCAGGACAGGCAGCGCGTCCTCGCCTTTGGGAGTGAGGACGTATTCCTGGCGGGTACGTGCTCCGTCCTGGTACGGGCGTTGGACGAGCACGCCGGATTCAACCAACCAGGCCAGGCGTTTGCTCAGGACATTGTCTGCCACCTCGAGCCGCCGTTTGATGGCGTCGAAGCGGCCGTTTCCAAAGAAGATTTCGCGGAGGACCAGGCTTCCCCATGGGTCGCCGAGGACATCCAGGCCGCGGGCGAGGCTGCACGTGCGGGCGGACCAGTCAGATCGGAGGGGCATGTGCACCAAAGTAGCTGACTTCTCTAAAGAAAGCCAGAGTCCCGGCACGCACCGGTGGTTTGCCGCGGTTTCATCATCGGTTCACTTGGAGTGCCTAAGCTGGCGTGGTCAACCCTGACCATGAAAGGCCCCTTGATGTCCTCGCACTCCCCTGATTTGGTGAAACGTTCAACCGACGGCTCAGCCGGACTGTCCCGTCGTGGCTTCCTCGGCACCGCTGCCGCAGCCACGGCACTGGCCGCGACCGGATCCCTGCTGCCTCCCTCCGTCCAGGCGGCGATGGCCAAACCCGTTCCACCAGGAAACCTCCAGTCCATCAAGCATGTGATCGTGCTGATGCAGGAAAACCGTTCCTTCGATCACTACTTTGGTGCCCTTCGCGGCGTCCGCGGCTACGCCGACAAGTCCGTCACCCGCCTGCCCAACGGCAAGTCCGTGTTCGAACAGCCCCGCGCCACGGGGGAGACGGTGTTGCCCTTCTCCCTCCGCAAGGCCGCCGAACTCGCCGGACGGCCAGGCTCGGACATCCAATACCTTGGCGACCTGGACCACTCCTTCGCCGGCACCACCACGGCCTGGAACAACGGCTGGTGTGACAAATGGATTCCCGCCAAAAGCGCCTCCACCATGACGTTCTACGAGCGCCAGGACATCCCGCTGCAGTACGAACTCGCTGACACCTTCACCATCTGCGACGCCTACCACTGCTCCGTCAACGGCTCCACCAACCCGAACCGCACCTACCTTTGGAGCGGCACCACGGGCAACGAACCCGGGAGCAGCAAGAGGGCCGTCACCAACGCAGCCTACGGCTACGACCACGGCGGCTACGACTGGACCACCTACCCCGAGCGGCTGGAGCAGGCCGGTATCCCGTGGCGGATCTACCAGGACTGGGACAACTTCACGGACAACGCCGTGGAGTACTTCCAGACATTCAAGGCAATTGGCAGGAAGATGCTGGCCTCCGTAGACGGCAAGCTGCGCACCACCGAAGAGTTCTACGACAGCCTCGCCGGCAAGGACCCTGCAGAGCAGGATCGTCTCCTCGCCCAATTGGAAGCGGGCCGGAGCACACTGACCGATGCCGAAAGGTCGCTGTTCGACAAAGCCATGTGGAGGGGGCGCCCCAATACCCTCCTTGAACGCCTCAGCACCGACATCGCCAACGGCACTTTGCCACAGGTCAGCTGGCTCGTTCCGTCGGCGGCGGATTCCGAACACCCCGGAGCTTCCACGCCCGTGGGCAGTGCCAACTTCGTGTACCGCCTGCTGGATACCATTGCCAGCGATCCCGCGACATGGGACAGCACGGCCATTTTCCTGAACTTCGATGAGAACGACGGCTACTTCGACCACGTTCCGCCGCCGGTCCAGCCGCGCCCGGTCTCCGGGGAATCCACGGACTGGACCACGGCACGGCCTATCGGCCTGGGCCCGCGCGTCCCCATGACCGTGGTCTCCCCCTGGACGATTGGCGGCGTCGTCAGCTCCGAGGTCTTCGACCACACGTCCGTCCTGAGATTCCTGGAGCTATGGACCGGCGTCGAGGAACCCAACATCTCGCCATGGCGGCGCGAGGTCTGCGGCGACCTCACCGGTGTCTTCAACTTCGATTCCCCGGGCACGCCCCCAACCCTCGACCACCCCGCCCCGGTGCCCGCCAAGATCAGCCGCTGGCACCCGAATCCCCCTGCCGTCCAGGTTGCCCCGATCCAGGAAACGGGCGCCCGGCCTGCCCGGCCGCTGCCGTATCGGCCGCGGGTTTCCGCCACGGTCCAGCAAGGGAAGATCAACCTGGCCCTTGCGAACAGCGGGTCGCGCTCCACCCATTTCACTGTCTACGGCTACGCCGGCGAAGTGTCCGAACCCCTGCACGCGGACGTCACGGGCAGCCGGACCGTTGAACTCCCGCTGGCCACGGGAACGTTCGACGTCGTCGTCACCGGGCCCAACCGCTACCAGTACGAACTGAAAGGCACGATGGCGGGTGCCGCCTCCGGCGTCGACGTCGCCGTCACGGGGCGCCGCGGCAAGAAAGCCGTGGAAATCGAAGTGCGCAACGCGGGCAATGCGACCGTGACGGTTTCACTGGAGTCGTTGCAATACGTTGCCGGCAAGGAAACGGTGAAGCTCAAGCCGGGCCAGAGCAGGAAGATCGGCTGGGACACTGCAAACGGCTGGTACGACGTCCAGGTCACCTCCGCGGAGGACGGATCCTTCAGGCGTCGGCTGACCGGCCGTGAGGAAGACGGGCAACAGGGCATCTCGGGCTAGCGAGTCCCCCGTTCCCGCCTCTGTCCGTCACGCCCACCGTAGAAGGGTGGGCGTGACGGACAAGAGCGGGGTCACGCGATCGTTAGCCGATCTTGGCGAAAGCCTGCTCGAGGTCCGCAATCAGGTCCGCTGCTTCCTCGATGCCACAGGACAGGCGCAGGAGGTTCACGGGGACGGCCAGTTCTGTGCCCTTGACCGATGCGTGGGTCATTTCCGAGGGGTAGTTCATAAGCGACTCGATGCCACCCAATGATTCCGCGAGCGTGAACACAGTGGTGTTCTCGGCAACGGTCCGGGCCGCTGCCTCGCCGCCCTTGAACTGGACGGAGACCATGCCACCGAACTTCTTCATCTGCTTCGCGGCGAGATCGTGGCCGGGGTGGTCCGGGAGGCCCGGGTAAAGCACCGCTTCCACCTCGGGACGCTGCAGCAGCCATTCAGCAACGGCCTGGCCGTTCTCGCTGTGGCGATCCATGCGGACGCCCAGTGTCTTCAAGCCACGGGTCGTCAGGAACGCGTCCATGGGACCGGAAACGGCGCCCACTGCGAACTGGATGAAGCCGATCTTCTCAGCCAGCTCCGCATCCTTGACCACAAGGGCACCACCTACGACGTCGGAGTGGCCGCCGATGTACTTGGTGGTCGAGTGGACCACGACGTCGGCGCCCAAGGCGAGCGGGGTCTGCAAGTAGGGAGACGCGAAGGTGTTGTCGACCACCAGGAGGGCCCCGGCGTCGTGCGCTACGGCGGCGAGCGCCTCAATGTCGGTGATCTTCATCATCGGGTTGGACGGCGTTTCGACCCAGACAATACGTGTCTTGTTGGCCCTGACTGCCGCAGCTACGGCATCGAGGTCGGACATGTCCACGGGGGTGTTGCCGATGCCCCAGTCCCCCAGGACACGGTTGATGAGCCGGTAGGTGCCGCCGTAAGCGTCGTTGCCGAGCACGATGTGGTCGCCCGGGCGGGCCAGCGCGCGGATCAGCGAGTCTTCGGCGGCGAGCCCGGAACCGAAGGAAAACGCGGCCGATCCACCTTCCAGGGCGGCCAGCTGTTCCTGCAGTGCGTCACGTGTTGGGTTGCCACCGCGGCCATACTCGTAGCCGGACCGCAGGTTGCCAATGCCGTCCTGCGCGTAGGTGGTGCTGAAATGCAGCGGCGGAACAACTGCCCCGGTCCGGGGCTCGAAAGCCTGTCCCGCATGAACGGCTCGCGTGTTGAATCCGGCGTTGTTGTTGGCAGTCATGGAAGCACCTCTTTGTTTCTTGAAGGTTTGTTCGTTCAGCGGGTGGATCGGGCGCACGCTTAGTTGCTCAGGTACGCCAAAAGGTCGTGACGGGTCAGGATGCCCACCGGGGCCCCCGCGAAGGTCACCATGACGGTATCAACGTCGGACAGCAGCTCACGGGCGGCGGAAATGGTTTCCAGCGAGCCGATCACCGGGAGGCGTTCACCCATGTGTTCGGAGATCTTGTCCGCCAGCTTGGCTTCGCCACGGAACAGCTTGCTGGTGAGGCTGCGTTCGTCCACGGCACCCAGGACCTCGCCCATGACCACGGGCGGTTCCTGCGAGAGGACCGGGATGTGGGAGACACCAAACTCGTTCATGATGTTGATGACGTCGCGGACGGTTTCGTTCGGGTGGATATGCACCAGGTCCGGCATTTCGCCGGTCTTGGACTTCAGGACTTCACCCACCGATGCTTCCTCACCGCCGGAAAGGAAGCCGTAGGAGCGCATCCATTGGTCGTTGAAGATCTTGGCAAGGTATCCACGGCCGGAGTCCGGAAGGATCACCACAACCACGGCCGATTCGTCCAGGTCCTTGGCCGCCTCGAGGGCCGCAACCACGGCCATGCCGGACGAGCCTCCCACCAGGAGGCCCTCTTCGCGGGCAAGGCGGCGCGTCATGGAGAACGAGTCGGCATCCGAGACGGCGATGACCCGGTCCGGGACGGCGGGATCGTAGTTGGCCGGCCACATGTCCTCGCCCACACCCTCAACGAAGTAGGGCCTGCCGGTGCCGCCGGAGTAGACCGAACCTTCCGGATCCGCCCCGATGACCTTGACCGGGCCGCCGTCGGACTCTGCCCGGTCGGCTGATACCTGCTTGAGATACCGCCCGGTGCCGGTGATGGTGCCGCCGGTACCGGCGCCGATCACCACGTGCGTGACCTTGCCGTCGGTGTCGTTCCAGATCTCCGGGCCGGTGGATTCGAAGTGGCTGCCGGGAGCGGCAGGATTGGAGAACTGGTCAGGCTTGAAGGCGCCCGGGATCTCCTTGACCAGGCGGTCGGACACGCCGTAGTAGCTTTGCGGGCTTTCGGGAGCAACGGAAGTGGGCGTTACCACCACGTCAGCGCCATACGCCTTCAGGACCGCACGCTTGTCCTCTCCCACCTTGTCCGGCACCACGAAGATGCACTTGTAGCCCTTTTGCTGGGCCACGAGCGCCAAACCCACGCCTGTGTTGCCCGACGTCGGCTCAACGATGGTTCCGCCCGGCTTGAGCCGGCCATCCTTCTCGGCATCTTCGATCATCTTCACGGCGATCCGGTCCTTGATGGACCCGCCGGGATTGATGTATTCGAGCTTGACCAGGACGGTGGCTTTGATGCCGTCGGTGACGTGGTTGAGCTTGATGAGCGGCGTATTGCCGATGAGGTCCAACACGGACTGGGCGTACTTCATAGATACAAAGCTACCGCTTGCCTGCGCCCAGCCCTGCCTCAGCCATGTGGGCCGCCACCGCCGACTAGCTACCCGCCCCCGGATCCGTTTGCCAGAGGCCCATGATGTTTCCTTCGGTGTCCTTGAAGTAGGCGTACCAGCCCATGGTTGGTACCGCGTCTTTCCCTTGAACCACACTGCCTCCGGCCGACTCCACCTGCGCCAGGGCCGCGCCGATGTCATCGACGTCGATGGTCAGGATAGGAGTCCTCAGCGCCTCCGTCCGGGGAAACAGGGCACCGTTGATGGCGCCTGGCTCCTTGGGGGCACCGGTCTTCTCGTCGGATGGGGTGGTCATGGCGATGGTGTAGTCCATCCCCTGCATGGGGCTGAGGTTCCAGCCGAAAGCACTCTGGTAAAAGGTGTTTGCCCGTTCTTTGTCATCCGTGGGGATCTCGAAATGCACTATTGCGGCCATGGTTGGCGCTCCTTGTTCCTGGAAGTCTTTCCTGGGATGCGGCGCGGCCCACCCGTGCCACATCAGGGAGTCTAGACCCGGGCGGCCGCTGCCGTAAGGGGCTATTAGCTGCCGTAAGGGGCTATTAATGGGATTGTCAGCCGGGCGTGGGACCATGAAAACATGACCATCGCAGAAGCCCCGCCACGCATTGCGGCCGCGGCAGATGCAGCCATCAGGTGGCATCCCGGCAGTTCCTTCCGTTTGGATCAGACCATGTTCCCCCTCATGCGGGGCAATGCTGATCCATCCTTTGCGGCGCACTCCTCCGGTTACTGGATGGCGTTCACCGCTGCTTCGGGACCGGTTACGCTGCGTCTCTCGGGAGGCGGCCTCGGGGCCGGCTGCTTCGTGGATGCCCAGGCGTGGGGCCCCGGCGCCGCGGATGCCGTGGCCGCGGTGCCCAGGTTGCTCGGCGCCCACGATGACTGGACCGCTTTCGACGAACCAGCCTTCCATGCCACGCTCCCCCGCCTGGTCACAGAATCACGACGCCGGAACCTGGCTGTGCGGCTACCCTCCACCGGGCGAATGGTTGACTCATTGGTGCCCACCATCCTGGAGCAGAAGGTCACCACCTTGGAGGCACGGCGCGGGTACCGGTACCTGATGTACAGGTATGGAACGCCGGCCCCTGGCATGGCCCCCGCGGGGCTCCTCGTTCCCCCAACTGCCAGGCAGTGGTTGGCCATTCCATCGTGGGAGTGGCACAAAGCCGGAGTCGGGCCACAGCGCTCGGCAACAGTCATGCGGGCGCTGCAGTCCGCCGTCGCCCTTGAACGTCTCGGGCAACTGGACTCAGCCGAGGCCGGAGCCAAGCTGCAGACCATCCCGGGCATCGGGATCTGGACCGCCGCCGAGGTGGTCCAACGAACCCACGGCTGCCCCGACTCGATTTCCGTGGGCGACTACCATTTGGCTTCCTACGTCGGGTACGCGCTGACCGGACAGAAGACCGACGACGCCGGCATGATCGAGCTGATGAAACCCTGGCATGGGCAGCGGCAACGGGTGGTCCGGATGCTGTACTTGAGTGGCTTCCGGAAGCCCACGTTCGGACCCCGGATGACAGTGCAGGACCACCGCTCCCATTAGAGGTGGAGGCGGGAGACCGCCTCTTGGCGCATGTCCACTTTCCGTACCTTGCCGGACACCGTCATGGGGAAGCTCTCGCGGACATCCACGTAGCGCGGGATCTTGTAGTGGGCCAGTTTGCCCCGGCAGTACTCGGCCAGGTCCGCGGCAGTCAGCGGACCGGCTCCGGGTTTGAGTATGATGCAGGCCATGAGCTCCTCGCCGTACTTTTCGTCGGGGACGCCGATCACCTGCACGTCCTGGATGGACGGGTGCAAGTACAGGAACTCCTCGATTTCACGCGGGTAGATGTTTTCACCACCGCGGATCACCATGTCCTTGATCCTGCCCTCGATCACTAGGTAGCCGTCCTGGTCCATGCGGGCGAGGTCGCCGGTGTGCATCCAACCCTCGGCGTCGATGGCCTCGGCGGTCTTGTCCGGCTGGCCCCAGTATCCCTGCATCACCGCGTAGCCCCTGGTGCAGAGCTCACCAATCACTCCCCGCTCCACCACCTCACCGGTTCCAGGGTCAACGATCCGGCTCTCGAGGTGCGGCATGGTCCGTCCCACGGTGCTGGTCCGCTGCTCCAACGTATCTCCGGCGCGCGTCATGGTGGACACGGGCGAGGTCTCGGTCATGCCATAGCAAATGGCCACATCCACCATGTGCATCTCATCGATGACCCGCCGCATAACCTCGATGGGACAAAGGGATCCGGCCATGACTCCCGTCCTCAAGGTCGAGAGATCATAGGAGCCGAAATCCTCCAGGGCCAGCTCCGCGATGAACATGGTTGGAACGCCGTACAGCGAGGTGCCGCCGAAGTCCTGCACCGCTTCCAGGGCCGCCGACGGGCTGAACCCACGGCTGGGAATAATAGTGGCAGCACCGAAGCTCAGCGCATTCAGGTTGCCGATCACCATACCGAAGCAGTGATAGAAGGGCACCGGGATGACCACACGGTCATGCTCTGTATAGTTCAGGAGCCTGCCGATCGAGTGCCCGTTGTTGAGGATGTTGTGGTGGGTCAGGGTGGCGCCCTTCGGGAAGCCCGTGGTGCCCGAGGTGTACTGCAGGTTGATGGGATCGTGCGGATCGAGTTCTGCCATGCGGTCGCGTACCGCTGAGGGCCCGACGCCGTCAGCACGGGTCAGCAGCTCGGCGTAGGACAGTTCGTGGCCCGCTTCGGGGACGCCGGCTGTGAGTCCGTTCGCCGGGTCACCGGGGAGGAACACCACCTCGCGAAGCTCGGGACAGGAGACAGCCGCAGCACGCGCCATGCCGACGTAGTCGCTGTTTTTGTCCGACGGGGCAGTCACCAGCATCCGCATGCCGTTCTGCTTCACCACGAACTCCAGCTCATGGCTACGGTAGGCAGGATTGACGTTGACCAGCACCGCGCCGATCTTCGCTGTGGCGTACTGCAGGATGGTCCACTCGGCGCAGTTGGGGCTCCAGATACCCACCCTTTCGCCCTTGGCCACGCCTGTGGCCAGCAGCGCGCGGGCGAGGCGGTCGACGTCGTCGTTCAGCTTCTGGTAGCTCCAGCGGCGGGCGTCCCCTCCCGGTGTGGGCGCCGCCTCGATCAGGGCGTCCCGGAGGGGAAACCGGGCGGCGATGCGCTCAAAATTGGCACCAATGGTCTCTTCGAGCAGCGGGACGTCAGTGTCTCCGGCGGTGTAGGACAACATGACGGAACGCTACCAAGACAGTGCCCGCAACAGAACCGTCATCACCTCCAGCGCCGCCGTGTCCTGCCGGTAGGGTTGGAACCATGAGTGCACCCATTGACCTGCAGGCCACATTTATCCCCAACGAGGGCGAGTTCTTCCGCGTGAAGCTCGCTTTGGAAATCGCGATCGATGAGGTCGTCAACGAACCCGGCTGCATCCGTTACGAACTGACGGAAGCCACCGAAGAAAAGCTCGTCCTCACGGAGCGCTGGGAATCCGAGGAACTCCTCGAGAAGCACTCCAAGGGCATCGCGGTGCAGGACCTCAACGAGTCGCTGAGCGCCCTGCTTGCCGAGCCCGTCAAGCTCGACAGGCTCTAAGGATTCGCCGGGGGTTGCGAGAACGCCTTAAAGCACCGAGGTCGCCGGAATTTTCCGGCGACCTCGGTGCGTTTCCGGCGAATTCACCGGAGGGGTTTAGCTTTCCTGGGCCTCGGCACGGGCCTTGGCAACGTGGGCGTGGACTTCTTCCATGTCCAGGCCCTTGACGGCTTCAATGACCTGTTCCAGCTGGGGTCCGTTGAGGGCGCCGGGCTGGGAGAAGACCAGAACCTTCTCGCGGAAGGCCATCAACGTGGGGATGGATGTGATTCCGGCTTCGGCGGCGAGCTGCTGCTCGGCCTCGGTGTCCACCTTCGCGAAGACGACGTCAGAGTGCTTCTCCGAGGCTGCCCCGTAAGTGGGAGCAAACTGGCGGCATGGGCTGCACCAGGCAGCCCAGAAATCCACCAGGACAATATCGTTGTCCTCGATGGTCGATGCGAACTGTTCTCCAGTGATGTCAACTGTAGCCATGCTTCCACGGTACGCGACCCTGCCTGCTATGTCCCGCGGTGTTCGCTTCCCGCGTCACAGGGAATAACGGCGGGGTCCCCTCCGTTGCGGGGTCCCCTTAGCGGGCCAAAACCAATCCGCAGGGCGTAGAGCGGGCCCCGCAACGGGATGCTACCTGCCCAGGACGTACCTCAGGGCCGATGCGTAGAGCGGAGCCACTTTGTTGTGGCCAACCTGGTTCATGTGGATGTTGTCGAGGTAATTGCCGTCTGCTCCGGCAATGGTGGCAGTACCGGCCATGGAAATGTGCGGCCAGCCACGGAGCGCGGTTTCGCGCATCAGCATTCCATCCACCCATCGACGCTGGAAGTGGCTGGAGTCGTAGCGGGACAAAACGCCATTGATCACGATGGTGCTGCGCGGGTACTTGCGTCTGAGCTCGTCCCACAGCTTGTTGGCCTGGGACAGGATGGCTGCATCCGTCGCGAAGATCCGCGCATCGTTGCCACCAAGGTTCACCACCACCAGGCCCGGGTTGCCTTGGGGCAGAAGGATCCGGTCGTTCAGGACAGCGTCCGTTGCCGAGCCAACCGCGCTTCCGGAGACGTAACCTATTCCGCCGATGCTCCGCACCACCTGCCGGGGGTAGCCGGCAGCACGGGCTCCCTGTTCCGCCCAGGAATCAAGGTCGAGCTGGGAGTCGCCAAGGAACACAGCTGTCGATGCGTCCACGGGCTCGGCTGAATACAGCTCCTGGGTGGCCTTGTTCCAGATGGTCTCCAATTTTTGGAATGCCGCATGTTCGCCGCGGTAATCGGTCCAGGTGTCACGCAGCGGCCAGCCGAAGTCACCCGGGTTTTCCGACCACACCCTGTATGTCGGATTCCCAACGACTTGCGCTCCGGTGCCCGGCCCCCAGACCAGCCACCCCTTGGAGAATTGCTGTACCAAACCGCCGGCCCGCGGAAGTTTGTCTGTGAGGGGCAGGCCCAGGCTCCCGGCCGCTCCCCCAAGGGCCACGTAGCGGTTGTGGATGTCACCGTGCGTGGTGGAGTGCGCCCCGGTTGCCGCCGACCAATAGACCGTGCCGCCTTGGAACTGTTGGTACACAAAGTTCCCTTGGCGGTTTTCCTCCCCCACGGGATACCCCAGTGCACCGTTCTGTCCGCCCGTGGACGACCAGTAGGCACGGATTGCACCGGTCAGAGCGTGGGCTCCGGTGGCCGGGGACCTTGCGATCATTCCGCGTTGGTACTGCTGTGCCGATCCCCCGTTCTTCAGTCCGGTGGATTCGTCCGTGGTGGGGTATCCAAGTTCCCCGCCTTCAAGCCCTGACTGGCGCCAGCGCTCACGGATGGCTCCCATGGACGGATGCGCTCCGCTTGCCTGCGACCAAACGATGAAGCCGTGTTCGTACACCTGGTACGTGCCGCCGTCGGGCAGTCCCGTACGCTCGCCGGTAACGGGATAGCCAAGGTAGCCGGATTCGGATCCCGTACGCAGCCAGGCAAAGTGGATCGATCCCGTGGTCTCCTGCGTGCCGGTGGCCCTCGAGGAAATGATGGCGCCGCGTTCGAAGACCTGCTTTGTTCCACCATCCCGAAGCCCGCTCGCCGTGTCGGTCGTGGGATAGCCGTGGGAGCCGAACGGCCCACCCAAGTCCCACCACGCCGTGCGAACGGCACCGTTCACTACAACCCTGGCTCCAGTCCTGGCCGACCACGCGATGTCTCCACCGGCGAATTTCTGCACGCATCCTGTAGAGGTGCACTGCTCGGTACCTGTTGGCCGCAGCAAGACGCCGCGCGCCCAGGGGCTCGTGTTGTACAGCTGTCCTATGGCGCCACTGACGGCCGGCCCCTGCACCCCGGTTTCCGCCGACGCCACCCCTGACGGAAGGACCATGAGCAGCAATGCCGCTGCCGCTGTGGCGATTTTGTGCCGGAATCCTCCGGTGTCCGATCCTGAGGACCCCATGCTGCTACCCCATATAAACGCGGGCGGATTGCCCTGCCGTTGCTTCCCTGCCGGAAACACTCAGCCAAGTATCCCGATGCATGTCACCCAGTTGCACGGCGACGCGTCCATTGCTGCGACATCGTTACTTTTCTTGCAGCCCTTGCCGCACATTGAACAAGTGTTTAGTATTTGAAACATGCGTTCAACCGTAGAAGATTTGACCACCAGGGCGCGTATCCGGGATGCGGCAATTGGCCTCTTTGGCCGTGAAGGTTTCTCCCGCGCCACGGTCCGCTCCGTGGCAACCGAGGCAGGAGTTAGCCCGGGCCTGGTAATCCACCACTTCGGCAGCAAAGCCGGACTCCGTGAGGCCTGCGACCAGCACGTACTGTCACAGACCGCCAGCCAAGGCCGCGAGAAGACCGACCCGGGAACAACCCGGATGCTTATCCAGGATTACCTCAACCACCCGGACGAATACGCCGATGAGATCGCATACATCCGGCGTGCACTGGGCGATGAATCAGATGCCGGCAACGCGTTTTTTGATGGCGTGGTCAGCCAGACAGAGGACATCATCAACGCCGGTATCCAGGCCGGAACCATCCGGGCCTTTGCGGATATCCGGGCCACCGCCGTCGTTATCGCTTCCAACAGCCTGTCCATGCTGATGCTGGGCAGGCACCTGTCCCGGGTGCTGGGCGCTCCGGTGTCCGGGCCACACGGCATCGGCCCGGAGTTGCTGAGGCAGCTGACGTTGCCCGCCCTGGATGTCTACACGAACGGTTTCTACACAGACTCGCGGTTCCTTGATGCGGCCCGCGAAGCCCTCCAACAACAAGAAAGCACCACCGAAGGGAGCATGCCCCGTGACCCAGGCAATCGTCGTCGAGGGGTTGCGTAAGAAGTTCGGCCGTCGCGAGGTCCTGCACGGACTGGACTTCGCCGTCGAGGCCGGAACGGTGTTCGGAGTCATCGGACCGAACGGCGCAGGAAAAACCACCACCATGCGCTGCCTGCTGGACATCATCAGGCCCAGCGCGGGAACCATCTCGGTGCTGGGCCAGGATCCGCGGCGCGCGGGGACAGGCCTTCGACGCCGGATCGGGTACCTGCCAGGTGAGCTGCAACTTGAAAACCGGACCACCGGACGTCGCATGCTGGATCACTTCGCGGCAATCAGCGGGCCAGTGGAACCGCGGTACATCAACGAGTTGGCGGACCGGCTGAACCTGGACCTGGACCGGCAGACCCGCAAGCTCTCCAAAGGCAACAAACAAAAGCTCGGTCTTCTGCAGGCGTTCATGCACCGACCCGAGCTGCTGGTGCTGGACGAACCCACCAGCGGCCTGGATCCCCTGGTCCAGCAACAGTTCCACGCGATGGTCCGTGAGGCGGTCGATGCCGGCGCCACGGTGTTCCTCAGCTCTCACGTCCTCAGCGAAGTCCAGCAGGCAGCAGACGCGGTAGCCATCCTTCGCGACGGCGACATTGTCACCGTTTCCACGGTGGAAGCCCTCCGCACCGCTGCCGTCCGGCAGCTGAAGTTCAACGCAATAGGCACACGGACGGACGACGTCGGCGCGTTGCTGGCCAGGGTGCCGGGAGTCGCCAACGTGGTAGTACGGGAGCTCCCCGCCGACGGCCATGCGGCCCGGACAGTGGAGGCCACCGCCTCGCTCTCCGGACCCGTCCAGGCCCTTGTCCAGGAGTTGGCGCGTTTGAACCTGACGGACCTTGTGCTTGAAGAACCCGACCTCGAAGAGGCGGTGCTGACGCTTTACGCAGGAAGTGACCTTGCGGAATCGGATAACACCGGTATATCTGACGGCTCCGCAGCCAACCGCAGCCCTGAAGCCGGCCGCAACCTTAAGGAAGGGGCACACCGTGCCTAGGATCCTGCCACTGTTCACAAAAGCCCTGACGGACTCCTGGCGCTCCACCCTCGCGTGGGCTTTGGGCCTCACCGGGGCCTGCATGCTGTACCTGCCGATCTATCCCTCCATCGGGGGCAGCTCGCAGATGCAGGAGCTGATCAATGCGTTGCCACCACAGATGACCAAAGCCTTGAACTACGACCAGATCGCGACCGGTCCCGGCTATACGCAGGCCACCCTGTTCGGGTTGATTGGCTTCTTGCTGATGTCCATGGCTTCTGTTGGCTGGGGCGCTGCCGCGGTTGGCGGCGACGAGGAATCAGGGTTGCTGGAACTGACCCTGGCGCACAGCGTTACCCGTGTTCAGGTGGTGCTGGAGAGGGCACTGGCGATCGTTGTCCGGGTTGCAGCCCTCTCCGTTCTCGTCTTCGTGTTGGTGCTGGGACTGAACGGTCCGGCGCAACTGAACATCGACGTCGGGCATCTCGCCGGCGCTGTCCTGCTGTTCGCCGCGTTGGCCTTGCTGAGCGCGACGGCCGCGCTCTTCGTGGGCGCCCTGACGGGCCGGAAGGTGTTCGGCGTCGCGGCTGGCGCCGCGGTGGCGGTCCTGGGCTACGTGTTCAACGCCGTGGGCAGGCAAAGCCCCAAAGTTGATTGGTTGCTGAACCTTTCGCCCTACCACTGGGCGTACGGCAACTCCCCGGTGGCCAATGGGGCCGATTGGGGAGTTGCCGTGGGTTTGCTCGGGATCTCGGCAGCACTGATCGTGCTGGCGGCCGTGGCTCTGCAGCGCAGGGATGTGGGAGTCTAGCTCCAAGCATGCGGGGCGGGGCGGCGTGCTCCCGGGAGGGCGTTGTTCTCCCGCCATTCATGGATCCATTCCGGCAGTTCCAGGCCTGCGGGAGGTGCACCGAATTCCGCGATGATTTCTTCCTGCGTGACCGGCTTGCCCTTGCGGACCAAGCGGGTGGCGATGTGCGCGCGGGCGTAGATCTCGCCGTCCACCACCATCCGCTGCTCAAAGTAGATGGCCTTGGTGTCCAAGCCAATGATGCGTGTTTCGATGCTGTATTGCTGCCACAGCTGCAGGGATTTGCGGAAGGCAATGGTCTCCCCGGCTGCAACCGGGGTCCATCCGCGTTTGCGCATCTTGCTCCAGATACCGCTGCGGACCATGAGGTCGAACCGGCCCAGGTCCATGAGCGAGAAATACATACCGTTGTTGACGTGCATGGCGATGTCAATGTCCGTCGGCAGCACCCGCAAAGGCAGGGATGATTCCTCCCACACGCCCAGCCGGGAGCGTCGTGACGAGGTGAACAGCAGCATGAGAGTGCGAAGTAACAGGTGCATACCCCAATGTTACCCGCGGGTAACTTCTGAGGGAATAGACGAGCCCGGGTTGGACGCATGCCGCACTTCATGTCCAACGATTGCACTAACGTTTACCGCCGGTTCATCAAACACGTGCACAATATCTGGAACTGAATCGATGGAAGAACATACAAGGGGACCCCTTTGAGCACGCTGCAAACCACCAAGCCTCACGGTGAAGTCTGGCCGGAACTCTCCCGCCACCAGGTTGTTGTCCTTCAGGATGCCCGCGGCAACCGCATCGAAGGAACCATTGACGGTATGACGAATGACCGCAGCACCCTGTGGATCCAACTCAAAGGCGGCCTGGGGCGGCAACTGATTCACTACCTGGACGGTTACTGGCTCGAAGCACCTGCCGCCTAACGCAGGCTTAGCTTCCGCCGTGGCTAGTATTCCCCTATGACTCAAGCGCGATACCGCGATCTGGTGGAATGGCCGCTCATGGCCACGGCACTTATTTTCCTCACTGCCTACGCCTGGCAGGTCATCGGGCGCGTCGACGGTGCCGCGGGTACACCCTTCGAAGTCATCATGTGGATCACTTGGGGCATCTTCGCGCTGGACTACTTCGTCAACCTGTGGCTCGCCGAGAACAGAACGCGCTGGTTCCTGTGGAACCTGCATGAACTCCTGATCGTCGTGCTTCCCTTCTTCCGCCCCCTGCGTCTGTTGCGGCTGGTGACACTCCTCTCGGTCCTCCAACGCACGGTAGGAGAAACGTTGCGAGGGCGCGTGGCCACGTATGTGGCGGGGGCCGCCGCGATGCTCATCCTCATTGGCGCCCTTGCGGTCCTCGACGTCGAGCAAAACGCCCCCGACGCCAAAATCCTGACCTTCGGCGACGCCGCCTGGTGGGCTGTCACCACCATAACGACAGTGGGCTACGGCGACCTCTACCCGGTTACCCCCATTGGCAGGGTGGTGGCCGCTGCCCTCATGATGAGCGGCATCGCTGTCCTGGGTATCGTCACCGCGTCCATCGCATCCTGGCTGGTGCAAAGGATCGAGGAGAACGCGGAGGGCATGGCGGCGGCCGCCGAAGTGAAGGCCGCAGCGGCCGAGCAGCCCGTCCGCGCGGAGATGGCCGACCTGGTTGCTGAAATCGCCGCACTGAGGATGGAGATCGCCGAGCTCCGGCGCATCACCGAACGCCCCTAGTTATAGGCCCGGCGGGCTCGCATGCCCCGCTGGACCCGCGGGCTCGCGGGCCCCGCTGGACCCGCGCGCCCCGCTGGACCCGCGCGCTTTTGGGCATAAAAAAAATCCCCGGAACCATTGGTTCCGGGGATTTTTCCTGGGTGGCAGATGAGGGATTCGAACCCCCGTAGGCGTTGCCAGCTGATTTACAGTCAGCCCCCTTTGGCCGCTCGGGTAATCTGCCGAACTTCAAAAGAAGATCACTTCCGGAGACCGTTTCTTTTCGATCCGGTAACCGAAGGCAGAGACAACCTTACAGAAGTTTGTGCGAAGAATCTAATCGAGGCTCAGCACGCTGAAATTCCACGTGGTTCAGGATTCGCCGAGGATCCGGCCGGCCAGTTTCGCTTCGAACTTCTCGGCCTGCTCAGGAGTGATCTGGTTCAGCTGTACGGCCCGGAGCAGGTCCGCGTGCACACCGTCCATGCGGGACGTTGCATCCGGAACGGGGCTCAGGACAATCGAGGCTGCCACAGCCGCCGCTGCCACCGCACTCGCCGCAGCCACTGCCGCCGTCCCAATGGAGCCCGCTGCCGCGGAAGCGGACTTGCTGATGGACTGGACGGCCTTGCTGCTCATGCTGTTCCTCCGACGTTGCGCTCTTCCAACTGGTACAACTTTCGGCGCGTTGCCTCAGTTCCAACCTTGCGTGTGCTGTGAGCGAACTGTGAAAGCCGTCCACCGCCCCTAAAGGCGCCTTCCGTATTAGGCTGGATGGCAGACCAACCCCGCCCTACAGGGCCCCAAACCTAAGGAGAGTCATGGCAGGCGAATCCACATTCGACGTCGTCAGCAAGGTAGACAAGCAAGAGGTCGCCAACGCGCTCAACCAGTCCCAGAAGGAAATCGCGCAGCGATACGACTTCAAGGGCGTCGGCGCGGAGATCGACTTCAGCGGTGAGAAGATCCTCATGAAGGCCAACTCCGAGGACCGCGTCCTGGCTGTCCTGGATGTCTTCCAGTCCAAGCTGATCAAGCGCGGCATTTCGCTGAAGTCCCTGGACCAGGGTGAGCCGTTCCCGTCCGGCAAGGAGTTCCGCCTTGAGTGCACCATCAAGGAGGGCATTGCCCAGGACATCGCCAAGAAGATCAACAAGATCATCCGCGACGAGGCTCCCAAGTCCGTCAAGTCCCAGATCCAGGGCGATGAACTCCGGGTTACCTCCAAGTCGCGCGACGATCTGCAGGAGACCATGAACATCCTCAAGAAGTTCGAAGAGGCCGACCTTCAGTTCGTGAACTTCCGCAGCTAAACCGGATCTGGCCGCGTGATTATTGGGCGCTTGTCCCGGTAGTCTGCATAGGGTCCGCAGAATCTCCGAGGACCGCAGCGATCAGCCTTGATCCTGCGGTCCTCGTTTTTGTCTTCGGCGGTAGGCCACAGGTGGGAGTAGGTGTTTAGCGTGGTCGACGGCGCCGCATGCCCCAGCGACCGCTGTACGGTCACGACGTCGCAGCCATCGGCGATCAGACCGGATGCGAAGTGGCTGAACTCGTGAAGGGTGAAGTCCCCTATCCCGGCTGCCTCGCGGGAGCGACAGTAAGGACCGCGTGGCGGACAGCGGGTGTGGTCGCCTCGCGGAGCTATTGCGTGGGGTCTTCTCGAACGACAACGCCTTCGTCCCCGGGGAGTACTTTGCCTTGTTACGTTCTGTTTCGTCTTCGTCGTCCAAAGTAACCGCGTCGCCCGGTGAACAGGGGGCAACAGCGCCCACATCGTAGTATTCACGCAGCCTATCTGTATCGAAGCTAGCGCGCAGGACCGGTCCACCCTCCCCGTAAACGGTCGGGTGGGTTGTCGGGTTCACGGTGCGTACGGTCATGCCGAGAGATTTCCAATACTCGGCTACGCGTTTGGCGTCCTCAATATGATTAGTTCCTTGCGGCGCCCAGTGGTCGTAACCGTAGCCGGCTCCCTTCCCGCCCGTTCCGAGGGAGCACTCCTGTGCCCACGCTACGCCGTTGCGTGGCCACCAACCGGTGACGTCGAGCTGCTTCGTGGTGTTGATGACGAGTTCGACCACGCGGTCCCGTCCTTCCCTGGCACTGATGGTCTCTTCCGGCGTCGCATCGTCAGACATTGTCGAGTTGGGCCCCTTCTCAGCGCATGCGGTCATTGTCATTCCCATCATGAGCACAGCCGTCGCAGCCGTGAGAATCCTTATATGCGTCCTAATCGCTGGCATTCGACAACACACGCGACATAGAAACCCCCAAAGTGAAAATATGAACCGCCAGCGGCATCACCACCGGGGCCGGACATGGCCGAGACTATCAATACCCAACTAATAAATCCAACAAATGGCTAAATAGCTTGTCCGATAGTTTGATAGCGCCAGGGAGTCAGTCGCGACCTCCCGCAGAAGCTGGAAGCGTCTCGACCTGCTCACCGGCTCCATTCGGTTGACGGCTACCCGAGCGAACTCCCTGGGTAGCTCAGCCGACTTCGATACAAGGTGGGCCGCGGAGTTGCGAATCCCCTAGGAACTGGGCGAGCACGAAGCGAGCCCCAGCCCTTCGGCGACATGATCACCGTAATGCAGCCGCAAATTAGGACATGAATAGTTTGCGTAATCGATGGAACCCAGTATTCTTCTTCCTTAGGCGGGCCTAAGTACGGCTCCCCTTAGTGAAAGAAACCTACATGACCGCCAACTTCCTGATCGGCCTGCGCGAAGGCCTTGAGGCATCACTCGTCGTGGTCCTCCTGATGGCCTACCTCGTCAAGACCGACCGGCGGCACCTGATCCCCCGGCTCTGGGCCGGAGTGGGACTCGCCATCGCAGTTTCCCTCGCCTTCGGTGCAGTCCTCACCTTCGGTCCGCGCGGCCTGACGTTCGAAGCCCAGGAAGCCATAGGCGGCGGACTGTCCATCGTCGCTGTGGGCCTGGTGACCTGGATGGTCTTTTGGATGGCACGCACTGCGCGCAGCCTGGGCAGCGAGCTTCGCTCCCACGTGGACAAAGCAGCCGACGGCGCCGCCTGGGGCCTGGTGCTCGTGGCAGCACTCGCCGTGGGACGGGAAGGGCTGGAGACAGCGCTGTTTATTTGGGCCGCGGCGCAAGCCACCGGACAAACCACGTTCCCGCTGCTCGGCGCGTTGTTGGGCCTGCTGGCCGCCGCGGGCCTGGGTTACCTGCTCCACCGGGGCGTCCTCAAAGTAAACCTGGGCCGGTTCTTCACCTGGACCGGGGTAGGCCTGATCGTCATCGCAGGCGGCGTCCTGGCGTACGGAATCCATGATCTCCAGGAAGCCGGAATCCTCCCGGGCCTCCACAACCTTGCCTTCGACGTCTCAGCTGCCATCCCGCCGTCGTCCTGGTACGGCACCTTGCTGAAGGGCACCCTCAACTTTTCCCCGGCCACCACCTGGCTTGAAGCCGCAGCCTGGCTCCTCTACGTTGTTCCCGTCTTGTTCCTGTACATCCGGGCCAACCGCAAGCCTTCAACCCAGGCTGCAAGCAAGACCTCCGCTCCCGTCGTCGCGGCCCACCCCTGATCCTGCGCCCCGACGCCACTCCTCCTTAACGAAGGAAACACCTATGTTTGGCACTTTCCTGCCCTCATCCCCCACGTTCCGAAAGGCCCTTGCCGTCATCGGAGCAGCGGTTGCCGTGCCTTTGGTCCTGACGGGCTGCACGGACAACACCAAGCCGGTGAGCGCCACCGATGGCCCCATCCAGGTCTCCAGCACCGCCAACGAGTGCAAGGTGTCCACGGGCACGGCACCCAGCGGCAACCTGACCTTTTCCGTGAAGAATGAGGGCACGGAAGTCACCGAGTTCTACCTGCTCGCCGAGGATGGCCTGCGGATCATTGGTGAAGTGGAGAACATCGGCCCGGGCATTTCCCGAAACCTGGTGGTGACTGCTCCCGCAGGAAAGTACACCACGGCGTGCAAGCCGGGCATGCAGGGTGACGGCATCCGGGCGTCCTTCGAAGTCACTGAGTCCGGCAACAAGCCCAGCGTCGATGCCGATCTCCAGAAGCTCGTGGACACGGGGACCCAGCAGTACGCGGCCTACGTCAAGGACCAGACCGAGCAGCTGGTCACGGGCACCAAGGCGTTCGCAGACGCTTTCGCTGCGGGTGACGCCGCCAAGGCACGTGACCTGTACGCCGCCACACGAATGCACTGGGAGCGCATTGAACCCGTCGCGGAGTCCTTTGGCGATCTGGACCCCAAGCTCGACGCCCGGGAAGCAGACCTTGAGCCTGGCCAGGAATGGACTGGTTGGCACCGGGCCGAGAAGGACCTCTTCCCGCCGGCAGGCTACACGGCCATGACCTCCGCCGAGCGGACCGCCATCTCCACGCAGCTCGTCGCCGACACCGAGGACCTTGCCAAGCGCACCCGTACAGTGGAGCTCACGGCGGACAAGCTGGGCAACGGAGCCAAGGAACTGCTGGACGAAGTAGCCACGGGCAAGGTCACGGGTGAGGAAGAGATCTGGTCGCACACCGATTTGTGGGACTTCCAGGCCAACGTTGACGGGGCCCGGATCGCCTTCGAGAGCCTGAAGCCGGCCTTGGAGCAGAAGAACCCTGAGCTCGCCACGTCCCTGGCAGGCAAGTTCGACGCCCTCCAGGCTGAGCTCAAGAAGCACGCCAAGGGCGACGGCTTCGCCTACTACAACGAGCTGACCCCGGAACAGGTCCAGCAGCTCGCAGCTTTGGTCGATTCGCTGGGTGAGCCCCTGTCCAAGCTCACTTCAGCCGTCGTGTTGTGAGCGGCTGCCCCTACGGGCACACCAGCGGTCCCGCCGACGCGGACCGCACTGGTGAGGTTGCCGGCGTCGAACGTTCCGGCGGGACTGCCGCCGTGGTGAGTTCGCAGGAAGCGTCCGACGGCGGTACGGCAGCTGCTGCTGGAACCGGCAGGACGCGCTTTTCCCGCCGCGGGCTCCTGTCCCTCGCCGGTGTGGGCGGCGCGGGCGCCGTGGCAGGCCTCGCGGCCGGTTTCCTAGGCCATGACGTGGTGACGGCTGCTGAAGCGAAGGCAGCAACACCAGATGCTTCGTCAGCGGTTGTTCCGTTTTTTGGCCAGCATCAGGCCGGCATCACGACACCAGCGCAGGACCGTCTACATATGGCCGCGTTCGATGTCACCACCGAGGACCGCAAGGAACTCATCAAGCTCCTGAAGGATTGGACTGCCGCGGCTGAGGCCATGACCACCGGCGCTTCGACGGGTAAAACCGGCGCGGTGGATGGACCTTACGATGCCCCACCGGAGGACACCGGCGAAGCGTTGGACCTGCCGGCGGCGAAATTGACCCTGACGTTCGGTTTCGGCGCTGGGTTGTTTGAAAAGGACGGCAAGGTCCGCTTTGGTCTCGAGGGGCGCCGCCCCGAGGCTTTGATCGATCTCCCGCATTTCCCGGGTGACGACCTGCAGCCAGCACGCACCGGTGGCGACCTTGTAGTCCAGGCCTGCGCCGACGACCCCCAGGTCGCTGTGCACGCTATCAGGAACCTGGCGAGGATTGGCTTCGGCAAGGTCCGGGTCCGTTGGTCGCAGCTGGGCTTTGGCCGAACGTCATCGACGTCCAGGGCCCAAGTGACACCGCGAAACCTTTTTGGCTTCAAGGACGGCACCAACAACCTCAAGGTTGAGGACAATGCACTGCTGGAGGAGCACGTTTGGGTTTCCAACACGGCTCGTTCGTCCGAGCAGTGGATGGCCGGCGGCAGCTACCTGGTAGCGCGCAGGATCCAAATGCACATCGAAACCTGGGACCGGACCTCGCTCCGGGAACAGGAGGGACTGATCGGCCGGACCAAGGGTGCCGGCGCTCCCCTGTCCGGCGGCGATGAATTTACCGCTCCCGACTTTGCCTTGGCCGGCCGGGAAGGCGCTCCGCTCATCCCACTCGACTCCCACATGCGCCTCGCCCACCCGGACCAGAACGGCGGTGTGAGGATGCTGCGCCGCGGCTACAACTTCACCGACGGTTCAGACGGCCTGGGACACCTGGACGCCGGGCTGTTCTTCATTGCTTTCGTCAAGGATCCACGGACGCACTACGTCCCCATGCAACTGGCACTGGCCAAGGGTGACACCCTGTCCGTGGAGTACTTGAAGCACACCGGTTCGGGTCTCTTCGCGGTGCCTCCGGGCGTGGAGGCGGGCGGGTTTATCGGCCAAGGGCTGTTCGCTGGCTAGGAGAGCGGCCGCCCGGCCATCTGCTCCAGCCTGCTGATCCGGTCCTTCATCGGAGGATGCGTGGAGAACATCCGCCGCATGCCACCGCCCCGGAACGGGTTGGCGATCATGAGGTGTGAGGCATTGACCAGCTGCTGGTCCTGCGGCAGCGGCAGTTGGCTCACGCCGGACTCGATCTTGCGCAGGGCCGAAGCCAGGGCCAGTGGATCACCCGTCAGCTGGGCGCCGTCCTCGTCGGCGTCGTACTCGCGCGTCCGGGAGATAGCCATCTGGATCAATGAGGCCGCGAACGGTGCCAGCAGGGCCATGGCAATGGTGGCCAACGGGTTGGCGTTTCGCCGATCGCCGCCGCCGAAGATCAACAGCATCTGACCCACGGACGTAATGACGCCGGCCACCGCCGCAGCGACGGACGAGGTGAGGATGTCGCGGTTGTACACGTGCATCAGTTCATGCCCCAACACGCCCCTAAGTTCACGGGCATCAAGCAAATGCAGGATTCCCTCGGTGCAGCAGACAGCGGCATTCTTGGGATTGCGGCCCGTGGCAAAAGCGTTGGGTGTCATGGTGGGCGAAAGGTAGATCCGCGGCATGGGCTTGTTGGCGCGCACGGACAGCTCACGAACAATCTGGTAAAGCTGCGGCGCCTGCGCTTCGGTGACCGGGTAGGCGGCCATGGAACGGATGGCGATCTTGTCGCTGTTCCAGTATCCGTAAGCTGTTGTGCCCACGCCGATCAAGGCCATGATCCAGATGGGCGTGGTGCTGCGCGTCCCGGCTGCGATGATGGCGCCCAACCCCAACAACACTGCCCACAGCACACCAAAAAGCGCTGCAGTCTTGAGTCCATTGTTGTGTTTATGCACGGTTATCGCTTTCTTCCGCTCTTGCAGGGGTTCTGTACGGATTAACGCCGACGCCGGTCCCCGGGTTCCGTTATCAGCCTACGTCGGCGTTGCCGCTGGCGGAGCTAAGGGACGGGGTGCTTGGCGTCGTAGGCGACGAAGCCGGGCTGGATGCGCGAGGCCAGCCACGCCAGGACAATGCACAAAAGCCCGCCGAGCAACAGCACCCCGCCTTCGCTGAGGAACTGGGAGACCCCACCGGCCAGCATGTCGCCGACCCGCGGGCCGCCCGCAACCACCACGATGAACACGCCCTGAAGCCGTCCCCGGAGATGGTCGGGAGTTGCGGACTGAAGAATAGTGGTGCGGAAGACCGCACTGATGGAGTCGGAGATCCCCGCAAGTGCGCAACACAGCGCAGCAGGCAGCAACCAGGGCGTGACGCCCTCACGGCCCGAGTCCCCGGCCAGCAGCACCACCAGTCCGAATCCGGCAATTGAGGCTCCCCAGCCAACCACGGACCACACCACGGCGCTCCCCTGTTTCCGTACCCGGCCGAGGGGCCCGGAGAAGAGCCCGGCAAGGAAAGCCCCCACGGCTGTGGACGCCAGCAATACGCCCACCGTTGTTTCGCCTCCGCCGATCATGACGGCGCCAATGGCAGGCATGAGCGCCCTGGGTTGGGCACAGATCATGGCGATGAGGTCAATGATGAAGGTCATGCGGACATTGGGCCGGGTTCCCAGGAAGCGGAAGCCTTCCACCACTGAACGCAGCCCCGGCCGCACCGCGTCCTTGGACGGCGGCAGCGGCGGAAGCCTGAAGAGTCCCCAGAGGGCAAACGTGAAGCTGATGACGTCAATGGTGTAGGTCCAACCAAACCCGATGGTGGCAACGAGGACACCGGCAAGCAGTGGTCCGGCCGTCATGGAAAGGCCGAAGGTCAGCATGCTCAGGGCGTTGGCGGCCGGAAGCAGGTCCTTCCGGACAAGGAGCGGAATGATGGCGCTGCGGGCCGGACCGTTGATGCCCTGCGCTCCGCTTTGGATCGCCACCAGGGCGTAGAGGATCCAGATGTTGCCAATCCCCAGCCAGGCCTGCAACGCCAGTCCTGCCGTGGTTGCCCAGAGGACCAGTGAAGCGATGATCGCCACCTTGCGGCGATCGTAGGCATCCGAGACAGAGCCTCCGTAGAGCCCTGCAATGACCAAGGGAACCAGTGCGAAGATTCCCAGGAGGCCCACGTAAAAACTTTCCTGCGTCAGCCTGTAAACCTCCAGGCTGACGGCCACCAACGTCAGTTGGGTACCAATGGCGGCCACCGAGGCTCCCAGCCAGAGTCGTCGGAAAGCGGGACTCTCCTTCAACGGAGTGATGTCTGCCAGTAGTTTCGCCACCGTCCAACCCTAACCAGCATGAGGGCGCCTCCCGCACGCGGCTCCCTGCTTGGTAGGCTCACCCCGGGGAGGGAGTTGACACGTCATGTCGCGACGATTGCTGTACCGTTCGGCCTTCTGGGAGATAGCCCGGCCGCGCCATCCCCTCACCGCCGGCCATGTGCTGCTCAGGTTGTCTGACCCTTCCACAGAGTTCGCCTACCCCTCGGCGACCGACTGGCTGCTCTGCCACAACCTGATCCGGACGGCACTCCGCGATGTCATGGGCGTTGTCCGTTGCCCAATCATGTTTACCTACCGTTGGCACCCGCTCGGTGCTGCGATCGGCGAACCCGTCGCCGAATCCTCCACACCCACCTTCCACCTCTTCGGGCGTGGACCGGGTGAAACCACGACGCCGGGACACCAACTGTTGTTGCCGGCGCACCGGCGCGCGGGGGAACCGCTGGAACGTTTGGAAGCAACTGACGATGCGATCAGGGATGCGCTGGTACGTGCCCGACCAGCAGCGACGGCTCCGTTCCCGGACGGGGTGGGTACCGCCGTCGAGCCCATCCTGGACCCGGGCGGGCTGGTTGAATCGACGGGCGCGGGGCGCAACCACGCAGTGATCCAACCGATCAGGGCCGTGGGGTCGATCGCGGAAGTCTCTCCGGCGGAGCTCTTGGCCATGGGCGCTGCCCTGGGCTCGCTGCCCCTGGCCGGCGGGCTCAGCGGGTTCAGCTGCCTGGCGCTGGAACCAGACAACGGGGCCACAGTACGCGTCCATGCACTGGGACGGTCGGCCGCAGAGGAAGCGAATCCCTTGGAGTCTTTGCTCTGTTCACCCGAAGTTAGTCTTGCCTTATTGTGAACTCCTCATAATAAGTGTTTTACTGATTACATGACCGATCACACAGCCGAGCAAGCAGAATGGGCCGCAGCCCTGCATGCCCACGGCCGGCGTGTGACCAAACAGCGTCTGGCAGTCCTCGCCGCCGTCCAGCACCACCCGCACTCCCCGGCAGAAGGCATCCTTGCTGCTGCCCGCAAAGAGCTTCCTGAACTGACGGCGCAGTCCGTTTATGTAGTGCTTAGCGATCTCACGGACCTGCAGATGCTGCGCCGCTTCGAACCCCCGCACTCCCCGGCGCTTTATGAGACCCGGGTTGGCGATAATCACCACCACGCTGTGTGCATCAGCTGCGGCAGGGTGGAAGACGTGGATTGCGCCGTGGGACACGCCCCGTGCCTGACACCGCACTGGGATGAAAACTCCAAGCCAATGACCATCCAGATCGCAGATGTCCTGTACCAAGGCATCTGCCAGGACTGCCAGTCCAAACAACAGCTTCCCGCAACTTCCGTAACTCATAAATAGAAATAGGAGAACAATGACTGCCATTTCAACAACCCAGTCAGGTGCCCCCGTTACTTCCGACGCGCACTCGAAGTCCGTCGGCGCTGACGGTGCCATCATCCTCACCGACCACTACCTGGTGGAAAAGCTCGCACAGTTCAACCGCGAGCGGGTGCCGGAGCGCGTAGTGCACGCCAAGGGCGGCGGCGCATTCGGTACGTTCAAGACCACCTCGGACGTTTCGGCCTACACCAAGGCAGCTTTCCTGCAGCCGGGTGCCGAGACCGAAATGCTGATCCGTTTCTCCTCCGTCGCAGGCGAGAACGGCTCCCCCGACACGTGGCGCGACCCCCGTGGTTTCGCCGTGAAGTTCTACACCTCCGAGGGCAACTACGACCTCGTGGGCAACAACACCCCGGTCTTCTTCATCCGCGACGGCATCAAGTTCCCGGACTTCATCCACTCCCAGAAGCGCCTCCCGGGCAGCCACCTGCGCGACGCCGACATGCAGTGGGACTTCTGGACCCTGTCCCCCGAGTCCGCACACCAGGTCACCTGGCTCATGGGCGACCGTGGCCTCCCGGCTTCCTGGCGTGAAATGCAGGGCTACGGTTCGCACACGTACCAGTGGATCAACGCCGCAGGCGAGCGTTTCTGGGTCAAGTACCACTTCAAGTCCAACCAGGGCGTCAAGACCATCACCGGCGACCAGGCTGAAGAGCTTGCTGGTTCGGACGCGGACTTCTACATCCGCGACCTCAAGGAAAACATCGACGCCGGCAACTTCCCCTCCTGGGAACTGCACGTCCAGGTCATGCCTTACGAAGACGCCAAGACGTACCGCTTCAACCCGTTCGACCTGACCAAGGTTTGGCCGCACTCGGACTACCCGCTGATCCACGTGGGCACCATGGAGCTGAACAAGAACCCGGAGAACTACTTCGCGCAGATCGAGCAGGCCACCTTCGCGCCGTCGAACTTCGTACCGGGCATCGCTGCTTCCCCGGACAAGATGCTGCAGGCCCGCATCTTCTCCTACGCCGATGCACACCGTTACCGCGTGGGCACCAACCACGCCCAGATCCCGGTGAACCAGCCCAAGAACCAGGTCAACAACTACAGCCAGGACGGCCAGGGACGTTACCTGTTCAACTCCCCGTCCACCCCGGTGTACGCACCGAACTCCGTGGGTGGCCCGGCCGCTGTTGAGCCGACGTCGCCCGCCGGTGGCTGGGAGAACGACGGCGAGCTCACCCTCTCCGCGCACACCCTGCACGCTGAGGACGACGACTTCGGCCAGGCCGGTACGCTGTACCGCGAGGTCTACGATGACGCCGCCAAGGCCCGCCTCCTGGACACCATCACCGGTGCTGTTGGCGGCGTGAAGAACGCTGACATCAAGGAACGCGCCATCCAGTACTGGACCAACGTTGACGCCGACCTCGGCGCCAAGCTCCGCGCCAACCTCGGCGCAGGCCAGACCGAGTCCGACGCAGAAGCAGCCAACAAGCTCTAAGCGTCTTCGCTCTCCAGCAATTCCTGGAACACCCCGTTGCGGATCTCCGCAGCGGGGTGTTCTTTTTCCACATAGCGCTTTGAACCTATGGCTCCGACCACCGCGCGGTTCATAGGATCCTTGCATGAGCACATTCAAAGGCATTTCCCCGGCTGCATTCCGCTTCTACGAGGAGCTTGAAGAGAACAACAACCGTGAGTGGTGGCTGGAGCATAAAGCAACGTACGACGCCGAGGTGAAGGAGCCGCTGACAGCCCTGCTTTCGGAGCTGGAGCCGCAGTTCGGCCCGGCCAAGATCTTCCGGCCGAACAGGGATATCAGGTTCTCCCAAGACAAGTCACCGTATAAGACAGCGCAGGGAGCCTTCGCGGCAACCCAGGAAGGCGTGGGGTACTACGTCCAGATCAGCGCCGACGGACTGTTGATTGGCGGTGGATACCACTCCCATACCCCGGCCCAGCTGGCCCGTTTCCGTGCGGCAGTGGATGCCCCGGACAGCGGATCGGAGCTGCAGGGAATCGTTGACGCGGTCGGATCGGCCGGCTTCGCCATTGAAGGTGAAAAGCTCAAGACTGTTCCGCGGGGTTTCGACAAAGACCATCCACGCGCTGAGCTGCTCAAGCACAAGTCCCTCTCCGCCGGGGAGGAGATCGGGCAGCCCGAGTGGTTATCCACTCCGGCGGCGAAAGACCAGATCGCTGCCCGCTGGGAAGTGCTGAGGCCTTTGGTGGAGTGGGTCAGTGAGCATGCAGCGCCGTAGGGTGGTGACACCAAAAGCGCCCGGAAACTGTTTGTTTCCGGACGCTTTTGTGGCTGATTCGTCATGGCTGTCTGACAGGCAGCCTCTCTTACGGTCAGGCGTAGGTCGTGTCAGACCTTGGTGAAGGTGTCTTCGTCCTCGTCGCCCTTGGACTGCTTGCTTCCGGCCGGAGCGTTGACGGAAGCCTTGGCAGAAGCGAACCTCTCGTTGAGGCGTGAGTGGCGCTGGCCGTATGCGAAGTAGATGACCATGCCGATAACCAGCCAGATCGCGAAGAAGATCCAGGTTTCAACAGCCAGGTTGGTCATCAGGTAAAGGCAGAGTACTGCGGAGACCCAGGGGATGACCTTGCCGAGAGGGACACGGAAGGCAGGCTTCAGGTCCGGGCGCTTCTTGCGCAGCACCAAAATACCCAGGCTGACCATCACGAACGCGGAGAGCGTACCGATGTTGATCATTTCCTCGAGCAGATCCACCTTGGTCACGCCGGCCACCACTGCCACTGCGGCGCCACAGATTATCTGCAGACGGGCCGGAGTGGAGCGCTTGTCGCTGGTCTTGGACAAGGAGCGCGGCAGCAGGCCGTCGCGGCTCATGGCAAGGACAACGCGGGACAGGCCCATGAGGAGCACCATGATCACGGTGGTGAGGCCAACCAGGGAGCCGAACGCAATGACCTTGGCTGCATCCGTGTTGCCGACGGCCTCGAAGGCTGTGGTCAGGGTGGGGTTCTTGACCTCGGCCAATTGCGTATACGAGACCATGCCGGTCAGTGCGAGGGAGACCAAGATGTAGAGCAGCGTGACCACTGCCAGGCCGCCGAAGATACCGCGGGGAAGGGTCTTCTGCGGGTTCTTGACCTCTTCGGCGGACGTTGCCACCACGTCAAAGCCGATGAAGGCGAAGAACACCAGGGCTGCACCGGCGAAGACACCCAAGGTCCCGTACTGCGCTGGAGCAGCACCGGTAAGGAAGCCGAAGAAGGATTGCTTCATGACATCGGCAGCTCCGGAATCAGTGGGCTGCGAGGCCGGTACGAACGGCGTGTAGTTGGAGAACTTCACGTAGCTGAAGCCAACAACGATCACGAAGAGCACCACTGCGATCTTGATCAGCGTGAAGACGTTGCCGACGCGTGCGGACAACTTTGTCCCCAGCACCAGCAGCACGGTGAAGATCGCGACAATAAGGAAAGCGCCCCAGTAAAGATCAACGCCGCCAACGCTCACTGACGGCGGCATGTCCACGCCCATCAGGCCAAAGACGGTGCTGAGGTAAATTCCCCAGTACTTCGCGATAACGGCAGCGGCGGTGAACAGCTCAAGGATGAGGTTCCAGCCGATGATCCACGCGAGGACTTCGCCCATGGTGGCGTAGGTAAAAACGTACGCTGAGCCTGCCACGGGGATGGCTGTAGCGAATTCTGCGTAGCACATGATGGCCAGCGCACAGGTGACGGCGGCGATGGCAAAGGAGATGGTGACGGCCGGGCCTGCAAAGTTTGCGGCGGCTTTCGCACCAACGGAGAAGATGCCGGCGCCGACGGCTACGGCGACACCCATGATCATGAGGTCCCAGGTGCTGAGGCTGCGTTTCAGCTTGCGCCCGGGTTCGTCGGCATCAGCGATCGACTGCTCGATCGACTTGGTCCTGAAAATGTTCATAAAAATGCCACATTCTGGATGGGAGTGGTATAGGACTCATCAAGGATAGTGTCCGGCCAATGGACGACCATATTTATCCCAGATAGTGAGACGACCACCGAATCAGCGTGACTGCTGTGACTGGTGTGACGGGGACGCGTTGCCCCCGTCTCACCAGCCCAACCACCTAATTGCTCGGAACGTCCCAGTCCATGAGCGTTGAGCGGATCAGGAACCGCTTCCCTTCGGGAGACTCAACGGAGAACCCACTACCCCGTCCCGGAACCACGTCCACGGTGAGGTGCGTGTGGGACCAGTAGGCGAACTGTTCCTTGGACATCCAGAACTCCAACGGTTGCGCTTGCCCATCGGACCCGATGTCGAACCGGCCCAGCAGGACATCGGAATCCCCGGTCAGGAACTCCCCCGCCGGGTAGCACATGGGGGCGGAACCGTCGCAGCAACCACCGGACTGATGGAACATCAGCGGGCCATGCTGCTCCCACAGCTTCCGCAACAGTTCCACGGACGCTGCGGTGAGCGCCACCCGGGAAAAATCTTCCCCTGGCAGCGTCACCGCAGCTTCCAAGCTGGTGTTGTTCATCAGAACTTCAGCACCACTCGGCCATCGATCTTGGCGTGCTTCATTTCGTCAAAGACCGCGTTGACCTCGGAGAGCTCACGGGTGGAGACCGTCGGCTTGATCTTCCCCTGGGCGTAAAATTCCAGTGCCTCTTCAAGATCCTGCCGCGTTCCCACGATTGAGCCGCGGACGGTGAGGCCTTTGAGGACGATCTCGAAAATGGGCGCCGGGAAATCCCCCGGAGGAAGACCGTTGAACACAATTGTTCCGCCGCGCCGGGCCATGCCAATGGCTTGCCCAAATGCGGATGGATGCACGGCAGTCACCAGCACGCCGTGACAGCCACCGGTTTCCCGTTGGATGACCTCAGCCGGGTCCTCATGCAGTGCGTTGACCGTCAGCTCTGCGCCGTGTTCCTTGGCGAGCGCCAGCTTGTCGTCGGCGATGTCCACGGCTGCCACGCGCAGCCCCATGGCCACGGCGTACTGGACAGCGATGTGTCCGAGTCCGCCAATGCCCGAGATGGTGACCCACTGGCCGGGCCTGGTCTCCGTCATCTTCAAACCCTTGTACACCGTGACGCCGGCGCACAGTACAGGCGCCACTTCCAACGGGTCCGAACCGTCTGGAATCCGCGCAGCAAAACGGGTGTCCACCAGCATGTACTCACCGAACGAGCCATCCACGCTGTAGCCACCGTTTTGCTGGGACTCGCACAGGGTTTCCCAGCCGGTCCGGCAGTACTGGCAGTCACCACAGGCAGACCAGAGCCAGGCGTTGCCCACCAGGTCGCCGACAGCAACATCCGTGACGCCCTCACCGAGGGCCACCACTTCCCCCACACCTTCATGGCCTGGGATAAACGGTGGCGTCGGCTTGACCGGCCAGTCGCCTTCGGCGGCGTGCAGGTCGGTATGACATACCCCCGATGTGATGAGGCGGACCAGCGCCTGGCCGGGACCCGGCGTCGGCCTTTCCACTTCCTTGATCTCGAGATCGGTACCGAACTTGGTGACGACTGCAGCTTGCATGGTGCTCATTGACGATCTCCTTTGATCGGTAGACAAGACGGTTTAGAAGAAGCCGAGCTTGTTCTCGTTGTAGCTGACCAGGAGGTTCTTGGTCTGCTGGTAGTGGTCCAGCATCATGGCGTGGTTCTCACGGCCAATACCTGAGGACTTGTAGCCGCCGAACGCAGCCCCTGCCGGGTAGGCGTGGTAGTTGTTGACCCACACGCGGCCGGCCTGGATTTCCCGGCCTGCGCGGTAGGCGACGTTTCCATTGCGCGACCAGACGCCCGCGCCCAAGCCATAGAGCGTGTCGTTGGCGATGCCGATGGCGTCGTTGTAGTCGCTGAACTTGGTCACTGACACCACTGGGCCGAAGATCTCCTCCTGGAAGATGCGCATGCGGTTGTGGCCTTCGAAAATGGTGGGCTGGACGTAGTAGCCCCCGGCGAAGTCACCGTCCAGTTCGGCTCGGGCGCCGCCGGTGAGGATCTTGGCGCCTTCCTGCTTTCCGATGTCGATGTAGGACAGGATCTTCTCCAGCTGGTCGTTGGAGGCCTGGGCACCGACCTGGGTATCCGTATCCAACGGGTTGCCCTGGATGATCTTGTTGGTCCGGGCCGTGACGTCGGCCATGAAGGAGTCGTAGATACCTTCCTGGACCAGGGCCCGGGAAGGGCAGGTGCAGACCTCTCCCTGGTTGAACGCGAAGAGCGTGAAGCCCTCCTGCGCCTTGTCGTAGAAGGCGTCGTTCTGGTCGGCGACGTCGTCGAAGAAGATGTTGGGGCTCTTGCCGCCAAGTTCCAAGGTGACGGGGATGAGGTTGTTCGACGCGTACTGGCTGATGAGTCTGCCTGTGGTGGTCTCACCCGTGAAGGCGATCTTGCGGATACGGGAACTCGAAGCGAGCGGCTTGCCGGCCTCGACGCCGAAGCCGTTGACCACGTTCACCACACCGGCCGGAAGGAGATCACCAATGAGCTCCATCAAAACCAGGATTGACGTCGGCGTCTGCTCGGCGGGCTTGAGCACCACGGCGTTTCCGGCCGCGAGCGCCGGGGCCAGCTTCCAAACAGCCATGAGGATGGGGAAGTTCCACGGGATGATCTGGCCAACAACTCCCAGCGGCTCCTTGAAGTGGTATGCCGTAGTGTCGTCGTCCAACTGGGACAGGTGGCCTTCCTGTGCTCGCACGGCGGAGGCGAAGTAGCGGAAGTGGTCAGCTGCCAACGGAATGTCGGCGTTCAGGGTCTCGCGGACGGGCTTGCCGTTGTCCCAGGTCTCCGCAACCGCAAGGAGCTCCACATTCTCGTCAATACGGTCGGCGATCTTGTTCAGGATCGCTGCGCGCTCAGTGGCGGAGGTCTTGCCCCAGGACGGTGCAACCTTGTGGGCGGCGTCGAGCGCAAGCTCGATGTCCTCGGAGGTTCCGCGGGCAACTTCGCAGAAGGCCTTGCCCGTGACGGGGGTGATGTTCTCGAAGTAGCCGCCCTTGACGGGGGCAACCCACTCGCCGCCGATCCAGTTCTCGTAGCGGTCCTTGAAGGTGACCTTCGAACCCTCGGCACCCGGCTGTGCGTAAACAGTCATTGCTAGCTCCTTTGCTGCGAATCACGGTGGCTGTCGCCATTGATCCGAGCCTAGGAGCGGGGAGGTTGCAGCTACGTTGCAACCCTGTGATTCAGCTCACGCCGTCATGTCCGTTTCGATCCGCTCTAGGTCGGCCACGACGGCGGCCCGCTTGGGTGAGCGGGGCGGCAGCAGCTTCAGCACGGCCAGGCGGAGGTCGACGTCGTACTTCGCCTCAGGCAGCTCCGCGTACTTGAGGAGCGAATCGACGCTGCCGTCGCTGAGCAACGCCTCGCGCAACAAGTGCGATACCCGCTCACGCAACTGCACGACGCCGGGTGCCTCCGACCGCGGAAGGACAGCACCTTTGTAGATTTCCAAGGCGATGCGGTGGGCGCCGCGTTGGAGGCAGCTGAGGACCTGTCCGGAGTCGGGCAGCAATTCCACGGGCAAGCGGTAGGGACGGGATTCGGGAACAGCATCGGGGCTGAGCCCGTGGAGGACCTTGCGCAGCCGCACCATCTCGGCGCGCAGCGTCACGGCAGAACCGTCTCCTGGGTACAACTGGGCGCAGAGATCGTCAGCGCTCAGGCCGGAAGGGTGGTTGCCGAGGATCGCCAGGATTTCGCTGTGCCGGGCTGACAAGGAGACGGTTCGGCCATCAATGCTCAGCAACGCCTGATCGCGACCCAACAATTGCAAGCTGTTCCGGTACAGCGCACCAGTGGTTTGGGTCGACGTTGAAGGCGCGCTCCGCCGTCGTGGTTTGTCTCGAATGGCTGCGGCGAGTTGGAGCCGTTCGATGCGCAACTGTGCCTGGGCCGCAGCAACGGTTGCCTCCACCAGGGACAGGGTGTGCGGCGCCACTGCTGTTTCCGTGCCGGTAATGTCCACGACGCCCAGCACGGCACCGGAATCAGGGTCATGGAACGGCACGGCTGTACAGCTCCACGGGTGAACGGACCGTTTGAAATGTTCGGCACCGGAGATCTGGATGCTGCGGTCCAGGGCCAAGGCAGTTCCGGGGGCGCTGGTCCCAACGGAGGCTTCGGACCAGTCAGCGCCGGCCACGAACATCATGCCCTCGGCGCGGCGCTGCATCACGGGGTCGCCGTCAACCCACAGGAGCCGCCCGACATCGTCGCCTACCGCTACCAACAAACCACTGTCATGGCTGGGTTGGACCAGGAGCTTCTTGATCACCGGCATGATCGCAGCCAACGGATGCTGCCTGCGATACTCCTCGAGTTCGTCCCTGTCCATCGCAAGGGGCGCCTCGGCGACGTCTGGATTGGCTTGCAGGGTCGCAGAACGCTGCCAGGACTCACGGACCAGGCGACGCAGGCCAACGATGCCTTCATCGTCCAGGAGGCCGCTGTGATTCAGGCGCTCATGGCCTGCCAGCGCACGCCTCTGCACCAATTCCGCGGTGTCGCCTGGAACCGGTGGATGGATTGGATTCCTCATCGAACTCCCCTGGGTACCGTGCATGTGGTGGGCGGCACAGTACCCAGCAGTCTAGTTCGGGAGCCGGAGTTTTTGTACAGCCAACGCCCTCGGAGCGGCCAGGTGGACAAAAACTCCAGGGTCAGCCACGCGAGATCCGGACCATCTCCTCGCGCGGGACCACCTTGATGCGCTCGCGGACCACCCCGTCGCCCGAACCATCACCGGCAGCCGCGGCTGCGGCTTCGCTCCATGACGCGCCCAACGCGGCCTCATGGGCATCCAGCCGGTTCCAACCTTCCCACGTCGTGTATTCGATCCCGCGCTCTTCAAGGAGGTCGATGATCGCCTGCGGATCCGGGTTTTCTGCCGGCGGCAGCGTGAGCCGGTCTTCAAGGAGGAAGCCGATTGTCTCCAGCGCATCGCCCTTGGTGTGGCCGATGAGACCTACAGGACCGCGTTTGATCCAGCCGGTGGCGTAGATACCCGGGACGTGGTTACCGTCCGAGTCCAGGACCCGACCGCCGTCGTTCGGGATCACACCGCGGCGGGCGTCGTACTCAAGTTCCTCCAACGGCGAGCCATGGTAGCCGATGGCGCGGTAGACAGACTGGACCGGGTACTCGATGAACTCGCCAGTGCCCTTGACGTTGCCCGTGCCGTCGAGCTCCATCCTCTCGAACTTGATTCCGGACACCTTGCCCGGAGTTTCGGGTGAGTCCAGGATTTCCACGGGGCTGTGCAGGAAGTGCAGGTGAAGGCGACGGGACGAGGGCTGCTCGGACTCGGCGTGCTCCTCCACCAGCCAGTTGGTCATGGTGTTCACCATGGTCTTGATCTGGTTGTTGGTGCGAATGGCTTCGTCGGAGGCTTCGTCGAATTCGAAATCCTCTGGGTAGAGCACGATGTCCACGTCCTTGCAGTGCGAAAGCTCCCGCAGTTCCAAGGGGGTGAATTTCACTTGCGCAGGACCGCGGCGCCCGAACACGTGGACGTCGGTGACAGGCGATTTTTTGAGCCCGGCGTAAACATTGTCCGGAATCTCGGTGACCAACAGCTCTTCCGGGTGTTTGACCAGCATGCGGGCAACATCGAGGGCGACGTTGCCGTTACCGATGACCGCGATCTCCTTGGCATCCAAGGGCCATTCGCGGGGCACATCGGGGTGCCCGTCGTACCAGGACACGAAATCTGCGCCGCCGAAGGAACCGTCCAGGTGGACGCCGGGAATGTTCAGGTCCGCATCCTTGATGGCACCCGTCGAGAAAATCACGGCATCGTAGAACGCGCGGAAATCATGGAGAGTCAGGTCCCGGCCGTAGGTCACGTTGCCCAGGAAGCGGATATCGCCGCGGTCCAACACCTTGTGCAGGGCGTTGACGATGCCCTTGATCCGGGGGTGATCGGGGGCAACTCCGTAGCGGATCAGACCGTACGGTGCGGGGTATGCCTCGAAGAGATCGATGCTGACCTCAACCTCGCCGTCCTTGACCTCGTTGGACTTGGTCAGGATATCCGCGGCATAGACACCCGCCGGGCCAGCGCCAACGATGGCAACGCGTAACGGACGATTGGTTGCGGCTGAATTTGGCACCGTAAGCCCTTCCGAAGCAGTGAGCCGCGCCGTTGGTGGGCGCGCAGGGTTCAATTCTAGATGTCGACCCTACGCCAAGCCGCTTATATGGCAGGAGTCACAGAAATTCATAAAGATTGCGGAATATTGCGCCCATGAACGGTGTTTGCGACATTGTGTCGACTCCGGATCAGATCATCTCAAGCTCCTCTACAACTACGTCAACGACGGCGGGTGGCAAGGGCGGCGGTACCGGCAACGCCGGTAAACCGGTGAGGAGCGAATCGACGGCGGGCGTCCTGTTCGGCATTGGCGCGTACGGGCTGTGGGGTCTGCTCCCGCTCTATTTCTTCATTCTCATGCCGGCCAGTGCCGTGGAAATCGTCGCCAACCGGGTTGTCTGGTCGTTGATCTTCTGCGCGCTGCTCATCACCATTACCCGCGCGTGGCGCGTCTTCGGTGCCGCAGTCAAAGACCGGTCCGTCTTTGGTCCTTTGGCGTTGGCCGCCGGCCTGATCGCCATCAACTGGCTCACCTACACCTTCGGCGTGACCACGGGACACGCCGTCGAAACGTCCCTGGGGTACTTCATCAACCCGCTGGTCTCGGTCCTGCTGGGCGTCTTCGTCCTGAAGGAAAAATTGCGTCCCCTCCAGTGGGCAGCGGTGGGCATCGGCTTCGTCGCAGTTGGCGTCCTGACGTTCTCCTACGGACAGCTTCCCTGGATCGCGCTGATCCTTGCCTTCAGTTTCGGTTTGTACGGCTTCGTGAAAAAGCGCGTAGGACCCAAGGTTGACGCGCTCACGAGTCTGTCGGTTGAAACGGTGGTGCTGGCCCCGTTCGCCGCGATCACCATGGTGGTCCTCGGCGTATCGGGGGCCGCAACATTGACCACCCACGGCGCCGGACACTTCTGGTTGCTGGTGGCATCGGGCGTCATCACGGCCGTCCCCCTGCTCTTCTTTGGTGCTTCGGCCCGCCGTTTGCCCATGACCACCATCGGCCTGCTCCAATACTTCGCCCCGGTCCTCCAGTTCATCGTTGCCCTGACAGTCTTCAACGAGACCATGACCACGGCCCGCTGGATCGGTTTCTGCGTGGTGTGGCTCGCCCTGGTTCTCCTGACCATCGACATGCTCCGGACGACGCGGAAAAACTCCGTGCTCAAGAAGAAAGCCCGGCTCGAGGCGTCGCACCCGTAAGGGTTTCCGCTATCCGGGAGCCATGAGCACTTTTGTTCATTTCTGCTGAGGGGCCCGGGAGTCGGACATAAAGTTGCGGAAACTTTTACCGCAATGTCCACTCCCCGCACCCAGCAGTTTTGAACGGAGCAGTTTTGAACTTCAATGGACCCCCAGTGAGCCGCAGGACCCTTTTCCGCGCCGGAGGGGCGGCCGCCCTTGCCGGCGTCATGCTTTCCCAGGCTGGACCTTCTTTTGCGGCTTCCGGGCTGCAGGAACTCATCGACCGACGGCGGCTGGTCCTCACGGGTGGACAGAGCGCAGCGGGCATTCCGGAATTGGCCTCGCAGCTTGAAGGCATGGGCCAGACCACCGAGAAATGGTGGTCCTCCATGGACAAGGCATCCTCCCGGACAGCATTGTGGGCCGACATTCCGCTGACCGGCATCGGGCAGTCCACTGCCGCTACCGGAAACATGGGCCTGCACTTCAACCGCCTCTACGACATGGCCCTCGGATACGCAGTCCCAGGCAACCCCTGCGCCGGCAACGCGAACCTGGCCGCGGACATCGTTGCCGGCTTGCAACTCCTGAATGACACTGCGTACAAGCCGTCCATCAAGGCAGCCGGCAACTGGTGGTTCTGGGAGATCGGCGTCCCGCGCAAAGCCGTCGACATCCTGACGCTTCTTCATGCCGAAGTTCCCGAAGCATTGCGGACCTCCCTGTTGGCAGCTGTCCGCTGGTTCGCACCCAACCCGAACTGGCGCGGCCGCGCTCCCTCCCTGGCAGAGACGGGCGCCAACCGCGTCGACAAGTCGTTGGCCTGCTGCATGCGGGGGATCCTGGATAACAGACCGGACGAGATCGCCCTGGGCCGCGACGCCCTGAGCGATACCGTACGCGGCGGAACCAACAGTGTCTTCACCTATGTCACCAGCGGCGACGGCTTCTACGCGGACGGCTCCTATGTCCAGCACTCCTATCTGCCCTACGCAGGAACTTACGGTGTGGTGGCTTTGGCTGGGATCGCCGAGATCATCGCGATGCTCGGGGGAAGCAGCTGGGCCGTCAATGATCCCAAACGTTCGGTGCTCCTTGATGCCGTGGAGGACACCTACGCCCCCTTCGTCTGGGATGGGCGGATCATGGACACCATCCGCGGACGCGCCGTCTCCCGCCAGCGCGAACCCGACTACGTCAGCGGCTTCGGTCTTATCTCAGCGGTCCTTCTCCTGGCGCCTGGTTGCGACGAACCGTACCGTTCCCGCTTCCTGGCTCTGGCGAAAGGCTGGCTGGAACGCTGCGCGGACCAGAAGCTCGTCGGGCATCCTACCCAGAGCCTGGCAAAGTCGTTGCTGTCCCTCGGAGTGCTTTCTGATTCCGCAGTGGTTGCCGCACCGGCTCCCGTCTACAGCCGGATGTTCGCCGACCAGGACAGGTTGGTCCAGCACCGTCCGGACTGGGGCTGCACGGTAAACCTGTCCTCCAAGCGGATTGGACGCTATGAGTGGGGCAACAGCGAGAACAACCTCGGCTGGTACCAGGGCGATGGCATGACGTTCCTTTACACGCGGCAGGATCCGTCCCAGTTCAGTGCCGATTTCTGGCCCACTGTGGACCCCTATGCCCTTCCCGGCACCACCGTTAACGACCAAGTTCGTGCCACTGGGGCGGGGGCCGCAGGAACCGGAATCCCCCGCGCCTTCCAGGCCTTTGCCGGCGGGCTTACCGTGGACGGCCGCTGGGGTGTCATCGGCATGGACCACCTCAACCACAACAAGACCCTGTCCGGCCGTAAGTCGTGGTTTTTCCTGGATGACGCTGTGGTCTGCCTCGGCGCAGGCATCACGGGAACGGGCGGAGCTGCGGTGCGGACCACCATTGAGAACAGGTCCTTCGCCACAGATTCCGCCCCGGCGGTCCGGACAGACTCCAGGAACCGGCGGATGGCGCCCGGGGAAGCGCCCGTGGTCTTGAAACGGTCCGTGCATCTTGAAGGCCACGGCGGGTACGTCTTCCTTGATGCTCCGGGCGTTTCCGGGGCTCCCGACGTTGCGGTGGTGCGCCGGACAGGGACCTGGTTCGACATCAATTCAGGTGCAGACACCGGTGGAAGCACGGATCCCGTCACGAGGGACTATGTGACCATCACGCACCGCCACGGCGTTGACCCTGCGGGATCGGGCTACGCCTACATGATCCTGCCTGCCGCCGACCATTCGACCACGTTCTCCCAGTCGGCGAACCCGGATGTGAAAGTTCTTGCCAACTCGGCGGATGTGCAGATGGTTGAGTCCGGCAAAGACAGCCTGGTCATGGCCAACTTCTTCGCTGCAGCATCCGGGGGCGGATACACAGCATCCGGGCCATGCACGGTGTCCGCACACAGGATCGGTGACAACCTCACGGTGTCCGTGGCGGACCCGTCACGGACGCAGGCTTCGGTGCGTGTGACGCTTCCCGGCTCGTGGAACACCGTGGTCCAGGCGGATGCCGGTGCTGTGCTCACTGCCGGCAACACCATCGAGGTCCAGCTCGACGGACACGGCCACCATAAGAACCTGACGCTGGGCAGCTAGGCAAGCACCGCCGTCGTGCATACGCGCCCAAATCGTGGGAAGAGCGCCAAACAGTCCGGAGCTGGACAGCGAACTCGCGCGGTTCCCACGAACTCGGTCCATGGTGGAAACGCAAAAGAGGCGGGCCGGGGAAGTAAAACCCCGGCCCGCCTCTTGCGCTGGAAAACTGCCCTTACGCGTGGGCCTTGATGGCTGCGGCGAGGACCTCGAGGCCGTCGATGAGCAGCTCGTCGCTGATGACCAGCGGCGGGAGCAGGCGGATGACGTTGCCGTAGGTGCCGCAGGTCAGGATGACGACGCCTTCCTGGAGGCAAGCAGCCGCAACAGCCTTGGTGAGCTCGGCGTTCGGTTCCTTGGAGCCGGCCTGAACCAGCTCGATGGCCAGCATGGCGCCGCGACCACGGACGTCGCCAACAACGGAAACTTCAGCTGCCAGCTCGCGGAGCTTGCCCAGGGCCAGCTCTTCGATGTGGCGGGCACGGCCGTTGAGGTCGTGCTGCTCCATGGTGTCGATGGCTGCCAGCGCTGCTGCACAAGCTACCGGGTTGCCACCGTAGGTGCCGCCGAGGCCGCCCGGGTGAACGGCGTCGAGCAGGTCCGCGCGGCCGGTGATGGCCGAGAGCGGAAGGCCGCCGGCGATGCCCTTGGCCATGGTGATGATGTCCGGGACAACACCTTCGTGGTCAACGGCGAACCATTCGCCCGTGCGGCAGAAGCCGGACTGGACCTCGTCAGCGATGAACACGATGCCCTTTTCCTTGGCCCATGCGGACAGTGCCGGCAAGAAGCCTTCGGCCGGAACAATGAAGCCACCTTCACCCTGGATGGGCTCGATGATGATCGCGGCAACCTGGTCGCCACCGATCTGCTTCTCGATCATGGTGATGGCACGCTTGGCGGCCTCGGCACCGGTGATCTCCGGGTTCTCTTCACGGAACGGGTAGCTCATGGGCATGCGGTAGACCTCGGGCGCGAACGGGCCGAAGTTGGTCTTGTACGGCATGGCCTTGGCAGTCAGTGCCATGGTCAGGTTGGTGCGGCCGTGGTAGGCGTGGTCGAAAGCTACGACGGCGTCGCGGCCGGTGGCCAGACGTGCAACCTTGACGGCGTTCTCCACAGCTTCAGCGCCGGAGTTGAACAGCACGGTGCGCTTGGCGTGGTCGCCCGGGGTCAGGCGGTTGAGCTGCTCGGCGACTGCAACGTAACCCTCGTACGGGGTCACCATGAAGCAGGTGTGCGTGAAGTGTGCGGCAGCTTCCTGCACGGCGGCGACGACGGCGGGATCGGACGCGCCGACGCTGGTCACGGCGATGCCGGAGCCGAGGTCGATGAAGGAGTTGCCGTCGACGTCGCGGATGATGCCGCCGTCGGCGTCTTCAACGTAGACGGGAACGCCGGAAGCAACGCCGGCAGCAACGACGGCGGCGCGACGCTCGGCAAGTGCCTGCGACTTGGGGCCGGGGAAAGTGCCGTTGATGTTGCGCTTCTGCTCGATGCGGTACGAGAGCTCGTTCGCGGTGGTGGTCATGGGTTTGCCTTTCTGGGAAATTCGTACGGGTGGGGCGGACGCGCTACGCGGGTGTGTCATGCATCCAATGCAGACATCACGTGCTTAATGCGCGTGTAGTCCTCCACGCCGTACATGGAGAGGTCCTTGCCGTAGCCGGACTGCTTGAAGCCACCGTGCGGCATCTCTGCCGTGAGGAGGATGTGGGTGTTGATCCAGACTGCACCGAAGTCCAGGTCGCGGCTCATGCGCATGGCCGTTCCGTGGTCGGTGGTCCAGACGCTGGAAGCCAGGGCGTACTCGACGTCATTGGCCATTTCGATCGCTTCTTCTTCAGTGCTGAACTTCTGGACGGTGATGACCGGTCCGAAGGTTTCCTTCTGCACGATGTCGTCGCTCTGCTTGGCGCCGGAGATGATGGTGGGCTCGAAGAAGAAGCCCTTCTCGCCTGCACGGTGGCCACCGGTTTCGATCTTGCAGTTCTCCGGGAGGTGCTCCACCACGGAGGTCACGGCGTTGAAGTGGTTCACGTTGTTGAGCGGGCCGAAGTAGTTGTCTTCGTCGTTCTGCGAGCCGGTGTGCAGGGTCTTGGTGTGCTCCACCATCGCTGCCACAACGTCGTCGTGGACCGAGTCCTCGATCAGCACGCGGGTGATGGCGGTGCAGTCCTGGCCGGCGTTGAAGAAAGCGAACTCGGCGATGGCCGCTGCGCTCTTCTTGATGTCGGCATCCTTGAAGACGATGGCCGGGGCCTTGCCGCCAAGTTCCAGGTGGGCACGCTTGAGGCCCTTGGCTGCGCCGCTGGCGACGGCGATGCCGGCGCGGACGGAACCGGTGATGGACACCAGGCCGGGGACCTTGTGGTCAACCATCATGGCGCCGGTCTCTCCAGTGCCGAGGACGACGTTGAGGACGCCGGCAGGGAAGATCTCGCCTGCGAGGCGGGCCAGGACGAGGGTGGATTCCGGCGTGGTGTCGGAAGGCTTGAGGACCACCGTGTTACCGGCAGCAAGTGCGGGGCCGATCTTCCAGATGGCCATCAGGAACGGGTAGTTCCACGGCGCAACCTGGGCCACGACGCCGATGGGTTCGCGGCGCACGTAGGAAGTGTGGCCTTCGAAGTACTCGCCCGCGGACTTGCCTTCCATGATGCGTGCAGCACCGGCGAAGAAGCGGAGCTGGTCTGCGCCTGCCGCGATTTCCTCGGAGGCGATCAGCGAGCGGACCTGTCCGGTGTTGCGGTGCTGAGCTTCGACCAGTTCGTCGCTGTGCGCCTCTACTGCGTCCGCGAGCTTGAGGAGCATGAGCTGGCGCTGGCCGGGGGTGGCCTTCTTCCACGACCTGAACGCTTCATTGGCAGCGGTCATGGCGGCGTCCACGTCGGCCTGGACCGAAATGGGCGACTTGGCAACGATGTCGCCGGTGGCAGGATTGACGATGTCCAGGAGACCCGTACCTGCCGGCGTAACGAATTCGCCATTGATGAAGTTCTGCAAGGTTTGAACCACGGCGTGCAACCCTCTTTCGGTGTCTGGGCATGGATTGAGCTGATCAGAGCCTATGCCAGGGAGGGGGTCCAAGGAATAGTCAGCTGCACACAGACGACCCGCTCCCTTAGTGCGCTTGCCCAGCGCCGGGTTACCCTTAATCCATGGCCATGTCCCTCGCTTCGCTCGTCGCTGTCCCCTCCCTCAAACTCCGCCAGGCTGGCCTCGCAGAGACCACGCTTAACCAGGACATCAGCTGGGTCGCGGTAACGGAGCTCGAGGATCCCCAGCGCTTCCTGAGCGGTGGCGAGCTGGTCCTCACCACGGGCTTGCGCCTCAAGAGCGCCGCGGACCAACGGCGTTTCGTCCGGCAGGCCCAACGCGCCGGTGCCGTCGGGATCGGTTTCGGCATCGGCCTGACCCACGAGTCCGTCCCGGAGGCTCTGGTCGCAGAGGCCAACCGCTGGGGTCTGCCACTGGTGGAGGTCCCCTACGAGATCCCGTTCATTGCCATCGGTAAACTCGTGGCCGAGTCGCACTCCGCGGACCACTATGCCAACCTCGAACGCCTCCTGGCCGGGCACCAGATCCTGGCCCGCTCGCTCCTCACCGGAGGCGGGCTCAACGAGCTCCTCAAGCAGTTGGGCAGCATGCTCCGCACCGATGTGGTGCTCACCCAGTTCAGTGCCCAGCTTTACAACAGCGTGGCTGGGAAGCCGGCGCCGACGGCGGATGGCTGGGCGTCGTACCCTATTCCCACCGGCCGCAGGGACGCCTGCACGCTGTGGTTGCGACAGCCCTTCGTGGACTCCGGGATTGTGAGTTACGCGCAGAACCTGATCAGCGTGGAGCTCAACAACATGGTCAAGCAGCGGCAGTCGCAGCGGGCCATGGCGGGACAGGTGCTGGATGACGTCATTCACGGCACCTTGGAAACCATTGAAGCTGCCCGCCGCTTGGCCGGGGTTGGCATCAACAGCACACGGAAGAACGTGGTGCTGGTGGCGGAGTCCACGGCGCACCACAAACAACTGGTCAGCATCTCGCTCCCCCAAGCCCTGGAAGCCGGCGTCAGCGCCGTCGTCGGGAAGGACCTGGTCACGGTCATCAGCGACGACGGCAGTTCGGCCACCGCCTTGGCCAAGAGCCTCAGCGATCACCTGCAGGAAGCCGGCATCCACGCCGTGATTGGTATCGGTGGCGCCTACACGAAGCCGAACGGATTGCGTTGGAGCTACTTTGAAGCGCGCGACGCCGTGGCGCACGGCTTGCCGGTCAACGAACCGGAACGCCTAAGCCTGACGTCCTTGTTGCTCGCCAGCGAGGATGTGCCCCTTGCCGATATGGCGAGCGAATCGCTGACTCCCCTCCGGAAGTTCGATGCCGCCCACGGAGCCGAGCTGGTGACCACGTTGGAGAGCTACCTCAACCACAACGGATCAGTGGCAGCCGTGGCCGAAGCCCTGACGCTGCACCGGAACACCGTCCGCTACCGGCTTGCGCAGATCACCGAGCTCACGGGCTACGACCCTTCCCAGACGCAGGATCGCGTTCAGCTCTGGCTGGCGCTGGCCGTCCAGCGTCTGGGCTCGCGGAACCCCAGGTAGGCACCCAGGGCGGAGAGGTTCGCCACAGAAGTGTGGACATTAGACGTCAAACGTCTAACCTTTAGTTATGGCTGCGACGACCCCTTTGACTCCCACGACAGGAAACATCCCTACGACCTGCCCCGCTGACACTGCCAGTTCGGTGACTTCGGCGAGTTCGGCGAGCCAGGCAGTTCCAAAGACGCGCGTCGTCGCCGTCGTCGGCATTATCGCCGTGGTGCTCATCGGCCTGAACCTTCGCGCCGGTATTACCAGCGCCGCCGCCTTGTTCCACGATCTCCAGCAGGTCCTGGGGTACGGCGCACTGGTGGCGTCCATCCTGCCGTCCATCCCGTTGCTCTGCTTCGCTGTCGCCGGAATGGGAACTTCATGGCTGACGCGCCGCGTAGGAGTCGAGAAGGCCATCGCCATCGCATTGGCATTGCTCGCCGCTGGCTTGCTGGTGCGGGGTATTCCCGCGACCGGGGCCCTGCTGGGTGGAACGGTGCTGGCAATGTCCGGCCTGGCCGTCTGCAACGTGGCCATGCCGTCGTTCATCCGGGAGCACTACTCCGAGCGCACCTCCATGATGACCGGCCTCTACACCTTCACCATGTCAGGCGGGGCCACCTTCGCCGCAGCGGTCAGCGTCCCCCTGTCCCAACAGCTCGGCTCTCCCTCGATGGGCCTGGCCGCTTGGGGCCTGCTGGGCGTTGCCGCCCTCCTGGGCTTCCTGCCCATGGTCCTGCACACGCACCGCAACAGCACCAGGACCGAGCGCGCCCGCGTCTCCATGTGGCCGCTCCTGCGCACCCGCCTCGGCATCCTGATCACCGCGATCTTCACGTTCCAGGCCTTCCTGGCTTACGCCGTGATGAGCTGGTTCGCCTACATCCTGACCTCGCAGGGCCTCAGCGCTTCCGAAAGCGGTCTGCAGTTCGGGGTCATGCAGCTCGTCTCCGTCGCTGCTGGCATGATCCTGCTCGCGTTCGGCTCCCGGCCGGGCATGCTGCGCCCGGCGCTGTACCTCGCCAGCAGCTCCACGCTGTTGGCCATCGCCGCCATGATCTGGTTGCCCACATCCTTGGCAGTCGTGCCGGCTGTGCTGTTCGGTTTCGGCTTGGGCATCTTCCCGTTGGTCCTGGTGATCATCAGCCGCAGCGGACGTTCGACGGCGGAAACCACCGCCCTCTCCACCATCGCCCAATCGCTGGGATACTTGATTGCGGCAGTTGGCCCCTTTGGCATGGGACTCCTCCACAGCGCCACGGGCGGCTGGGTGCTGCCCCTGAGCCTGCTGTCGATCGTGGCGGTGGCACTCATGGTTACCTGCCATATGCTCACCAGCAAGCGCACTGCCACCAAGACCGGACCGAGGACAGCATGACCCTGACCCCTTCGCATCGCCCAGCCTTGGCCGAGGAAATCACGGCCAAGCTGCGGGACATGATCAAGTCCGGAGAGTGGCCGCTGCAGGAACGCATTCCTGCGGAGCCCGAACTGATGGCGACTCTTGGTGTTTCCCGCGGAACACTGCGGGAAGCCATTAAGGCGCTGGCACACTCGGGCATGCTTGAGGTCCGTCGCGGCGACGGCACGTACGTCCGGGCGAACAGCGAGATGTCCGGCGCCGCCCAGCGGATGTATTTGGAGCACACGCAAGAGCACATTGTGGAGGTCCGGCTCGGCCTGGACACGCAGGCAGCCCGTTTGGCCACGAAGCATGCCACACCAGAGGACATCGCAGAGATGCGCCGCCTCCTCGCCCTTCGTCATGATGCGTGGCTCGCCGAGGACTACCCCTCGTGGGCCTCGGCCGACTGGGAATTCCACGAACGTGTGGCCGTGGCCTCCGGGAACCCCCTGCTTCACCAGTTGTACGTCTCGTTCGGCGGTGTCTTCCACAACGACCTCCTCCGCCAGCAGCGCAAGGGCGGCTTCAATGGCATTCCCCGCGAAGGGCATGACGAGTTGGTGGATGCGCTGGAAGCCCATGATCCCGATGCTGCGGTCAGCAGTGTGTACCGGAACCTGGACTTCTGCGCTGACCAGGCCCAGCCGTAAGTCTTACGGCACTGTTTCGATCCCCGCGCCGGCTGCGTCCTTGAACCTGGCATCAATGAGCACCACGTTCCGGCCCGCCCGGTCCAATAGGCTGGCCGCAATACTTGCGCGGTAACCCGTGGCGCAATGCACCCAGGTCCTCGCCACCGGCAGCTCTGGGATCCTCCCGGGCAGCTCATACACGGGCACGTTAAGCGCTCCACCCACGTGCGATGCTTCGAATTCCTCCGGCCTTCGAACGTCCAATACGACATCGTGGGGTGCCCGTTCTTTGGCCAGGAGGCTCCAGTTACCGTGGGGGTAGGAGGTTCGCTGAGAGTCAGGCGCCAAAGCGCCCGGTTCAGGCCCGACGGCGGCATCCGGACTTTCGATGCCGATCCTCGCCAGATCACGGATCGCCTGTTCCACCTCGTCCCCCGGCCCCAGTAAAGTGAGCGGCTGGTTCCACGGGATCACCCAGCCGATGTAGCTGGTGAAGTTGTCCCCGCGACCGTATTCGAAGCTCAAACTGCCCTGAAGATGGTTGTCCGCGAAGGCCACCCGATGCCTGAGGTCTACTACCCACTCCCCTGCCTTGAGGCGCCGCCCAAGCTCTTCGGCATCCACCGACTCGGGTACATCCAATGACGCAGGCCCTACCCCGGCAGCATTGAGTGGGCTCATGTGGGCGTAATAGGACGGGTAGGCCGTGATGTTCGCCAACAGCTCTGCAACGAAGTGGTCCTCATTGGCGTCCGTCAGCGCGTGGTTGGAAGCTGCTTGCTCGGAGATGGTGGACGCTTCCTGGTGGCTGGCGGGCCCTATCGAACAAAACGAGCCGAAGCCGTGTGTCGGGTACAACGCCGCGTCGGGGCTGGCTTGGGAGGCCAGCCGCCGGACCGATGCGTACTGCTCATGCGTCAACGCAGCGGTGTCGTGGGGCGAGACCAGGTCCGTCCGTCCAACTGAACCGTAGAGCAGGCTGCCGCCGGAAAAAACGGCCTCCGTGCCGCCGTCGTGCGTTTCATCCCGCACCACGTACGAAAGGTGCGTGTGGGTGTGTCCCGGGGTCGCCACAACCCGCACCAACAACCGGCCGATGCGCAGAACCTGGCCGTCGCTGACAGGGACTCGGGCGAAAGAGACGTGGTCCTCGGCGTTTACCAGGTAGTCAGCGCCGTGTTTCAAAGCCAGTACCAAACCGCCGGTGACGTAGTCATTGTGGAGGTGTGTTTCGGCCACATGCGTGATCCGCACGCCCGCAGCTGTGGCGGCGGCCTCCACCCGGTCAATGTCCCGTTGGGGGTCGATCACCAACGCCACGGTGCCATCATGCACCAGGTAGCTCCGGTCCCCCAGCTGGGGTGTCTCGATGACCACGACGTCCATACCCCACCATAAAACAACGCGGGGTCACTTAGGGCCCATCCGGAAGCCCCGGACCGGCACTAAGTGACCCCGCGTTGTAGTTAAACTTCGGCCGTTACGCCGTCGCGGGAGATGTTGACCATGTCCTCGCGCGGCACAACCTTGATGCGCTCACGCTTGACCTCAACACCGTGCGAACCGCCGGCTTCGGTAGCCGCGGCGCCGAGGGCTAGCTCGTGCGCGTCGAGCGCAAGCCAGCCTTCCCAGCTGGTGAACTTCACGCCGCGGGCGTCGAGCAGATCCACGACGGCGTCTGCCGCAGGAACCTCGGCGACCGGCAGGTTTTCGCGGTCCTCCAGCAAGTAGGTCACGGTTTCCAGGGCATCGCCCTTGGTGTGGCCGATGAGGCCAACCGGACCGCGCTTGATCCAACCCGTAGCGTAAAGGCCAGGGACGTGCTGGCCGTCGGCATCCAGGACACGACCGCCGTCGTTCGTAATCACGCCCTTCTTGTGGTCGAACTCGACGTCCGGCAGGGCCGAACCGAAGTAGCCGATGGCACGGTAGACGGCCTGGACGGGGTAGTCGATGAACTCGCCGGTGCCGCGGGCGTTACCCGTGCCGTCCAGCTCGGTGCGCTCGAACTTAATACCGGCAACCTTGCCCGGAGTTTCGGTGGAGTCAACAATCTCAACCGGGCTGTGCAGGAAGTGCAGGTGCAGGCGACGGGACGCCGTGAGCTCGGAAAGATCCTCGGGCTGCTCGGCGATCCAGTTGGTGAGTGTGCCAACCATGGTCTTGATCTGGTTGTTGCTCTGGATCTGGCGGTCGGATTCTTCGTCGAATTCGAAGTCCTCGGCGTAGAGGATGATGTCCACGTCCTTGGAGTGCGAGAGTTCGCGCAGTTCCAGAGGGGTGAACTTCACCTGTGCAGGACCGCGGCGGCCGAAGACGTGCACGTCGGTGACGGGGGAGGCCTTCAGGCCGGCGTAGACGTTGTCCGGGATTTCGGTGACCAGCAGGTCGTCGGCGTGCTTGGACAGGACACGGGCTACGTCCAAGGCCACGTTGCCGTTGCCCAGGACGGCGATTTCCTTGGCTTCCAGCGGCCATTCCCGGGGAACGTCCGGGTGTCCGTCGAACCAGGACACGAAGTCGGCCCCGCCGAAGGAGCCCTGGAGTTCGATGCCCGGAATGTTCAGGTCGGCGTCCTTGATGGCGCCGGTGGCGAAGATGATGGCGTCGTAGTGCTTGCGGAGGTCCTCGATGGAGATGTCCGTGCCGTAGTCCACGTTGCCGAAGAAACGGATGTCGCCGCGGTCAAGCACCTTGTGCAAAGCGTTGACGATGCCCTTGATGCGGGGGTGGTCCGGTGCAACGCCGTAGCGGATCAGGCCGTACGGTGCCGGGTAGCGGTCAAAGAGGTCGATGCTGACGGTGAGTTCGCCGCTCTTGACAGCTTCGCTCTTGGTCAGGATGTCCGCTGCGTACACGCCGGCCGGGCCGGAACCGATGACGGCGACGCGAAGCGGACGGTCCGCAGAACCTACGGGGGTGCTAATTGACACGGCTGTGTTCCTTCTTTTTCTCAGTTACTGCGGACGCGGGGACGGTTGGGGGTGATGGTGCTGTAGTCAGCGGTCTTGAAATGCTGCGGTGCAAAGGGGCTGACACGGACGACATCGCCGATCACGATGACTGCCGGGCTGGCCACGCCAACGGCTTCCGCCTGGTCCGCGATGGTACCCAAGGTGCCGATGGTGACGCGCTGATCCGGCAAATACCCGTTCTCTACGATACCTACTGGTGTGTCCAAAGGCAGACCCGAGCCTGCCAGGGCAGCCGCGGAATCGCGCAATTGAGCCACTCCCATGAGCAACACCACAGTGTGGTCCGGGCGTGCGGGGACTTCGGACAGCTCTTCATGGCCGGTCACCACGCTGAAGCCCTTGGCCAGTCCGCGGTGCGTGACAGGAATGCCCGCTGCGGCCGGGACCGAGATGGCCGACGTCACGCCGGACACCACTTCAACCTCGACGCCGTTCTGCCGGCAGAATTCTGCTTCCTCACCACCGCGGCCCAGGACATAGGGATCGCCGCCTTTAAGACGGACCACGCGGTTGCCCTTAAGGGCTTCCTCAACGAGGATCCGGTTGATCTCAAGCTGCGGGACGGGATGGTGGCCGGGCGTCTTGCCAACTTCAATCACACGGACATCCGGAGCCAGTTCTTTCAGCAGCTCGCGCGGGCCGAGACGGTCGGCAACCACGACATCTGCTTGGCCCAGGAGGCGCCGACCGCGGACTGTGATGAGGCCGGAGTCGCCGGGACCGCCGCCCACCAAGGCGACGGAGCCAACTGGAGCCGTGCCGGAGGCGTCCGGTTTGCGGTGGCGGCGCAGCGGAAGGTCACCTGTTTCCAGGGCAGTGGCAACGGCATTTCGAAGAGCCATGGCGCGGCGCGGATCTCCCCCGGCGTTGATGGCGATCTTGACGTCGTCCACCACGGCTACGGCGGGGGTCCATGCTGCTGAGGCTTCGTGGTCGGAGGCGTTGACGCACCAGATGCGCTGCGCTTCGGCGTCGGACGCTACTTGGGTGTCCACAGCGGAAGTGCCAGTGGCCGTCTGGACGAACCAGACGCCGTCGAGGTCTGACGTTACGTACTCGCGCTGCTCCAAGGTGAGCAGCCCTGAAGCGGCCAGGCCGTGAAGGTTTTCGGTGGCAACGGGGCCGACGACGGTGACTTTCGCACCGGCGTCGAGCAGTCCCTTGGCTCTGCGCTCAGCCACGGGTCCGCCGCCCACCACCAGCACCGGGCGCCCGAGCAGCCGCAGCGCGGTGGGGTAAATGTCCTGTATTGCCATGAAAAAACTGTAGGGCGGGCTCGTAATATGCTTCAAAGGCTCGGAAACACCCGGTAACGCTGGGTAATCCGGCGTCACATATCTACCGGCCTAGTTCGGGGAAACCCTGTCTTTCAGCGTCAGGTAGTGGGCCCGCTGCTCCTTGCCGAGGTGCTCGATCGCGTAACGAAGCGTGGTCCGCGGCATGGTGGCGGCGTGCTCGTCGAGGAAAGCCAGAAGACGCTCGCGGCTGCTCCGGCCTGCGTCACGAATCCACCCGCCCACGGCTTTCTGGATCAGGTCCTCCGGGTCGTGAAGCAGGACCTCGGCGATGGCGAACGTGTCATCCAGCTGGCCTTCGCGGATGAACGCGGACGTCGCTACGATTGCTGTCCTGCGCTCCCACATGTTCTCCGAGCGAGCCAGTTGGTACAGCGGGTCACGAGGCTTGTCCATCAGCCAGCCACCCACCACGCGTCCTGCCCCAAGATCCACCAAGTCCCAGTTATTGATCCGGTCATGCTTCCGCAAGTAGAGCTCGTAGAGGCGTTGGCGACGCTCTTCGGTGGTCTTCTTTTTCTGGGCTTGGAGCGACATGATCTTCACGGCTCCTGCGCGGGCCTCGTGGATGTCCTGCTCCAGAAGCTGCTCGATGTCCTCCATTGACATGGCTGCGAACTCTTTGCTCAACGTGAAAACCTCACCCATGCGCACGCCCATGAAGAAGTCACCCTCGGCATAGTCGCCCTTGCCGGTCTTGAAGTACCGCTGGTATTTAGCTTGCTCCACGTCCGACTGACGGATTTTCAGGCGCTGCAAAAATGCGACGGCGGTGGGCTGCGTTCCCGGCGCGGGCGCGGCAGGCTTGCGGGCCTTTCCGTCTTTGGGCGCCTTACCGTCCTTGGGAGCCTTACCGTCTTTGGGGGTCATGACTCCATCATGCGCCTAAAAGACCGACCAGCCAGTGCGGGTGGTGAATTCGTCCAGTGCCGCTACTCCCGCAACCGAATTCCCGGACCTTCCCAGGCCCGGACTCCACACGCTGATGGAGCACTTGTTGGGAACCACGGCAACGATTCCACCGCCCACCCCGCTCTTGCCCGGCAGACCCACCCGGTAAGCGAACTCGCCCGCGGCGTCGTAGGTTCCGCAGGTCAGCATGACGGCATTGATGCGCTTGGTCTGGGCTGGAGACAGCAGCAGGTTTCCGTCCACGCCCAGACCATTCGAGGCAAGGAAACGGGTGGCGAGCGCCAAGTCCTCGCAGGTCATGGCGAGCGCGCATTGCTTTGCGTAGGAGTCCAGGACATCCTCGACAGGATTCTCCAGGTTTCCGCAGCTCGCAAGGAAGTGCGCCAAGGAAGCGTTGCGGTGGCTATTGGCCAGTTCCGAGCCGGCAACACGCTGATCGGTGTCGATGCTTTCCTTGGTGGTTTCCTGCCGCATCAGGTCCCGCACGGCGTGCGCTGCGTTGCCGGTCAGGCTCAGGAGCCGGTCCGTCACCACAATCGCACCGGCGTTGATGAAGGGGTTGCGGGGAATGCCTTCCTCGCTCTCCAGCTGAACCAACGAGTTGAACGGATTGCCCGATGGTTCGCGGAAGACCCTCTTCCAGATGTGGTCGCCGTCGGAAGCCAGCACAAGGGCGAGAGCGAACACCTTGGAGATGCTTTGAATGGAGAACTCCACGTGCGCATCACCCGCCGAGAAGACTTCACCGTCGCGGGTAACTACCGAGATCCCGAATTGATACGGGTCAACAGCACCGAGTTGCGGAATGTAGTCAGCCACATTTCCTTGGCCGATATGCGGTTGAACTGCTCCGACGATGTCGTCGAGGAGGTTTTGAATGTCCACAGTTCTAGCCTTTGGTCCCTGCATAGGTCCAGAGCCTGATCTGAAGGTGTGCCAGCAGGCGTTCATCCGCGGATTGCAGGTCCAGGCCAGCCACTTCGCAGGCACGGCGAAGCCTGTAATGAACAGTGTTTCGGTGGACAGCCATTTCCTCGGCGCACCGGTTCACGTCACCGAAGAACTCCAGGTAGGTCAGGAGGGTCAGCGCGAATTCCGGATAGCGGCTGCAAAGCCGGGTGATACCCGCATGACGCAAACCGGTCCGTGATTCCAACAGTTCCAGCAGTTCCCGGGTCAGGACGGTGGTCTCAACGTCGCTGTACGAGGCAACGCGAACATCGGGGGTTGATTCCATGACTTTCAGGACGCTGCGCACATGGTCAAGAGTGGCTTGCAGTGCGTCCAGGCGTGGAACGATGGGGCCTACTGCTGCCTGCACTTGGAAGTGGAGGTGGGTGGTGGCATCACGGACAATCGTGTTGACCAGCCGATTGATGGCGGGCAGCGATTTCTGCGGGTCCAGGTCCGGGAGAATGATGGCGGTCTCCATGCCAAGCGCACCCACCACCGCGCCTGGCCGGTAAGCCGCGGCATGAATCGAGGCCACTTTGGAGAGTTCGCCCCTGCGCAGCTGGAGACCGGCTGCGCTTTGGCTGAGGCCCCCTGCAGAAATCAGAACCAAAGCCGCTGGTTTGGAAGGATCGATTCCAGCAGCTTGGGCTTGGGAATGAACTTGTGCCGTGCCGCTGAGCAGGCTGGATACCCGGTCCTCCCGCATCGATTGCGACTGCTCGTTGCGGTGCCGTACCAGCTCAATGGCTGCGTGCCGGGCGGCGCCCACCATGATGCGGTCAGTGTTTTCCGCCAGGGGTTCTGCGCCTTCCTGCAACCAGATGTATCCCATGACCCGGCTGCCGGCGTGAATGCCGATTGCGACGCGTTCCCGAAGCCCGGCCTCCAGGTTGGCCTCCACATGAACGGGTGCTTCAGTGGCTTGCAGATGCTTGTAAACTCCTGATTCCTTCAAGAGTTTCTGGTATTTCTCAGGGCCACGCCGCGCCAGGATGGACAGCCTTCGAAGCTCATCAACGTCATTGGACGCAGGCGAGTAGGCAAGCACCCTGTTGCCCGGATCTTCGATCACCACGTGGCCGTTGGTCAGCGTGGCTGTAGTTTGCGCGATCGCAAACAGGTCCCGGTGGACGGCGTTTGGGGATTCCCCCGGCACATCGTTTTCGCGGATCCGGTCCAGTGCGATGCTTTCGAATTTGTCCCAGCGGAGTCCGGGAGCCACGGCCACCAGGCCAATACCCGTTGCCTGGAGCAACTCAGCAGCGGCCTCCAGCTCGCGCTCACTGCCCTTGACTGCTATCGCGGTGGGGCGGCCGGCAATGATGCGACGAAGTGCGGGGAGGGCGGCACGTCCACGGACACCAATCAGCATGACCAGCACCCGGGGGCGGATCTCATCGTCGTCTTCAGCGTCGACAATGACTGTTTCACTGACAGTTCTGTTGTCACTTGCAGGGGCCAGCACCAACCGGGCGTTGTCGACGCCAAGGTCTTCCAGGACGTCGCTCAATAAGGTGACGACACCGTCGTCGTCAATGTCCAAAGCGTTCAACGAAGCTATCGCTTCCTTTCCTCATCAGTGTCTTCGGCAAGACGCTTCCTCGCCATTGAGGGGCGCAGCCGGTACCTGTACGCAGGCACGCACAGCGAGAAACATTACCGGCCCTTCAGAACACCAGTGTTGTCCGCCCGGCACAAGAGCCGGCCCTGGAATTTGGTTCGCCAGCCAATTTGTCGGCGACGGCGGCGACCTAGAGTTGGTGACTGTCCCAAACACCACAAAGCCTGTCTGCATCTGGGCCAAATTCAGATACATCAAGCCGGCAGGCCACCCCCACGTTTTGGAGTATTGAGCCACCTAAGGTGGCAACGGAGTCAAAGGAGACCCCCGAAGTGATACCCACCCCTGCGTCCACACACACCCTTTCCGCCCCCAAAGATTCCCCGAAAGACATAGCCGCGGCGCCGTCGTCGAACGCTGTAGCCCCGGAGGAAAGCGGCTACCGCAAAACCCTCAAGCCCCGGCAAATTCAGATGATCGCCATTGGCGGTGCGATCGGAACCGGGCTCTTCATGGGCGCCGGAGGCCGGCTCAACGGGTCCGGGCCCGCGCTGGTGCTCGTTTATGCCGTCTGCGGATTCTTCGCATTCCTGATCCTCCGGGCGCTGGGCGAACTGGTGCTGTACCGCCCCACGTCCGGCTCATTCGTTTCCTACGCCCGGGAGTTCTACGGCGAAAAGATGGCCTACGCGGCGGGCTGGCTCTACTTCCTGAACTGGGCCATGACCTCCATTGTGGACGTCACCGCCGTTGCCCTCTACGTGAAGTTCTGGGGCCAATATTGGGCGCCCATCAATGACATCCCGCAGTGGTTGATCGCGTTGATCGCTCTGGTAGTGGTGCTCTCCTTGAACCTGGTGTCCGTGAAGATCTTCGGCGAGATGGAGTTCTGGTTCGCCATGATCAAGGTGGGCGCCCTGGTCGCGTTCCTCGTGGTGGGCATCTGCTTCATTGTTTTCGGCGGCCGGACGGACGTTGGCGTTCCGGGCTTCAACGTCATCGCCGACAACGGTGGCATGTTTCCCATGGGCGCCGTGGCGCCGCTCTTGGCCATCAGCGGCGTGGTGTTCGCCTACGCTGCTGTGGAGCTGGTGGGCACTGCAGCCGGAGAAACCGCCGAACCCCACAAGGTGATGCCCAAGGCCGTGAACACCGTAGTAATCCGCATCGGGGTGTTCTACGTGGGCTCCGTCCTGCTGCTCTCGCTCCTGCTTCCCTTCACGTCCTACAAGGCCGGCGAGTCCCCCTTTGTCACCTTCTTCTCGCACCTCGGCGATCCGCAGGCCGGAGCCATCTCCGCCTCCGTGATGAACTTCGTGGTCCTCACCGCCGCGCTCTCCAGCCTCAACGCCGGCCTCTATTCCACTGGCCGCATCCTCCGGTCCATGGCTGTGAATGGCTCGGCTCCGCAATTCACCGGACGGATCAGCGCGTCCGGAGTGCCCTACGGTGGCATCCTCCTGACAGCGGTCATCACCCTGGTGGGCGTTGGATTGAACGCCGTTGTCCCCTCGCAGGTCTTTGAGATCGTGCTGGAAATCTCGGCGGTGGGCATCATCGGCGGCTGGGCCACCATCATGCTCTGCCACATCAAGCTCCAGCGGTGGGTCCGCAGCGGCAAGGTGGTCCGCCCGGCCTTCCGGCTGTTCGGAGCACCCTTTACCTCCTACCTCACGCTTGGGTTCCTCGCCTTTGTGGTCGTAACCATGGGCTTCTCGGAAACGGGCCGCTGGGTTCTCGCGTCATTGCTGGTGCTGGTGCCGCTCCTGATCGCGGGCTGGTATGCGTATCGCGGCCGCATCCGCACAGCGCTGACGTCTTAGACCCTTCCCAGTTCGAAAGTGAAACACATGAGCAACCCTTCCCCGTCCCTCAAAATCGGCACGCCCAGCAGGGCTTGGCGGTCCCGAGCCGATGCATGGGAATTCCTGGGGTACGCGCTCAGGCAGCTTGCCTCAGCCAGGCACCAGGAGCCCGGCCTGTTGTCCCAGATCCACCGAAGCCTTGCCCTCCTGGCGGCGGTGGAACCGTATTGGGCAGAGCCCGGAGTCAACGCCGTGGCGCAGTTGCGCCAATTAATCGACGACGGCGAACCCCAGGCCGCGCTCCAGCTTCTGGGCGGTTTGTCCCACCTCCCGCTCGCCTCTGCCGGGGAAACAGCTGCGGTGCCGCGCGCTGAGCTCCCGGACGAGGAAGTTGTTGACCAGTCCGAGCCGGCGGAGCGGCCACGCTTTGAGGTCCTGGTGGTGGATACCATTGAGCCCGAAGAAGCCGAGGCGCTCAAGAACACCATGGCTGCGCAGCGCCGCCCTTCGGATGCGTTCACGTACACGGTCAACGTGGTTCCCAGCTATGAGGATGCCTTGGTGGCCATCATGCTGAACCCCGATATCCAGTCCGTTGTTCTTCGCCCGGGCTTCTCCCTCCGCAGCTCCCACCTGTTGGGCAGCGACCTCCGGAGGTTCCTGGCCCGGCATACCTCCGCAGACTTGCAGGACTCGCGACCCATCAGACGGATCCTTGCGCTGGCCGATGCAATTTCCGGGCTGCGGCCGGAGCTGGACGTCTACTTGGTGGCAGGGGTTTCCATCGAGTCCCTGGCGGGATCCCTCACCAGGAAGTTCCGGCGGATTTTCCGGCGACAGGATCATTTGGACCTGCATCTGTCACTGCTGTCCGGGGTGGCTGAACGCTACGAAACGCCGTTCTTCACCGCTCTGCAGGACTACAGCCGCCGCCCGGCCAGCGTCTTCCACGCCCTGCCGATTTCCCGGGGCGCGTCGGTGGGGACTTCACCGTGGATCCGGGACATGGCCGATTTCTATGGGACAAACCTGCTGCTGGCCGAAACCTCCGCCACCTCGGGCGGTCTGGACTCTTTGCTGGATCCGCATGGGTCCATCAAACGCGCACAGGAACTCGCGGCCCGGGCCTTCGGGGCGCAACGAACCTACTTTGTCACCAACGGCACGTCCACGGCCAACAAAATTGTGCATCAATCGCTGCTTGCCCCGGGCGATGTGGTGCTGGTGGACCGGAACTGCCACAAATCGCACCACTACGCGTTCGTGCTCGCGGGCGCCCGGGTTTCGTACCTGGACGCCTATCCCTTGGACAAGTACGCCTTTTATGGTGCTGTCCCCCTGGCCAGCCTCAAACGCAGGCTGCTGGAATACCGGCGGGCAGGCAGGCTTCACGAGGTGAAAATGGTGACCCTCACCAACTGCACCTTTGACGGCGTTGTGTACGACGTCGAAAGGGTCATGGAGGAATGCCTGGCCATCAAACCGGATCTCGTCTTCCTGTGGGATGAGGCGTGGTTTGCCTTCGCCCGCTCCCATCCGGTGTACCGACGTCGAACCGGCATGGCGGCAGCAGCCGCCCTGGAAGCTTCCTTCAGCGATCCCGCCTACGCAGCCCGCTACGCGGAGCAGGCAGCCGCCCTTCATGACCCGGTCACCGGCGAACCCATTGATGACGAAACCTGGCTCACCACCAGGCTGATTCCGGATCCTGCCAAGGCACGTTTGCGGGTCTACGCAACGCAGTCGACCCACAAAACGTTGACCTCGCTGCGGCAGGGTTCAATGATCCACGTGTTTGACCAGGACTTTGCCGGCTCCAACCGGGAATCCTTCCGCGAGGCGTACATGACCCACACGTCCACCTCGCCCAACTACCAGATTCTGGCGTCCTTGGACATTGGCAGACGACAGGTGGAACTGGAAGGTTTCGGCCTGGTGCAACGGCAATCCGACCTTGCCGTGTCCGTGGCCCAAGCCGTAGCCCGGCACCCCCTGCTGAAGAAGTACTTCCGGGTGCTTTCCTCGCGGGACCTCATCGGTCCGCGCTACAGGGAAACCGGCTCCAGCATGCCGCTGCGGGATGGGCTGTCGGAGCTGGAGGAGGCATGGCAGCGGGACGAGTTCGTCATCGATCCAAGCCGCCTGACGCTGGACATCAGCAAGACAGGGATCGACGGCGATACTTTCCGCCACAGCTACCTCATGGATGATCACGGCATCCAAGTGAACAAAACGTCCCGGAACACGGTGCTGTTCATGACCAACATCGGCACGTCCCGCAGCTCCGTAGCGTACCTGATCGAGGTCCTCGTCAAGCTGGCCGAGGGTTTTGAGAATCCACATCCTTCGGCGCGGGCTCGGACGTTACCTGCCTCATCCGATGCCCCGCATCCCACTCCCCCGCTCCCGGACTTCAGCACCTTCGCCGCGCGCTTTCGTACGAATGGTTCCTGCGAGGACGGAGACATCCGGGCGGCCTACTTTGAGAGTTACAAGCTCGATACCACGGTGTACCTGTCCGCGGCCCAAGTGGCTGCGGCGGTGGCCGAAGGACAGGAAGTAATCTCGGCAGGGTTCGTTACGCCGTATCCGCCCGGGTTCCCCATCCTTGTCCCTGGGCAGGTGATCACGCGGGAGACCCTCGAATTCATGGCTGCTTTGGATACCCGGGAAATCCACGGATTCGATCACGAACGGGGGTACCGGGTATTCGTGGAGCCTGCTTCGTTTTCAGCTGCCGGGCTGTTGGCCGTGGCGTCCTAGGCTTTCGCGTTCCAACCGAAAGCAGGGGCGACGTGCTTGGCGACGTTGCCCAGCAGCTTGGCGTTGTAGTCGACGCCTAGCTGGTTGGGCACTGTGAGCAGGACCGTGTCGGCTGCTTGCACGGCTGCGTCCTTCGCCAGTTCGTCCGCTAATTGATCCGGCTCGCCGATGTAGCTTTTCCCGAAACGGGACAACGCGCCGTCGAGAATTCCTACCTGGTCCTGGCTGTCCGCTTGGGCACGCAGACCGAAATAGTGGTTGTCTTGGCTGTCGACGATCGGAATCACGCTTCGGCTGACGGAGATCCTTGGCTCGAAGTCGTGCCCGGCGGCGGCCCAAGCTTCGCGGAAAAGGCTGATCTGCTCGGCCTGCAGTTCATCGAAAGGAACACCGGTGTCCTCGGTAAGGAGGGTGGAACTCATGAGGTTCATCCCCTGCTCTGCGGCCCAGACAGCGGTCTTCCGGGTTCCCGCACCCCACCAGATCCGCTGAGGAAGGCCCGGTGACTGAGGCTGGATGGGAAGCAGACCTGTGGCCCCGCCAGCGTACTGCGGGTCCGCTTCGGCCACGCCGTGCCCGGCGATTGCCTTCCGGAACAGAGCAGTGTGGCGGCGGGCCATGTCGCCGCCGTCCTCGCCGTCTCCGGGAACGTAGCCGAAGTTCGCTGCACCGTTCCGCGCGGGTTCGGGTGAACCACGGCTCACGCCGAGTTGCAGCCTGCCGTCACTGATGAGGTCTGTGGCTGCTGCCTCCTCAGCCATGTAGAGCGGGTTTTCGTAGCGCATGTCGATGACGCCGGTGCCCATCTCGATCCGGCTGGTCCGCGCCGCAATAGCACTCAGCAGTGGAAAGGGCGATGCTTGCTGCCGGGCGAAGTGGTGCACCCGGAAGAAGGCTCCGTCGATGCCCAGTTCCTCAGCGGCCACAGCGAGTTCAATGCCCTGTTTCAGGGCCTCCCCAGCCGTTGACACGAGGGAACCCGGGACGCGGGCCCAGTGACCGAAGGAGAGGAAACCGATCCGTTTGTTGTGCATGTTCGGGACAACTCTTCACGGTGCCGGGAAATTCCACCGGCACCGTGCCCGCTCAGGGTCCATAGTCCGTCACTTCCCGTTACCTGTGCAAATAGATCCGCAGGATTAGGTAGAGTAGGCGTCGGGGATGCTTTATCTATTCGATGGAGTTTTTATGGATTTCGATGCTCATGCTGCTGATCGCCTGATCGGTGCATGTCGAGACGCCGCGCGTACGTTGCAGGATCAACGAGGCGGACGGGAATCGGCCTCGACTGCTGCTCTCACGGAATTTCGGGGCGTGTTCGCAGACTGCTTCCGGGAAAACGTTGCCTCTGAAAGGGCGGCCCGGTCCGAGCTGGTCCATATGTTGGAAGATGTTGCCCGTCAGGTCCAGGACGCGAAGAACGCGGCCGAGGTTGAGCAGCGTCGCTTGGATGACGTGACCGAGTGGGCGCTGGCCTCCGGCTGGGCCCGTGCTGGCGGCGGTTTCGGGGTGGATGTAGGGCCCCGCCCGTCGACGGCGGAGACTGACCGTCCGGTGGTGAGCGTGGAGACGGCCCGGCAAGGGTTGCGTGTCTGGGCGAGCGGAAGAACTGCTGGGGCGAGTTCCGCTGATCCGGACACCTTGGACTCGGCAGCGTCGACCTTCAGGATCCACGACGACTCAGACCGAGCTTCGGCTGACAAAGTCAGTGCAGCTGTGTCCGATTTCGAGGAGAAGTGCTCCTGGGTGCACTCTGACCTCCACGCTGTCCGTGGCGGGCTACGACGGTTCCTCGAAGACAACCATCAGGACGCGAGCCGGCTTTCCGACATCGCGTCGACGTTCCGCGCTGCCGGCGGCAGCGGGGACGTTGGCCAGATAACGGTATCGAACGGCCTTCTTGTGCTTGCCACGGCACCGATGTCGTTGTCGGGCGCGGCGCTGCTGAGCTACTTGTCCAGTGCCACCGAGGCGGACGTGAAGGCGTTGGCCACAATGCCTGGATGGAAGCAGGCCCTGCAAGGCATCGAGCCATCGAAAATCGGGACTTGGTGGGCGGGCATGAACCCTCCGGCCGGCACCGCCACGGCCGTGGCTGGGTTCTCGCGGGTGCAAGAGCTGCTGCTGACTGCGGCTCCGGCCGTGTTCGGCGCTTTGGACGGAATGCCCGCACTGGCCAGGGTCCGGGCCCACCAGTTGAATGTGCCAAGCCTGCTCCGCGCGGCGGAGAACGACCTGGAATCAGCACGGAAGTTGTCCGAGTTCGGGCAAAGCCACCACGACCCTAACCGAACAAAAATGCTGGAAAATGAAGTGGCGTACCTGAAACGGGTGGAAGCCGGGGACGTACAGCTTTACCTTTATGACCGGGACCGGTCCAGGATTGTGGAAATGATCGGCACTCCGGGCTCCGACACACGGCATGTGATCACCTACGTTCCGGGCACCTTCACCGGGATGGACATCTTTTACACAGGCGGGGTACAGCAGGTCTCGAAGTACCTCGGTGGCGCCGTGCCGGGGACGGTGGCTTTCGTCTATAAGGATGGACGGTTCCCCGGGGAGGAGAACACCGCCGGCGGTCCCAACCTGGCGAGAATCGGGGAGGCGAACGATGAGAACCTGGCGCGCACGTCCGGCCAGCAACTGGCATCGTTCGAGGCCGGGATGCGCACTGATCCCTACCTGAACGGTGCCGAACAAACCGGCATCGGGCACAGCTGGGGCCTGGCAAACCTCACCAGCTCCGAAGTCGCCGGAACCCGATACGACAAGGTGGTCTCTCTTGCTGGGGCAGGCATGCTCCCGGACTGGAAACCACAGCCAACTACGGAATATTCGAACCTATATTACTATGATCTGCTCATCCATGGCCAGGGAGTCACCAACCCCGTCACGAAAAAAGGGGTGGTGTGGGAAGGAAACAATCCGATTCATCGCGAAGAGTTTGAACAGCACTACTACCGCGGCCCCCACGACGACCAACTTAGGGCAATCACCACTGTCGAAGAAGGGAACATCCTCATGGAAAACCACAACCTCATTGCCTCCGACAGCAAAGACAACAAGAAAGCGCTCAAAGACATGCTTGGAATTGTGACTCGATGATTGGGCGACGCGGCACCATGGCGTTGTTACTGACGGGCCTCATGGGGCTTACGGGTTGCGCTGGAACCCCAAATACGAGTTCGACAGAGTCAACTGTGCCAAGCGCCGCCAAAACACAGGAGGAACCAGTGAAAGTTGAACTGACGTGGCAGGATGCCAAAGCTCATACCCAAGCTTTGGAACTGGAGATCGCCGCCCAAGTCCCTAAGGACGCCGTTATCTCGATCGATCAGAAGACGAAGGGCATGCTTCTGTCCTGCAACCGAACCAAACACAGCTGGAATGGTTCAACGACAATCACGGTCACCGAAGGAACCAAAATCGAGCCGATCCTGAAAGAAATCAAAACCCACTACCAGAGTGGACAATACGTCGTCGAGGACAGGCTTGATATCAGAGGATCATACGAAGTCCAGATAAGCCCTCACAATACGAGCGATGAAAACTACATTGTCGCCGAAGGGTTAGCCCCAAACCAGATCCGCATTGATTCAGGCTCTGAGTGTTTCACGTTGCCAAAAGGTATTTACCCGGGTGGGGATTTTTAGATCCTCATGAGTAACCAGAACCCCCTCGCCTCGTACAGCGAGGACAATGTGCACGTACCCAAGTGCATGCTGGGAAGTGCAACTCGGTGAGGATTCGGAGCGGCGCCGTGGTGTTGATGCTGGTCGTTTCAATCGGGCTTGCCGGCTGCGCCGGAAACCCAAGCGTGAGTTCGACCGAGGCAACTATGCCAATTGCTACGCAAACACAAGAGGAACCGATGACCACTGAACTCACTTGGCAGGAAGCTAAGGCTCACACCCAAGCTATTCAACTTGAGATCGCCGCACTGATCCCAAAAGATGTTGTTGTCTCGATTGATCAAAAGAAGACGGGCGTGCTTCTATCTTGCAACAAAACTCAACATAACTGGAATGCCTCAACGACAGTCACAGTTCATGAAGGAACCAAAATAGAGCCTATCGTTAAATCATTCGAAGCTCGCTACCGGACAATAGGAACAAAAGTATCCATCGATACTGATGTTAATGGAAGATATCGTGTCCAAATCGACCCGCCCGCCCCGGGGGAAAGTTACATTGTCTCTGAAGGATTCTCCCCAAACGAGATCCGCATTGCATCCGGTTCGCCTTGCTTCACATTGCCCGAGGATACCTACCCGGGTGGGGATTTTTAGATCCTCATGAACAACCAGAACTTCATCGCAACCGACCGCGAGAACTACAAGCAGGCACTCAGGGTCATGCTTGGAAATGTGACTCGATGATGGCGCGACAAGGAGCCATGGCGTTGTTGCTGTTGGCGGGTTCGATCGGGCTCGCAGGTTGCGCCGGAAGGCCAGAAGGGACTCCAATCGAACCAACGGGGCCCACTGCAACAATGACACAGGAGGCAACGATGAATGCTGAGCTGACATGGCAGCAAGCGAAAGCACACACACAAGCAATGGAGTTGGAGATCGCCGCACTGATTCCAAAGGATGCTGTTGTCTCGATCGATCAGAAAAGGAAGGGCGTGCTGCTGTCCTGCAACAAGACCCAGCACAACTGGAATGCTTCAACCACGGTCACGGTTGCCGAAGGGACCAAAATCGAACCCATCGTGAAGGACATCGAAGCCCACTACCGGTCGCGCGGACTCAATGTATCAGCCGATACGGATGTAGACGGAAAGCTTCTTGTCCAAATTGATCCACCTGCTCCCGGTGAGAATTACCTCGTCGGTGGAGGCGTCAAATCTAACGAGATTTGGATCGATTCGGGTTCACCGTGCTTCACATTGCCCGATGGTATCTACCCGGGTGGGGATTTCTAGATACCATGAACAATTACAACCTCATCGCCTCAAACTACGAGGACAACCTGCAAGTACTCAGAGTCATGCCTGGAATTGTGCCTCAATGAGGGCGCGACAAGGAGCCATGGCGTTGTTGCTGTTGGCGGGTTCGATCGGGCTCGCCGGTTGCGCCGGAAACCCAAGCGTGAGTTCGACCGAGTCAACCGTGCCAACTGCCACTGATACACATGAGGAACTGATGACCACGGAACTCACCTGGCAGGAAGCTAAAGCAAACACAGAAAAGGAAGCGCTGGAGATAGCGGCTTTGATCCCGAAGGACAAGATTACTTCCATAGTCCAGAAAGAGACGGGCGTTCTCCTATCCTGCAGCAAGACAGAACACAACTGGAACGGTTCGACTTCGATCACGCTGGCTGAGGGAAGCGAAGCTGAATCTGTCGTGAAAGAACTTGAGACCGCTGCACGGGCACACTTCACGGATCATCGTTTTGAGGTCTCAAGCGACCGGACCATACAAGGCACCTTTCGTGTTGAGATAAGCGATCCGGCCACCTCGGAAATGTATCTCATCAGGGAGGACGATCCCGGCGTCATTCGCATTGCATCAGGTTCGCCTTGCTTCACAATGCCCGAGGGTACCTACCCGGGTGGGGATTTCTAGATGCTTTTGAGCAACCGTGATCTCATCGCCTCCAACAGTGAAGACAACGAGCATGCGCTCAACAACATGCTGGGAATTGTGGCTCGATGAGGGCGCGTCGCGGTGCCATGGCGTCGTTGCTGCTGGTGGGTGCGATGGTTCTGGCAGGCTGTTCCGGAAGCCCCGGAGGGACACATATCGAACCAGCAGCGCCCACCGCAGCAAAGACACAGGGTGAACCGATGAATGCTGAACTGACCTGGCAGGAAGCCAAAGCCCACACCCAAGCGATGGAACTGGACCTCGCCGCCCTGATCCCAAAAGATGCTGTTGTCTCAATTGATCAGAAGAAGAAGGGCATGCTTCTGTCGTGCAACAAGACCCAGCACAACTGGAAGGGTTTCACGACCATCACCGTTGCCGAGGGAACCAAAATCGAGCCCATCGTGAGAGCCATCGAGGCCCACTACCGGGCGAAAGGAACCAAAGTATCCGCCGATTGGAATCCAAGCGGAAACTACCGAATCCAGATCGACCTGCCTGCGCCTGGGGAGAACTACATCGCCTCCGAAGGATTGGCCCCAAACCAGATTGACATCGATTCGGGCTCGCCGTGCTTCACTTTGCCCGAGGGCATCTACCCGGGCGGGGACTTCTAAACCAGAGCTGATGAGGATGGTTCGGCGTTTTCACGTCGCCTCTACAATCGTCAAACAGCCCGGCGATAATGCATGGACACCGCCCCGTTACTTAGCGGCTCGGCGTATATCAGCTCAAGATGCCGGGTGCTGGGCAGCCCGCCTTGGTACAGGGTGGGGCCGTGACCGGCGATCATGGGGTGGATGAGAAATTTGTACTCGTCGATCAAGCCCAGCCGGTCCAGCTCTGTTGCTAGTTTCCCGCTGCCAACAAGTACCCCCTTCGGAGTCCTGTCCTTGAGTTCCTGAACGGCCGTACCCAGTTCGCCGACCAGCCGATGACTGTTGGTCCAGGGGAAGTCGCTCCGCGTTGTGGAAACGACGTACTTAGGTTTCCCCTCCAAGGTAATCGCCCACTCACGAAGGGCTGGCGGCGCTTCCACCTCGCCCCGGGCCACCAAGGGCCAGTACTCCTCCATCATTTCGTAAGTGGTGCGCCCCCAGAGCATCGCACCGCTCTGATCCAGGAGGCGTGTGAAGTGGGCGTGGGTCTCATCATCTGCGATCCCCTCCCGGTGGTCGACGCAGCCATCCAGAGTGACGTTGATGCTGAACGTGAGAAGGCCCATTCGCCGATTCTAGGCCGTTGCCGGCGTTAGCGCAGCGGGATTGCCGCAGTAGTGTGCTTATTCTTGCATTGCAAAGACCGATACCCTCCCAGGGGTATAGTGTTGCGAATGGACGCAAAGGAGGAGTGCGCGTGAGCGGGTCATCGTCGCGGGTTTCATCGCCCCTTCTCAGACGAGGATCGCTCTTGATGCTCGTGGCTACCATCATTGCGGGCTTGTTCGGAATGCATGTGATGAGCGGATCCCATGGGGAACATTCCGTCACGCCAACAGCCACTGACGCGATCACCCTTCACGGGCAGGGCGCTTCACATCATGTGCACGACACTTCGCAACCCCTCCCTGCCGGTCATCCTGCGGAAGCGGAACAGTGTACGTCCGGAAGCTGTTCCTGCGCCGGGGCGGTAGGTGCTACCTGCACACCGTCGCTAAAAACCGGTTCCTTGGTTGCGCCGCTCCCAGCCAGCGCGGCTACCTACACTCTCACTGCCACCGGGTACCAAGATCCATTGCCATCCTGGTCCTACCGACCAGACCAGCCCACGCCCGGGCAACTCAGCATCAGCAGGACGTAAGCACTGGTAGGGGCCGCCAACATGCGGGCCCTTCGCCACACCCCGGACCCCTATGGCTCCGGGCGCCCAACTGCTTACCCTTGGCGGCAGACGATGGTGCCGCCTGAATTGGCAAAGGACCAATCACTGATGAACAAAACACGCTACATTGTCACGGGAACCGCTTTGGCAACCCTGCTCGCACTGGCCGGCTGCGGATCCAATTCCGGCTTGGGCTCGATGCCGGGCATGGATCACGGCACCTCCAGTGCATCGGCAAACCCGTCGGCGGGCAGCACGGATCCGGTCCACAACGCGGCGGATACGATGTTCGCGCAGATGATGATTCCCCACCATGCCCAAGCCGTGGAAATGTCCGACGCGATGCTGGCCAAGCAGGACATCCCGGCGGCCGTAACGGAGCTGGCAACCAGGATCAGGGCCGCACAGGCCCCCGAGATCGAAAAAATGACCGGCTGGCTTACAAGCTGGAATGAATCGGCCACTATGGCTGCCGGCGATCACAGCTCCCACAGCATGGACGGCATGATGAGCGACGCCGACCTGCAAAAACTCGAAGCGGCACAGGGCACAGAAGCTGCCAAACTCTTCCTGACGCAGATGATCGCGCATCACGAAGGTGCCGTGACCATGGCCAAAACCGAAACGAGTCAGGGTCAGAATCCTGAGGCCGTCCAGCTCAGCAAGGATATTGTGGCCTCGCAGGAAGAGGAGATCCAGGAAATGAAGGATCTCTTGGCTGGACTCTAGCCTCACGCCAACGTAACGCAAGGGCCCGACGGCGGTAGGTCGCCGTCGGGCCCTTGCGTTTAGGTCGGGCGCGCCGACCAAAGGAGCCTTAGCGGGAACTGCCCGCCAGCAAGCCCCGGCGCTGCAGGAGGCGCTTCTCGATCGGTCCGAACACCAGGAGCTCAATCAGGATGCCTACGAACAGGATGAGCAGGATCGCGGACATCACGATGGTCATGTCAGACAACAGCCGGCCCTGATCCAACAGTGAGCCCAGCCCGAAGCCAATGGTGCCGCCCACCGCGATGATCTCGGCGGCCATGAGGGAGCGCCAGGAGAAAGCCCAGCCCTGCTTCAGACCACTGATGTAGCCGGGAAGTGCTGCGGGCAGCACAATCTGCAACGCCATCTGGAGCCGGCTGGCGCCAAGCACCGTTCCGACGCTCCGGTACTGCGGCGGGATCTGATCCACGCCGGAGATGAGGCCGTTGATGATGGACGGAATGGCGCCCATGAAGACAACGAAGTAGACGGTGGCGTCGGTCAGGCCGAACCAGATGATGGCGGCTGGAACCCATGCCACTGAAGGCAGAACCTGGAGCCCGGAAATCAACGGCCCAAACGCGCGGCGCAGAGGAGCGACCTGGGCGAGCAAAAGACCAATGGGGGTCGCGATCACCACGGAGATCAGGAAGCCGATCAGGCCACGCTGCAGCGAAGTCCACACCGCTTCCTGGACTTTGCCTTCTCCCCACATCGTCACGAACTGGGTGAGCACGTCAAGGGGCCCGGGCACGAGGTCGCGCCGCTTGAACTCCAAGGAAACGTAGAGCTGCCACGCAAGGATCAGGACCACCAACGCGGCAACAGGCAGCAGCACTCGATTCCACTCGATGCCCCGCTTTCGGCCATTGTCCGACTGCAGGTTGTCCAGCCCGGCTTCAAGGTCGCGGAGCTCGGAGGCGCTGCCCTTCAGCGACGGGGAAGTGATGTGCTCTTTGGATTCGGTCACGGGAAGGGTCCGCTCTTCGGTGGTGATGGGGTTACTTGGCATGGCGGCGGATCTCCTCGCGAAGTCGGCGGGTGATGACACCAGTGAGCTCCCCAGCGCGACCGGCATCGGTACGGTGTTCCTCGGTGACGTCCCATTCGGCCACCACACGGCCGGGGCGGGAGGACAAAAGCAGCACGCGCTGGCCCAGCCGCACGGCTTCGCGGACGTTGTGCGTCACGAACACGATGGTCCGGCCGGTTTCCTTCCAGATCCGCTCGAGCTCATCGTGCAGGAGGTCGCGGGTGATGGCATCGAGGGCAGCAAACGGCTCGTCCATCAGCAGCAACTGCCGGTCCTGGGCCAGGGAACGGGCCAAAGCCACGCGCTGCCTCATGCCACCGGAAAGTTCGTGCGGGCGCTTGTCGCCGGCGCCGCCCAGGTGCACCAGATCGAGCAGCTCCGTGGCGCGGGCACGCCGGCTCGCCTTGGTGCTGGACTTGTCGGCCAGTTGCAGCGCGAGTTCGATGTTGCCGCGGGCGGTCAACCACGGAAAGAGGGACGCGTCCTGGAACATGAAGGCGGCGCCGTCGCTGGGGACTTCAAGGGCGCCCGACGTCGGCTTTTCCAGTCCCGCCATGATGTTCAGCAGGGTGGACTTGCCGCAGCCGGACGCACCGAGGAGGGCCACGAACTCGCCCTGGGCGATGGTGGCGTTGACGTCGTCCAGCACCGGAGCGCCGTCGCCGAAGCGCTTGCCCAGGTTCTCGAGTACGACTGGCATGGTCCCGTCCTTCATGTTGATTGGTAGAGCTGATGTGGCTGAAGGCCGGCCCGCTTCCCGCCCAAGGGGAGGAAAGCGGACCAGCCTGTTAATGCTTAGTCCTGGCCGAGACCTGCAGCCGAGGTCTTCTTGCCTTCAACCTCGTTCAAGGTGCGGAGGTCGAAGATGCCGTTAATGTCGGCCTGCTTTGTGGTTCCGGCCTTCACTCCGTCATCCAGGAGCTTCTTGTACGTTCCGGCCAGCGGGTCGGTGGTGAACTTGATGTTCTGCAGCGCCCGCTCAATCACGTTGGCTGGAAGCGGTTTGCCGGCCGTGTCCTTCAGGACAGCGTTGATGGTGGTTGCCTTGTCTGCCGCTGAGGCGGAGTTGAGCCAGTTCACGGATTCCACGTGGCCCTTGAGCAGTGCCTTCACAGTTTCAGGGTGTTCTGCAGCGAACTTCTTGTTCACGATCAGGATGGTCGTTGTGAAGTCGCCCTTCTCCCATAGGTCCTTTTCGTCAACGAGGACCTTCGCTCCGGCTTCGAGGACCAAGCGGGACGCCCACGGCTCAGGCAACCACGCGCCGTCGAGCTTTCCGTCCTGGAAGAGCTTCAGCGACTGGGCGTTTTCGGTGGGGTTGATGTTCACATCACCGCTGCCGTCAACGTTGGTCTTGAAACCCTGCGCGCCCAGCCAGGCGCGGAGTGCTACGTCCTGCGTGCCGCCGAGCTGCGGCGAGCTGAGGATTTTGCCCTTGAGGTCAGCAGCGGAGTTGATCTCCGGCTTGACCACCAGCTGGGCACCGCCGGAAGCCGCACCGGCGATAATGCTGATGGACTCGCCGTTGCTCTTGACGAAGGAGTTGATGGCCGGGTTCGGGCCGATGTACGTGGCGTCGATGGCGCCGGCGTTCAGGGCTTCGATAGCGGCGGGACCGGCGTTGAAGACCTGGGTGCTGAGCTTGGTTTCACCAAGTTCCTTGGCGATGATGCCCTTGCTGATTCCTACCAGGGCCGGACCGTGGGTGACGTTGCTGAAGTAGCCGAGCTTGAGTTCGGCGGCGGGCGTCGTGGCGGGGGCCGGGGCGGCTTGGTTGTTGTTCTGCGAAACAGCGGAAGCAACGGCGGCGCCTGCGCCGATGAGCAGCACTAGGCCGACGGCCAGTGCGATCTCAACGGTGCGGCGGCGCTTGGGCTTGGCGGTCTCACCCGCGACGATGCGGGTGGTACCGGTGTTGGGTGACTCGGGGTTGTTCGACATGAGGGGTCCTTCGGAGATGTGGGATGCGAGTGGGGCGACGATCAGGCCCCGTGACATCGCCCGTCGAGGGCAAGCAAGGACCATTCCGGAGAGGTCATGCCTTCACAGTAGGGACTGTCATATTTCGGCTTCAATCCCGTAGAAATCAAGGTTCACGCAGGTTCACGTGGCGTCATATTGGCCACGAGGCCTTCAATGTCACGCGGAGTTGTGCGGCAGCATCCACCTATGAGACGGGCTCCCCTGTCGTGCCAATCTGCAGCGGCGCCGGCCAGGGTTCCGCTCCCCTGAACACCCACAGCCGGACCCCATGTTTTGGTCACGGCGTCGTAGGTCTCCCCCGAATTCGGGTAGGCCACCAGGGGTTTGTCGCTCACACCCTGGAAGGACTCCAGTGCTGGTGTCACCAACTCCAACGGCACGCAATTAACCCCGACGGCGGCGACCCGCGGTTCCGCGCGGAGCAGCGCAGCCACGTCTGCAACCGGCGTTCCGTCGCTGATGTGGCCGCTGTCCCGCAGCGTAAACGTGAACCAGGATTCGACGTCGAACTCCGCCACGAGCGCCAAAAGCGCCTCAGCTTCGGCAAACGACGGAAGCGTTTCGCAGGCCAGGAAATCCGCGCCTGCCTCCACGAGGGCGGCGACGCGGGGGCGGTGGAAGTCCCGGAATTCCGCGGCTGAAAGCGTGTAATCGCCGCGGTACTCCGAGCCATCGGCAAGGTACGCGCCGTAGGGGCCAACAGATCCGGCCACCAGCAGCGGACGGGATCCGGGGTTGGCTGCTAGGTATTCCTGACGGGCTTCGTCGGCCAGCCGGACACTCAACGCCACCAGCTCCAACGATTCCTCCACGGACAGCCCACGCCGCGCAAAGCCCTGCGGAGTGGCCTGGTAGCTGGCTGTAATGGCCACGGACGCACCGGCGTCGAAATAGTCGCGGTGGACCTGCTTGATCAGGTACGGCTGTTCCAGCAGGACCTTGGCGGACCACAAGGCGTCTTCCAGGTCGCAGCCGTGGGCTTCCAATTCCGTGGCTAACGCGCCGTCCAGGACCAGGTCCTTGCCGGCGGCCAAGTGCGTGCTGAGCGTGGTGTTCTGTGGCATGGGTCCTTCCCCAAAAAGAAAACCGCAGCTTGTTCGAAAATCCCGCCGTACAGCGTGAGGAGTCGCGAACAAGCTGCGGTTTTGTGACTACGTGTGACCCTAGATGACGTAACGTTCGTCCTCGTGGTCGCCCGGGTGGTCCTTGACCAAGCCCGCGGCAAGGGTGTTGCCGTCGATGGGGTCGATCACCAGGAACGCGCCCGTGCGGCGGTGGTGCAGGTAGTTCTCCAACGGCAGCGGAGCAGAGAGCCGGAGCTGTGCGTGTCCGATGTCGTTAAGGTCCAGGATGGACGCCGGCTCCACGTTGAACGTGGCCAGGTCCAGCTTGCCCGTGACGTTGCGGACCAGTGCCTGGACCGTGCGCGTACCGTGCTTCACCAGGACCTTCTGGCCTTCGCGGAGCGGCTTCGGCGAGAGCCAGGCCAGCGACGCATACAGGTCCGCAGTGCTTTCGCGGACCGTACCCGCAGCGGCGATGGTGTCGCCACGGGCGATGTCGATCTCATCAGCCAAGCGAACAGCCACAGACTGCGGAGCTGCGGCCTCGTCCAACGACTGACCAGCGAAGTCAATGCCGATCACCGTGGTGGTGCGCGGTTCGTGGCCCGGGCTGATGACACTCACTTCGTCGCCAACCTTGACCGACCCTTCGGTGATCTGGCCGGCGTAGGCACGGTAATCGCGGTACGCCTCCACATCGAGCCCGGCAGCAACAGCGTCCGGAGCAAGGGCACCCTGCGGACGGATCACCAGCTGGACCGGGAAGCGGAAGCTCTCCAGTTCGGCCTCCAGCTCGTCAGCAGCGGGGAGGGTTTCGAGGACTTCCAACAGCGCAGGACCGGTGTACCAAGGGGTGCGATCCGAGCGGTCCACCACGTTGTCGCCGTCCAGGGCCGAAACGGGAACAACCAGCAGATCGGCAACACCATCAGATCCAAGGCCGAGCTCGCGGGCAACCTTCTGCACGTCCGCTTCAATGTCGCGGAACACCTGCTCGCTGAAATCGACCAGGTCGATCTTGTTGACCGCCACGATCACGTGGGCAACCCGCAGCAACTGCAGCACAGAAAGGTGACGACGCGTCTGCTCCAGGACACCCTTGCGGGCGTCAATAAGCACGACGACGGCATCCGCAGTGGACGCGCCCGTCACCGTGTTTTTGGTGTACTGAACGTGGCCGGGGCAGTCCGCCAGGATGAAGCTGCGGCGGTCGGTGGCGAAGTAGCGGTATGCCACGTCGATGGTGATGCCCTGTTCACGCTCGGCACGCAGGCCGTCGGTCAGGAGGGCGAGGTCGATCCCGCCCTTTTCACCGCCGAAGCCACGGTCCGCGGAGGTGCGGGCAACGGCGTCGAGCGTGTCAGCAAGAATCGCCTTCGAATCGTGAAGGAGGCGGCCCACCAAAGTGGACTTGCCGTCGTCGACCGATCCGGCAGTGGCAAAACGGAACAGAGTAGTGGGCAGGGCTGTCTCCAGTCCGGCAGTCAAAGTTTCGGTGCTCATTTAGAAGTAGCCGTCCTTCTTGCGGTCTTCCATGGCTGCCTCGGAGATGCGGTCATCTGCTCGGGTGGCGCCACGTTCGGTCAGGGTGGAGGCAGCGACTTCAACGACGACGTCGGCCACGGTGCGGGCATCGGACTCGACAGCACCGGTGCAGGACATGTCCCCCACCGTGCGGTAGCGGACCAGCTTGGTGATGACTTCCTCGTGCGGCAGCGGCTGGGAAACCTCGCCCACTGCACGCCACATGCCATCGCGGGCGAAGACCTCGCGGTCGTGGGCGTAGTACAGGCTGGGGAGCTCGATGTTCTCGCGCTCGATGTACCGCCAGATGTCCAGCTCGGTCCAGTTGCTGATGGGGAACGCACGGACGTGCTGGCCCACCGTGTGGCGGCCGTTGTACAGGTTCCACAACTCGGGGCGCTGGTTGCGCGGGTCCCACTGGCCGAACTCGTCGCGGAGGCTCAGGATGCGCTCCTTGGCGCGGGCCTTGTCCTCGTCGCGGCGGCCGCCGCCGAAAACGGCGTCGAACTTGTTGCGCTGGATCGCGTCCAACAGCGGAACGGTCTGCAACGGGTTACGGGTGCCATCGGCACGCTCAGCAAGCTCACCGCGGTCGATGAACTCCTGCACCGAGCCCACAACCAGCTTCAGGCCCAGTCGCTCCACCGTACGGTCACGGAAGTCGATGACCTCCGGGAAGTTGTGGCCCGTGTCCACGTGCAGCACAGGGAAAGGAACCTTGCCCGGCCAAAAAGCTTTGGTGGCCAGGTGCAGCATGACCACGGAGTCCTTGCCGCCGGAGAACAGCAACGCAGGCTTCTCAAACTCGGCAACAACCTCGCGGATGATGTGAATGGCCTCGGACTCGAGTGTGTCCAAAGACGAAAGGCGAGTCGACTGCAGAGCCGCAGCAGCAGATGCCGCCCCGGGAGTGGCATCGGGCCTGTCGTAGCTGGACGCAATGCTGCTTGCAGCGTTGCCGTCCAGCGAAGGGGCGGGGGCGGCATCTGCTGCGTAGGCTTCCGTCGTCGTACTGAAGTTGCTCATGTGTGTAGTCCGCATTCTGTCTTGTCGGATCCTGCCCAGCGGCCGGCGCGGGGGTCTTCTCCCGGGGCAACCTGGCGTGTGCAGGGCTGGCAGCCGATGGACGGGTAACCCTGGCTCAGGAGGGGGTTGACGGGAAGGATGTTGTCCTCGGAGTACTCGATCAGCTGATCGAAGGTCCAGTCGACCATCGGGTTCACCTTGACCAACCCGAAGCCTTCATCCCACGTGATGATCGGCGTGTTGGTGCGGGTGGGTGCCTCGTCGCGACGGACACCGGTGAACCAGACCTCGTAGCCGGCCAAGGAGCGGCGCAACGGCTGGACCTTGCGCAGCGCGCAGCACTGGGCGGGGTCGCGGGCGAACAGGTCCTTGCCCAACAGGCGGTCCTGCTGTTCCACGGTGGTTTCCGGAAGGACGTCCACGACGTTGACGCGCAGGTTCGCTGCAACTTCGTCGCGGGTCTGGTGCGTTTCCTTGAAGTGGTAGCCGGTCTCCAGGAACAAGACGTCGACGCCGGGAAGCTGGTCCGCCACCAAAGCCGGCAGGACGGCGTCGGCCATGGAGCAGGCCACCGTCACCGCGGGCAGTTCGAAGTTGCGGGCCACCCAAGCGATCGCTTCGGTGGCGCTGGCGTTCCAACCCAGCTCAGCGGCGCCGGCTTCAGCCAGGGCCTTGAGCTCCTCGTTGGAGCGCTTGAGTGCTACAGCTACGGTCACTGTAAGTCTCCTTCGTCGGCGGAGTGTGCCCACTCAGCGAAGGTCTGGCCCTCGGCGCCAACGGCGACAAACTTACGGACCACACGCTCCACGTAATCGGGCAGGTCTTCCACCGTGACCTTGAGGCCGCGGACGGTACGTCCCAAGCCGGCTTCCTCGCGCTCGTTGTTGGCCAGCCCGCCACCGAGGTGGACCTGGAAACCCGGGGTGGGGTCGCCGTCGGGCGTTGGCAGCATCATGCCCTTCAGGCCGATATCGGCCGTCTGGATGCGTGCGCAGGAGTTGGGGCAACCGTTGATGTGGAGGGACAGTGCCGACGGCAGCTGCTTGGTCTCCACGAGGTCGGCCAAGCGGCGTTCCAACTCAGCGATGGCCGTTGCTGCGGTGACCTTGGTTTCCACGATGGCCAGCTTGCAGAACTCAATGCCCGTGCAGGCAATGGTGCCGCGGCGGAATACGGACGGCCGGGCGGAGAGGCCCAGGGTGTCCAGTTCGGCGATCAGGGGTTCCACCTGTTCCTTGGCAACGTCCAGGATCACCAGCTTCTGGTGAGGAGTAGTGCGCAGCCGGTAGGAACCGTGCTTCTCCAACGTGTCGGCCAAGGTGACCAGTGCTTCGCCGGACGTGCGGCCCACAGTGGGTGTGACGCCGATGAAGAACTTGCCGTCCTTCTGCTCGTGCACGCCAATGTGGTCGCCCGGCGCGTTCGGCTTCGGGGCCGCAGGGCCGTCGGGAAGCTTGAAGCCGAGGTATTCGTCTTCGAGGATTTGGCGGAACTTGGCCGGACCCCAATCGTTCATGAGGAACTTCAGGCGGGCCTTGGTGCGCATGCGGCGGTAGCCGTAGTCGCGGAAGATGCTGGTGACTCCCAGCCATACTTCAGCGGCAACATCGGCGGAGACGAACACACCCAGGCGTTCGGCCAGGCGCGGGTTGGTGGACAGGCCACCGCCCACCCAGAGGTCGTAGCCGGCACCAAGCTCAGGGTGGACAACGCCAACCAGGGCGAAGTCGTTGATTTCGTGGACCACGTCCTGGGACGGGTGTCCGGTGATCGCCGTCTTGTACTTGCGCGGCAGGTTGGCCAGCTCGGGGTCGCCGATGAAACGCTCGGCGAGCTCGTGAATCAGCGGGGTGGGATCGATGATCTCGTCCTTGGCGATGCCGGCGACCGGGGAGCCCAGGATGACGCGGGGAACGTCACCGCAGGCCTCGGTGGTGGACAGGCCGATACCTTCAAGGCGACGCCAGATCTCCGGAACATCCTCAACGCGGATCCAGTGCAGCTGGATGTTCTGGCGGTCCGTCAGGTCGGCGGAGCCCCGGGCGAAGTCCACGGAGATCTGACCGATGACGCGCAGTTGCTCGGTGGTCAGCGCTCCGCCGTCGATGCGCACGCGCAGCATGAAGTACTTGTCTTCGAGCTCGTGCGGTTCAAGCGTTGCCGTCTTGCCGCCGTCGATCCCGGGCTTGCGCTGCGTGTAGAGGCCCCACCAACGGAAACGGCCGTGAAGGTCGGTGCCGTCGATCGAGTCGAAGCCTTCTTTTGAGTAGACAGACTCAATGCGCTCACGGACGTTCAGCCCGTTGTCTTCCTGCTTCCAGGTTTCGTTGGCGTTGAGCGGGGCAGTGCCGTCAACTTTCCACTGGCCGTGGGGCTTGGCGGCAGGGCGGGTGCGCGCCGGGCGCTTGGCGGTCTCCGCGGACGCGCCGGCTACAGCTGTATCTGTCATATATCGAGGGTAGGTCTGGCCAGATTTAGCCAGCAAAGGTCTGGAAATGTTGAGTCACCTAGGGAAACATTTCGTCACGAACACGCCAGTGGCCTTGTCCGGCGGCGCCACATATGCAGGCGGCTTTGGAGGCAATCAGCTCGCCAGCACTGCGTCGTAGCGTTCCAACGCGATCTCGGCGAGCACCGGTGAAGGCAGCAGCGGAGCCGCGACAACGTCAGCTCCAGCCTTGGCCAGCTGATCGTGGAAATAGCCGGTCGCCAAGAGGTAGGACGCGATGAACACCCGTCCCGTCCCACCATCGGCGGCGAGCTCCGCACGCAAGGAGGCGACGCCGTCGGGCACTGTCGGCTTGGCGCTGGCACCATAGGCGACCCGGACCTTGTTGGGGAGCAGCTCAGCGAGCAGGCGCGCTTGCTCTTCCGAGTCCACCGACCCGTCCGGAAGCGAGGAGCCGGCGGCAGCCACCAGCACGCCGTCGTTCTCCTCCAGGCCTGCGGCCCGCAGATGCGCGGCAAGCAGCTCAGCCAGCCGCGGATCCGGGCCGAGCGGCCTGGCCGAGATCACTTCGGGCCGAGTCTTGATCGCCTTGGGTACGTCCACTTTGATGTGGAAGCCGGTGGACAGCAAAAGCGGGACGACGACGGCGGCAGTCCCCTCGGGCAGGCCCTCCACCACTCCCCCCAGCTCAGGTTCCTGCACGTCCACGTAGGCCTCGAGCACCCGCAAGCCGGGGCGAAGGGCCTCGATGTCGGCCATGACCTGGCGGATGGCTGCCTGGCCTTCGGCGTTGCGGGTTCCGTGGGCGCACGCGATCAAAACGGGGCTGTTCATGGGAGCTAGCGTAACGTTGAGCCAGCATCTGTTGAGAGCCGTACCCAGAAAGAAACCGTCCACTTGATTTCCATCGACATCCTTCTTCTGTGGCTTGACCTGTTCGGCGTGTTTTTCTTCGCGGTCTCCGGGTCACTGTTGGCGGCCCGCAAACAGTTCGACATTGTGGGTTCCGTGCTCCTGGCCTCGATTGTGGCGCTGGGCGGCGGCGTGATCCGCGACATCATCATCAACGCCGGTCCCCCCATCGCGTTCACCAACCCCGCTTATCTGGTTCCGCCCCTGCTGGCGGCAATGCTGGTGTACTTCCTGTTCTCCTCGGTTCAGCGCTTCACCTCCCTTTTAACATTGTTCGACGCCGGCGGCCTGGCTCTCTTCTGCATCACCGGGACGCTGAAGGCCCTGACCGCGGGCGTAAATCCTGTGGCCGCGATCCTGCTGGGTGTGACCACTGCCGTGGGTGGCGGACTGCTGCGCGACATTACGGCGAACGAGGTCCCCACACTGTTCAATGCACGGGACCTGTATGCGCTGCCGGCGTTTGTGGGGGCAGGCCTCACCACGTTGCTGTGGCATTTGGGTCTGTTCACCGGGCTCTCTGCCTGCGTTGTCGCCGCCGTCGTTTTCGCTTTCCGCGTCACTGCCTGGCGACGCAGTTGGCGCGTGCCGCTCGCGGTCCGTGGATGGCACCGGCCCAGCCGGGGAACGGGCGCAATTTCGGGTGCCCGGGATTAGCTAGGATAAGAGCATGACTGACATGTTCCTCGAGAAGTTCCGCGCGCTGGTCCCAAAGTATCTCGAGGATGAATGGCAGGAAGAGGATGGCCTCACGCCCTCCGAGCTGGACGAGGCCCTTGCCGACCACTCCTTCACCATCCCGCTGGTTCTCCGCGAGTTCTACCTCGCCGTGGGCGGTTGCGAAGACCTCATGGAGGCCTACCACTACTTCTGGGATCCCGAGGAACTCGAGGTCGATGACGAAGGTTTCCTCATGTTCCTGGAGGACGAGGACGAGCAATTCACCTGGGGCTTCCGCACCGCTGATCTGGGCATCCCCGATCCCATTGTCTGGCGCCGCAACAACGCCCGCGGGCAGTGGAAGAGCGAAGAAGGAACGTTCTCCGAGTTCGTGTTCGACATGTTCGAGTGGGCGTTCAACGACGAAGACTAGGTCCTTTTTCAGGGCGCCCCCGTGGCTTCCTGACCCTGTTTGAACGACACGCAGCCCCTATGCAACCTTGATTGATTGCATAGGGGCTGTTTTGCATTGAAAGAAGGTCACAAAGACACGGGTTTCCGGGCTTAAACGGAATGGCCCCGGCTCGCTGCAACGTTACGAGTCATACGCTGCACCGAACCGGGACCACAATCTCCGTTCGCATCAGACCCACCGGAGGCATTTAGTGGATCCGTGAATAGCTTATGACAAGCCTGTCACAAGCGCAACTCTTAGCGTCAACGTAAATTCAAAGATGCCGTTGCGTTTTTACGGCCCGGTGTAGTTATCCACATAGGCCGAAAAGCAGGCTCTGGAGAGTCTCCAACGCCGCAACCATAGCCTGATGGACCTCACCCAATTCCTCCGATCCAGACTCGGCGCGGCCAGAACCGCAGACTTGAAGCGGGCCGGGTTCTCTGAACGAACACTGGCATCGGCGTTGAACAACGGGGTGATCACCCGATTGCAGCGAGGCGTCTACGTCACCAAAGGAGCAGACCCCGACGTCGTAGCCGCCTTTCGCGCGAATGGCCGCCTGACCTGTATCTCGGCAGCGAGGTTCTACGGACTTTGGATACTTCGCGAACCAGAAACTTCGCACTTAAGCTGCGGCAACGGTCTGCCCAAGCCGCAGGTTGTTGACCACGCCTGCATGACCCATCCCCCGCATCCCTATCTACCTGTTGCAGGCGTGGCTGACGTTCTCATTCACGCCCTTCGTTGCCGGCCGGAGCTGGAGTCGCTGGTCATGGTCCAGAGTGCTGTGAGCCAGGCGCTGCTCAGCCCGGATTACCTAAGGTCCAAACTGGCGGGTCCCCGCAATGGCCGGGCGCGGGCTGTTGTGGGGTTGGTCCTTCCCAGGGCAGATTCCTTGCTGGAAGTCCTGGCTCATGTCCACTTCACCAGGGCAGGACTCAGGGCGAAGATGCACGTGCAGCTACCCGGGGTTGGTGAAGTCGACTGCCTGATCAACGATTGCCTGGTGATCGAGCTGGACGGCGGTACCCACGTCCGCCATCCGGGGAAGATGGTGGCTGAAGTGCTCATCGTGCTGGGTAACAGGGAAGCCGGGCACTTCGGACCGTCGCGGTGGACACCAAAGTGGGTGCCGGCGTCGTGATTCGACCGTCTGCCGTGGCGATCCGAGCTTCTTTGGAACGAAAACGGCCGCTTTGCAACCCGAAAAGGGTGCAAAGCGGCCGTCAAGCGCCTAAAGCGGGTCAGGAAGCCACAGCACGGAAGAACTTAGCTGCTGCGGTCCACCACAGCGTGGGCAAAGTTGGTCAGCGACGCCTTCACCACGCCTTCCGGCAACGGAGCGAGTGCAGCAACGGCCTCGGCAGACCATTGGCGCGCGATCTTCCAGGACTCACTGGTGACGGGGTGTTCACGCAGGCCTGCAACGGCCTCAGCCAAAGCCGAATCGGAGGACAGGTCGCCGTCGATCAGTTCAAGGAGTTCGGCAGCAGAGGAGTCCCCTGCGGCAGCATCGCGGCGCAGCAACAGCACGGGGAGGGTGGGCACGCCTTCGCGGAGATCGGTGCCAGGGGACTTGCCGGACTTGACCTTCACTCCGGTGACGTCGATGACGTCGTCGGCAAGCTGGAAAGCCACGCCAACCTTTTCACCGTACTCAACCAGCAAGTCCTCGAAGGACTCATCGGCGCCGGCAAAGATCGCTCCAAGCTGCCCGGACGCCGCAACCAGCGATCCGGTCTTGTCTGCGATGACGGAAAGGTAGTGCTCCACGGGGTCCTCGTCCTCGCGCGGCCCCACGGTTTCGTGCAATTGGCCCAGGCAGAGGCGTTCGAAAGTCCGGGCCTGGATACCGAGGGCACGAGAGCCGAGTTCGGAGACAAGGATGGAGGCTCGGGCGAAGATGAGGTCGCCGGTGAGGATGGCCACGGAGTTGCCCCATACCTCGTGTGCTGTGGGAGCCCCGCGACGGAACGGAGCCGAGTCCATGACGTCGTCGTGGTAGAGCGTGGCCAGGTGCGTGAGCTCAACAACCACGGCAGCCTGGACAACCTCGGGGCGCGAAGCATCACCGAGATGGGCGCACAGCAGTGTGAGCAGCGGTCGGATGCGCTTGCCACCGGCTTCCACCAGGTGACGGGACGTCGCGTCAGCCAAGGGGTCAGAGTTGGATATGGCTTCGCGAAGCTTCTTCTCCACCCGGGCAAGGTTGTTGGTGATGGCGGGGCCGAGTTCGGCGTCCCCTGCGATGGCAGCGAAACCGGCGGGCAGTTGCAGTCCCGTAGCAATCGCTGTGGTGTTCAGGGAAGGCTCGTTGGAGTCAGGCAGGCCGTGCCCGGCATGCGTCCAACTGTGTTCGGCAGAGTTCGTCACGGGTTAACCCTAACTAGTTGTTGCGGAAACCGCGGTGTCGGAGCCGGCTGCGGTCAGCGCGCCGGACGAAGAAGTGTTGGACGTCGCTGGAACCAGCATTTCGAGTACCCGGATCACGCGGTCCTCGAAGCCTTTCGCTGACGGATCGGTGAGGTTCGCGAGCATGCGGACCACAAACCGCATCAGCACCGGAATCGGCATTCCCGTGCGAAGTGCCAGCTTCATGACAGCCGGCTTGCCAATCAAGGAAGCGAAGAGCCGTCCCAGCGTGAAGTGCGATCCCCACTGGTCCCGCACATAGTCCGCGTACCGCGAAAGGTGCGCATCGGCGTCGTGCGTGTTCCAGCCGGCTGAAGCGGAGCGGGAGGACGCATCAATGATGAACTCGGCCGCGAACCGGGCGGACTCCATGGCGTAGGAAATGCCCTCGCCATTAAAGGGGGACACCATGCCGCCGGCGTCGCCCAGCAGTAGCAGCCCCGGCGAGTAGTGCGGGGTGCGGTTGAAGCCCATGGGCAGCGCGGCACCACGGATCTCCCCCACCTGGTTCTCCGGCGTGAAGCCCCAGTCAGCGGGCATCCCGGCGGTCCATTCGCGCAGGACCTGCTTGTAGTCGAGCTTGCCGAATTGCTTGGAGGAGTTCAGGATGCCAAGGCCAACGTTGGAGGTGCCATCCCCAACACCAAAAACCCAGCCGTAACCGGGCAGCGGCTTGCCTGACTTATCCGGCAGTTCAAGCCAGCCTTCCATCCAGTCGTCCTCGTGCCGCGGCGACGTGAAATAGGTGCGCACGGCGACACCCAGCGGACGGTCATCCCGCTTGTGCATACCCAGCGACACAGCGGTCCGCGTGGAGTTACCGTCTGCGGCAAGAACGACGTCGGCATGGAAGTCGCGCGTTTCGCCCGTCTTGCGTCCGGACTCGTCAAGGATGGCGGCACGTACGCCGACGACTCGGCCGTCGTCCGATTTCAGGGCCGACGTGACACTGTGGTGTTCAAGGACGACGGCGCCCGCGGCCTGCGCGTGACGGGCCAGGTCCTCGTCGAAACCGAGGCGGGTCCGGATCAGGCCGTACGTGGGAAAGTCGGCGACCTCGGGCCATGGCAGCTCGATGGTGCGGCCGCCGGCAATGAGGCGGAGGCCCTTATTGCGCCTCCAACCTTCAGAGACGGCGTGCGGCAATCCGAGCTTTTGGATTTCCCGGACAGCCCTTGGGGTGAGTCCGTCGCCGCAGACCTTTTCACGGGGGAAGGAGGTCTTTTCCAGCACCGTGACGTCAATGCCCGCCTGGGCGAGGTAATACGCGGCGGTGGACCCGGCCGGGCCCGCGCCAACAATCAGTACTTTCACGTCGTCCTAAATCAGCAGGCAGTACGAGCTAGCCGGCCTGGTGGCGCGGCTTAATCTGGCGGCGAAGCTTGGCTACGGGGACACTTTCGCGGTGCTCGGCGGGCTTCTGCGCGCGGTGCACGGCAACGATGCCGCCGCTGAGGTTGCGGTAGGTTACGTCAGTCCAGCCGGCGTCACTGAGCCACTGGGCCAAGTGGTCCTGGTCCGGCCAGGCACGGATGGACTCGGCGAGGTAAACGTAGGCATCCGGGTTGGAGGAAACCTTGGTGGCGATGGCCGGAAGCGCGCGCATCAGGTACTCCGTGTAGAGGTTGCGCCACAGCGGCACCACGGGGTGGGAGAACTCGGCAATGACCAGCCGGCCGCCGGGTTTGGTGACGCGCAGCATTTCCTCGAGGGCCTTGCGCGGTTCCACGACGTTGCGCAGGCCGAAGGAGATGGTGGAGGCGTCAAAGCTGTTGTCCGCGAACGGCAGGTTGGTGGCGTCCCCGGCGATGAAGTCGATGTCCGGACGGCGGCGCTTGCCGACTTTGAGCATGCCCAATGAGAAGTCGCAGGCTACGACGTCAACGCCGGCGTCTGCGTAGGGTTCGCTGGAGGTACCGGTTCCAGCGGCGAGGTCCAGGACCTTCTGGCCGACCTTGACGTCCATGGCGTCCACCACGATCCGGCGCCACCGCCGGGTCTGCCCCATGGACAGGACGTCATTGACGACGTCGTATTTTGGGGCGACATCATCAAACATCGTCGCAACTTCGTCCGGACGCTTTTCCAAGGATGCTCGGTTCACCCTGTAATTGTCTCAGACATTCCGCCGACTTTGCTGCGCTGTAGAAGTCGGCTCAGATTCTGGCTGCGGGCGGGAGTACTGTTGTTCCATCATGACCAGCACGCTCCGCACCTTGACAGTCCCCCTCGATGTTGAATCATCCTCCGGGGGGCTGCCGTCGTTTCTGGTGCGGGATGACGTGCTCTGCTGGTCCCGCCGCGAGGCCGGCCTGGTGGGCTTCGGTGAGCTGACCCGCTTCAGCGCCACCGGTCCCGAGCGTTTCCTTGAGGCCGATATGTGGTGGCGGCACATTATTCTTGAGGCCGAAATCACTGACCAGGTGGAGCTGCCGGGCACCGGGCCGGTCGCTTTCGGCTCCTTCGCCTTCTCCAAAACGTCCCCGCACGTCTCGCGCCTGATCCTGCCCGAGCTGGTGGTTGGCATCCGTGATGGCCGCGCCTGGGCCACCCAACTAACGTTCGACGACGGCGACCTCACCGAGGCCGGTGTCCTAGCCTCTGTTGACCACTGGCTGAGCGGCGGCGAGCCGAACGGCGAGGATTCAGCGGCAGGCGGGTCCGGCGTCGGACTCTCACCGGACGCTGTTGCCGCGGACGGTTACCTGAGCCACGGCTCGCTCAGCGAAGAAGCCTGGATGCAGGCGGTGGCCGATGGCGTGGAGGAGATCCGCGCCGGCAAATTGGAGAAGCTCGTGCTGGCCCGCGACGTCGTAGCCACCCTTCCGGACGGCGTCAACGCTGCGGAGGTTCTTCGCCAGCTCGCAGCCCGGTACCGCGAATGCTGGACGTACGGCGTTGACGGCCTGGTGGGCGCGACACCGGAGATGCTCATCCAGGTCGAAGGCCGCACGGCGCAGGCCCGCGTGCTGGCTGGCACCTTGGACCGTCGCGACGCTGACGGGATGGACGGTTCTCCGATGGAGTACGCCGAGCGGGTGCTGGCCGGTTCGGAGAAGCAGCGGCACGAACACGAGATTGCGATCGACTCCCTGACGCGACAGTTGGCCCCGTTCTCCGAGGCCATGAATTCGCATAGCGAGCCGTTCATCCTGGAGCTGCCCAATGTGTGGCATTTGGCCTCCGACGTGAAGGCGGAATTGGCCGATATCGAGGGACACGTCCCCACGTGCCTGGCCTTGATCAATGCGCTCCACCCCACTGCGGCTGTGTGCGGAACGCCAACGCTGGTAGCGGGGGCACTGATCCGCAAGCTTGAGCACCTGGACCGGGGCCCGTATGCCGGGCCCGTCGGGTGGCTGGATGCTGCGGGGAACGGCGAGTGGGGCATCGCCCTTCGCGGAGCCGTTATTGAGGATGCCAACACGGTCCGCCTGTACGCAGGTTGCGGCATTGTGGAGGGATCGCAGCCGGAGGCCGAGCTGGCGGAAACCTGGGCTAAATTCCGGCCAATGCTCGAGGCTTTAGGTATCCGGCGCTGAATCTGGGATCCCGGACAGCACATCCCTTTTGGCGGTTGATAAGTGCGTAAACTAGTTATCAAATAGTGAAACTTAGTTTCCTGTGATGCACATCTCATGTTCGGCGCTACACTAAAACCGACTCAGTTCAGCATCCACCGCAACAAAAGGTAAACAACATGCAGATCTCCCGTTCGGTTCTGTCCGGCACCAAGATGGCCGCCGTGCTCGCAGCCGGCGCCCTGGCCTTGACCGCTTGTGGCGGCTCGTCCACTCCGGCAGCCTCCAACGACTCCGGCCTCAAGCTCATCAACGCCGGCAAGCTCACGGTGTGCTCGGATGTTCCCTACGAGCCGTTTGAATTCCAGAAGGACGGCAAGATCGTTGGCTTCGACATGGACATCGCGGCCGAAATTGCCAAGGACACCAAGACCGAGCTCAACGTGGTGGACAGCTCCTTCGAGGCCATCGAAACCGGCACCGCACTGACCGGTTGCGACGTCTCCATCTCCTCGATCTCCATCACCGACGTCCGCAAGAACGTCATGGACTTCTCCAACCCGTACCTGGATGACGACCTGACCCTCGTTGCCACGTCCTCCTCGGGCATCAGCAACATCGACAGCGCGAAGGGCAAGAAGGTTGGCGTGCAGCAGGCCACCACCGGCGCACAGTACGCCAAGGACAAAGGAATTGACGCCCAGCAGTTCGAGGACTCCGGCCTCCTGGTCCAGGCACTCAAGGCCGGCACCATCGACGCCGCCATCGGCAACCAGTCCGTCCTTGGCTACGCCATCAAGGATGACTCCAACCTCAAGCGCGTCGAAGACTACGCAACGGGCGAGAAACTGGGCATCTCCATCAAGAAGGGCAACACGGCCATGGCAGATGCCGTGAACGCCACGCTCAAGCGCCTCACGGACGATGGCTCCATGAAGAAGTTCCAGAGCACCTGGTTCGGCGAAACCTCCAAGTAGCTCCCGACATCCACACAGGTGGGCCCCGAAACTACACGCTGTTTCGGGGCCCACCTGCGCAACACGAATGTGAGAACACCATGGCAATGACTGCACGTCAACGAGCCAAAGTCAGCCTGTACGTCCAAGCCGGAATCTTCGTAGTGGTCCTGGCCGCGGTGATCCTTGCCGTCGACTGGAAGACTGTTGGGAACAGCGTCTTCAACTTCGCCAAGATCGGGCCGATGTTCCCGGACATCTTCCTGGTGGGCCTCAAGAACACCCTTATCTACACGGCGTTGGCCTTCGTAGTGGGTTTGTCAGGCGGCCTTCTGCTTGCCCTGATGAAACTCTCCTCTTTCCCGCTGTACCGCTGGCTCGCAACGGGCTACATCGAGTTCTTCCGCGGTGTCCCTGCGCTGCTGGTCTTCATCGCCTTCGGCTACGGCGTTCCCCTGGCCTTCGGTGTCCAGTGGGACGTCAACATCGTGGTCATGGTTTCGCTGGGCATGGTGGCATCGGCGTACATCGCTGAAACCCTCCGCGCGGGTCTTCAGGCCGTGCCGAAGGGCCAGATGGAAGCCGCCCGTTCACTTGGCATGCCGCACTGGCGCGCCATGGTTTCGATCGTGATTCCCCAGGCGTTCAAGATCGTCCTGCCCCCGCTGACCAACGAGATCATCCTGCTCACCAAGGACTCCTCGCTGATTTACGTCCTGGGCCTCACGGCTTCCCAGTACGAGCTCACCAAGTTCGGCCGCGACGGCATCTCCAGCCTCGGCGCGGGCCTGACTCCGCTGCTCGTGGCCGGCGCCTTCTACCTGGTCATCACCATCCCCTTGAGCCTCCTGGCACGGAAGTTCGAAAGCCGCTCCGCGCGGACGAAGCGATAGGCAGGACAGTCATGAACGACGTCGTAAACAGCACCGTTCGCGCCGCTGGCGTGGATATCAAGGACCTGCGCAAGTCCTACGGCAGCAACGAAGTCCTCAAGGGCATCTCGCTGACCGTGGAACCGGGCCAGGTGGTTTGCCTGATCGGGCCTTCCGGCTCGGGCAAGTCCACGCTCCTGCGCTGCGTCAACCTGTTGGAGCAGCCCAATGCGGGCACGATCAACGTGGGCAAGTTCGAAGCAACGGATCCCGATGTTGACCTGAACAAGATGCGCCAAAGCGTGGGCATGGTGTTCCAGCACTTCAACCTGTTCCCGCACCTCAGCGTGCTGGACAACTGCACCATCTCGCAGATGAAGGTCCTCAAGCGCTCCAAGTCCGAGGCCGCCAATGTGGCCCGCCACAACCTGGAGCGCGTGGGGCTGGGCCACTTGGCCGACCGTTTCCCGGACCAGCTCTCCGGCGGGCAGCAGCAGCGTGTCGCAATCGCCAGGGCACTGTCCATGGACCCGCAACTGATGCTCTTCGATGAGCCCACCTCTGCGTTGGACCCCGAGACCGTCGGCGATGTCCTGGCAGTCATGCGCAAACTCGCGCAGGAAGGCATGACCATGTTGGTGGTCACGCACGAGATGGGCTTCGCCCGCGAAGTCGCCGACCGCGTTGTCTTCATGGACGCCGGTGTTGTGGTGGAAGAAGGCCCGGCCGAGCACGTCATCAGTGCTCCTACCCAGCCGCGCACCAAGGAATTCCTGCGCCGCGTCCTGGATCCGACACACATCGGCGTCGAGGAAGCGTAACTTTCTGCCCACGCATATACGCTGGCTCCACGCATACTGATTGGCGCCACAGAAACGGGAGGGCGACACCCACATTTGGGTGTCGCCCTCCCGTTTCTGGTTCAGCTACGATTTTGGGTGGCCTGCAGAAGCACGACGGCGGCGGGGAACCCCCGCGGCCTCAAGTGCGCGTTCCAGCTTGCTCACCGTCAGGTCGCTCCACACCAGCCGGAACACTCTTCGGCCGGTGGCGCGTATGGCGTCTTCACGGGCCTTCTCTTCGATCACAACCTGGGAAGGCGTACGTCCCTTCAAGTACTCCGGCTTCATGTACTTTTCGCGGCCATCGAATTCTCCAACCAAGCCAACGCTCTTCCAGTAGTAGTCCGTGTATACCGTTCCCCTCATGGTTTTCACCGCATACTGCAGCAGAGGCACCTCGAATCCGAGGACGTGTATCAAGGCCCGGGCATAGGACTCTCCGGGCGAACCAGAGTCTCCGGCACCGAACTCCACCGCCGCCGTGATTCGCCTGTCCGCTGCTTTGGAGTATGTCCCCTTGATGCCGTCCAAGAGTTGCTCCTTGGTTACAGGCTGGGAGTTTCGATTTCTGTTCAGCAGGAAATCCACCGGAACAACGGCCTCGGCAAAGGGAACCGACGCAGCGATGTCCAATACCGTCCGAACCCGGTCCGTGACCAGGAACCCGTTGACCTCCTGGACCTGCTCGCTTCCTTCGACTACTAAGTGGCGTCTCACCCCTGCACGCGAACGGCCACCTCCGGCATAAGTGGTCAGGGCATGGACAGGCTGCTGGCGCAGGATGGTTGGGATTCCATGGATCGACGCCGCCGAGTGATGCGAGAAGATAGTCGGAGCAGCCAAGCACTCCGCTGCCGCTTCTACGTTCAGGGCGTACCTTTCCCAGCTCTCCAGCTTCTGCCATTGCGTGGCATCGACGTAGACACCGTGCCTGATACGAACGAGCTTTCCGGCCCTCGCATCGACGGAAAGTGGCCTGGCATCGCCTCTGAGCATGGTCAGATCCTTGGCAAGGATGAGTTTGGGTAGCCTTCGCATTCCAACAGTCTTCGTCGGACGCTGTTGCACTTCGAGGGAAGAGTTGTCCTATGTGGATAACCACCCGATCGCCACGCGAACTGCCCGGTGCCCGGAAAACGGACTGACGACACCCGAATGTGGGTAGCCTTGGTCAGTTTCGGTGGCTCTCGTCAGTTTCAGTGGCCCACGGCGGCGTTGATGGCTTCCTTGATCCGGGCATGGAGTCCACGCAAGCCCACCCGGTCCACGCGCACCTCCACAATGGTGCGCCCCTTCAGCGGCGACTTCAGCGCTTCGGCAAGTTCCGCCGTCGTACTTACCGCTTGGTGTCCGACGCCGTAGGCCGCCGCGAGTGCCGCGATGTCCACTGAGTGCGGGGTACCGAAAAGGCGTTCAACGGCGGTGCCGTATGCGCCCGAGTCTTCGACGGCGCCGTGCTCCAGGAGGCTGAAGATGGCTCCGCCGGAATCGTTGAGGACCACGATGCGAAGATCCGGAACTGGTTCGCCGTGGCCGATGAGCAATCCGCCGGCGTCGTGGAGGAACGTGACATCGCCCAGGAGCGCAGTGGTTTCGCGGCCGCTGCCCAGCGCGATTCCCGTGGCTGTGGCGATGGTGCCGTCGATTCCGGCCAAGCCGCGGTTGGCGTAAACCGTTGCGATAGGCGCGGTGTGTGGTTGCCCCGCGAGGTCGACGTCGCGGATGCCGTTGGAGGAGCCGAGGACCAGCTGGCCCCGGGCGTGTTCCCAAACCGCTGCCCCAACGGACGGGCCATTGGCAGCACTCTCCCCCGCCAACACACTGTCCAAGCCATGTTGGGCTGCGGCGGCTGCGAGGAGCCAGGAGTCGAGCCATTCCGCGGAGCCACGGCCCGCGAAATCCGCGAGCTCCGGGAGTGTTTCAATGGGCGTTTCGCGTCGCCGGCCCGCCTCGTACCAGGCAACCGGGACCGGCTGGTAGATGGCGGACTGTACGGACATACGCGCCAGCAGTGACGCGACGGGACGCGACAGCGTTGCCCGGCCGAACAGGACCACACGTTCGATCGGGGTTGAAGATTCGGGCCCGAAGTGCTGAAGCAGCACGCGATACGGGCCCACTGCATTAGGGCCGAAGCGCGCGTTGGATGATGGCTCTGCAAGCAACGGCAAGCCATGTGCCCGCGCGAAAGCTTCGGCCACGGGTCCTGCATCGTGACCGGCGAGGACCACGGTGCGTCGCTCGGGGAGTTCGCTGGATGCCGCCGTCAAGTCCAGTGCTTGAGGACCGGCGTCGTAATGGAACACGCCGTGTCCCTGCGTTTCCGGGAGGGCGTCGTTGGCCGCTGGAACCAAAGGATCACGGAACGCAAGGTTCAGCTGGACGGGGCCGGGCGGGGTGTCTTCGAGGGCGCCCGTCGCGGCATAAAGTGCAGTGGCAACAGCCTTTTGCGGATCGTCACCCGCGGGGACGTCGACGGCGAATCGCACGTGCTCGCCGAAAAGGTCCAGTTGGATGGTGGTCTGGTTGGCCCCGGTCCCGTGGAGTTCTTCGGGCCGGTCCGCTGAAATGACAACCACGGGCACGGCCGAATGGTTGGCCTCCATCACGGCCGGAAGAAGGTTGCCCACGGCCGTCCCGGAGGTGGTGACGACAGCGACGGGAGCTTCCGTTGAGAGCGCCAGCCCCAGGGCCGTGAATCCGGCGTCGCGTTCATCGATCCGCACGTGGAGCCGGACCCGGCCCGCAGCTTCGGCTTCCGCGAGGGCGTAGGCCATGGGGGCCGACCGCGAACCCGGCGCCACCACCACATGCCGCACACCGCCGTCGAGCAGCGTAGTTACGGCGATCCGTGCGGCGGCGATGGATGTCAGAGAGTCCTGGGAAGTCACCGCTCCAGTCTATTGGGGCGGTGATGGAGCGTCCGCCGGAACCGGGCGGGACGTGAGGGAGCGTCCGCCGGAACCGGGCGGGATGTGAGAGAGGGACAGTGTGGGAATGCTCTCCCACCCGGGGGTCGGGCGGGAGAGCATTCGTGGTTTTAGGAAAGGTCAGTGCTACTTGCGGAAGACCTGCACGATCGCAGGGCGCGGGGCCCGCACTGCACCGGCCGGAGCGGGGGCGCCTGCAGCAACGTAGTCCGGGAAGTACGAGTGCGGCGCGTCGAACGTGCCTTCCTCACCCGGGTGCTGGACGGCGACAAACACCGTGCGCTCTTCGTCGTGGACGATCGGGCCACAGGTTTCGGCGTCGCGGGGTACGGCCAGGAACTGCTCCACCTTGCCGCGCTCCGGGCCTTCCAACGTGACCTTGAACAGACCGTCGTTGTAGCCGATGGTGGACGGGGCACCGTCGGTGGAGATCCAGAGGTTGCCCACCGAGTCGAAGGCCACATTGTCGGGGCAGGAGATGGGCGACACCTTATCCGCCGGGAAGCCGGAGAAGTAAGCGGACTTGTTCTTGGCGGGATCGCCCGCAACAAGCAGGAGGGTCCAGTTGAACTTGGTGCCGGTCTGCCCCGGCGCCTCAGTGATCTCCACGATGTGGCCGTCACGGTTCTGGGTGCGGGGGTTGACCTCCGTCGCGCCTTCCTTACCGGCCTTGCCGCGGTCGGAGTTGTTGGTGCAGGCCACGTAGATCTTGCCCGTGAGCAGGTTGGGCTGGACGTCTTCGCAACGGTCCATCTTGGTGGGTCCGACCTTGTCAGCGGCCAGGCGGGTGTACACAAGGACCTCGGCCACGGACATACCCGGAACCGCGGAGACGCCACCAACCACCAAGGGCAGCCATTCGCCCGAACCGTCGAAAGCGCCGTCGGCCGGGAGCTTGCCGGTACCGTCGATCTCGGCGGCGGGCGAGTCACCCGTGAAGCGGGCCACATACAGGTCGCCTTCTGAGAGAAGGTTCATGTTGTTTTGGCGGGCAGCCTTCGAATCACCGGGCTGGTACTTGCCCTTGGAGACGAACTTGTAAAGGTAGTCGAAACGCTCGTCATCACCCATGTAGGCAACTACGTGGCCGTCGGGGGCAACGATCACGTTGGCGCCCTCGTGCTTGAACCGGCCCATGGCCGAGTGCTTCCTCGGGGTGGATGTGGGATCGAAGGGGTCCACTTCCACGATCCAGCCAAAGCGGTTGGTTTCGTTCGCGAACCCGGCGTTGCGGGTGTCGAAGCGGGGCTCGTCCAGCTCCCACTGCCGAGCGGTGGGCTTGGCAGACAGGCCGTAGCGCTTGTCCGAGTCGCTCGTGCCGGGCGCAACGAAGTATCCGTTGAAGTTTTCTTCGCCGGAGAGGATGGTGCCCCACGGGGTGGTGCCGCCGGAGCAGTTTCCGAGCGTGCCCTTGATCCAGCGGCCGGCTGGGTCATCGATGGTCTTGACCAGGTTCGTACCGGCAGCCGGGCCGGTCAGCTCGTAGACGGTGTTGGTGAGGAAGCGGCGGTTCAAGGGTGCGCCCTGGACGTAGCTCCACGGCTTGTTCTTGTTCTTGCGCTCAAGCTCCACCACTGCGAGGCCGTGGGCGGCGCGGCCGATGGCACGGCCCTCGGCAGCATCGAAGCCGACCGGCAGCATGATGTTCTCGTTGGTGTACTCGTGGTTGGTGAACAGGACAGCGCGGCGATCCTTGGAATCGGGGATCGGAAGGATGTCCGTGTAGTCGTTGTTGTAGCCGAACTGGCGTGCCTGCGCGGCCGCGGTCTGCTTGGTGATGTCGAAGGCCGGCGAGTCGCTGAACAGCGGATCACCCCAGCGGATGATTGGGTTCCAGCCGAACCCCTCAGGGACGGTGAATTCGTCGACGGCGGCGTCGACCGGCTTGATCGCGGTGAACTTGAGCTTGGACTTATCGAAGCCCTTCTTGGCAGCGTCGGAGAGTCCGTTCCCGGAGTCGGCGACTGCGGCATCGGTGCCGGTCACTGCGCTGCCAAGAACGACGGCGAGTGCACCCGCAGCGCCGAGGCCAAGAGCCGCGCGGCGTGACATGGCCGTGGAGGCGATGTCCCTGAAGTAGCCGTTGGTGCTGGTGTTACAGACATCGCCAGAGCAGGCGTTGTCGCATTTCAGAGCACACGTGACTGGGCTGCGCTTGCCTTTGGTATGGCCGAGCATGGGGAGCAGCGGGAACGTGCGTCCGGTGGTTTCAGACATGGGGATGACCTTCCAGAGGGTGTACGGGATTCCCGTTGAGCTTTTCAGCGGAATCCGAATCCGGGAGGTCGCTCGGGTTAAGACTGAGTGAACAAAGGGTGGTGGTCCCGCGCCAGGACGTCGTGCACCCGTCGGAGCCGGTCCAGCCACCAATCCCGGCGGTCCGCCGAAGCCGCGTACTGCTCCAGCAGTCCGGGATCGGGGTGCGTGTCACGCAACGGTATGGCGCCGTCGTCGGCTACCAACGGATCCAAGGTGACGTCTGAGGCAAACAGGGACACCGTGCCCAGGCCGCAGGCGTAGGGAAGGGACGGAAGGGAAGCTGCGAGCGCGAGCCCGGCCCGGATTCCCACCGAGGTGTCCAGCGCGGAACTGACGACGGCAGGCAGCCCGGCTTGCCCGACGATGTCCAACGCCCGCCTGACTCCCCCGAGCGGTGCTACCTTGACGACAATGAGGTCCGCAGCCCCCGTCTTGGCTACACGGAGGGGGTCATCCTCTTTGCGAACACTTTCGTCGGCGGCGATCAAGACCGGCGTACCTGCGTCGGCAAGACGACGGCGGACCTCGGCCAAACCTTCAATGGTGGGAACGGGTTGCTCGGCGTACTCGAGGCCCTGCGATGACAGCGCCCCAAGCGCCTCCACAGCTTGGTTAACGTTCCATCCACCGTTCGCATCCACCCTGATGGCGGCCTCGGGAAGGGCCCGACGTACTGCTGCTACCCGAGCGAAGTCGTCGGCGAGTTCCTGTCCCTTCTCGGCGACCTTGATCTTGACAGCATCGACCCGGCCAAAGCGGGCCAGGACGTCCGGTACCCGCTCGGCCCGAACTGCCGGAACTGTGGCGTTAACCGGAATCACATGCCGCAGTGGCGAAGGAAACCCCACCCAACCTGCCTCCACGGCGGCAGCGAGCCAGCGGGAGGACTCTTCGTCGTCGTACTCGGGAAACGGGCAGAACTCGCCCCAGCCGCGAGGTCCCTGAAGCAGCAGGGTTTCGCGCTGCATGATGCCCCGGAACTTCACGCGCATGGGCAGCGACACAACGTGGGCGGAGTCCAGGAGTTCTTCGAGGGCAGGAAGGCTTGCAGGCATAGTGCCACTGTACCGGCGGCTTTGCGGGCCACACGGCGGCAGTTGGCCTATGTGGACATCTCAAACGGCCCAGTAGTTTTGGACAGTTCCAAGGACATCAGCCAACCGGGCTCCGGAAAGGACCACAGAGCTTTCGGGTACCCCCAGTTCGTCCCATTTGGCCACGATGCGGATATCGCCCTCCCCGGGCAGTGGCCATAGCCAGAACTGCGCAGATCCGTCCACTTGCTCATCCCCGGCACTGCCTCCGCCGCCGCCCCGGTGGGTGAGGACCGGCCCTGAGACGTCTTCGGTGTCCTCCAACATTGCCGGCGTGGGATGCGAGGCAATCGCCTTGCTCCCATCGGCGAGCGAGACTCCGACCTTGATTCCCGGCAGTCCCGGACGGCTGAAGCTTTGCTCCAGAATGTCCCGCCATTCCTGGGCCGACTCGTCTACGCGTCGCACGGACCACTTGAGGTCCAGCAAACAGCCAGTGGAGTACACCTCCGCCATCTTCAACGCCACCACCACGTGGGCGCTTTGGTACACAAAAGCTCCGATGGGCAGGATGCCCGGCAGCTCGTCCGACGGCGGGCCGAACCATCCGGGCCGGATGGGCTGCGGTTGGCGTGGCCGTTCCGGCAATTCAGGGACGTCGTCGAAGAAGCTCATATTCCATGCTTACACCGCCACGCGGCGCCTGGGGAGGGCCATCTGGCAACTAAGGGACGGCAACCGCGATATTCTCAAAGTCACGACTCAATGCGGGGGAAACATGACTCAATCTATGCCCGGTTCACCAACACCTGCCGGCTGGTATCCGGACCCTTCGGACCCCAGGTTTGTCCGGTGGTGGGACGGCCACGCGTGGACAGCCAACCAGGCCCCGCGCCAGGGGCAGTACCAGCCAGCCTTCACGCCGCAACGCCCGCGGATCAGTGAGGGGACACCTGTTTACAACCCCTTCATCTGGGCTATCACGCTGTTGCCGCTGGTCTCGGTCATCTTCCTGCTGTTCTGGCAGCCGGAGTTCCGGATGATCACCACCCGCAGTGGCGCGACCACTGTGGACCCGTTCTCGATGTATACCCCGGCGTATTTCCTCAGCCTGGGATCGGGTTTCATCGCCTATGGCCTCTCGGTGTTTTTCGCCTATCTGGACCGTCAGCGCCTGCTGAAGTCCGGCGTCGAGCGTCCGTTCCATTGGGCGTGGGCGTTCCTCAACGCCGCTGTGTACGTGATTGGCCGCTCGGTGATCGTCAACAAGGTTGCCCCGAAACGGGGGCTGTGGCCGATCTGGGTCACCATCGCCGTGTTCGTGCTCACCATGGTGGTTGCAGGTATTTGGACGTCCAACATGATGCAGTCCATGTACAACCAGCTCGGCTACTCGGTCACCACGTAGCTCACCCGCAGCTCACAACGTAGCCGTGGTGGCCGCCCAGCTGCTCAGGAGCTTGATGTGTTCCTCGTGGACGGTGCCTGGCTCCGCTGTGTAGACGCTGAGTTCGTTGACGGCCCGAGGCAGGGTGGGCAGGGCGAGGGACTGGTAAGTGAGTTCCAGATACCCCACCACGGGGTGCTGCAACCGCTTCATGCCCTCGTGGCGGAACCGGATATCGTGTGATCCCCAAAGCTCCCTGAATTCGGGGCTCAGGGTGGAGAGCTCGCCCACCAGTTCGCGCAAGGCCCGGTCGTGGGGCTCCCGTCCGGCTTCTGCGCGTAGAAGAGCCGCCGTGGCAGCGGCGCCGGCTTCCCAGTCGATGTAGAAGTCCCGTGACGCCGGATCGAGGAAATGGAAGCGGGCAAAATTGGGGCGGCCATTCGCCGTGGTGGTTTCGCTGGCGAACATCTGAGCGTGCAGCGCCCGTCCCAAGGCGTTGGATGCGACGATGTCCAGGCGGCCATTCCTGATGAACGCCGCGGACATGGTGATGGAGTCCACCATCCATTGGACGGGTGCGGCCACTTCCGTGTCCTTGCGCCTGGGAGCGGAGCGATTCGTGGTCCTGGCCGCTTTGGCGAGCTCGAACAGGTACGTCCGCTCCTCTTCGTTCAGTTGCAACGCCCTGGCTACGGCGTAGAGGACGTCATCCGAAACGCCACTGATGTTCCCCTTTTCCAAGCGGGCGTACCACTCCGGGCTGACGCCTGCCAGCACGGCTACTTCCTCGCGCCGAAGGCCCGGCACCCGACGCCTGCTGCCCGATGGAAGCCCAACCTGTTCCGGGAGGAGTTTCGCGCGGCGCGTAGCGAGGAAATCCTTGATGTCGGCACGGTTGTCAGGCAGGTTGTTCATGGATTTACAGTATCGCTGCCGCGCCACACTATGGGGGCCACAACCTGTACCCCCTATCAACGGAGCCTGTCCCGCAGAACCGAAGCCTCACACGCGTTAGATAGACTTCAGGGAACAGAGCACGGAAGGACGTTCCCATGAACCGCAAGGCCACCGCCCTGGACGTCGCCAAGAGGGCGGGAGTTTCCCGGAGCGCGGTCTCGCTGGTACTGAACGGCCGCGGCGACGGCAATGTGGCCAAGGACAGCCAGGACCGGATCCGCCAGGCGGCCCAGGAACTCAACTACTCCCCCAACGCCATTGCGCTGAGCCTGCGCAACCAGCGGTCCCGAGTCATCGGCATCCTGTCCGACGAGGTGGTGGTGAGCCCCTTCGATGGCAACATCATCGGCGGCGCTGACGACGTCGCCCGGAGCCGCGGTTTCGTGACGGTGGTCATGGACACAGAGAGCGATACTGCCCGTGATGCGAGCGCCATCGAGACACTGTTGGATCGCCAAGTAGACGGGCTCATGTACGTGACTGTGGGATTGAAGCCGATCGAGGTGCCACAAGGCATGCTTCGTGTCCCGTCGGTCCTGGCAAATTGTTATGACGCACACCCTGAGCCGCAGCTCCACCATGTCATCCCGGACGAGGTCACCGGCGGCAGGGAGGCAACGGAGCATCTCCTGCAACTGGGCCACACGGATATTGCCCTGCTTGCCGGTTCCTTGGACTCTCCCGCGGCTCCCCTGCGCGTGCAGGGTTACCGGGACGCCTTCGCCACTGCGGGGCTCGCAGCGAGCGAGGGGCGGATCCACATGGCGGGCTGGGATATCGATGCCGGTTTCCACGGGGCCATGAAGCTGCTCGACGGCGTGTCCCCGGCTGATCGACCCACCGCCATCATGTGCGCGAACGACCGGCTGGCCGTCGGGGTAGCCCTCGCCGCCGCACGCCTTGGATTGAACGTCCCTGCGGACCTGTCCATCATGGGCTACGACGACGAGACCCGGATCGCCGACACCATGGTCCCCGCCCTCACCACCATGGCCCTGCCGTTGCGGGAGGTAGGGCGCGCGGCGATGACCACGCTGCTGGACGCCCTGGAACGTACCGAAGGCGCGGCGGAGGAAGCCACGAAGGAAACGATGGTCCCCTGCCGCCTTGTCATCCGCGAATCCACTGGCCCGGCGCCAACCCGCTGACCTGCCACGTTGTGAGGCCCGCTCTGCACCCTAAAAGGGCGAAATACCCTGCAGAGCGGGCCTCACAACGCAGGTCAGCGAACGACGCCGGCCTGCCGCCTTAGCGGGGCAGCGCCAACTCCCACACGTCGGCAGTCGCGCCCGGGGGCAGGGTGAGCTCCCACGACTCCCCGGGAGCGGGGTAGGCACGAACCGTCGTAGCCACGGACCCGGTACGGTATACCTCCACGAGGGAGGCGTCGACGAAGATCCTCAGCTCCTCCCCTTCAGCCAGGGAACCTGAGTAAACCGCCTGGGCCGCGGGACCTGAGCCAAGCACCAGGTCGATGGAACCGGCCAGTGAACCGTCACCCCGCACCAGAACCTCGGCAAACCCAGGCACGGCAACCGATCCTGCAGCGCCGACCGCCAGGGCAGCACCACGGTATGCGAGGACCTCAGGCGCAGGAGCGACAACCAAGGAACCATCAACCACGGACAAGACGCGAGGATGTGTCAGCACACCCGACCATCCGGCGTCGTCGATTTCCTCTTGGGTGCGGCCCCGGCGACCATCGCGCCCGGGCCCCTCGTTGGCCCAGCCCCACAGCAGGGCAGACGGCGTGGAACCGGTGGAAAGCTGCAGGATCTGGGGCGCATAGAAATCCCGTCCAAGATCGGACTTTCCTCCAGTAACGGGCGTAAAGACCGGCAGCCCGGTCTCTGGGTCCGCGGTGAGCGAACCGATCAAGTGGCCCACACCGTTGGCGTGCTCATGGTCGTCCCCGGAGAGCCACAGCGAGAACATCATGACCCATTCCCCCGTCGGCACCTGGACCAGTTGCGGGCACTCCCAGATTTCTGCTGGCGTGTGCTCCCCAGCGACAGTATCAGCCGTGGACAGCCAGATTCCCTGGTACATCCAGTCATCGAGGGAATCCACCGTGTACAGCAGCAGGGCAGCTCGACCGTCAGCAAGTCCCGCCCCCTGCATGGCGTAGCGGGCACCGTTGAAGCGGAAGATGAAGGGGTCGCGAACGGCGGTGACAAGAGGATCGGCCGGCATGGAGGCGGCAACATGCCCCTCCTGGGACCAGGTCACCAAGTCCGAGGAACCCCGGGCAATGACCACCTGCGAATGCCCGCCGTGATCCTTGACTCCGGAGTAAGCAGCGGTCGGCACGCCGTCGTCGGAGGTGACCACACCTGTCCAGCAGCCCGCTGAGTCCGGCCCGCCCGGCTGTGGCGATAGCGCCATCGGGTGTTCTTCCCAGCGGACCAGGTCCGGGGAGCTCACGTGGCCCCAGCAGATCTGGGAATGCCGCGCGGACAAGGGGTTGTACTGGAAAAACACGTGGTACCGGCCGTCGATGTAGCTGACCCCGTTGGGGTCGTTGATCCATCCTTGCGCCGGACGCGGGTGGAAGCGTGGAAAGGCCGGATCCGGGTGCGTGGCCGCCAGAGACAGGGAGGAAGAGAGTGCAAGGTCCGTCAACGGAACCCCTTTCAGAAAGATGAAGAGGAGACTATTTGCCCGTGCCTGCGGTGAGTCCGTCCTGCAGCGCGCGCTGGCCGAACATGAACACCACCAGTGCGGGAATCATGGACAGGACAACACCGGCGAGCACCACGGAGATGCTTCCAGTGCCGAGGTTGCCTTGAAGCGAGACAAGGCCCAGGGGCAGCGTGAAGTTCTGCTCCGAGATGGTCATGATGAGAGGCCGGAAGAACTCGTTCCAGTGGAAGTTGAACGCCAGGATGCCCACGATCGCCAAGCCCGGCATGGCCAGCGGCGCGTACACGGACCGGAAGGTCCGCCACGGCGATGCGCCGTCGATCGCAGCCGCTTCAGCGAGCTCACCCGGCAACCCCATGAAGTACTGGCGCATCAGGAAGGTACCGAACGCCGTGGGGATAGCCGGAATGATCAGCGCGAGCAGTGTGTCGGAAAGCCCCACGCCGCGGATGAGCATGAACACCGGCACGATCGTCACCTGCGCGGGCACCATCATGGTGGCCAGCACAATTGAGAACAGGGCACCCCGCCCCTTGAAGCGAAGGTGCGCGAAGGCGTAGCCGGCCAGCGCCGCCGTCACCATTTGTCCGACGGCGATCAGCCCCGTTACCAGGGCACTGTTCACCACCAGCAGCACGATGTTGAGCTGCTTGAAGACCTGCGTATAGGAGGTGAGGTCCGGGTTCAGCGGCAGGAACGCGGGCGGAAGTTTGAAGGATTCCGACGGCGGCCGCAGCGAGGTGGACAGCGTCCACAACACCGGGCCAAGGACAAAGACGGACGCTATCAGCAGGACGATGATGCGGCCGGCCACTGACCAGTCCCGTTTCTTCCGGGTGACTGCGGGCGCAGTGGTGACACGTTCTTGAATGGTGGTCATGGCGGGCCTCACTGGTAGAAGACGAATCGTTTGCTGAGCCGGAACTGCGCGGCGGTGATGGCCATGATGATGAGCGTCAGGATCACGCCGATCGCTGAAGCCTGGCCGAACTCGAGGCGCTGGAACGCGGACTCGAAAATCACCATCACCGCCGTCCGCGTCGAGTCGCCGGGCCCACCGCGGGTGAGGACGTAGGGCTGGTCGAACACTTGGAGGGCGTTGATGATGGCCATGACGGAGGCCACCAGGGTGGTGGGACTCAGGAGCGGAAGCGTGACGTAGAAGTGCTTGCGCCAACCCGTGGCACCGTCGATCGACGCAGCCTCGTACGTCTCCACGGGAATCGACGCCAGGCCGCCGATGAACAGCAGGAACGAGAACCCGAAGTTCTGCCACACGTAGACAAGGATGACGACGGCGGCCGACCCTCCCGGCGTCGTCAGCCACGGGACTGCCGGGATTCCGATCAACGAGAGCATCCAGTTCACGACGCCGAACTGCTCGTTGAAGAGGTAGCGCATGAAGATCGAGACCGACGCCGCGGACAGGATCAGCGGGAAGAAGAAGGCGGACCGGAAGAACACCCTGAGCCATGCCGGGAGTTTCTCCTGCACCATGATCGCAAGCCCGAGGGCCAAACCCAGCTGCAGCGCCACGGCCACCACCACAAACACGATGGTGTTCACGAATGAGACGCGGACGGTGGGATCCTGGACTACTTCGGCAAAGTTGTCGAATCCCACGAACGTCGGTGCCGAGATGATGTCCCAGCGAAAGAACGCCAGCGCAATGGAGGCAATGATCGGAAGCAGGGTGAAGATGCCCATGCCCACGATCGTTGGCGCAAGGAAGGCCCACGGGAGCCACCGTTGTTGGACGCGGCCGCGCTTGGACGGCTGGCTGTGCTTGTGGGTTGTTTTGCGTCCTGGTTCGCGTCCCGTCCCAGTGGGCGTGCTGGTTGCGGTGCTCATGGCTGCCTCCTCAAGGCAAGTTCAAGGTCGCGTTGCATGGAGCTGAGGGCGTCTTTGAGTTGGCGCTCATCGCCGCTGACGGCAAGGCTGACGTTTTTCATCAGGGCGGTCTCGACGGCGGCCTGCTGGGGTGGCGCTGGAATGGGACCTGTGGTGGGGAAACGGTCCAGGGTGTCGTAGAAGACTTTCCAATTCCGGGGCCCGGTTCCCGAGTAGAGCTGCTCGTTGACCATGGAGCGCCGGGCCGGAGTGGTGTTGGGCGTGGGGAACACGATCTGCATGGCTTCGAGGCTGGAGCTGAACTTCACCCATTCCCAGGCGGCGTCCTTATCCTTGGCGGTCTTCATGATCGCGTACCCGGCCGTACCGAACTGGTGCCGCTGGGACCGCCACTTCGGGAAGAACTGGACGTCGAAGTCGTTCTCTGTCATCCCCGCTTCGTGGAGGCCTTGCACCCAATAGCCGCCTGCCGGCGTCGTACCTATCCTGTTGGAGGCGAAGAGGCCGATGAGCGAACTGCCGCCGCCTTCTTCGGGCCGAACACCGAGTCCGTCCTTGACCAGTCCGCGGAGGTAGTCGAAGGATTCGAAAACCCGGGGATCGTCGGCGTTTGGTTCGAGCCATTGGTAGCCGCCGGAGCGGAGGCTACGGGTGGGGTCGTTGGCGTAGAAGCCGTCCCAGAACCACTCCCCGCCCGGTGACTTGGTCTCTTTGAGGAAGCTGGTGTCGTTGGCGTAGAGCCACGGCACCACTCCGCCGAAGAGACGGTTGGTCCAGTAGTAAGGAGTGAAGTCCTTTGGGTTGGCCTTCTTCATGGCGGCCAGGGTGCTCCGGAAGTCGGTGTGCGTCCAGTTGTCGGCGGGCCGCTCGAGTCCGGCTTTAGTGAGCGCCGTGGTGTTGTAGTACATGTTGGCGGCGTTCCAGTCGATGGGGAGCTGGAACAGGCTGCCCTTGTACATGAACGCTTCCACCAGGCTGGGGTGGACGTCCGCAAAGTATTCCTTCATGTCCGTTGCGTCGCGGCGAAGATATTCGTCCAGCGGGTGGGCCAGTTTTTCCGCGAACAGCTGGGCACCTTCGGTGGCCACATAGACCACGTCCGGCGGGGTTCCCGCTGCCACCATGGTGAGGATCTTGGTGAAGAAGTCCTTCCAGTCCACGGCCTGGATGGCTTGGACCTTGACCTTGATTTCGGGGTGGACTTTGGCGAATGCGTCGATGACCTTCTGGCGGGCTGCGGCGTCTGCGGCGGTGCCCATGATGGCGATACTGAGGCTGTTGTCTCCCCTGCCCGGAATGTCTGCTCCTGTGAGTCGCGGCCACGACGCCGCAGTTACTCCAACAATCCCGGCGCCGAGGGCTGTGAGGGCACTTCTGCGTGTGAATTGACGCAAAGCCCCATTGGTTCCCGACATGTAGATTCCCTTTCCTAACACGTGTTAGGTAGACTATGCTCGGCACCTAACACGTGTCAAGCGTCACAGAAATGTTGCAAGGGTCTCACGTCGGCCCGCCGCGCCGGTGCACACTTCACACGAGGCGTCCAGCGAATTGTGGCAGTCTTGAGAGAATGAGTTCCCAGCAATTCCGCACAAGCGGGAGGTCAAGCAAACGGCCGCTCCAAGCACGCGATGCCGGCTCCGGCACAGGATTCCTTTTCATCCTGGCCACCATCGCCAGCGTCGTAGGCCTTGCTGCGACCTACTACTTCTTCGTGCGCACCACCATGGGCCAGTTCATTGATGAGTCCGCATTGGTCGAAGCAACCGAGCTGGGTGGAAACGCGGGGCGCGCATCCACCAGCCTGCTGGATATGCTCCCCATGCTCTCCCTGGCCATTGCCACCCTCATGGTCATCTTTGTCACGGTAGCCCGGCGGCGGTGGACTGCTGCGGGAATCGCCGTAGTCGCCTGCATCGGAGCCAACGCGGCCACCCAGATCCTCAAATTCCTCATTCCAGACAGGCCCGACCGCGGCGTGCAGACGCTGGAGCTCAACTCGCTCCCCTCGGGGCACACCACCTTGGCCGCTTCCGCAGCGGCCGCCGTCTTCCTCATGGTCTCACCGCGCTGGCGCCCGCTGGCAGGCTTCCTGGGCAGCACCTTCGCAGTTGCCACCGGCGTCTCGACGCTCATCAACCAGTGGCATCGCCCGGCCGACGTCGTTGCGGCCTTCCTGGTGGTGGGCGCTGTAATGCTCCCGGCGGGCTGGCTCATCCTCCGGACCGGCAGCAGCTGGAACACGTGGAAGGGATACGGCGAACACTGGGCAGCCTCCCGGCTCTGGGTATGGCTCACTGTTGCCGCCCTGCTGATAGCCATCGCAGTGGCCGGCTACTCCTTGATGCAGGTCATGCCCGGGTTGAGCGCCGACAGTACCGTCGACTACTTCTGGGCCGGCACCGCATTCATCGTGATCGCCGGCTACCTTTCGGCCCTGGGCGGCACTTGGCTGTTCGGCCTGGCGGCACGCAAAAGCTAAAGGCCCGCTCCCAGCCCTTTCACCGCGTCGACAGATCTACCCATGGCATCCCCGGATTCCTTGCATTACTATTAATCCAATCGTTGGAATAACAGTGCAAGATCCGAGGAGCCTTCATGTCTTCCACCCCCACCGCCAAGCTGCGGACTCAACCCTCCGCCGGGCCAACTGCGATCCCCGATTCCCGGGACCTGGTTGTGGACCTCATCCGGGTCGCGTGCATGTTCGCAGTCGTGGCTGTCCACTTGCTCATGATGGGTATCAGTGTTGACGGGTCCGGCATTGGAGTCGGAAATCCGTTGACGTCCCTGAGCTGGTTCGCCCAAGGGACGTGGTTCGGTCAGGTCATGCCACTCTTCTTCGTGGTGGGCGGCTTCGCGTCACTGACTTCGTGGCGAAGCCTTCAGCGCCGCGGCGGTGACGCAGGCGACTACCTCCGCAACCGGGTGTTGCGGCTGGTCCGCCCCACGGTTGCCTTGTACGCGTTCCTCGCCGTTGCGTTGTGGAGTGCGACGGCGGCCGGCGTCCCCGGCGATCTGCTCACGGTTATCGCTGCGGGCGCCGGAGTTCAATTGTGGTTCCTGGCCGCATACCTCATCTGCCAAGCCATGGTGCCCACCATGGCCAAACTCCACAGCGTGGCACCCTACCGGACCATTGCGGCGCTGGCCGCGGGCGGCGTCGTCGTCGATGTTGTTCGCCTGGGCTTGGAGCACAATCCCTGGGGCTTCGACTCAAATCCGATCGGGCTGCTGAACATGGTGTTCGTTTGGGGGTTGCTGCAGCAACTTGGGTTCTTCTATGCGGACGGATTCTTTGATCGATTTGCGCGCTGGAAGCTGATTCTGGGAGCTGTGGCCTGTTACGTTGCGCTGATTCCACTGACCCACGCCGGTCCGTACCCGGTGGACATGCTGACCAACCAAAACCCGCCGATGTTCCCGCTGATCCTTGTGGGTCTGGCCCATGTCCTCCTGGTCAAGGCCGTGTATCCCGTTTTGCAGGGGTTCGTGAGGGTCGGCTGGGTGCAGAAGACCATGTTCGTGGTCGGCAGCAGGGCCATGACCATCTACCTGTGGCACCTCCCGCTGATCATCGCGATGTTTGGCATCGCGCTGCTCCTCCGGCTTCCGTTCCCCGAGCCGGCGAGCGCCGAGTGGTGGTTGAGCCGTCCCCTGTTCTACGTGGCTGCATGGGCGCTTGTGCTCCTGGTGTCCACACCACTGGTCCGGCTGGAGCTAGCCGGCACCGCGCTCACTCCAGGTGCGGCCCGGCCCGCGATGTGGCGCATCCTGACGGGCACCGTAGTGGCGATCATCCCGCCCTTCGTGGTGATGCGGACAGCGTTGGATACAGTCAACGCGACGTGGGGACTGGTGTTGCTTGTAGTTGCTGTGGCTTTGGTGACAGGCAACGTTCCTGACCGGGCGTGGAAGTCGCCCCGTCCGGTCGCGATGGGCTCCTGAGCCTCTTTGAAAGCCAAACGGCCGCAGAGCAACCTGATGGGGGTGTTCTGCGGCCGTTCTCTGTGGTCAGGACTGCTAGCTATGGCATGCGGTAGAGGAAGGCCGCCATGGCGTCGCGGTTGATGGGCTCGAGAGCCTTATAGACGAAGTTGCCTTCGCCGATCTGCCAACCTGTCGAAATGCCGGTGACCTTCATCCAGACCATCTCTTTGTAGAACTGCTGGTTCGGGTCAAGATCACTGAAAGGCGGAGTCGTGGGAGCTTCATAATCCGGTTTGTTAGCCAAACGGTAAAGGAAGGCAGCCATCGCATCGCGGTTGATGGGGTTCAGCGGCCGGTAAGTCCGAGATCCGTCCGATTCGGTCCAACCCGACGAAATGCCACTATCGGCAAGCCAGGACATTTCCTTGTAGAACTGCTGGGTGGTCAGGACATCCTTGAACGGCGACTGCGCGGGCGGCGTGTAATCGGGAGATCCAGCCATCCGATACAGGAACGCAGCCATGGCATCGCGGTTGATGGGTGTTACCGGCCTGTAGGTGACCGACTGGTCCGCTTCAACCCAGCCCGTGGAGATTTTGCGATCCGCCAACCAGGACATTTCTTTATAGAACTGCTGGGTGGTCAGGACATCCTTGAATGGCGAAACGGCCGGCGCAGTGAAGTCCGGGCCCTTGCTGCTGAAGTAGGCCTTCCATTCGGAGGTGGCGCCGTTAAGCAGCGCCCAGCCTTCCTTCGGCTGGGCAGTGACCTTCACCTGGCCGCGGGCAGTGCGGGTACCGGCAACGACAGTTTTACCGTCCACCAGGTAATTCACTGACTCCGACTCCGGGATGGTGTAGCTGTCATTGGCCATGTATGGCTCTTCGTTGAAGATGACAGGCGCGGGGGTCACCGCTTTGTCTGCGGCGACAACTGTGGACGTGGGCTTGCTGGTCATTTGCAGCAACCAGTACGGCGTCTTCACGCCCGTTACTTCCACCGTCAGCGTGGAACCAACGTCCTCGCCTGTGAGTGTGTATTCCGGCAGGCTGGAAACGTTGTCACCCGTGGTACCCGCCTTATGGCGCGTCCAGTTGTAACGCAATTCCACGGGCGCTGGTTCCCAGGTTCCGGCATCGACGGTCAGGGTGCTCCCGACATAGGCATTGCCAACAATAAGGGGAACCACGCCACTCAAAGTACCTGGAGTGACCTGCGCTGTGGGTTCGGAAGTAGCTGACACAGCCGGAACATAGGACTTAGTGGCAGTAACCGTCACAGTTATCGCAGCTTGGTGGTCGTCTGCCACCAAAGTGTAGGTGGGGTCAGTGGCACCGGCAATGGGTGCGCCCCAACGGTTCCACTGGTACGTCCATTCCGCTGAGTCCACATTTGACCACGTGCCGCGGTCGGCGGTCAGGGTCTTGCCCACTGCGGCCTCGCCGGCAATGGTCGGGGTTCCTGCAACGATCGGTGCTGCGTCCGCGGCCACCTGCTTCACCGTGGCGTTGGCGTCTACCAGACCCGAACCGCACCCTGTGCAACCTGCTACCGGACGGGCATTGGCCTTCAGGCGCTGTTCGACGTCTGCCGGTGTGAGGGCGGGAAGCGTGGCCAGCATCATCGCTGCAACAGCTGCGACGTGGGGGGCCGCCATGGAAGTACCGGATTTCAGGTAGTAATCCTCGATGGTGGCTGTATCAGCACCCTGGTTGAGCGTGGACACGATCCCGTTCAGTGCGTCTTTCGTCATGTCTCCGCCGGGAGCCATGACGTCCACGTTCGCGCCAAAGTTGGAGTAGTAGGCCCTCTCAGCGGTCCGGGTGCTTGCTCCAACCGTGATGACGTTGTTGCAGTTGGCCGGGCTGACCAGGGACGCGTCAACGTTCTCGTTGCCAGCAGCTACCACAACGGCTGAACCCTGGCTCCGGGCGAAGTCCAAGGCATTCTGGTAAGTGGCTGAGCAGGTCCCGCGGCCGCCCACGCTGAGGTTTATCACACGGGCAGGGTTGGCGTTCGCGGGGACGCTGGGCACCGCACCACCGGCTGCCCACCTGATACCGTCTGCGATGTCTGACGTGTAACCGCCGCAGGTTCCAATGGCTCGGATGGGCACGATCTTGGCCTTCGGAGCAACGCCGGCTACGCCCTTGTTGTTACCGGCAACTGCGGCGATGATGCCGGCGACGTGGGTGCCATGCCAGGACGACCGGGCACCTGCGCGCCCAGCTGCACACTGGTTGTCGGAGGTTGCGTCACCTTCGTCTCGGGGATTCGGGTCGCGGCCATCGCCATCACGGGCCGTCGTCGCGTTGGAGATCATGTCATACCCGGGCAGGACGTTTGCGTTCAGGTCGCTGTGGTCCAGGATACCGGTGTCGATGACGGCGACTGTGCTGCCTTCGCCCCGGCTGACATCCCACGCCCCCAAAGCATTGATGCCCCCTGTTCCCGCGCCAAGGCCCCACTGGAGGTTGTAATAGGTATCGTTGGGCGCCGTGGCCAAGGTCTGCATAATGGCATCGGGTTCGGCGTACTCCACGGCCGGGTCGGCGGCCAGTGTGGCCACCAGCGCACTTGCCTCCTGGGCTGCGAGTTTACGGTCGGTTTTGACCACTTCCTCCCCGGTGGAGGTGGTCCGCAGGCTCTTGACGGGTACGCCCACAGAGTCGGCGGCTTCATTGAAGGACTTCTGCGGGTCCACGGACTGGATCCCCGCGCGATCCTTGAACTTCACAATGAACTGGTCTGTCGGAGTTGCCGGAATGGTTGATGTCACCGGCAGAGGCACGGCGCTCGGAAGCGGCGGCGCAGGCGTGTCGACAGCTGCGGCCGGGAGTGCAGGCAGGGCTGCGCCCACCACGGCCACGACACTGAGAAGGATTAAACGAGAACTAACCACGGCTTTCCGCTGGTTACGCATATACAGTCGCCCTTTTGCTCAAAACGCCCCCCAAAGAGCGCTGAAAAATGGCCGCGAGCGCAGCCAAAAATGAGTTTAGCCAAGAATTTGAGATTCCTGCGAATCTCCTGAGGGACTTTGAGCTGACCGTTTTGGCGACACGGGCCGGCTGCAGGTATTCCTGCAACCGGCTCAGGTTGATATTCGCGGTTCGCCCTACGGCATGCGGTAGAGGAACGCCGCCATGGCGTCGCGGTTAATGGGTGAGAGCGGGCGATAGGTCCGGCCACCGTAGGCGTCCGTCCAACCGGAGGAGATCTTCTGCTCAGCCAGCCATGCCATCTCTGTATAGAACTGCTGACTGACAGCTACATCCTGGAACGGTGAAGTGTACGGCGGCCCATATTGGGGTGACCCAGCCAGCCGGTAAAGGAAGGCTGCCATGGCGTCGCGGTTGATGGGAGCCAGCGGCCTATACGTCTTTGAGCCGTCAGCTTCGGTCCAGCCCGAGGAAATACCGCTTTGAGCCAACCATGCCATTTCCTTGTAGAAAAGCTGTGAGGTCAGCACATCCTTGAACGGAGACTTCGCCGGGGGTGTGTAGGCAGGCGAACCAGCCATTCGGTAGAGGAAGGCAGCCATCGCATCACGGTTGATAGGTGTCAAAGGGCGGTATGTGAGGCTCTTGTCCGCTTCCACCCAGCCGGTGGAAATCCTGCGGTCGGCCAACCATGCCATTTCCTTGTAGAACTGCTGGCCGGTGAGGACATCTTTGAAGGGCGACTTCGTCGGCGGTGTGTAGTCCGGCCCCTTGGCGCTGAAGGTCGCAGCCCACTCTGTGGTGGACCCGTCCAGTATCAAGAAGCCGGGTTTAGCACTTGCCCAAATCCTCACGGGGCCTCTCGCCATATGGGTTCCAGGCGCAATAACGCCGCCGCCCCAGTGTTGATACTCAATACCCGCCGACGCAGGAATGGTGTAGGTATCTCCGCCCATGTAGGGTCCGTCAGCAAAGATTACGGGAGCGGGAGTGAGGACTTTGTTGGCGGCCAGGATTGTCACCCCTGTGGTCCGGACGAAAGGATTGTATTTTGGCTTGGTGCCCGTGATGGCCACGGAAACTGTTTGTCCTTCGTCGGCCTTAACCAACGTGTATTGGGGACTGGTGGCTCCTGCGATCGGACTACCGGCACGGCTCCACTGATAGCTCAGCTCTACAGGCGCTGGCCCCCAGTCGCCCGGCTGGGCGGTAATGGTATTGCCCACGTAGGGCTGACCCTTAATGCTTGGGTAATCGGCTCCCAGATCTCCAAGCGGAATGGTCACCGTCGGCGCGGAAGTCACCGAGATGGTGGGAGAGTTGGTTTTTGTGCCTGTCACAGTGGCGGTGACTTTTGTACCAACGTCATCTGCCGTCAGATAGTACTCCTTATAGGTGGCCCCAGGTATGGCGATCCCGTCGCGATTCCACTGGTAGGAAAGCGCAACGCGGAACTTTGGGCTCCACACACCCGGCTCGACATACAGGCCATATCCAACCATGAAGTAGTTGCCACCAATTTGCGGCGTGGACGGCGTAATGGGTGCGTCCGCCAACGACACGTCGAGCGTTGCGGCGGCGGCGTCCAGAAGGCCCGCCCCGCAATCCGTCAGACACTGGTACATCGGCTTGGCTGTCGCTTTCAGCCGTTCTTCCAGTTCGTCAGGCTTGAGCGAAGGCCTGGCAGAGAACATCAACGCTGCGGTGGCGGCTACATGTGGCGCCGCCATCGAAGTGCCCTGCATCAGGTAGTAGCCCTGTTTCGCTGGCCCGTCCAGGCCGGTGTTCCCTGTGGACAGCACGCCCTCCACGGGAGCGTTTCGCATGTCGCCGCCCGGCGCTGAAATATCAATGGTCGGACCGAAGTTTGAGTAATACGCCTTGCCCTCGAAAGTGGTGCTGGCACCCACCGTTATCACGCCACGGCAGTTGGCCGGGCTGATCTGCGAGGCATCAATCCCTTCATTGCCGGCAGCCACCACTACAACTGCTCCCAACCCTCGGGCAGTATCAATGGCTTTCTGATAGGTGGTGGAGCAGGCCGCACGACCACCCAGGCTGAGGTTGACGACTTTAGCGGGGTTGGCGTTGGCGGGAACACCGGCGACGGCCCCGCCGGCACCCCAAACCAAGGCGTCCGCGATGTCGGAACTGTAGCCGCCGCAAATACCCAGTGCCCTGACGGGGACTACCTTGGACTTCGGGGCCACTCCGGCCACGCCCTCATTATTTCCAGCAACCGCTGCGACAATGCCCGCAACGTGTGTACCGTGCCAGGACGATACCTCTGCCGGCACTCCCTCACCACACTGGCCTTCTGCCCGCGCGTCACCTTTGTCCTGTGGGTAGGGGTCGCGGCCGTTGCCGTCCCGGGCATTCTCGGCAGAGCTGATCATGTCGTAGCCGGGCAATATGTTGGCATCAAGATCGCTGTGGCTGACGATTCCCGTATCGACGACGGCGACCACACTGTTGGCACCGCGGGTAATGTCCCAAGCTTCCAAGACACCCAATGCGCGATGCGGCCACTGCACATCGTAATAAGAGTCGTTGGGGGCCACAGCGAAGGGCCGCATCATGACGTCCGGCTCTGCGTACTCGACGTTCGGGTTAGAAGCCAGGGCAGCAACAAGCTCCCCCGCTTCGTCCGCCCCGAGCTTGCGGTTTGTTTTGACCACCTCTTCACCCGAAGCAGTAGTGCGCACAGACTCCAGCGAAATGCCCACGGCTTCGGCCGCCGACCCGAAGGCCGATTGCCGGTCTGCCGACTGAATGCCGGCCCGCTCTTCAAATTTCACAATGAACTGATCCGTGGGAGCAACACTGGCGTCAGTGGTCATGGCACGTGGGGCGCTGCTAAGCGCCGGCACGGGTGCATCATCGGCGGCGGCGGGAACAGCCGGTAAGCCAACTCCGACGAGGGAAATCAGGCCCAAAAGGATTATTCGAGAGCGCACGTGGGCTCCCCATCGGTTCTGCATAAACTGCGCCCTCTGTTTAGTACGCCCCCCAAAGAGCGCAAAATTGGCCGCCTGAGTGCGGCGAGCACGAGTCTAGCTACTAATTCAAGGTTTCTGTGAATTTCCTGAGAATTACACCGATGTGGGGAACATGCGCACCCTGTAACGGTTGTAAAAGCCCTACATGCGAGCTATTTGACAGGAGCCGGCGCGGTGTCCACCACACGGCGTTTCACATCATGCCGGGTGGTTTCGGTTTGGAACCCACAAGCTGACAATCCCGCTGGCCAGTCCCCCCGACACGCAGCCAACTCCTCGAAGCAAGCCCTCAATAGCTCCTTTGGTGGTGGAGTGTGACCGTCGCCAGCGTCAGGTCCCCACCGATCCATCAGCATAAAGAGGTTCGCCGATTCGCCCACGACATCCAAGAAAGGGATCTGGTGATTTTGGATATGGAACCAATCTTTGGCGTTCTGGATCAAGGCGACAGTGTGTCCAAAACCCGCAGCATATGAGGGTAGTAGGTCGTGAGCCACACTTCCCGGTAGCTCAGACATGTCTTGGCCTTCCATCTCCCAGGCATGGGTCATGTATCTCCCTACAGCTCCAGGATAGAAACGTGAGATTGAAGTCTGGGGATTGACCGCCAGCGCAAGCGACGTCGTGAAGTACCTCGACAATGCCAGGCTGGCGTAACCGCCGCCAGAGCTGCCGAAAAAGATCACGTTATACCCTCCCGTCGCCCGGAGGATGCGTCTGATGACGTCCGCCAACGTTTCCTGGAGGTCTGGCTGTTCGCTCGATCCCGCGTACCACGCGAGATTGAGGTCTGAAGATTTCCGAAGGCTGGGGTCAGAAATGAAAATCCGGTTAACGGGCAGCCCGGAAGTCACGCCTTTACCCAGGAACCACGGCAGACGAACATCCTTTTCAGCTGCGCCGTGGAAACACACGAGCGTTGTATCCGAGTTTGTGGGTAGGTTCAGGATCTCGATGGGCAAGCCCTGGTGCTGAATTTCCAACAGCCCCGCAGGCACTTCTTCCGACGACAAGAACGCTTGAAGGTCCGGGAAGGAAGTCGGGACGGGTGTATCAGCGGGCTGGTTATCTGGCACCCCGGTAGTCTAGCCGTCACATCCGTTCAGCCCTGAATCAGTTCGAACGCTGACCTCACTAGTAGTTCCGGCGGTGCTTCAGCCTCGGAATCGCGACGGCGAAGACCGCCGCCGCTGCGAACCCCAGTATTCCGGTGGCCCAGACGCCGACGGACAAGGACACCGCGGCCGTCAACCCGGACAGCAGCACCGGTCCCCCAGTTGCCCCCGAATCTGCGATGAACCTCCAAATGCCAAGAAAATGACTGCGGCCGTTATCCGGGGAGAAGTCGGCACCCAACGTCATGATCAGCCCCGAGCTGATGCCGTTGCCAAATCCGATCAGCAGGGCTGCCAGCAGCAAGGATACGAATCCGCCCGTGAAGGGGATCAATATCAGCGCTGTGCCCATGATCAGCGTGGACGGGACAGCTACCCATTGCCTGCCCTTCCTGTCCATGAGCTTTCCCGCCGGATAGAACACCAGCATGTCGATCGCCCCGGAGAGCCCGAAGAGCAGCGACGCGTGTGTGGCGTCGAGCCCCAGGTGATCCGCCCACAGCGGGATAACCACTTGTCGTGATGCCCTCAACGCGCTCAGCAAGAGGATCCCAAATCCGACAGTCAGGAACACGCCCGCGTGCGAAACCGCGACGCTCCGTAACGTCGACGCCGGAGGGCGGGGGCCGCCGTCTGACGTTTCAGGGGCGACCAGGTCCGGGATGGTGAGCGACAAGGCCGCGGCCGCCATCATGCCCGCGAAGCCCACCCAGTAAGCCCCACTGATGCCGGCAAACTGCATCACGCCGGCGCCGACGAAAGGCCCGATGAAGATACCAATCCTGGTCACGCCGCCCAAGGTGGAGAGGGCTCGTGCCCGGAAGATGACCGGCACGGCTTCGGTGAGAAACTTTTGCCGGGCGAGGTTGAAGACGCTCGCCGACATACCCACCAACGTCATGGACACTGCCAACAACCAGAGACCGTTCTCCACCTGCGGTGCGAAAGCTGAAGCGCCCAAGGCAATAGCGCCCAAAGCGCCGGCTCCAACGATGGACCATCGTTCACCGAACTTCTCCGTGATGATCGACGCCGGGATGTTGAAGAGCCAGGAGCCTATGCCAATGAGAGTTACGACCAACGCCGATACTGCAACGGAGGCGCCGAGGTCGCGGGCAGAGAGAGCAATGACCGGGAGGACGGCACCTTCGCCAATACAAAACAACAGCGCGGGCCCGAAGGCCGGGAGTGCGATGCTGCGCAGGCTGAAAGCTTGGTTTGTCTGGGTTTTGGTCATCCCTTTCATCCTAGGACTGCGGTAGCCGCAAGCCGGGCCAGCATGACGTTTCGCAATGCACGCACCAATGCGATTGCACACTGACCACCTCGGAGGTGTTGCGGTTCCGGGCTCCGGAACCGCAACACCCACATGCGAAGCGGGATCGTCCGAGACTACCGGCGGCTGGCTACTGCCTTCCGACGCCCAGCTGCAGCCAGGAACAGGCCCATCAGGAGCATGGCTCCCGCTGACAGAACGAAAGTCTCGTTCAGGCCCGTCTTAGCCAGCACGCTTGGGCCTCCGACGGCGGTCGGAACCGCGGTGGTCGTCGCACCCTTTGTTACAACGGCGGCTAAGACGTTGCCGGCTTGGGTGCCAGCGCTGCCGGTGGTGATGAGACCGGCGGTATTGATACCGGTTGTCGGAGTACCCGAGGTGTTCTCTCCACCGTTATCGGGGCCACCGGACGTCGGAGGGGTAACAACAGGCGGGGTAACCACCGGAGGAGTCACAACCGGAGGAGTCACAACAGGCGGGGTCACAACAGGCGGGGTCACAACAGGCGGGGTGACAACCGGAGGGGTGACCGTGCCTACCGAACCGCCCCCAACGCCCACCGAGGTGGAACCAGTGCTGATGGGAGCCGTAATGGGGATGATCAGCTGAGTGCCCGAACCGATGCCCCCAGAACCATTGGTGGTACCGCCGGTGGTCGTGCCCGGCGCGGTCCCGCCTGTGGTGCCCGTACCCGTGGCTGAAGAATCACCCAGCACACCAGCAGACGTCGAACCCAAGCTCACCGGAGCCGTAATCGGAGCAATAACCTGCGTGCCCGACCCAATACCATCCGACCCACTCGTCGAAGCGCCCGACGACGAACCACCAGGCGCAGCACCAGCAGACGAACCGGAAGCGGCCGTCGAGTCGCCCAGCACACCAGCAGACGTCGAACCCAAGCCCACAGGAACCGTCACCGGAGCAACAACCTGCGTCCCCGAACCAACACCATCCGAGCCACTCGTCGACGCACCCGACGACGAACCACCAGGCGTCCTGCCAGCAGTGGAACCGGAGGTGGCGGCAGAATCACCCAACACACCAACCGACGTCGAACCCAGGCTCACCGGAACCGTCACCGGAGCAACAACCTGCGTCCCCGAACCAACACCATCGGAGCCACTCCTCGACGCACCCGACGACGAACCACCATGCGTCGTGCCAGCAGGGGAACCGGAGGTGGCGGAAGAATCACCGCCGACACCCACAGCAGTGGCTCCGACGTTAACAGGAACCGATATCGGAGCCACTACCTGAGCGCCGGACGCAAGACTCTCTCCCCCCGACGTAGTTGCCTGCGCTGGCGCCGAAGCTGCCGGGGCAGGAGCTGATGATGAGGTGGCGGTTGAGTCCCCCAGGACACCGGCCGACGTCGACCCCACCGTGATGGGAACCGTCACCGGTGCAACCACTTGGGTGCCGGACGCAATCGCGCCAGCTCCGCTGGTGCTGGCTGCCGGCGTCGAGCTTGTTGCCGCCGGAGCGGCAGGTGTAGCTGAGCTCGTCGCAGTGGAACCCCCCAGCAGACCCACTGACGACGAGCCCAGGTTTATGGGCACCGTGACCGGAGCGACCACTTGGGTCCCGGAACCGATGCTGTTGGAGCCGCTGGTGTTGGCGGCGGGTGTTGCGCCGGAACCTACAGCGTGTGACGGCGCGGTTTTTGTGGCTGCTGAGTTTCCCAGCAGTCCCAGCGAGGTGGCGCTGAGATTGGTTGGTGCTGTTATAGGCGCTGCCACCTGCGTTCCGGAAAGGACTCCGTCCTTGCCGCTGGTGGTGTCCGCGGCGTTTGCCGCGGTGGCGCTGAGGACAATCATGCCCCCGGCAAAGCATGTGCCGATAAGGCATTTGCGAATGGTCGTGTTCATTGTGATCTTCTCCTGAAGGATCTTGTTCCCAGAGACGTCCGTTGACGAACGTCCTTACAGCCGTCTGCCGCGAAGAGTGGCGCGGCCAGGTCCGGGAACTAGTCAGGAGAGGAGCCGGGGTCAAAACAAACCGGCTCGGGATGCTGCTCATCGCCGGCCGCAGAAAGACCAGGTAGAGCGCCAACGGGGACAATCATTGCGTCGTGCAAGAAAGCAGCGGCGGGGCTTGGTGGGCCATTTTGGGAGCTATTGGATCCGGCCCCAGCAACCCCGGCGGGTACCGCTTCGACATCAAGCGGCAGATCAGCAGGAGCTACAGGATGCACAGCGGACTGCCGGCCCTCCCTGATTGGGACACTCCCCGCCGAATCGAACACGCGGGATATCGACAACACCGGTGGGATGCCTGCGGCCCCCGGGACGGAAGCACGAACAGGCTGAGGAGTGGGCGCTGATGTTTGGAGCCCCACTTGTGTTCCGGTACCTACGGGCGGTGGGGCAACGACGTCGGAACTTGGGTTTGCAGCGGAGTCCGGTGCCATGCTTCCGGCTGGGTTTCCTGGCAAAACTGAACCGACGCCGCCTAGCAGGGGCGGAATGACGGCTCCGTTGGTCGGAAGAACGTTGTCCACTGCATCGACGATCGGTTGAAGAACCGGAGCAGTTACGTCCGTTACGGGTTCCAGTTCGACCGGCTTCAAAACGTCGTTTACAGGTGGAACGAGCACCTCAGCTGCGTCGTCAACACTTCCCGTGATCGGCACAATCACGGCGTGAACGATGCCGCCAGTTGTGTCGCCGGGGACGAGTTGATTGGCCACCGGGATCGTCCTGATGATCCCATCCAGTGATGACCCAGCCTGTTGCACGATAGGCGTCACAGCAGGCACGTGAACAGAAATGGATTTCTCCGGAATCACGGTTTTGACGGCTGCGGCCAACGGCACTTTCGGCGCCGGAATGCTAATGGTGGCCGGTGAAGTTTTCGGCGTGACTGCTTCCGCAACCGAGCCGACGGCGATAGGGGCGGCTTTCGCCGTTGCACCCGGGGACTTATTCACCTCTGCGGTGGCGCTGTCCAAAGTGCCTGTCACTGACGACACCGCTGAGCTGACTTCGCCAAGAAGTGAATGGTTGTCTTGTTGGCCTGAGTCGGCACTTGCCGCGGTTGCAGAGAGAGCCATCCAAATGGCGGTGCCGGCTCCAGCGACCATGACAGAGCGGAGAATGCTGGTAGCACGCGGGAAAACGCGTGAACCCTTCATCTCGACACCCCCAGGTAGTCGCGAACCAACGGTCGCCTTCATCCTAGGACGCACCCAGCCAATTAGTCCATGGCTGGTAGTAAAGAAATCTTAAACATCCGTGGTTGGACACGCACATGATCGCAGCACCAGCACCTAGCGCGGTTAAACACGAAGCGAACTCTTTGCCGAATTCGACAAATTTATTGTTTTAGCCTACTTAGGGGCTGTGCCGTGAGCGCAATCGTAAGCACCTTACGAGATCGTGTAAGACATTCCGGGGAGATATCTGCATGAAGCGTTCGCACGTCGCATTAATGGGGGCGTTAGCACTCGCACTTGCCGGGCCGGTCTCGCCGGCTCTTGCAGCCACTACACCAGCTCAGGTAACCACCGGATTTTCCGGCACCGCGTATGGTTCTTACATTTTCAATGCCGACAAGACTCTGACGTCTGGTCCTACAGCGAGTTCAAGCATCAGTTGCACCGGTGCCACAGGAAAAGACGTCATCAAGCACCGCTGCGGCACTAACTAACCGTCCCTGCCGTGGGAAATGTGGGCGCGGCGTCAACCAGTGTCAAGACCTTGCTGACCGCCACGGGAAAGCGGATCGAAAGCAAATCGACCATCAACGGAGCCAACCTCTTGGGCGGGTTGATCATTGCCGGCGCCATCTCGTCAGAGAGTTCTGCAGATAAGGACACCGCGGACGCATACGCTGGAACGAACACGACGACCATTGCTGACTTGAAGGTTCTGGGCATCGCGGTCGGGGCCAACCCGGGCGCTAATACGGCGCTGGATCTCTCAGTGCCGTTGGTTGGTTCGGTTGGCAAGACTACCTTGAACGGGCAGGATAAGCGCTTGGTCAACGGCGCCTATCGGGTATCGACCACGGCGCTCCGTGTCGAAGTCCTGAAGTCCGGGCTGCCTGGGTGGGTTATTCCAGCACGGGAGTCGCACTCTAGGCGTATGTAGTCGCCAAAGACCCATAGCTACTGGAGCGAAAACGAGGAACGGTCCGTCACCAACCAAGGTGACGGACCGTTCCTTCTATCGCTAGATTGGCTACGCGCTATCTCAGGAAGGGTATGAGCCTGTTTTTCCTGGTCCGAAGTCAGGGGTACCCAGAGTATTACGGCCCGCAGCGTTGGTCTCCTGCAGCCGCTTGATGAACCAGCGGGATTGTTCCGGACCATACGGCAGGACGGGGATGGCTTTGGTTGCGTCCGAGGGCATGTCACGAATCGACTGGGTGGCCTGCCGTACGGCGGTGCTCATGGTGTTGGCCATGGTTTTGACGAACTGGTCGCTCGCGGGCTCACCGTGGCCCGGAACCAGGTGTTCGTATCGGTGCCGCAGCGCAGATATGTGACGCAAGGCGTCCGCCCACTCTTCCGGGTATGAATCCTCGAAGGACGGGTGGGCGCCTTGTTCCACAACGTCGCCAACATACAACGTCGAGCTGGTGCCTACCAGCAAATCACCATCCGTGTGGGCCCTGCCCAAGTAGAACAGCGTCGCAGTGATCCCACCGAGGTCAACTAGCACGGGCTGGTCATGAACAAGTGCATTAGGGACAACGACCTCGACGGCGTCCCCCTCCCCTGCTGCCATCTCCGGTTCGTTTGTGGCGACAAATCGGCGTTGATTGTCGGCGTCTTTTTCAATGGCCGCCGCGCAGTTGGCGTGGGCCCAAAACTCCGTAACGCCGTCGTCCGCAAAAACTGCATTCCCAAAGAAGTGGTCGTAGTGGGCGTGGGTGTTCACCACTACCAGCGGCAGCTGGGTCTTTTCCCGCACGGCATTAAGGATCTCGCGGCCTTGGCGCGGGCCGCAGCCGGTGTCGATGACCATAGCGAGCTCGGAGCCCACCACGAGCCCGGTATTGAGTAACGAACCCTCGGTTTTCAAGACGTAGTTGTCCGGTCCGAGTTCTAGCCAAGCTGACAATGCGTTCTCCGTATCCAATGCAATCCGGCGATGTTCAGGCCTCTACTCTACCCACGGGAAGCTGTGAAACAGCAGAACGGCTTGCTGCGGTCGGGGAGGCTGACAGCCAAAAAACCCATGTGGCCGAGGACAACGCCTTCGCGTGCCCTCCGGCCACATGGATCTCCGCTAGGGGATTCTTAGTTCCGGGCTATCCAAGTACTGGTAGCGGTGCATGAACGCTGCCATGGCATCACGAGCGACAGGCGACACGGGCTGGAAAAGCTTCGTGCCATCTGATTGGGCCCACCCCGTGCTGATACCCGTACCGGCCAACCAGGTGATCTGCTTATAGAACTGGTTGTCGGTGGCTACGTCTGCGAAAGGAGACACCGCGGGCGGAGTGAATGCTGGGCTACCGGCAAACCGGTAGAGAAAGGCGGCCATGGCATCACGATTTACGGCCTGGAGTGGCCGGAAGGACTTTGTGTTGCCCGGCTCAGTCCAACCGGTACTAATATTTTGCGCTGCCAGCCATGTGATTTCTTTGTAGAACTGACTGCTGGGAGCAAGGTCAATGAACGGGGAAACCGTGGGTGGAGTAAACGACGGGGACCCTGCCAACCGGTACATGAAAGCCGCCATGGCATCCCTATTCACGGAACTGAGGGGTGAATAGTTGAAGGTGCCGTCGCCGTTGGCGTAGCCGGTACTGACTCCAGTTGTTCCCAGCCATGTGATGTCGTCAAAGAACTGCGCGCCCACGGCCACGTCCTTGAACGAACTGAACTTCGCCAGGGCGAAATCTACTCCCGTAAGGTTTTGTGGCATTGTCACCGACGTCAACGTCGCAGAACTTCGGAGCAGTTTATTCGCGTACCACTTGGCGGCAAAAGGAACGGGAGTGGTGGTAGCCCCTTCGAAGGTCTTCGTCGGAAGGGCAACAACCTTGTATTTCCCGCTTGGCAGTGCCGGAATCGTGTAGGTTCCATCGGGCGCCGGGTACGTCCAGGAAACTACGTTGGCGAACCAATAGTTCGGGCATGACCAGCCCACTGCCGCCAAGGGCTGAACACTTGCAGGTTCTTCGGGAACTGAGTTGATCGCTGGTAAAGGCACGTCCTCGGGAAAAGCGCCTACACAGATATGCGGCAGTAAGGATGCATCCGGCCCAGTGATCTTTCCGCTGATTTTGGCGCCAACCACCATAGTGGCGTCTATCCCGTCAGCAGTCTGACCAGCCCTCAGCTGAACGGCTGTCGCCGCTTCGTAACTAGACTTGTTTGTGTACCACTGCGTGGCCAACGTGCGGTTATTGATGGCATTGTGACTAAAGCGAACCTTGTATGTGCCCGCCGGGAGGCCCCATAAGGTGTACTGGCCATCGCTTCCAACGAAGAATGACTTGTCCGCTGGGCCCGTTTTGCCGTTCTTAGTGTCGAAGGCCGTGACCAGGACCTCCGTTGAATTCACTCCAGCCGGAACTGCCACCTTGCCTTTGATGAAGGCGCCCTTAACCATCAAAAAATCGATTCCGTTGAGGGCTTGTCCGTCGGCCACAGCAGCAACCTTGCTGTTCTGGAGAAATTCGTCGGAGCCGTAGACCAAGACCTCGTACGTTCCTGCCGGCAGGCCGGTAATCGCATAACTTCCATCTGGGTTTATAGTTCCGTAGACCCTTTCAGCATTGCCGTCCTGGATTTTGGCCGAGATGAAAAAACCCTTGAGGTCCGTTCCAGCTGGCGCGGAGATCGTTCCACTGATGGAGGCCGTCTGAGCCGCCATCGCAGGGGTTGATACAACCCCGCCGAAAATGAGTGCTACCAGAATTCCAAGTGTGGCGGTAGTCAGCCGCCATGTTCTGTTCCGTTTGAACATTGAAGACCCTTTTCCCCGGGCCACGACAGCGCGCCGCCCCCCATATTGCCTGCGGACGCAGACTGAGAAGAATGTAACAAGCCGGAGGCCGCGGAAGGCAACGAACGCCGTTTATGACTTGACTCCACAGCGCGCCGAGCACTCAGTTCAACAGGGATTCGGCCTAGGAAGCCACCGCTAAGATGCCTAAGCGCGAAGCAGGCCCAACCGGCGGCCTATCCGCACCAACATCGAGGAATTAAGGTTGCCCAGCCGGCCCTGCAGGGACTCAACCTCGCGTTCCACAGCAGATATTGCCGAGGACATGTCTTCCAACGCTTGCCTTAAACGCTCACGCTCGGCCTCAGCCGCGGCCAGGGTTCCCGTGGTGTCCTCCAGAGCGTGCGTCAGTCGGTAGAGCTCCACGGACTGGTGCCCGATATGTGCCTCGTTGTTGGCCGTGAGCTTCGCTGCTTCGGGGTGTTCACCAGAGTGAAGCTCCGGGAAAATCGGTTCGGGGATGTCAAGAATCGGAGCGACCGGTGTCGCTCCCTTCAAGGTTTCGACGACGGTGTCCCACCAAGCACTTTGGAAGTCGGCTTGTGATGGGCTAATGGTGTTCAGGTAATCCCTGATGTCACGGCGACGACGCCACAGTTCGTCCACGAACTCATTGAATTCAGGAGTGACTACATGCCGGAGCGACCGCATCGTGTGGCCCAGGCCCCAGTTCGCCAAGGCGCCGCCGAGGCGAACCTCTCCGTAATAATCCACGGCCAGGGCGACGCAAGGAACGCCCGCTCCGAGCGCAAAGACGATGGGGTGATAGCGGCTGGCGACCACGAACTCAGCCTGTGTTGTCAGGGTGGCCGCTTCCTCGGCAGTGAACTGTCCACACACGGTGACGTTCTTAGCCCGCATCCTGCGCTGGATGTCCGCGTGAGTCTCGATGTCGATGTCGCGGTTCCCCGGACGGGACATGTGCGGAATCATGACAACATCAAGGCTGCCCGGTCCCGCAATCCTGTCCAGAATGTCGGCAACCCGTTGGTTGAAATCGTTTCTGTCCATGGCGCCGGTCCCTGGCGCGAAGCTGGCGACCAGATAGGGACGTCCAGGCTTCGGCTGGTACGACGGTTCCGCCGATAGGTAGCCCGCGCCCTCGGGGCTCGCTTTGAGGAAGCTTGCATCGTCCAAAGTCAAGCCGGTCTGGAGGCCGGCTTCATTCAGCATTTCCAGCGACGTGCTCTCACGCACGCTTGCCAGCGCGGCGGACCGGAAGAGTTCAATAGCCGTGTCGTAGTCCGGACCGGTAAGAACGGGGCCGACTGTTTGCCCGGAGATAACGAGAGGCTTTCCCAACGACTCTGCTATGGCGCCAAGTGCAGCACGCTCATATAGCAACCAACCGTAGGGGGAATTCATGTTGCCGCCGCCGGCAATGACCACGCCGTCGGACTCGCCAACGGTCTTGATAAGCGCATGCACTTGGTCGTCTGCCGGGAGAGCGTCCAAGTCGCCAGCCAAAACGGCGCGGATTTCCTTTAGGTATGTCTCGCGCCGGTGTGGAGGCCAGGGAAACTCCAGGGTCTTCACCGCAGATGTGTCATAGAGGCGTGCGCTCTGTTCAGGGTTGCGGGAAAGCAGGACGATGTCCGAAACTCCCCGGGCCTGCAGTTCATCCACCACCGCGTGGGCCATCGCCTCATCGCCCACGTGATAGACGGATTGGCCAATATCTCCCAGAACTACAACTCGCACGATTCCCCGGTGTTAGATCACAAAAAACAGATTCCAGCCTACCGGGTCAGCCTACGGTCAGCAGAAACGCACCAGCCAACGAAAGAAGGCATGACCCCGCAACTGGCGAGGTCATGCCTTCTCAGGGTGCTGAAACTACCAGCGAATAGCCATTAAGGCGTCTTGGAAAGGAAGTTCTGCACGTTCTGCAGAATCGGCGCCCTTGTGTCGTACTCGAGGTAGTTGATATCCATGAGAACTACCACTCGGCCTCGCTTGGACTTCATATCCGCCTCTGACCAGACGCCGCCCACAACAGTGCTATCGCTCCGGGCGAAGACGTTCCGTGCATCGACTCCCCCAAGCCCGCTGATTGCTCCCGGGGCAAGGGGTTCGAAGGCGGACAGAACATTCGGTGCCTTTGAGATCTGGTTGGTTGCTGCCGGATTGAATGTGTAGGGACCGTCAACGTCACCTTGCCTACCCACCACCACATCCTGATCCACGAGCACCTGTCGCAAGACCCGTTGCACTGTGTCGTTCACTTCCTCACAACAAGGCCGTTCGCCCGTAAGGTAAGCCGCGCCGCCGTCGATAATGTAGCCGGCAACCTGCTGTTCCTCTGCTGCGGTCCATCCGTTGTATGACGGGTTCCAGATGGATTTGTAGGTGCCCAATTCTGCGGGAAGTGTCTTGGAAATTACAACGTCCGCTCCGGCGGCCCGGAGGGTTTGAGCGACGTTAGCCACCCCATAACCTTCGTCGGTAGAGCCGTACACAAGGACCTTGTTGCCTCGCACAGGTTTAGGGTTCACCACCAGGGACAATGCCGCAGCTGCAGATATGCCCCGACTGTCGGTCACGCTGAACGTCATAGGTGTTGTGCCGGCAGCCGACGGAGTTCCGCTGACGACGCCAGTTACGGCGTTCAACGAAAGGCCCGCGGGCAGGCTTCCCTTGGATATCTTCCACGCGTACGGTGCTACGCCTCCAATGGCTCCAATCCCAATCTTGTACTGCTTGCCGAGGACAGCTCCAGGCAGGCGCGTGGTAAGGATCTTCAGCGGCTCAATCTTCGGAGCTACTTCAGGCTCCGGAGCGCCAGGCGGCTGCGGCTTCGCGGCCCACGTTGCGATGGTCTTCTCGAATATGGTGCCTGAGTACACCGTCAATTTCGCCGGTGAATCCTCCCAGAAGCAGAACGCACAAGCACCCAGTTCAACGCCGGCTGACGCTTTGAGCTCAGCCATCGGATCCTCGGTGGGGTGGAAGCCGGCCTCCAAGGAAGCTTCGATCTTGCCTGTGATTCCAACGATGTCCATCCATGTGATGCGGGTATCCAAGGCGCCCGTGAGGGTCGCATCGATGCCTGAATCACTGGAGAGCGCAAGAGGTTCATGTTCGGTGCTGCATGACGCTGAGCGGCTTTCCTGCTGGTCCCTCCACTGGTACGAGGTGCCACATTTCAGTACAACAGAGGCGCTGATATCCAACTTGCCGGTTACTTCGAACGTGATGCTCGGCTGGGCGGCCATGACAATCGCGCCTGCACCTGAGGGGACAGTTACCTTCACTTCAGGCACCGTCATAGTGCATTTGCCTTCGCCTGAAACTGCTGCGCCCATGTTGACGGTTATTGATCCGTCAATGTTCGCCTGCATGAGGTGAAGACCAAACCAACCCCACTCAGCGTAGACAGAAGGCTCCAGATCGGGGGTAAGGGACAATCCCTTCAGGTCTGCGGTGGCTCCGCGATCACATTCCATTTTCGGTTTGACCGCGTTCAGAGATTCCTGGGGCGTAGCCAGAACCGGCGGCGTCTCAGCCTGTTGGGCGGACGCGCCCGTTGTGGTGAAGTGAACAGTTCCTTCGGAATAGGCCGAGGAAAGATTGCCGGGTGAGGTCTTGATTAGCTTGGTGCCGGCCGTCGTAACGCTCACGTCATCTGCAATAAGGACTGCTCCGGACTCGACGTTGGCCCAGGGGGCCAGCGTCAGGACCTGCCCCTGAGCCACAACGATGTCTGTCAGTTCGATCGATGTGATCTTCTTGGTGGCGGGGTCCCTTGTAATTGCAACGATGTTGTTGCCTGGGACGTGGATGGTGTCCTGCTTTGGAACTACGACTTCACATGGCTTTCCGATGCATTCCTGCGGAGCCGACTGAGGTACGTCGAGGGTCAGCGTACGCGATACAGTCATGCCGGATGAGTCCGTCGCCGTTACGGTGACCGAGCTGGGACCCGTGACGGTAGGCAACCCGGATATTGCCCCATTGGGTGCGATGCTAAGTCCCTGTGGGAGACCTTGCGCTTTCCACGCAAGCTCTCCGAATCCTCCGGCTCCCTTGAGTTGGTCAAGGTACTTGACCCCGGCAATGCCCTCCATCAGTTGTTCATTCGTGATGGTCAACGGGCTCTTGAATTGCTGGAATCTGTACATGAATGCCGCCATTGCATCGCGGTTCACCGACTGCAGCGCACGGTAGGACTTGGTGCCATTGGACTCATTCCAACCCGTGCTGATTCCCCTTTGGGACAACCACGTCATTTCTTTGTAGAACTGCTGCGACTTGGTGATGTCAGCAAACGGCGTTGCTGCTGGTGCGGTGTAGTCCGGGCTACCAGCTAGCCGGTAAAGGAATGCTGCCATGGCATCCCGGTTGACTGGCTGGGTTGCCCGGTACGTTTTGGTTCCGTTTGCTTCCGTCCAACCGGTACTGATGCCGGTTGATGCCAGCCAGGCCATTTCCTTGTAAAACTGCTGTGAGGTGCTCACGTCGGCAAATGGCGAGACCTTTGGCGGGATAAATCCGGGGCTCCCTGAAAGGCGGTACATGAATGCAGCCATCGCATCCCTGTTAACGGGCAAGAGGGCGCGGTAGGTTTTGGTCCCGTTCGCTTCGGTCCAACCAGTACTGACTCGCGCAGAGGCCAACCATGCCATTTCCTTATAGAACTGCTGCGACGTGGCGATATCCGCAAACGGCGACGTCACTGGTGGCTTGAAATCCTGAGACGTGTCTTGGATGGCGGTGTCCGCGGGTTGGGTAGCTACAGTTGCAGCAACGCCGGTGAGCGACGCCTGGGCCGCAGCTGGAGAAGCTTGGGCCTGTACAAGGCCGGTCAGCATGAGCACAGAGAGAGCAAGGCTCACTCCCGGAACAAAAAGTCTGTTTCTTCGATGTTTATTGCGCACTAAAGTCTGCTTTCCGCGCTGATTGGCGGAAAACCCGCCCCCATTGATGGCTACCGATTAGTGGCCAAGCGACACACTACCCCAGCTTTGTAAGGGACCTTTCAACTGGGGAATTATGAAGGGGCAAATCTCTTAAGTTACGACCGCAGATAAAGTACTTCTTCCGTCGAGAGACATTAGAACGGGAGGTCAGAAAAATCTAACCTCCCGCTCCTTTGAACTAATCCTTGTGCTTACAGTTGTCCGTACTTCTGGTTGTACCTGTACATGAATGCGGCCATCGCATCGCGATTCACGGGCTGGAGCGGCCGATATGTTTTAGACCCGTTGGCTTCGGTCCATCCCGTGGAGATACCTGAACCGGCCAACCAGCTGATTTCCTTCCGGAACTGCGCACCAGCAGGGACATCCGTAAATGCCGCAGAGGAGGTGAACGCGGGCGAGCCAGCGAAGCGGTACATGAACGCAGCCATCGCATCTCTATTCACCGGCTGCACCGGACGGAACGTCTTGGTCCCGTTCGACTCAACCCACCCCGTGGAGATACCCTTCGACGCGAGCCACGTGATCTCCTTGTAGAACTGCGTAGAGGGAGTCACATCAGCAAACGGAGACTTAGCAGGTGGCTGGAACGCCGGCGAACCAGCCAACCGGTACATAAACGCAGCCATCGCATCACGATTCACAGCCTGCAACGGCCGGAACGTCCGGGAACCATTAGCCTCAACCCACCCCGTGGAGATACCCTGCTCAGCAAGCCAGGAAATCTCTTCATGGAACTGGGCGCCGGCAGCCACATCAGCAAACGACACCGCAGACGTCGCCTTGAACGTTCCCGTCCAGGAAGCCGTTGCACCGGGTGCCAGAACATAATCCGTCACCGCACGTGCAGTCACCGTCACCGTCCCCGAACCCGGATACGACCCCGCAGCAACAACCTTCCCCCCGACCAAATACTCAACCCCTGTCGTAGCAGGAACCGTATAGGCGTCGTCCTTCGTGCCGTCCCTATCCGTAAAAACCACAGCAGCAGGCGTCACCACCAACGGGGTCGACTTGAACGTCCCCGTCCACGACGCGGTCGCGCCGGCAGCCAGAACATAATCCGTCACCGCACGTGCAGTCACCGTCACCGTCCCC
>NZ_JAMSGY010000009.1:0-173431 GCF_024608385.1 Paenarthrobacter sp. UW852
ACTGATCCGCAACCGGGCGCGGAGGAACTGTGCGGCGTTCCGGTAGCCGTCATCGAGCAGGGCCGCGTCGCTGGTCCGGATGACCGCGTGAGCGTCGCTGGCCTCACCGGCCTGGCTGGGAACAGCGTGCTCCTGGGTGCCTGGCGAGGTCTCGGTCCATCCCGTGGACCAGCCGGGGGCGGCGGAGGACTGGGCGCCTCGAGCTTCATTCCGGGTCCGTTCCACAGCCTGTGCCGCTACGACCTGCAAATACTCCAACGACCGCGAAAGCTCCTCCACCCGCCCAGCAAAATCCGCAGCCTCAACCAGCCCAAGGAGCCGTGCTTGCCCAGGAGCCGACGCCCTCAGCCACCTCAGGGCGGACGCACTGTCCTCCAATGCGTCGGCCAGTTCAGGGGTGGAGTAATTTGTATCCGCAGGATCCAAGGCGCTTAACAGCTGTGAGACCTCGGACTGCGACGCCCCCGGATCGTTGGCACGGTCCGTGGTCGCCGTCGAACCTTCGAACAGGGCCCGCATCGGGTTAGTACCAGAATCGAGCGACAAGGCATCGCCGCGGGACGAACCCGTCCGCCTCTCCACCGCCTGCCTGCTGCTTCCCATACAGGAACCCTGTCACGCCGAACCTCCCCCGGATCAGCCCCTTTCCGGCCTATGTGGAAAACCCCGACAACGAGCCCGCACCAGGAGCCCGCACCACGAGCCCGAGCCACCACCCGCGGAGGCGGCAGGTCGCCGTCGAGCGTTACAGCCGTCGAGCGTTAGAGGGGTCCAACCCGCGGCGGATTACGGCGTCTGCGAAGCCGCTGCCGTCGGTTCAAGATCCGCGAGCGTGAGGAGGTGGACGGGGTCGACGTCGAATGGCACCGTGGAGGTCACTGTAAGGTCCGCGCCAACATGGACCAGTTCGCCGGACGCCAGGGGGTGCCAACCGGGATTGTTGTCCATGGGCTCGGTAGCGAAGAGGACGTGAGGTGCTCGGGCAAGATCAGTGCTGCGGGAACTGATCCGCTTGCTCCTGGCATCAAGCGGGGCTCCGCGGTCCGGCGCTGTCGCGGGATTCCGCTTCAACATATAGAGAGGGTGGGTTGCTGGGTACCGGAGGGCCCACATGTCGGTCGCCGTGGACAGGATGAAGTTGAGGCTGAAGACGGGCAGTTCGCGCGCGATCCAGCGCACGGCCTGCACAATGCCCGCACCAACATCGCCGCCGGCCAGCCGGGTTTCTGCAGTGATCAGCGCGAAGAACCGCTCGCTGTCGGATTGCCCCAGCACCAGTCCCGCGACTCCGAGCGATGTTAGTCGCCGGTCGAGTTCGTCCAGACCGTGAAGCACTCCGTTGTGGGCAAACAGCCGGTTGTCCTGCTCGAAGGGGTGGGTGTTGACCATAGTGAGCGCACCTGTGCTCGCGTACCGGACGTGTGCCAGGAAGGTGGTGCTCTTCAGGTCGCGCGCCTCGCGGGCGAAAGCATGATCCTGCCAGGCCGCCAATGGTTGCTTGGCCATGCGGGCCTCGCCCTCGGCGTCGTACGTGCCTATCCCGGCCCCGTCCGGCTCCCGGTGGCTTTGCACCGAGAGGCTGTCCGGGGCGTCCAGCAACCAGAAGGTGGCTCGTACCGGTCGGGCTCCGGCATGGAGTCCAAAGAGACGGCACATGTGTGCCTCCTTTTCACGGGGTCAGTGATGGAATCCTTCTGCTTGCTTGTCGCCGGGCATTGGCGCGGTGAGGCTGTCCAGGTAGTCGACCTCTTTCTTCAGGTCGGCGAGGAAACTTGAGGCGAGGTCGCGCGTGAAACCGTTCCGGACCACGATCCTTTGAACCGTGATGTCACTGAGGCCGTCGGGCAGGGGATAGGCCGGCACCAGCCATCTATTCATCCGCAATCGCTCCGACAAGTGGTGCAGGTTCCAGTGCTCGGTGTGGCCGTCCTTGAGCTGCCAGGCGAAGACGGGAATGTCTGAACCATCGCTCCACAGGGTGAAGGCGTCCATGGCGCCGATTTCGTTGGACAGGTAGAGCGCGACGTCCCGGGAGGTCGCCTGAACCGACCGGTACCCTGCAAAGCCGAGCCGCAGAAAGAGGTAGTACTGCAACAGGACCTGGGCGCCGGGTCTTGAGAAGTTCAGCGCAAAGGTGGGCATATCACCACCGAGATAGCTGACGTGGAAGATCAGGTCTTCGGGCAGTGCCGCTGCGTCCCGCCAGACCACCCAGCCCAGGCCGGGGTAGACCAACCCGTATTTGTGGCCTGAGGTGTTGATGGAAGCAACCCGCGGGAGCCGGAAATCCCAGACCGTTTGTGGCTGCAGGAAAGGTGCCACCATGGCTCCGGAGGCGCCGTCGACGTGAATGGGAATGTCCAGGCCGCGGCGTTCTTGAATGTCGTCGAGGGCCTCGGAAATCAGGCGGACGGGTTCGTAGACGCCGGTGTATGTGACACCCATGATGGCTACGACGCCGATGGTGTTTTCGTCGACGTACTGGTCCAGGTCATGCCCGTCGAGCATCGGGTGTTCAGCGGAGACAGGAACGAATTTGGGCTCCACCTCCCAATAGTTGCAGAACTTTTCCCAGCACACCTGGACGGCGGAGCTGAGGACGAGATTGGGCTTGTCGGTTGGCTTCCCTGCCTCGCGCCGGGCGTGCTGCCAACGGCGTTTCAACGCCAGGCCGCCCAGCATGCAGGCTTCGGAGGAGCCGATGGTGGATGTTCCGATGCTCTTTTCCGGGTCCGGCGCATTCCACAGGTCCGCGAGCATCCGCCAGCATCGAGTTTCGATGAGTGCCGTTTGAGGGTACTCGTCCTTGTCGATCATGTTCTTGTCGAACGTTTCGGCATACAGCTGGGACGCTTCGGGTTCCATCCATGTCCCCACGAACGTCGCGAGGTTCAGTCGCGAGTTTCCGTCGAGCATCGCTTCGTCGTGGACAACCTGGTAAGCCGTGGATGGCAGGGCCTCGCCCTCGGGCATGGTGAAGCGCGGAAAGATGGTTGACTCTCCGGGCCTGCTGAACAGGGGATTGAGCTCGACGGCGTTGTTCGGCTCGCGCTGTGACGTTCGATGGGATCTGCTCATGGGCTGGCTCCTAGGGGCTCGTCCTCGGGAATGGTCCGCGCGCTGCGGAGCAATACCTGTCTGTGGCTCACGCTACCTGCGGAAGCCAGCATGCCCAAACACTGGCACGCGAACACTTGCGCCCACAATCACAGGTGCCTGGAGCGATCCGTGCGTCGGGCTTTGGCAGGCATACGAAAAGCGTCCGACGGCGGTGCTCGCCGACGGACGCTTCATGGCACGGGTGCCGCATGGGCGGCAGGCTAGTCCGGGATTTCCATCTGGAAGCCGCACTCATCGCAGTGCAGGACCCGGGTGTTGAGGTAGACCTCAAGCTCCGGATCGACGATGCGCCCGGTGGTGGCGGACAGCTGGGTCAGCTTCCCGGCGCCGGTATGCATTGGTATCCCGCAGTGCAGGAAATGCTTTCCGAACTGCAGCAGTCCGGAGGATGGGTTAGAGGTGTTGAGGACATCGGCGACGTCGGCAACCGTTGCTGCATGCGCGCGGAAGGATCCGCACTTTCTGCAGTTGTAACGGACGCGGACAAGGCCCACCGAGAGGTCTGAATGGGCGTCGATGGTGTCGACCATGAGGTGTTGATTGGTGCGGCACTTTTCGCAACTGGGTTGGCGTGCCTGGTGGGAGGAAGAAAGAGGTTGCTGTGCTGACTGAGCAGTCATTGTGGACCCTGAAGGGTTAAAGAGAGGTGGATACCTTTGGCACAAGTACAGTTTCTCCTCATCGAGCGTAAGCTCCTGCTGGCCCGGATAGCAAGCGTGGGAATACTTGGCCCGGGGCCTTGCCAAGCAAACGCTAAGCATGCTTATCATTATTTGTTCCTTGAAGTCGATGGGTTGATTCAGTTCCCCGTCGGCGTCCGGAAATCCTGCCCGGTGATGCAGCCCGCTCGGCAAATCCACAGTAAGAGAACCGCATTCCAAGGAGACATCATGCTCGCGAGGGAAAACATTGACCGCCTGATGGGCCTGAATGGAAACGTCCGCACCACAGAGGGTGACAAGGTCGGATCCATCGGCACGTTCTACACCGACGATGACACCGGCGAACCCACATGGGTCACCGTCAAGACGGGCCTTTTTGGCAGTTCGGAATCGTTCATTCCACTCCAGGAAGCCACGGTGGACGGCGATGACGTGGTAGTTCCGTACAGCAAGGACCACATCAAGGACGCGCCGAGGGTTGCCGAAGACGGGCACCTCGACCCGGGCGAGGAAGTCCGCCTCTACAATCACTACCAGCTGGATGGTGGGACCGGATTTAGCGGACGGGATGACTACGCGACCCGCGACACCAGCACAACCCGCGACACGGAGGCGGTCCGCGACTCAGGGACAACCCGCGACGACGACGGCGCAATGACACGCTCGGAGGAACGGCTCAACGTTGGCAAGGAAAGCCAGGCCACCGGCCGTGCCCGCCTGCGCAAGTACATCACCACCGAGAACGTCACCACGACCGTCCCGGTGCAGCGCGAGGAAGTCCGGGTCGAACGTGAACCGATCACGGACGGGAACTCGGGCGATGCCATGAGTGGTCCTGAACTCACGGAGAGCGAACATGAGGTAACGCTGCACGAGGAGCGTCCGGTGGTGGACAAGGAGACCGTGCCGGTGGAGCGCGTACGCCTCGAAAAGGACACGGTCACCGACGAAGTCCAGGTGGATGAGGAAGTCCGCAAGGAGCGCATCGATACCGAGGGCACGGGAACCGGCGAAACCCGCCGCTGACCACTCGTTGCTAGGCCCGCTCTGCGCCCAAAGATCACGTCGGAGGGTGCGGAGCGGGCCTCACAACACGGCTGCCCGGTAAGTGCCGCTACCGCAAAGGCGCTGGCGATGGGACGATCTTCGTATGGGCGAACAGGAGCGAGAGCAGCCCGACACGCCGTCGGGCACAGCGTCAGAGGACCGGGGAGACCCGACAACCCAGCAGATGAGGACCGTAGGGCAGCGCCGTCGGGAAGCCGAACGCAAGTTGGACCTGCACCTCGAAGAAGCCAGCCACAAGGGTGAACCGTCCGCTAGCGAAGGCGAGGATCATTCCGAAGCATAGATCCCCCGGCCGAGGTCGGATGCTTGGGATGGCCCATCGGCTGGTCGCTGCTGTGGGCCTCTCCGTGGTGCAGCTGCATGGCACTGTGGATGAGCGGGAAGTGGCTGAAAGCCTGCGGCGTATTGCCCAACTGCCGTTGGGTGCGCGGGTCCCATTCTTCGCTGAGCAAGCCAACATCGTTGCGTAGCGTCAGGAGCCTTTCAAAGAGTTCCGTAGCCTCATCCTTGCGGCCTATGCCCAACAAGGCGTCGACCAGCCAGAATGAGCAGGCCAGGAAAACGCCTTCATCGCCGGGCAGTCCGTCGTGGCCGGAATCGGTGCGGTAGCGCAGCACGAAGCCGTCCTCGGTGAGCTCCTTTTGGATGGCATCCACCATCCCGACCACTCCGGGGTGCCTGTGCGGCAGGAAGCCAACACGGGGTATCAGGAGCAGGCTCGCGTCGAGTTCCTTGCTGCCGTAGGCCTGGACAAAGGTGTTGCGGTTTGTGTCGAAGCCCTTGGCCATGACGTCGGCGTGTATTTCGCTCCGCAGGGCGGCCCAGCGGTCGTGGGGTCCCGGCAACCCGGACGTGCGCACGGCCTTGACCATGCGGTCGGCGGCAACCCATGCCATCACCTTTGAGTGGGTGAAGTGCTGCCGCGGGCCACGCATTTCCCACAGTCCGTTATCTGGCTTGTCCCAGGCTCCTTCGAGGTACTCCATCAGTGCCACCTGGATGTCCCAGGAATTGTCCACGGTGCCCGCGGGAGAAGCGGCACGCGTGAGGGAGAGGCCGTCCAACACCTCACCCCAGACGTCCAGCTGTAGCTGCGGAGCGGCTGCGTTGCCGGTGCGGACCGGCTGTGAACCTTCGTAACCGGACAGCCACGGCACGTCTGCCTCGGGGAGTCTCCTGGCGCCGTCGAGCCCGTAGACAATCTGAAGTTCAGAAGGGTCTCCGGCGATGGCGCGGAGCAGCCAATCACGCCAGGCGGCGGCCTCTTCCGTGTACCCGGCCGCGAGGAGGGATTGCAGGGTCAAAGTGGCGTCACGCAGCCAGCAATAACGGTAATCCCAATTGCGGGGACCGCCGATCTGCTCCGGCAACGACGTGGTCGCTGCTGCGACGATCCCGCCGGTGGGCGCGTAGGTCAGGGCCTTGAGGGTGATCAGGGACCTCTCGACGGGTTCCTTGTATTTGCCCGCCATTTCACTGCGGCCGATCCACTCAAGCCAGAAAGACCCGGTGGCCCCAAGGGCACGGTAGGGGTCGATCCGCCGTGGTTCCTTCTCGTGGCTCGGGGCCCAGCGGAGCACGAAAGGGACCTTGTCGCCGGCGCGGACGGTGAAGTCGCTGTAGGTCCGGCGATCCCGGCCTTCGAGCGGGGCGTGTGTTGTGAGGTAGGCGGAATCAGGGCCGGCCACCGCGCTGATGCCGTGCTTTCCGTGCCGTACCCACGGCACTACCCGGCCGTAATCGAAGCGCAGGACCAGCTCCATGTGCATGTCCACCTCGCCGGAGAGCCCCTCGACGATCCGCACCACGTCCACTGCGTCATCGCGGACCGGCATGAAGTCGATAACCCGCACGGAGCCGCCGTCGACGTCCCATTCGGTTTCCAGGATCAACGTGTCTTCGCGGTACTGGCGGCGGGTGCAGACTCCCTCGCTTGGTGTCCCGGCGGGTGCGATCAACCAGCGGCCCGCCTCGGGGGAGTCCAACAATGCCGCGAAGCACGCGGGCGAATCAAACCGGGGGAGGCACATCCAATCAATGGACCCGCTCCGCCCCACCAGCGCGGCAGTGTTCAGGTCCCCGATCATCGCATAGTCCTCAATCCTGGCCATGGAAACGATCCTAGTCCGCGCCACCCCGGCAATGACCACCACGGTGATGCGCGGGAGGGTCTGGCCTCGCGTGGGTGGTCGTGCTACCAATGACCCAGGAACTACTTCCGGGAGAATCCATGGCTGACGATCTGCCTGTCCTTGTAGTTGGCGCCACCGGTTTCCTGGGTGGCCAGGTTGTTGATGAGCTGCTCAAGCGCGGCAAGAAGGTCCGGGCCCTGGTCCGGCCGCAGTCCAGCGCGGCGAAGCTTGAGGCGAAGGGCGTGGAGGTAGTCCGGGGCGATATGCTCGACGCCGGTTCCCTGATCACCGCGATGACGGGCGTGTCCGCGGTCGTCTCGACGGCTGCCGGATATACGCGGAACGACAAGAACGCCAAAGCCATCGATACCTACGGCAACAGCAACCTCGCGGTTGCGGCCAAATACGCCGGCGTGCCGCGGTTCGTTCTCATCAGCATCGTCACCAGCGACCAAACACCACAAATCCCGCACTTCTGGAACAAGAAACTGGCAGAGGACAAGCTGGAAGAACTCGGAGTGCCATTCGTTGCACTCCGTCCCGGGGCTTTCTTCGACCAGGTGGCCACCATGGGTGGCGGCAACCCCTTCGATAGAGGGCGGCTTACGTGGCTGGGTTCCAAGGATGTGCCGCTCACGTTCGTGCTCGCCAGCGACCTTGCCGGGTATTTGGCGGAGGCGGTGGACGCCGACGTGGCTGACGGGGAGAGGATCGATATCGGCTGGACCCGCCCGGTCAGCATCCTCGAGGTGGCCTCCCTGGTTGAGAAGCACTCCGATAAGCCGGTCAAGGTCATGGCCATGCCCGAGCCCTTGCTCATTGGCCTCGGCAGGGTCACCTCAAAGGTCGTCCCGCTGGTCAGTGACATGGCCAGCATGGTGGCATGGTGGGATACCGGGAAATACGTGGCCGACACCAGCCGCCAGGAGCAGGTCTTCGGCCCGGTTCCCACCCCGGAGGAAGCAATCGCCAGGCTGGCCGCCCGCTTCGGGCGCTGAACACAGCATTCAGCAAATGCTGGTGGGAGCGGCAAAAGATAAGTATCCTGATGACACGAATCCGGCCGAGGGTGCTACCTCGCGCTGGACAAACATGAGGAGCACGTTATGAGAATCGGTTCTTCCATTGCCCTGATCGCCATCGGTGCCATCCTGGCCTTCGCGCTCGCCCCCGGACTCATCCCCTTCCTGGACCAGGTCCTGGTTGGGTACATCCTGATCGTGGTAGGCGTCATCGGCCTGATCATCTCCATTGCCATGTCCAACAGGACCCGCCGCACCGTCGTCGAGCGGCGCACGGCGCCGACGACAGTAGTTGAGCATCGTCCCGAGGTCTGAGCGGCTAAGATTCAGCAGCCGACCTTAAGGCAAGAAAGGCACGACGGCGACCTTCCGCCGTCGTGCTTTTGCTCTTGTCCCGCCGTGGACGGCAGGACCCTCCGCACAGCGTAGGCTGCTTCCATGGAGAAGACATTCGACATCGAGCCCGTGAACCAGAACGAATACCTGGTGCGCTGGAGATCTGAAGGGCAAACCGGGGAATCCCTGGTCCACACCAACCCGGAATTCCTCGCCGAAGCCGGCCTGGACGGCTTCGACGAGCAGCTGGTGGTTGAGGAAACCACCACCTATCTGGCGGAGCACCAGCCCGTGATCGACTTTCCCCAAACTGTCGACCTGGAAGAGATCGCGGCAGCCTACGGGGACTATGCGGAGCAGCTCAAAGCGCGGCTCGGGGCCAGGTAGTTGGCGGGGCCAAGGCGGTCATCTCAGGCGTCGACGTCGGCCGTCACCCGTTCGCCGTTGAAGTACTCCAACTCCCAACCGTCCGTGACGTGGTGGTGGGCAAGGTTCAGGACGGCGTTATGGACGCTGTCCAGCGTTCGGCCGATGGCGCGATTGAGCGTCAAACGGATCAGGGTGCCGTGCGCAACCACCAGGACACGCTTGCCGGCGAACTCACTGGCCAGTGACTCAAGTGCCGCCAGTCCGCGCGTGGCAGCGTTGTCGTCGCTCTCGCCTCCGCGGAAGCCGCCGGGGATACGCAGTGCCTCCAGCTCGGGGCCCGCCTGCAAGCCTTCCGCAGGCCCAAAGCTGCGTTCGATGAGGTCGGGAACGAGCCGCGAAACAGTGAGTCCCAGGCCCTCGGCGATGATCTCCGCGGTCTCGGCAGCACGGCCCAACGGCGAAGACACCACCACATCCCACTGCCGGTCCGACAATGCGGCCACCGCGTCGCGCGCCTGGCCACGACCGACGTCGTTGAGCGGGATATCGGTGGAACCCTGCAACCGGCGCTCTGCGTTCCAGTCGGTCTGGCCGTGGCGGACGAGGGCGAAAGTTGTTCGGGTCATGCTTTCCATTGTGCCTTGCGCCCAGACGGGTGGTCGAAGTCAGCTCTCCTGGACGGCGGTCTCTGTCGTCTCGCGCTGGGTGGCGGCCCAGCTGGCGAGCATTTTCAGGGCGTCTTCAGAAGGTGTGCCCGGATCGGCGGTGTAGACGTTGATGCGCAGTCCAGGGTCGGCGGGAAGTTCCATTGCTTCGTAGCTCAGGTCCAGGTCGCCGACGACGGGGTGGTGGAGCCGCTTGCGGCCGGTGCGGTGGTATTTCACGTCGTGCCGGGCCCACCGCGTGCGGAACTCTTCGCTGCGGGTTGAGAGTTCACCGACCAGGTCCGTGAGGTCTTTGTCGTAGGGGTTTTTCCCTGCTGCGGAGCGAAGGACCGCGACGACGTCGTCCGCGCTGCGTTCCCAATCTGCGAAGAACTCCTGCGCTTTCGGGTTCAGGAAGGTGAACCGGGCGCTGTTCGGCGGGGTGACCTTTTCGGCCATCATGTCCAAGTACAGGGCCCGGCCGAGTTCGTTGGCAGCAAGGACATCGCCACGGTCGTTGCGCACCCAGGCGGGCGCGGCGGTGATCGCATCGATGACGCGCTGCACGCTGGGACGCACCGTCTGCGGGCTGCGCTTGCGCCGCACCCGCGGGGAAGCGGTGGCAGCGCGGGCGAGATCAAAAAGGTGGGCCGTTTCGGCGTCGTCGAGTTTGAGCGCACGGGCGAGGGCTTCAAGGACGCTGTCGGAGGCGCCGGAGAGGTTTCCGCGCTCAAGCCGGATGTAGTAGTCGATGCTCATCCCGGCGAGCATCGCGACTTCCTCGCGGCGCAGCCCGGTAACGCGCCGGTTACCGCCATAGGCAGGCAGGCCGGCTTCCTCCGGCGTGATCCGTGCACGGCGGGAACTCAGGAACTTCCGCACGTCATCGCTCTGTGTCATGGCATCCACGCTACGCGCCCCCACTGGGACCAGGGAGGGACTGGCGGTACCCGGATCGACAGTGACTCCCGGAGCATAAGGAACCACGGTTGCATTGAAAGCACGAAACCTGCCACGGCCCTCACCCGGCCCACCTGTATACCGTGAAAGGCATGATCATGGAACTTACCCTCAATAACGGCGTAACGATGCCGGCGCTTGGTCTTGGCGTCTTCCAAAGCGCCCCTGAGCAGACAACGGCGGCCGTTGACGCTGCGCTCGCTGTCGGGTACCGGCACATCGACACCGCCGCAGCGTATGGCAACGAACGAGAGGTCGGCCAAGGCATCCGGAAATCGGGACTTGACCGTTCCGAAGTGTTCATCGAGACCAAGGTCTGGGTCAGCGACTATGGCTACGACCAGACGCTGCACGCTTGGGATAAGGCCGCCGGCAAGCTCGCAACGGGTTACCTTGACCTGCTCATCCTGCATCAGCCGGCCCCCGACCGGTTCAACAAGACCGTCGCAGCATATAAGGCACTTGAAACCCTTCTGGCCGACGGTCGGGTGCGGGCTATCGGGGTCAGCAACTTCATGCCACACCACATGGATCAGCTGCTCGACTCCACGACCGTTGTCCCTGCAGTGAACCAGATTGAGCTGCACCCGTACTTTGCCCAACTGTCCGTCCAGGCAAAGGATGCCGAGCACGGCATTCTTACCCAGGCGTGGTCACCGATCGGCGGCATCACTTTCTACCCCGGCTGGGGCGGTGAGGACCGCCGCAACGTCATGCAGGACCCGGAGATTGCCGTCATCGCTCAGGCCCACGGGAAAACCCCGGCGCAGGTCATGCTTCGCTGGCACCTGCAGCAGGGCCGCTCGGCTATCCCCAAGTCAACCAATCCGGCGCGCATCGCCGAGAACTTCGACGTGTTCGGCTTCGAACTCTCTACTGCGGAGCTCGCGGCCATCGACGCCCTCGACACCGGCGTCCGCAGTGGACCGGACCCCGACGTGGCGCGCGAAGAACGTTTCGCCATGGTCATCCCCGAAGCCTGAGAGCCACCACCCACGACGAGTACAACGGACGATGACGCCGCATTGCCCTCCCCCCTCTTACTAAGTATCCTGATTACTAATCTGGTGAACCGGATGATGCTGTTTGGGCTGGGGGTCGCTCAAGCCGCGGTTGTTGAAGCAGTCGGCGACGCGCGGCTACCGTGAAAGTTTGATTGACGGCATTACTTGGTGACGGCGGACCCCCCGGGGTTACGTGCAGCCGGGTGGGGCCTGAAGGGCGTGACAATTCGTGGGCAACAATGACGAGGCCGTGGACTCCCGCGTCCCCGATTCCATCGACGACACACTGGATGGCCGATACCAGCTGGGTCCGGTTTTGGGCCGTGGGGCCATGTCGACCGTGTACCGGGCCACAGACCTGCTTCTTGGCCGTGACGTGGCCATCAAGATCTTCCTCCCGGGCTCAGGCGACGATTCGTTCCGTGCCCGGCAGGAAACTGAGATGCGTCTCCTGGCCAGTTTTGACCACCCCGGGCTCGTGGCTGCCTTCGACGTGGGCGTCGATACACGCAACGACGAAGAGCGGGCGTACCTGGTCATGGAACTCGCTGAAGGCCGTGACCTCCGGGCCCTATTGGCCGACGGTCCGCTCACCGTCCCCGAGGTTGCCCGCATCGGGGCGCAGATCGCGGGCGCACTCTCCCAGGTGCATGGCCACGGCGTCATCCACCGGGACATCAAGCCAGCCAATATCCTGGTATCCGACGACGCCGGGCTCGCCCAAAAGGTTAAGCTGGCGGACTTTGGCGTCGCCCTGGTGGTGAACGACAGCCGCCTTACGGCAACGGGCTTTACCGTGGGCACCGCCCAGTACCTCAGCCCCGAGCAGGCGCAGGGCCTGGGCCTGACTCCCGCGAGCGACATCTACTCATTGGGGCTGGTGCTCCTCGAGTGCCTCACCGGCAAGGCTGAATACCCCGGCACCCCTATCGAGACCGCTTCGGCGCGCCTGCACCGCGCGCCGGAAATACCGGCCGGGTTGCCTGCCCCGCTGCGTTCGCTGCTGGAAACCATGACCGACATGGATCCCGGAAAACGTCCCGCCGCAGCCGGCGTAGAGCAGGCCCTTGCTGATGACGGAATCCAGGCCGGGCGCAGGACGGCGGTGCTGCCGCCTTTGCCCTCCCGGCCGCCGGTGCGCGCTGCCGAAACCAAGGTTTCGATGGCCACGGTCATGACCCTTCATAAGCGGCGGCCCAAGACTGTCTGGGGTGTCGGAGCAGCTGCGGTGACCGTGCCTTTGGCGCTGGTGCTGTTTACTCAAGGCCTGGCTCCCTCAGGTTCCACGGCAGACAACTCCCTGCCCGCAGAATCGGAAGTGTCGCAAGCGGATCCTCAGCCTGCCGCGCCGGTTGTTCCGGTTGTGCCGACGCCCGCCGGTGTCACGCCCGTCGAGGCCGACCCCGCGGCCGCCGTTCCTGCTGAAGTGGTCAACCTGCCGGAACCTGCGCCGGTCCCTGCCGTCCAGGCGCCTGCTCCCGTCCCGGCCGCAGTGCCAGGGGCAGCGACGGCGGATGAGAAGGGCAAGGATCGTGGCGGCAACAAGCCGGACAAACAAAAAGGAAACGGCCCCGCCAAGCAGCCCAAGGACCGGTAAGAAAGGCACGACGGCGGGTGTCCGCCGTCGTGCGGCCCCATCACCAGGTGCGTGGCTAGGGTTCGGCGGGAAAGCTGACGGCCACCGTGGTGCCGCCGCCCGGTGTTTCTGCGAGGTTGAGATCCCCGCCGTGTGCTTTGGCGATGTTGCTGCATGTAGCCAGGCCGAGGCCGGAGCCTGGTCCATCACCATTGCGTCGCAGGCGCACCAGGGGTTCCAGGACTTTGGCGCGGTCCTCCGGCGCGATGCCCTTGCCGTTATCGGCCACGAACACGGTGGTGCCGTGGTAGTTGGACACGCCGCTGATGCGGATCCTGAGTTCCCGCTCGGGGCTGCTGTAGTTCATGGCGTTGGACACCAGGTTCTGGAGCAGGATGCGGAGCTGGCCACGGTCCGCACGCAAGCTGATGTCTTCAACTTCCACGATTCCGGCGTGCTCCACCCCGAGGTCGCCGATGACCTCCTCCGTGACTTCCCGCAAGGAGATCTGTTCCGGCTGGATTCCGCCACCCACGCGGGAGTAGCTGAGGACGTCTTCGAGCATGCCCAGCATCCGCCGCCCGCTGGCACCAATCCGGTCCAGGTATCGTGCGGCAGTGCTGTTTGGTTCGACGTCGGGGTCGTCCTCCACCAACTCCACATAGCCAAGGATGGTGGTCAGCGGGATGCGGAGGTCGTGGCTGACCCTGCCCGCGAAACCGGCAAGCTTGGCGTTGCTGTCCTTGAGTTCGCTGTAGGTCCTGTCCAGCTGGACGGTGCGGTGCTGCAACTCAAGCAGCTCCACCACCTGCTTGGCGAGGACCTCCAGCATGCTCACCTGCTCAGGCCGCAGCTCGTTGGTCTTGTCGGAGAAAACACAGAGTGTGCCCGGGACAAAACCCGACTCTGTCTGCAGGGGCACGGAGGCATAGAAGCGTACTTTGCCGATTTCCCCGGTGACGAACGGGTTGTCGGCGAAACGCGGATCCTTGGAGGCGTCGGCCACGACGGTCCGTTCACGCGACAGGAAGACTTTTGCGCACATCGAATCTTCGCGGGAGCACACGCCCGGGTCAACGCCCCAGGCGCCGATCTGGTGCTGGTACTCGGCACTGATGATGTTCACCACTCCGAAGGGAGCGCCGCACAACTCAGTGGCGAGACGCACGAGGTTCTGCAGGGCGCTCATCACCGCAGCGTTGGGAAGCAAGGGGGAGCCTGCCTCGGGGTCCAATCCGTACTCCTGAAGTTGCAGGTCACGGCCGAGGTCGTCGGTGAAGGACAGCTGCCCCCGAACTTCCGTCATTAGAACATTCCCCCCAAGCTTCTTCAGGATTCCCTGCCGATACTACCGGGGAAATAGCCCGGATGGTTTACTAAGGGGCATGAGCGAGCAGGTCCCGGCCCAGGCCGGCGATTCCGACGCCATCGACCTCTCCCTACGGACGCCGGCAGAGCGGTCCCGTACCTTTACCGGGATCCTGGTCAACACTGCCCTGGCGAATATCACCACCAGCTATTTGTGGTTCGCGTTGACCTTCTGGGTGTACCTGGAAACCCGCAACGTCATTGCCACGGGGGTTATCGGCGGCGCCTACATGCTGTTGATCGCCCTCTCCAGCATCAGTTTCGGCACGTTCGTGGACCGATACCGGAAGCTTGCCGTGATGCGGTTCGCCGGAGCCTTCACCATGGTGATGTTTGTGCTCTCAGGCCTCATGTTCCTGGTGACACCCGAAGCGGCGCTGCTGGACCTTGCCCAGCCGTGGTTCTGGATCTTCACGGTCATCATCCTCGTCGGTGCCGTGGTGGAGAACCTGCGCAACATTGCCCTCTCCACCACGGTGACCATCCTGATCGAACCCGATCGGCGGGCCAACGCCAACGGCCTGGTCGGGATGGTGCAGGGGCTGATGTTCATTGTCACTTCCGTGCTCTCGGGCCTCTCCGTCGGCCTGTTGGGGATGGGCTGGACGGTGGTGGTGGCCATCGTCATGACCGTTCTCGCCTTCGCTCATCTGCTGAGTCTCCGGCTGCCCGAAGAAGTGCGTGCTGCTGCGTCCGATGCCCAAGGCGGCTTTGACCTGCGCGGATCATGGGCGGCCGTCATGGCGATCTCCGGGCTGTTCGCACTGATCCTGTTCTCAACGTTCAACAACTTCATCGGCGGCGTCTACATGGCGTTGATGGACCCCTACGGCCTGGAGATGTTCTCCGTGGAAATGTGGGGAACTGTCTTCGCCATCGGAGCCACGGGCTTCATCCTGGGCGGCGCGTTGATCAGCAAATTCGGTCTCGGGCAGAACCCGTTGCGGACCTTGCTCCTTGCTGTGGCAGTCATGGGCTTAGTGGGTGCCGTGTTTACGTTGCGCGAATGGGCCTGGCTCTACATTGTGGGGATCTGGCTCTACATGGCATTGGTTCCCGTGGTGGAAGCGGCTGAGCAGACCGTCATACAGAAAGTGGTGCCGCTCCACCGCCAAGGCAGGGTTTTTGGCTTTGCCATGGCCTTCGAATCCGCGGCGGCACCTGTTACTGCTTTCCTCATTGCCCCGATCGCCCAATTCTGGCTCATCCCCTATGCCCGCTCCGCTGAAGGTGCAGCCCGGTTGGAGCCGTTGCTGGGCGAGGGGACGTCCCGCGGCATCGCGCTGGTGTTCCTTGCGGCCGGCACCATCATGATCGTGGTGGCCGGAATCGCGTTCCTTACACCGGTCTACCGGAGGGTCTCCGCTTCATACGCCGGGTCCGGAGCGAAGGAGACGGAGAGCGAGAACGCGGCGAGCAATTGAAAGCCCACACCGTAGGCGACAGCCCGCTGGGCCGGACAGCAAGGGCAAGAGACGCACGACGGCGGGAGGTCGCCGTCGTGCGTTGCGTCGGTCCGCGCCCGGGTCACCTACGCCATGAAGGCGAGGTCCTCACGCCTGACCCTGAACCGCAGGGGTTCGCCGCGTGCCAGCCGCAGTGCCTCGTCGACGGCGCTCGCCGCCATACGCTCAAGCTCACTGCCCAGGGAACCCGCCACATGCGGGGTCAGCAGCACATTCGGATGGGTGTAAAAAGGGGAGTCGGAAGGCAGCACCCAGGGCGTCGTGACGTCCAGGATGGCGTACAGGTCACCCTGTTGGACCCTGGCGAGCAGCGCATCCTGGTCCACCAGTTCGCCTCGAGAGGTGTTGATGAACGTGGCACCGGGCCGCATCCGCTGCACCATCGCGGCGTCCATGAGGTTCCTGGTGGAAGGCAACGACGGCGCGTGGAGGCTCACGACGTCGGAGGTTGCCACCAGTTCGTCCAGGGTGACGCTGACGACGCCGAGGGCCGCAGCCGCTGCATCGTCCAGGTAGGGGTCCGAAACCACGACCTCAAGATCGTAGGGGGCGAGCAGCCGGATGACGTGCCGGCCGATCTTCGAAGCCCCAATGATCCCTACCTTTTTGCGATAGTTTCCCATGTCCGGAAAGAGCTGCTCGGGAAGCACCCCGGTCCGGGTGGAGTGCAGGGCCCGGGCAATCTGGAGGACCCGTTTATTGGCCAGGATGATCATGGCCACGGTGTATTCGGCCACGGGGATGGCGTTGGCGTCGGCCGCGGAGCTGACCTGGATGCCACGTTCCCAGCAGGCTTCACCAACGTGGTGTTTCACGCTCCCGGCGGCATGCAGGACGTAACGCAAACGCGGCGCGGCATCCAGGACAGTTTCGTCGATCAGGGGGCAACCCCAGCCGGTGATGAGGACATCGGCGTCAGCCAGCAAGGAACGGCCGGCCGGTGAATGGAAGTCCTGGATGGGCGCGCGGCCCAGCAGGTTGACGGAAGGTTCCAGTGGGTCCAGGCTTCGCGGCGGAAAAACGGCCCGTGCTGTGTGGACCGGCATGGCCAAGGCAACGTTCAAGTTCACTTGACGCTCCCTGCAGTGAGGCCGGATTTCCAGAAGCGCTGGAGCAGGATGAACGCCACCAGCAGCGGAAGGATGGACAGCAGCGAGCCGGTGATGACCATGGGTGTGAACTCGGGTTGGGGCAGCGCGTAGCCCTGCCAGATGGAGATGCCCACGCTGACGGGAAGCAACTTCTGGTCCTGCAGCATCACCAGGGGCAGCATGAAGTTGTTCCACACACCCACGAATTGGAACAGGGCGATGGTGACATAGCCGGGCATCATCATGGGCAGGCCCAGGGAGAAGAAGCTGCGGATGGGTCCCGCGCCGTCAACGCGGGCTGCTTCCAGGGTCTCGGCAGGGACATACGCCGCCGAGTAGACCCTGGCCAGGTACACACCGAACGGATTGCAGAGCACCGGGATGAGGATGGCCCAGATGGTGTTGGTGATCCCAAAGACGGAGGCCAGCAGGTACATGGGCAGGACGGTCGCGGTGTTGGGAATCAGCACGCCCACCAGGACGATGCCAAAGAACGAGTCCCGGCCGCGGAACTGGAATTTGTCGAAAGCGTAGCCGGCCATGACAGAGATCAGCCCACCGAGCACCGCGCCGAAGGCGGCATAGAACATCGAGTTCGCCATCCAGCGAAGGAAGACTCCGCCGTCCTGGTTCAGCACGGCGGCGACGTTGTCGAAGAATGCCGGGTGGCCGAATGCGTAAGCGGCGGTGCCGTAGAGGTCTGCCGTGTTCTTGGTGGATGCAAAGAGCAACCACACCACGGGAAGGACCATGTAGGCGCAGCCCAGGATCAGGAGTGCATTGACGGTGAACGAACTGGCAAAACCGCCGCTGCGGGCAGAACGTCGCCGTTTCAGTGGCGAAGCCGGGGCGGAAATCCCCGGGCGCGGCATCGTTGAGGTGCTCATGCTTTGTTCGTCCTTGAGCTGAAGCGGGTGACGGCCCAGGACAGCACGGCGGCCATGAGCGCGATAATGATGGAAGCGGCGGCGGCCTGGTTCAGGTTGTGCCGGTTGAACGCGGCGTCGTAGGCCCACATGTTGGGAACCCAGGTGCTGGTCACGGACGCCGTGGCCTTGGAAATAATCGACGGTTCCGTGAACAACTGAAGCGTTCCGATCACCGTGAACAGCATGATCGCGCTCAGGGCCGGGAGGATCAACGGCAACTTGATGCTCAGGGCACTCCTGATTTCACCGGCCCCGTCAACGCGGGCTGCTTCCAGGATTTCCCGCGGAACAGCCTGCAACGCGGTGAAGAGGATGATCACGTTGTACCCGGTCCATTCCCACACCGCGATGTTCACGATGGAGGGCAGAATCATCTGGTGGTCCAGGAAGTTCACCGCAACCCCTCCCGATTCCAGGGCTGAGACGATCGGGCTGACACCGGGTGTGTACAGGTACGCCCAGATCAGTGCGGCGATGACGCCCGGGACCGCATGCGGGAGGAAGACCAGCAACTGAAAGAGCTTCCTGGCCCGTGCCACGGCAGCATCCAGCAGGAGCGCGAAAGCGAGCGCCCCGCCCACCATGCACGGGATGTAGAGGGCACAGTACAGGGCGAGCCTGCCGATTCCTCCCACAAAGCTTTCCGACTGGAGGACCTGCAGGTAGTTTTCCAGGCCCACGAAGGATGTTTTGGCCTCGCTGAAGCCAAGACCGGATTTCTGCTGGGCAAAGAAGCTCAGCACCACCGCGTAGATAACGGGTGCCACCATCGCGACGGCGAATACTGCGAAGAAGGGGGTAAGGAACAGTGCCGCGGTCCGTCCTCCCGTTCCGGACATGGGGCGTTGTTTGCTGGATCCCGGGCGTTTGGCGCCTCGGACGGCAGGTACTTGGGTGACCATGGTTAATCTCCTCGCCGGTTGGTCGGCCCGGTGCTCCCGGGCCGAGCAGCCTCGCGGGCCTACTCCTTGACGGAGAGGCCGTTCTGCTTGAGTCCGTCAACGGTGGCCTTCTGGGCCGCATCCACGGCATCCCGGACTTTGCCCCCGGTGCTCAACGTGCCGTAAGCGTCCTTGAGGGCCGTGTTGGTGATGTCCCAGTTGGGACCCCACTGCCAGCCCGGTGTGATGGTGGAGTAGGCCTTATTGAAGACTTCGTAGATGTCGTTACCGAAGTAGCTGGCATCGAAAGCGCTTTGCGCAACGGGGGTCAGCCCCGGCGAGGCGAGGAAAGCGGAGCCGGTGTTGCCGCGGGCCTTGATGGCGTCCGGGCTGGTGGTCAGGTATTCGATGAACTTCGCCGCCGCAGCAGGGTTCTTGCTGCTCTTGGTGACGTTGAAGCTTGAGCCTCCGTAAAAGGCGTCCGACGGCGAACCCCAGTTGGGCACCTCCGCTGCGATCCACTGGCCCTTCTGCCCGCTGGCTTCGGTGCGCTTCTGGATGCCGGTTGCGCTCCAGTTGGCCCCCAGGACACCCACGACGGCGCCGCTGGCCAGGTCCGCGGACCACTCGTCACTGAAGGACTGCTGGACTTTGACGATTTTCTGGTCGATCAGCTTCTGCCAGTAGTCCGCTACCTTCCGCGTGGACTGGTCATTGATCCCGACCTTCCAGCTGTCCGCGTCGGTACCGAACCATTTGGCCCCGGCCTGCCAGGAGAGGGCTGCGGTCAGGGCAGCTTCGTTGGGGTTGAAGCTGGCCAGGTGGGCGTCGGGAGCCACGGCCTTGATCTTTTGGCCTGCGGCCTCGAACTCTTCCCAGGTCTTGGGCACCCCGACGCCGGCCTTCTCCAGCATGTCTTTGCGGTACCACATGATCATCGGGGCTGCGTCGTAGGGGAGCGCGTAGGTCTTTTCGTCGAACTGCACCAGGGCTTTGGTCTCATCGCTCAGTTTGTCGAGTGTTGCGGCCTTATCGATCAAGCCGTCCAGGGGCTGGAGTTGGCCGTTGCTGACGAACTGCGGCAGCTGGGGGTATTCGATGGTGGCAACATCGGGGCCGTTGCCGGCCGTGATGGCGGTGGACAGCTTTGCGTACCCTCCGCTCGCGCCGTTGGGTACGGTCTCGAAGGTGACCTTGATCTTGTCCTGGCTGGCATTGAATGCGGCAGCCACTTTGTCCATTCCTGCCAGCGATGACCAGAAAGTGACGGTGCCGGTGGGGTCCCCGGTAGGGGCGGGCGCGGATGTCGCGGCCGGGGAACTGCCGCAGCCGGTGATGAGGGCGGCGCTGGCCATGAGGCTGACCGTTCCGAGCAGAAGCTGGCGACGCTTCATTCTGTTCTCCTTTGAAGTTCACGATGCGAAGTTGCGGAGTGCTCCGGGGCACTATCGAACTAACCACCATTGAATCCACAAAAGTGAACATTGACCACGAAGTGAACAGAAGTAAACAGATAGGGAGTGCCGAAGCTACCTTCGCGTCGAGTCCCGCACCACCAGCGCGGGCGAAAGGTTGACCCGCTGAAGCGCGGACGTGCCTCCACGTCCGGCTCCGATGCGGTCCAGGCACATCCGCAAGGCCTGGTGGCCGACGTCGTACTTGGGTGGTGCCACAGCAGTCAGGGGGACTGCCCCCAAAGCCGCAATCTCGTCGTCGTACGCGATAATCGCGAAGTCCTTCGGAATCCGGATTCCCTTTTCCTGGCAGACGCTGGCGAACTGGAGCGCGTCCTCGTCGGTGTGGACTATGGCCGCCGTGACCTGCGACCCGGCACACCAGGACAGGATTCCGTCCACCATGACCCGGTGCGCCTGGGGATCGTTTTGCGCGCGCGGCATGGTGCGCACCAGGGAATCGTCCCGGGCATGGCCTGCCCGTTGCAGGGCCACGTGGAAGCCACTGATGAGCTGTGGGGCGGTGGGGCTGTCCTCGCGCAGGCAGATGGCGATGCGTTGGTGGCCCAGCTCGAGGAGGTGGTTCACGGCGATTTCCGCGCCGCGGACGTGGTCGCTGCGGACCGATTCGAGGCGGCCGTGGTCCAGGGCGTCATCGATGGATCGCTCCACCACCACCACGGGAACCTCCGCTTCCGCGAGCAGCCCCAGTGTTTCCGTGCCCGCGAGCGACTGCCCTCCGGGCGTGACGAGGATCCCGTCCACGCCGTGCTCGTAAAGCCGTTTCAGCTGGCGCCGTTCCTCCGGCCCCGAGTAGTTCGAGACCCCCAGCACCAGCCGGACGCCCGCTTCCTGCGCCGCCGCTTCCGCACCCCGGATCACGCCCGGAAAGTAGTACGACGCCGACGGCACGATCATGCCGACCGTCGCCAGCGGCCGCCTGCCGCCGGGACGCCAGGTGGTGGATCCGGCGGTACCAGGGCCAGGCTTTCCGCCGCTTGAGATGGCACCCCCGTGGACCCGCTCCAGGAGGCCCCGCTCGGCGAGGACCGCCAGGTCCCGCCTGATGGTCATCCCGGAAGTGCCGATCTTGGCGGCGAATTCCCCGGCGTTGAGGGATCCGTGAAGGGCGAGTTCCTTCAGGATGAGCTGTTGGCGATCCTCGGACAGCATGCGGGACTCCGTCCATCAAGTTCACTTGTGTTCAGTTTGTTCATTATGAACCAGAAAACCTCATCGGCGGGAGCGCGAATGCCCTAACTGCCAACTTTCACAACGGAAACCTCGACGGCGGCGGAGCGGGGGAGGAGGTGCCTCCGGATCGCGTCGGCTACTTCGCGGGCTACGGCCGGGGCCGGACGGGGACTGCTGACACCAATCCGCGCTTTGACCGCCAGAGTGCCGGCCGTGTCCGTCAGGCCAATCACGGGGAGTGGCTCGCCTGTCACCGCGGACAGCGCTGAGCCGGCTATGGATTGCCACAGCGGCTGCGCGGGGTAGACCGCGCTGACACCAGGAACGGATTGGACCACGTCCAGCAGTTCCTCGGCCAGGCCGGTGGGAGGGGTGGACGCGGATGAGCCCGCGGCGTCCAAGGGCTCGGTCATGGCTGCTCCTCCAGGACATCGGTGACGGTGATGTTGATGGCTTCGATGGCGAGTTCGGTGTGGGTGGCCAAGGTCCTGGCCAGTTCCTCCCGCAACTGGCCGGCCCGCTCCTCCATGGAGTGCCCGTAGACAACCGCTATCTCCACCTCCACGGTGGTCAGCGACCCGGGGGTGGTGACGTCGCCATGCAGTCGGCATTTGCCGGCGGCCGTGCCTGGATGTGCATCAACAACGGACCGGATCAGTGCCGAGATGGATCCTTCGGTTTCCCAGAGGGTGTCATCAGGATGGTTCGACTGCAGGGGAATGCTGCGACCCGGCCGCAGTTCCAGCCGAAGGTTATCGAGAATGGACTGCATCCAGTCATCAGTGCCTGAACCGGCGTCGGCCACGTCCGAGCTGAGGAGCTCACTGCCCAAAGCAGAGAGGTTTCGCAGGGATGCGAGGCCCGCTTGGCATTCGGGGCATGAGTCCAGGTGGGCAGGGTCAGCGATCTGCCCCGTGTCCAGGTAGGCACTCAATTCCGCCAGGCTATGCCCGCATTCGAGGGTGTCGCGGGGATTGTTCATCGCCATTCCTCCATCCTGCGCGCCAGGGTAATCCGGGCCCGGGCCAGACGGCCCCGGACACTGTCGGGGCTGATGTTCAACGTCAGCGCAATCTCCTCGTAGCTCTGGTCATTGAATTCCTTGAGCACCCAGCAGCGCCGCTGTTCCTCGGGAAGGGCTGCCAGAGCGGCCTTCAGCGCCTCCACCCGTGAGCTGCTGAGGGCATTCCCCTCGGGGTCTTCGTGCCGTGGCCGCGTGTGTTGGTCCACGTGGTTCTCCGCATCATCAAGGTCCGCGTGGTTACGGCGTTTGCGCAGGTAATCGATACTCCGGCTGCCAACGATCCTCAACAGCCAGCCCTTGACCGCAGCGGGGTCGCGAAGGCTGTCCAGCTGCTTCCATGCCTGCACCAGGGTTTCCTGGACGACGTCGTCGGCGTCTGCCAACGAGCCGGTCAATCGTCGCGCAGTGGCCCGCATCAACGGACCGTGCCGGCGGGCAAGCGCTTCGAAGGCAGCAGTGTCGCCGTCGGCCGCGCGGCCCGCCAGCAGGGCGTCGGGTACGAGGTCCAGTTGATGCTGAGCTGCGGGTGAACCAGTCACGTTCCTGCCTTCCTGTCCTCGTTGGTCTGTCCGGAATCACGTTGGCTCATTTCGCGCGCTGGGCCCCGGACGTCCGGGTGCGGGCGCCGCTGGTGATTCGCACCAGTACGGGCACCGGATGGCCCAGCCACGAATCGATCTGCCTGACCAGCTGTTCGGCTGTATCCGCCAGCTCCCGCGGCGAGCTTCCGTGACGGGCTTCCATGCGGAGCCGCAATGCTGTTCCCTGCCTGGATTCCCATGCGGAGACCGATGTGGCCAGGACGTTCCGGTTCCCGCTGAGGGCATCCTGCACCGCCGCGGAAATGAGTCCGACGTCCACCACGGTCCGCCCGTCGGCTCCTTCGGATCGTTCGGCCAGGCGTGGCGTCCGCCCCCCGCCTTGGGAAGCCAGCCATGCGGCGCTGAGTCCAGCACCGAGCAGGAGGACGCCGATTCCGGCCACCAGCCACCAGCTCCGTGCCGGTCCCGGGATGGGTGCGGTGCTTGCCAGTTGCCGAACCTGGTCCGTGAGGTTCGAGCCGATGGTCGTCCACGTGTCGGCAACTCCCGGCAGGGTACCGGCCGCGATGAGTGCGGCTCCGGCGCCCAGAAGGATGATCCCCAGGATCGCCAGCAGGATGCGGTTAAGCGCCCGATTGGTTCGTCTCATTGTCCTACCGCTCCTTCGTTCGCGACCCGGACTTTGCCCGTGACCTGCCGGTCGAGCGCGTAGGCGGCCAGTTCGCCGTCGAGCGCTGTTTTGATGGACGCAAGGTCCAATGGAACGCCCGACGTCGGACGCACCTGGACGCGCACGGAGCGTCCGCCGACGGTTGTGGTCACTTGGCCCGGTGCCAGGCCCGCAGCGAGGCGCGACGTGCTGGACACTGCGGCGGCGATGACGTTGTCGTCCACGACTGTGGCGATGCGGTCGCTGGCCAGCGCGCGCCGGGCGCGGCGGCCTTTGCCTACGGCCACGCCAAGCAGCAGGAGCCCCAGGATTCCCAAGGCGACACCGGCCGCGGTCAGCCCTGCCGGCACGGTGGAGCCGGGGAGCCCGACGAGCCACTGACGGATGTGGGCCGGGCTGGCCAGCAGCGGCCGGTCATTGAGTAGCCACAGGACGCTTTCCGCAGCCAGCCAAAGGAAAACGAGGAGCAGGATACTTGCCACAATGATCGACGGGAGGGCCCGCGAGGAATGGGTTTCGCGTCGGACCAAGCGCCGAAGGGTTCGATCCTGGGTCATTCCACTCTCCTTTCCTTGGATTGCTGGGGCTTGGCTCCCATCAGCCGGACATCGACCCGGCCAAATTCCAACCCGGTCAACTCCAGCCCCCGGGCCACCAGTTCGGTGCGCACAGCGTGGGCTTGGTCGAAGACGGTGCCGCCGCCGTCCCTACGTGGTGCCAGCAGCGGGGGAAGAGCCATCTTCACCGTGAGGTTGACGCCCAGCTTTCCGGCGTCGTCCTCCAATTCAGCCCGCACTTGGTGCGGGTCCACCCGGAATGCGCGGGCGGTGATTGCTTCCACCGTCTTTTGCAGTGCCGAACGGGCGATTCGGGTGTGTCCTGCCCTGGCCGGCGTGGTCGCGGCAGGCATGGTCCCGGCTTCCCCGCTCATGTGGAGGAGCGCTTGCCCGACAAGGCATCCAGCACCCCGCGGAGGTCAAGCTTTCCTTCGGCGGAGCGGCCGAGCACCGCCCCGATCGCCATGAACAGGGCTGTCAGCAGCAGGCCCCAGAACCCGAAAGCCAACGAAACGACAGCCAGGACCGCGCCTACGGCCAGGCCGGTGATGGTGGGGCTCATGCGACCCTCGGCTCACGCCCGGCATCATCGGCGTCTGCATCTTCAGAAGGGACATGGATGTCCGTGATCGTGATGTTGACTTCCGTTACTTCCATGCCCACCAGGTCCTCGATTGCCGTATAAACGGCGTCGCGGGCGTTATCAGCCACTTCCTGGAGCGGGTGCGGGTACTCGACGACCAGGGTGACGTCGACTGCCACTTGGGTCTGGCCAACCTCAACGCTGACACCTTGCGTGAGGTCTTTCTGGCCGACCTTTTCACGGAGCGTTCCGATAGCCCTGGCTGCGCCGCCGCCGAGGGCGTGGACGCCGGGGATTTCCTGGATGGCGATACCGGCGATCTTGGCAACGACGCCGTCGGCGACGGTGGTGGCTCCGCGACCATCCTTGCCCTTATCCGGTGCCCCTGCGGGGGTGGTGGCTGCGGCGTTCTTGGCCGGCACGTCTGCGGGGGTGTGCGTCTGAACGGTCATGGCATTGACTCCTATGCGTTGGGTTTGCGTTGGGTGCGGCGCCCTCTGCGCCGTCATGAATAAGACGTGCCGGTGCGGTGATTCCTCACGCACAGTTTTGTGTGACGTGCATCACTGCTGGTTTCTTGATGGGGAATCATGTAGTTAGATTGCCATATAACTAGCCAATCAAGTTACATCTGTCCTTGGAGGAAGCGCTATGACTGTTGCATTGACGACGGGAACGACGGCCCAAGCTCTTCCCGGGCCTGCGCAGGAGGGTGCCCCCTCCCTGTCTGCGCCATCGCGGCGAACCATGTTGCTGGACGACGTCTGGGCGGCCTCGGCTCGAGTTGAGAGCCTGCAGTGGGAAATGGACGGAGCAGAGGACTCTTTATTGCAGGCCATGAGAAGTGCGGCCGCGGCGGGAGCGCAGCTCCCCGATCTTGCGATCGCGTCAGGGCTGGGCTTCGCCGACATTGAGCGCCTGCTAAACAGCGGCCCCACTCAGGCGGGTCGGGCGGAGATCGGAAATTCTTGACCCAATCTTGAGATGACCCGGCGGGGTTCTTGAGGGCCCGGTCCGATGGTTGAAACATCAGCCAACAGAGTTGATGGAACTTCCAGGAAGGACCACCGAGATGCCTGACCAGATCATCGCCCTGTCCGTCAGTGCCGGCCCGGCGCCTGTCACGTCCAGCCCGCTCGCCGGAACGGCCGAGCCTTCCCGGCACGCAGCCGAGGTCCCGGGCCAGGCCCGGGCCGTGGTGAGCGTACGCGAGCAGTTCAACCCGCTCGGCGTGGGCCTGAGGAGTATCTGGCCTCAGTCGGTGGTCGGGTTCTAAGGCCCGCAAACGAGTCGTGGCGGGCAGGCACCAAAGGTGCCTGCCCGCCGTCGTTAATGCGGTGGCCTGGACAACGATCGAATGGCACCATGGAGTGCAGGCGATAGCTAAGGAGGCTTGTCATCAAAGAGGAGATGAAGAAGGCGGCTGATGTGGCCGAGGACGCCTCAAACTCACGTGCCTTCGAAATCGTTGCCAGAACCGGCTTTGCCGTCAGTGGACTGTTGCATCTGCTCATCGGTGTCATCGCCTTGCAACTGGCGTTCGGGCGCACGGGTGAAGCTGATGTGTCCGGGGCTGTGGCATCCCTGGCTAACCAACCTGCCGGACCGTTCCTGCTCTGGGCCTGCTTCGCCGCTTGTGCAGCGTTGGCACTGTGGCAGTTGGGCAACGCTGTCCTGGGTTACCGCAGGAAGTCCGACAATAAGCCTGCCAAGCGATTCTCCGCAGCTGGCCAGGCCCTGGTATTCGCCGCGCTCGCCGCCACGATCATCTCCTTCATCATGGGCAAAGGCCGGAACAGCCGGGAATCCACCAGCGACTGGACCCTCACGCTCCTGAAAGCTCCTTTCGGGGTTTTCCTGCTGGTCGCAGTGGGCGCGGGCGTTGCCATCACGGGCATAGTTTTCGCGGTGCGTGGCTTCAAGCAAACGTTCACGCGGGACCTGTCCCTGTCTTCCAGCCAGAGTGTGCGGAAGTTCCAAACCGGTGTTGGCGTGGTGGGCTACATTGCCAAGGGAATAGCCCTTTTCCTTGTGGGGCTCTTGGTGGTCATTGCAGCTTTGCGGGCCCAGCCCGAGCAATCCACGGGGCTGGACGGCGGCCTCAAGGCCCTCAAGGAGCAGCCGTACGGGCCATACCTTCTGGCGGCTGTTGCCGTTGGCCTTATTGCGTATGGGTTGTTCATGGCGGTCAAGGCCAGGACTTTGCGGACGTAGACCCTGGCAGAGCGCGGCCCTGACGCGTCGGGGGCCTACGGAAGAACGACCGACGTAAAGAACCCGGAGGCTGCAGTGCAGTCCTCCGGGTTCTTTGCTGTATTCAGGTGTTACGGACGGCTTGAGCCCGACGCTTCGTCGTCCGGCTCGGATGAAAACGGACGATCCTTCGGGGTGTCCTCCGTGTTGCGCTCATCAAGCTCGGCGTCAGCTGAAGGGACCGTCTTCTCGGCGTAGTCACCCTCGGTGTAGTCCCCGCCGGCGTCCTCCTTCAGCGTTTCCGGTGAAGCGCCTGCGTCGCCGTAGTCGCCCTCAACATACTGGCCGTCCAGTTCCTCGCCGTTGGCGTCCCGATTCTGGTTGTTAGCCATGGTGTGCCCTGCGGTTGGTGAGGAGTCCCCAGATCAGCAGGACGATGATGGAACCGCCGATGGCCAGCAGCCAGGTGGTCAGGGAGAAGAATTCCTGCAGGCCTGTGCCGAAGATGAGGCCGCCGATCCAGCCGCCCAGGAGGGCACCTACGACGCCCAGCAGGAGGGTTACCAGCCAGCCGCCACCCTGGCGGCCGGGAAGAATAAGCTTTGCGATAGCGCCGGCCAAAAGACCAAGCAGTAGAAAACCAAAGAAACCCATTTTTGTTCCTTCTTTCTTGTTGATGGAAATTCCATGAACATTATGAAGAGGTTCAGTTCATCGGGTGCCTGTTCCAGTGTTCAGGCACCTTAATGGGGCCCTTGAAGGCCCTTTTCAATGCGGGGATTGGAACGGTTACGAAACCCCGATGAATTTGTTAACAACGGCCAATAAAGCACTCCTGCCGATTGGGTCGGTCTTGCTGCTACACCAGTAACGCTAGCCGCTCCGCGGACTAGTAGCAAGTAACCTGTCTAATTGTCGGCACGCGCCCCCCGCCACTGGGATCCAAGGATTTGCGGGCAGGCGGCTATGAACGGAGCCTTCAACACCCTTGGCTACCCCTTGGGGTTTCCCGCCGAACCGCTTCAGCTTGGCCTGGCCGAGGTTGCCTTGGTCTCCACCTGGAGCACCCTGTTGGTGGTCTATTAATAGGTCTTCTGATCCATCTTGTCCGGCCTTGGCATAACGGCTGGATGGTTGTTTCAAATTCAGCAAATGTTCACGGATCGGCACATTAGTAATGTGCGCGTGACAGCAGGTGCGCTACCCGGCTAGTGTCGAAGGACAAACACCTCGGAAGGAGTGATTGCTGTGAAAGGGAAGGCATTGTTCGCCGTTGGCGTGGCTGTCGGCTACGTGTGGGGATCCAAGTCCTGGCCGGAGGTGTACCGCCGGCTTCGCGGGGGTACCGAGAAGGTCCTGAACAACCCCGACGTCCAGCAGAACGTCCACCAAGCCACTGAGGCCGTCCAAGAGTCCGTACCGGACATCCTGGACAACCTCTATGACGCGGGAAAGAAGCTGCTCGAGAAGGCCGAAACCCTGTTCCCGGGGATCAGTGCCCCGAAGTCAGGCCAGGATTCCAACTCCAAGCCCACTGTCACGACGGTGCCCACGATCACGTCGGACGTCATCTCGGATCCCGCATTGGATGACAGCACGGGCGCTGATTGGACGGACGAGGGCGGCGCCGCGCCGGAGGGACCTGCAACTAATACGCGACCCCGCTCCTAGTTGGAACGGTCAATGGACCGCAGGATCGCCTCGCCCAACTCCTTGGGCTTGGTGAACTGCGGCCAGTGGCCTGTTGGCAGGTCGATGTAGTCCACGTCCCGGATCCTCGCGAGCTCGGCCGTGAACGGATGCCCGGCGTCCATCCACTCCTTGAGGAGCGAGGACGGGAATTCGCAGGCGATGATAGTGGCGGGGACCTCGTAGCGCAGCGCATCGTGGAGGTGTTGTTGGTCGAACGCGACACCCCTGGGCTGGGGAATCGCGCGGGCACGGAAAGACTCGCGCAGTTCGTCGGTGAGGTCAACGAGGTCTTCCTCTTCGAAGGCTTCCCACGGCGGCAGCGGAATCTCGTCGCCGTCGTCGGGCAGTTCATCATTGATGACACCGCCCTCGCCCAAGGGGCCGCTGTCCACGTAGATGGCGCGGGCTACACGGTCCGGGCGGGCATCCGCCACGCCATGAATGATTGCCCCGCCGCCTGAGTGCCCTACCAGGATGACCTTGCCTTCGAGGGAGTCCACGGTGGAGGTAACGGCGTCGATATGTGTCTGGAGGCCAATTCCGGCGCGGCTTGAATCGGCCGACTCCAGTCCTGGCAGTGTGAGCGGATGAACTGTGTGCCCTGCTGCCACCAGCGGGGGCGTTACCTCCGCCCAGGATGAGGCGTCCAACCAGAAACCGGGTACAAGGATGATGTCCATGCCGGTACCCTACGGGAGCCCACCGACAGTATGTAAGGGGCCGCCGTTCTCCCCGCGTTGCCTCCCTCGGCCTGCATCGGAAGGTATCGGGAATAGGGGTTGACGTGCCGTGGATCACGAGCCATAGTTATCGTATACGATTTCGTACCTGATAACGCTTGATGAAGCGTGCTCGCCGAAGAGGAGGCCCCGTGACGCTGGAGTTCCGGACCCAGGAAGTCGACCAGGACATGCTGGCGCGGACGCGCAAAGTCATTGCCGTCCACATCAACTACCCCAGCCGCGCAGCCCAGCGGGGACGCACTCCGCAGCAGCCCTCCTACTTCCTGAAACCCTCATCGTCCTTGGCGCTTGGCACAGCCGGCGCCCCCGGCATTGTCGAACGGCCGGCGGGTTGCGAGCTGCTCGGTTACGAGGGCGAGATCGCCCTAATCATCGGCAAGTCCGCCCGCCGGGTAGGGCTGGAGGATGCCTGGAGCCACGTCCAGTGGGTTACCGCGTCCAACGACCTCGGCGTCTACGACCTCCGTTACGCGGACAAGGGCTCCAATGTCCGGTCCAAGGGCGGCGACGGCTTCACGCCTGTCGGTCCTGCACTGATCCCGGCGGACGCTGTGGATCCCGCTGCGCTGCGGATCCGGACCTGGCACAACAACGATCTCGTCCAGGACGACACCACGGAGGACCTGCTCTTTCCGTTCGCGCAGCTCGTGGCGGACCTCTCCCAGCTGCTCACCTTGGAAGAAGGCGACATCATTCTCACCGGCACCCCGGCCGGCGCGTCGGTCGCCCAGCCGGGAGACGTCGTCGAAATTGAGGTCACCGGCGGTGATTTCAGCAGCGGACGCCTGGTTACCAAGGTGACGGAAGGTACGACGCCGTTCGCGGACTTTGGTGCCCAGCCCAAGAACGATGACACCCAGCGGGAAGAGGCGTACGGATCGCGGGAAGCTGCGGGATTGGCCCCCGCCACGGCTGATGCCGAGACCGGGAGTGCCCTGACGCCGGAGTTGAAAGCCAAGCTCGAGTCCGTCGCGACGGCCACGTTGTCTTCGCAGCTGCGCAAGCGCGGCCTCAACAACGTGAGTATCGATGGCCTGCAGGCCACCCGCCCGGACCGCAAAGTTGTGGGCCTCGCACGGACGCTGCGCTACGTTCCCAATCGGGAGGATCTCTTCAAGACCCACGGTGGCGGGTTCAATGCCCAGAAGCGCGCCATCGATTCCGTCAACGAAGGCGAAATCCTGGTCATGGAAGCCAGGGGAGAAAAGGGTACCGGCACAGTGGGGGACATCCTCGCGCTGCGGGCCCAGGTCCGCGGGGCAGCTGCGATCATCACCGACGGCGGCGTCCGCGACTACTCCGCCGTGGCCGATCTGGAGATGCCCACCTACTTCGCCAACCCGCACCCGGCCGTGCTGGGACGCAGGCATATCCCGTGGGATACGGACATCACCATCGCCTGTGGCGGGGCCACCGTGCAGCCCGGCGACATCATCGTGGCCGACTCCGACGGCATCCTGGTGATCCCGCCGTCCATCGCCGATGAACTCGTGGATGACTGCATTCAGCAGGAAAAGGAAGAGACGTTCATTTTCCAGATGGTCCAGGAAGGCAACAGCGTTGATGGGCTGTATCCGATGAACGCCGAATGGCAGGCCCGCTACCGGGAATGGTCCGCCACGCAAAGCCCGGAAGGAGCATCCGGTGACTGAAACCGCCGTCGGAAGTAAATCCCAGCAGGCCTATGACGCCGTCAAGGCCAGGATCGTTGAGGGCACCTACACTCCGGGTTACCGGCTGGTGCTGGCGAAGATCGCCGAGGACCTGGGCTTCAGCGTGGTTCCGGTGCGCGAAGCGATTCGCCGCCTGGAGGCCGAAGGGCTGGTGAAGTTCGAACGGAACGTCGGTGCGACGGTGTCCGGAATCGACCCCACCGAGTACCTGTACACGATGCAAACCCTGAGCATCGTGGAAGGTGCCGCCACGGCATTGTCGGCTCCGCTGATCGATTCGGTGGCGATTGCCCGGGCACGTGCGGTGAACGAGGAGATGCGTGAGTGCCTGGAACACTTCGATCCCGTCCGCTTCACGGCTTTGAACCAGGACTTCCACAGCATCCTGTTCGAGCACTGCCCCAATCCGCACATCCTTGACCTCGTCCATCGGGGCTGGAACCGGCTCGCATCCCTGCGATCGTCCACGTTCCGGTTCGTCCCCGGACGCGCCCAGGAATCAGTGCGGGAACATGAGGCGCTCCTCCAGCTCATCGAGGGCGGAGCGGACGCCGACACCATCGAAAAAGCAGCCCGACAACACCGCGCCGCCACCCTGGACGCTTACCTCTCCACAGCAAAGAACCAGTAAGGACTTCAACGATGACGACCTCAGTAGAAACCAGCAAGCATTACATCCCCGAGAACCTCCCCACGCACATCCAGCACTTCATCAACGGCGAATTCGTTGACTCGGTCAGCGGCAAGACCTTCGACGTCCTGGACCCCGTATCCAACGGCAACTACGCCACGGCCGCAGCTGGCCAGAAGGAAGACATCGACCTCGCCGTCGCCGCAGCCCGCGAAGCATTTGTGAACGGTCCGTGGCCGAAGATGAAGCCCCGCGAACGTGCCCGTGTGCTGAACAAGATCGCCGATGCTGTCGAGGCCCAGGAAGCCCGCCTCGCGGAGCTGGAAACGTTCGATACAGGCCTGCCGATCACCCAGGCCAAGGGCCAGGCCCTCCGCGCTGCCGAGAACTTCCGTTTCTTTGCCGACCTGATCGTTGCCCAGTTCGACGACGCCATGAAGGTCCCGGGTTCACAGATCAACTACGTGAACCGCAAACCGATCGGCGTCGCCGGCCTGATCACCCCGTGGAACACCCCGTTCATGCTCGAGTCCTGGAAGCTTGCCCCAGCACTGGCCACCGGCAACACCGTGGTCCTGAAGCCAGCCGAGTTTACGCCGCTTTCCGCCTCCCTGTGGGCGCAGATCTTCAAGGATGCCGGGCTGCCCGACGGCGTGTTCAACCTGGTCAACGGCTTGGGCGAGGAAGCCGGGGACGCGCTCGTGAAGCACCCGGACGTACCGCTGATTTCCTTCACCGGCGAGACCACCACAGGCCAGACCATCTTCCGGAACGCCGCAGCCAACCTGAAGGGTCTGTCCATGGAGCTCGGCGGCAAGTCGCCCTGCGTGGTGTTCGCCGACGCTGATCTGGACGCAGCCATTGATTCGGCCCTTTTCGGGGTGTTCTCCCTCAACGGCGAACGTTGCACCGCCGGTTCCCGCATCCTGGTTGAGCGGGCCATCTACGACGAATTCTGTGAAAAGTACGCCGCCCGCGCCAAGAACATCGTGGTGGGCGATCCCCACGATCCCAAGACCCAGGTGGGTGCGCTCGTCCACCCTGAGCACTACGAGAAGGTCGCATCGTACGTGGAGATCGGCAAGTCCGAAGGCCGCCTCTTGGCCGGCGGCGGCAGGCCCGACCACCTGCCCGAAGGCAACTACATCGCACCCACGGTGTTTGCCGACGTCGCACCTGACGCGCGGATCTTCCAGGAAGAAATTTTCGGGCCGGTCGTGGCCATCACGCCGTTCGAGAACGACGACGAAGCCCTCGCCTTGGCGAACAATACCAAGTACGGCCTGGCGGCCTACATCTGGACCCAGAACCTGACCCGTGCGCACAACTTCTCCCAGAACGTCGAAGCCGGAATGGTGTGGCTCAACAGCCACAACGTCCGTGACCTCCGCACTCCGTTCGGCGGTGTGAAAGCCTCCGGCCTGGGCCACGAGGGCGGTTACCGTTCCATCGACTTCTACACCGACCAGCAGGCCGTGCACATCACCCTCGGCCCAGTCCACACCCCCAAATTCGGCGCCTAACGCCTCCCACCAGACCTTTCAACGAAGAGAGATTCCCATGAGCAACCCCTTTACCGGCCCCATCCCCACTCCCACGGTTCCTGCTCCGGACATTGTCCGCTGCGCGTACCTGGAACTCGTGGTCACGGACCTCGCCAAGTCCCGTGCTTTCTACGTGGACCTCCTGGGCCTGCACGTCACCGAAGAAGACGAGAACACCATCTACCTGCGCTCCTTCGAGGAGTTCATCCACCACAACCTGGTCCTCCGCAAGGGCCCGGTCGCCGCAGCCGCTGCCTTCGCCTACCGCGTGAAGTCCCCGGCCGAGGTCGACGCCGCCGAGGCCTACTACCGCGAACTCGGCTGCCGGGTGGAGCGCCGCAAGGAAGGCTTCACCAAGGGTGTGGGCGACTCCGTCCGCGTGGAAGATCCCTTGGGCTTCCCGTACGAGTTCTTCTACGACGTCGAGCACGTCGAGCGCCTCACCCAGCGCTATGACCTCTACTCCGCCGGAGAACTGGTCCGGCTGGACCATTTCAACCAGGTCACCCCCGACGTTCCCCGCGGCCGGAAGTACCTGGAGGACCTCGGCTTCCGCGTCTCTGAGGACATCAAGGACTCCGACGGCGTCACGTACGCTGCGTGGATGCACCGCAAGCAGACCGTGCACGACACCGCCCTGACCGGCGGCAACGGGCCGCGCCTGCACCACATCGCGTTCTCCACCCACGAGAAGCACAACATCATCCAGATCTGCGACAAGATGGGCGCCCTGCGCATCTCCGACAGGATCGAACGCGGCCCCGGACGCCACGGTGTGTCCAACGCTTTCTACCTCTACATCCTTGACCCGGACGGGCACCGCGTGGAGATCTACACCCAGGATTACTACACCGGCGACCCGGACAACCCCACCGTCACGTGGGACGTCCACGACAACCAGCGCCGGGACTGGTGGGGCAACCCCGTCGTCCCGTCCTGGTACACCGAGGCCTCCCTGGTCCTGGACCTCGACGGCAACCCGCAGCCCATTATTGAACGCGAAGACAAGTCCGAGATGGCAGTCACCGTAGGCGCCGACGGCTTCTCCTACACCCGCCCCGAGGGTGCGTCCGGCGAGGCCGCCGAAGGCTTCAAGCTGGGAGCTCAGGTCTAAACCATGATGGACGCGAAGACGATCGAAGCCATTGCCGACGAACTCCTTGAGGCGAACCGCAACCGCAAGCCGGTGCCGCGCCTGACCGCACGCCACCCGGAGATGACGGTGGAGGATTCCTACGCCGTACAGCAGTTGTGGCGGCAACGGAACGAGGAAGCAGGCCGGACGCTGGTAGGGCGCAAGATCGGCCTCACGTCCAAAGCCATGCAGGCCGCCACGGGCATTACCGAACCCGACTACGGAGCCATTTTTGATGACATGGTCCTCGAAACCGGGTGCTCCGTGGAATGGGACCGGTACACGCATCCGCGGGTGGAAGTGGAGTTGGCCTTCGTGCTGAAGAGTGCCTTGAAGGGGCCGGGCTGCACCATCTTCGACGTCCTCAACGCCACCGACTACGTGGTTCCGGCCCTCGAAATCCTGGACTCCAGGATCGAAATGGAGGGCCGGACCATCGTGGACACCATCTCTGACAACGCCGCCATGGGTGCGATGGTGATCGGTGGGCGGCCGGTGCGTCCCGACGCCGTCGACCTCCGCTGGGTGTCGGCGATCCTCTACAAAAACCAGACCGTGGAAGAGACCGGGGTCGCTGCCGGAGTGCTCGATCACCCGGCCAACGGGGTGCACTGGTTGGCCAACAAGATCGCCGCGCACGGGGACTCGATGAAGGCCGGAGATATCATCCTGGCGGGCTCGTTTACCAGGCCGTTGTGGGTGTACAAAGGGGATACCGTTCACGCGGACTATGGACCGTTGGGAGTTGTGACATGTCACTTCAGCTGAGCCCTACCTTTTATTCGGCCCTTGCTTCCGCCGGCCGTCCACTCGCCGGCATGTGGGTGTGCTCCGGCAGTCCATTGGTAGCGGAAATCTGCGCCGGGTCCGGGCTTGATTGGGTGCTGATCGACGCCGAGCACAGCCCCAACGGCCTCGAATCGATCCTCGCCCAGCTGCATGCCGTCAGCGGATACCCCGTCCAGGCCATGGTCCGGCCGCCGGTGAACGACACCGTGGTCATCAAGCAATACCTGGACCTCGGCGTGCAGAACCTCATGGTGCCCATGGTGAACTCGGCGTTCGAGGCGTCTGCCGCCGTTGCTGCGGTGAGGTATCCGCCGCATGGGGTCCGCGGCGTGGGATCCGCCTTGGCCCGTTCCTCGCGCTGGAACCGTGTTCCCGACTACCTTGGCTCCGCGTCGAATTCCATCAGCCTCACGGTCCAGATCGAATCCGAAGCTGCGGCATCGGCTGTGGAGGAGATCCTGGCCGTCGACGGCGTCGACGGCATCTTCCTGGGGCCCTCGGATCTAGCCGCCTCCATGGGGTTGCTGGGACAGCAGGAAAACCCGTTGGTGAGGGCCGTCGTCGAGCATTGCCTTGAAGCCGCCAAAGCGGCCGGTAAGCCTGCCGGCGTGAACGCCTTCAACCCCGATACCGCCCACGCCTACCTCGACGCCGGTGCCTCCTTTGTGCTGGTCGGCGCCGACGTTGCGGTGCTGGCGAGGGCGTCCGAAGGGTTCGCTTCAACGTTCATCCCGGTTCCCGAAACGGCCGAGCGCGAGAGCTACTGACGGGACTACTTCCGGGCCATGTACCACTCGGTGAATTCGCGGGCACGGCCGTCGTCGGCGAAGCGGATGACCCAGAGGTTGTCGTACGTGGGGTCGCCGTTGAGGTACGTGGTGAGGCCCTGGACGAACGCTGTGTCTCCGTCCTGGCCCAGGAGAGTCCATTCAAACGTCCAGTCCTCCGGCTGATCGGCCGAATCGCCGGACCAGTGCTGAACGATCTCATCATGCCCGTGCCACGGTTTCTCGGTGTTTGGCCGGTCGTAGTAGACGGCGTCCTCGGTGAACATGGCCCGGATATCGTCGGGCTCATTCGAGGTCCACGCTTGCAGGTACAGATCCATCCATGCGTTTACGTCGCTCATCCCACCGTTCTACCGTCTGCGGCCGTCGGGTTCAACGGGTTCTCCCCCGCAGTGGAGGACGCCGGCCCGTCAGTCTTCGTCGAGCGTCTCCGTCAGGTGGTGGGTTGGGATGCGGTCCCGGTCGTATGTGATTTCGGTGTAACCGTGCGGCTGGGGACGGCCATCGGCGCCAAGGTTCACGAAGACAATTTCCTCGATGGTCAAGATGGCCTGACGGGTGATCATGTTGCGGACTTCCGCGCGCATGGTCAGCGAGGTACGGCCGAAACGCTTCGCCGTCAGGCCCATCTCGATGAGGTCACCCTGGACCGCGGAGCTCACAAAGTTGATCTCCGAAATGTACTTCGTGACCGCCCGGCCGTTGCCCAGCTGGAGGATGGCATAGATCGCTGCCTCTTCATCGATCCACTTCAGCAGGCTGCCACCGAAGAGTGTGCCGTTGGCGTTGAGGTCCTCGGGCCGCACCCATTTGCGGGTGCGAAAGGTGATGTCTGCTTTTTCCATATCCCGAGATTATCGAACTGCCGCCGACTCCGCTTGATGTTGCTTAGCTACGCGGCTCCGCTCACGCCATCGCCGTGTGCGAGGCACTGTGCGAATCAAGCCGCTTGGAGTAGCAGTAGGACTCGTCGACGCCCACATACGGACCAAAATTGGGCACGGCCGCGAACCCGGCGCTTTCGTAGAAGCTCCGGCCATCCGATTGGGCCGACCCCGCCTCCGCCGCGATCACGGTGAATCCGTGGGAGTGGGCCTGGGCTTCGAGCGCCGCCAGGATGGAGCTTGCCACTCCCGAACCACGGGCATAAGGGACCACGTACAACCTCTTGATTTCGGCCGTGTTCTCGTCCAGCATCCTGAGCCCACCGCAGCCCAAGGGCTGGCCTGAGCATTTCTCATAAGCCACCACGAACACCGCAGTGTCCGCTTCCGACGGCGGTGGTCCTGGCTCATGGTCGGTGCTACCGAAACGGGAGTCCAATTCGGCTTGCTGTGCGGCCCGGAGGTCGGCGCCCACGGGGTTGGCCCACGTGACCTGCCGGATGTTGAGCCGTGGGTTGGTCTGCATTTCTGCCTCAATTCGCCGGGTTCGTCGGAGGTGTCTATGCGTCTCAAGCCTAAGGAGCGGTGGTTACCACGGTGTTTCCTGCGCGTAAGCGTCGGGAGAAATGCTGGCTGCCGCGTTGCGGGGCCCGGTCTGCACCTTTCGGAGTGGTTTTAGGGTGAAGAGCAGGCCTCGCAGTGTCAGATCAGGGTTGAAGAGCTTCGCCCGTGGGGTCCTCGGCGGTTTGGTCTGAAAGGGCCATACCGCCCACCGGCATCTGGTCCCAGTGAAGGACTTTCCAGCCGTTCTCCGGGTCGCCTTCAAGCGCGACGATTCCCGTGTTTGGGAGCTGGTGCGTTTCGGCGAACACGGTGTCGATGTCCGTTGCCCGTCGTCCCGCCCAGCAGCGGATCGCGGCACCGTGGCTGACGATCACAGCTGTCGAATGCCCTGCGGCGGCAACTTTTTCAACCGAAGCATCGAAGCGGGCGAAGAAGTCATGGCCGTTGAAAGCTCCCGGCATGCGCACGTCCAGGTCGCCGTCCGTCCAGGCAAAGACTGTGCCCATGTAGCGCATGTGCGATTCGTGGTCGCTCTTCTTCTCGAGGGCGCCGGCTTCGATTTCGTGGACGCCCTCCAGGATCTCCGGTTCCAAGCCTGTAGCCTTCGCCAAGGGTGCCACGGTCCGCTGGGTCCGCAGCAGGGTGGAGGTGTAAAGGGCCTCAATGCCTTCGCCCGCCAACGCAGCCGGCAACGCAGCCGCCTGTCGCTCCCCAAGTTCGGTCAGGCCAGGTCCAGGAAAAGCCGTGTCCAACTGGCCAGCAACATTTCCGGGGGTCTGTCCGTGCCTGATCAACAGGAGCTTCATGGCCGCTCCGCTCCTCTACGTCTAGCTGTTCGGGTGTGGACTGGCTGCGCTCCTGCCCGGTTGCTTCAAGCCAATCAGCTGCATGAGCCCGGCCAAAGCCCGACACGCCGTGTCTCGAACCCTTGGACGGGATGCTGAGGAAAACAACTGGGAAGGAGCGCTCTTCCGCCTGCCCACTGATACGCCCACGACGCGTTAAACGCCGACGGCGGGCCGAGGCACCCAGCCCCGGCCCGCCGTCGTCGTGCGTTCCGCTTTACCGCAAGTGATCCACTTACTGCAGGTGGTCCACGAGTTTGTCGGCGATGCCTGTGTACTTACCCGGGGTCAGTGCCAGCAGGCGTGCTTCGGCGTCGGCTGAGAGGCCCAGGCCTTGCACGAATTCCTGCATGCGGGCACCGTCCACGCGCTGGCCGCGGGTGAGGTCCTTGAGGCGTTCATACGGGTTTTCCATGCCTTCAACACCGGCAATGGCCTCTGCACGCATGACCATCTGGATGGCTTCGCCGAGCACTTCCCAGTTGGTGTCGAGGTCGCCTGCGAGGACTTCCTCGGCCACGTCGAGTGCCTTGAGGCCCTTGGCCACGTTGGAGATCGCAAGCAGCGAGTGCCCGAAGGCCACCCCGATGTTGCGCTGGGAGGAGGAATCCGTGAGGTCGCGCTGCCAGCGGGAAGTAACCAGCGTTGCTGCCAGGGTGTCCAAAAGGCCGTTGGAGATCTCAAGGTTGGCTTCGGCGTTCTCGAAGCGGATCGGGTTGACCTTGTGCGGCATGGTCGAGGAACCTGTGGCGCCCGCAACCGGGATCTGGCGGAAGTAGCCGATGGAGATGTAGCTCCAGATGTCCGTGCAGACGTTGTGCAGGATGCGGTTGAACCGTGCAATGTCTGCGTAGAGCTCAGCCTGCCAGTCGTGGCTTTCGATCTGGGTGGTCAGCGGGTTCCAAGTGAGCCCGAGGCCTTCCACGAACGACTTGGCGACGCCTTCCCAGTCCGCACCCGGGACGGAGGCGACGTGGGCGGCGTAGGTGCCGGTAGCGCCGTTGATCTTGCCCAGGTATTCGGTCTTGGCGATACGTGCCAGCTGGCGGTTCAGGCGGTGCGCAATGACGGCCAGTTCCTTGCCGAGCGTGGTGGGCGTAGCTGGCTGGCCGTGGGTGCGCGACAGCATGGGAACCGAGCGGTTCGCTTCCGCCATGGCCTCGATCTGCTGGACGAGGGCTGTGGCATTGGGCAGCCACACGTTCTCCACCGCACCCTTGATGCCTACGGCGTAGGAGAGGTTGTTGACGTCCTCGGACGTGCAGCCGAAGTGCACCATGGCCGTCAGGTGCTCAATGCCGATGGCGGGCAGGCGGCGGGCGATGTAGTACTCGACAGCCTTGACGTCGTGGACAGTGACGGCCTCGATTTCGGCAAGCTCGTTGACCGAGGCGGCGTCGAATTCGCTAACGATGGCGCGCAGCTTGGCGTTCTGTTCGTCCGACAGGGGACCGGCGCCCGGCAATACCGACTGGCTGGTCAGGTGGATCAGCCACTCGACTTCGACGTGAACGCGATCGCGGTTCAGGGCCGCCTCGGACAGGTAGTCGACGAGGGGCGCGACGGCGGCACGGTAGCGGCCGTCAAGGGGGCCAAGGGCGAGGGGTTCGGAAGCGAGGGACACGCGAGGGGATTCAGCCATGATGCCTATTCTTTCATGCCCGGCACGGAGGCCGGGAGTTGGTGACGGGGCTATGTGGACAGCCCTTCGGGTTATCCACATACACGACGGCGGCGCTTCCGCCAGGTGGTGCCGCTCCGTAGCGTCGTACCAACCGATCAGCCCAACCAATCAAGGGAGAACAAGGACATGAGCGTCGGCTTGATGCCTGCAGCCAACCCGCCGGTTTTCGATTCCCTGGAATGCGCGTCCCGTAGCCATGAAGTCCAGAGGCTCGCATGGCGAATCAAGGCTTGCGTTGACCAAGCAGATGCTGTCCTGGCAACACTGCGACGCGCGCAGCTGGACCACTGGCTGTCCCCGGCCGGACGCGCCTACCGGACCACTATTGCGGTGCACGCGTCTGCGCTCATGCGCGCCCGGGAGTCGTTGGATTCCGCGGCGGCCCTGGTTCTCCGGCACTCGCGGAACGTGTCCGTCTCGGGCGAGAGGGGTCCTTGATGTCCGACGCAGCTCCGGTGGGTGCCGATGAAGCTCCGAGGCCCGTGCCGCCTGCTCCCGACGGACCCCTCGCCATCAGGGGCGGTGTAGGTGGGGTGTCGTTCCAACTGGAGGAACTGCTGAGGGGCGCCAGCCAGCTTGATGATTTGGTACAACAACTTCTTCGGATCGAGGAGGAGACGCGTCGTGTCCAGGATGATTTGGAGCCCTTCCTCTACGACTCCTATGGTTCCGGCTGCGAGGCCATCAATGCGGTGGCCGATAGCCGAAAGGACGTGGGGCGAGTGCGCCAGGAACTGGTGGACGTCAGTTCCGATGTGCGGGCGAGCCACCGGGACTATGTCGAGGCGGAAGCCAAGGCCGCGCTTCCGCGGATCCTCAGCATTGAGGAGATGCGTTTGTCCAGCCCGCCCTGGCCCCCGGGCCGGGAAATGACGAGCGATCTCGCATCAGCCATTGTGCCGTTTTGGCTTGGAACGCGTGGGGCTGTGCGGAATGTCCTTGAGTCGCCGGTCGGTCCTGACATGCGCCCGAGGCCTGTGAGCGTGGAAAGAACCACCGAAACTGTGGAGAACGTGGAGCCGACCATGGGGGCGAGCCTCCGCCGGCTGGAGCAGCTCCATGCCCGGGGAGACGGCGAGATCGAGATCATCCGCCTTGGGAACAATGGCCAGACAACATGGATGGTCCTGATTCCCGGCACCCAACCCGATTCCGCGGCCACCAACCCTTTCGATATGCAGGGAATCGGGGAAGGGCTGGGTTACGACTCTGAAGCGATCATCCCGGCCGTAAGCCAAGCACTCCACGAAGCTGGTGCCGGGACTGGAGACCAGGTCGTCGCCGTGGGGCATAGCCAAGGAGGGATCCATGCCATGAACCTCGGCCAGAACAAGGCGTTCCTCAGTGAATTCGACCTCAAGTACGTGCTGACGGCCGGAGCACCCGTTGGGGGGATCACAACTGAACCTGGAATCAGTTCTCTGCATTTGGAACATGCCCAGGACTGGGTTCCCGGCACTGACGGCCGGATGAATCCGGACACGAAGGACAGGGTCACGGTAACGCTCAACAACGAGGTAAGGACGCCCGAGGGGGAAGGGCTAGGACTCGGGCCAGGGCACAACCAGGAGTACTACGCGGAAGGTGCGGATTTGGTGGGTGCAAGCCATGACGCATCCCTGATGGCCTCCACCGCGGTATTCGCTGGCGTCGTAGGGGCCGGCGGGGCAGCGAAGGTCACCCGTTACAAACTGACAAGGGCGCCCCTGCCGTTACCGTCATCGGACATAAACCCGGACGCGCCACCAACGCTCAGGGAGGCGAAAACGGCGGCCGGAGCACGGTAATCCGGCCTGTATTTAGCGTTTCCGGGCTCCAGGGATGAGTCCGGCCACCATGGAAATGATGCTGATGATGATTGAGGCCAGAATGGCGGTCCAGAAGAAGGAGTCAAGGGTGAGGTGTACTGGGGTAAAGCTGCTAAGCCAAGCCGTCAGGTACAGCATCGCGGCATTGATGACGATGGTGAACAGGCCAAGTGTCAGGATGGTCACCGGAAGGGACAGCAGCCTCACCAGGGGCCGGACAAAGGCGTTCACCACACCGAAAATCAGTCCGATGAACAAATACGCCAGGACGATGCCTGCTGTGTCTGCCCCTTGGGTCAGTCCCGCGTTCGTGGCAGCCTTCTCGGTGGCGTTGGTGGTGATGTCCATGCCATCCAACAACCACGTGGCTACCCAGAGGGCGAGCCCGTTGATCAGGACGCGAATAATGAATGAACCCATGGCCCCATGCTTTCACACGGACCTGTTAAAGGGCTCGGCATCTCCCACGGTTGGGCAAGTAGGCTTGAGGCCATGACTACTACTGACAACGCACCGGAGGGCGTAATCCCTCGTCCGGTCGTAGACAGGCTCCCTAAATACGCGGCAGGTAAACCACCAGCCCCGATTGAGGGCCTCACCAGCTACAAATTGTCGTCCAACGAAAACCCGCTGCCGCCGATTCCTGCAGTGTTGCAGGCCATTGCCGACCAGTCCGATATCAACCGCTACCCGGATCCGCTGGCCACAAAGCTCCGTAACGCCCTGGCCGGATTCCTTGACGTCCCCGCTGACGATGTTGTCACGGGTGCGGGCAGCCTTGGCGCGCTGAACCAGATCCTCGCCACCTTTGCCGGACAAAACGACGACGGGAAGCCGGATGAAGTCATCTACGCGTGGCGTTCCTTTGAGGCCTACCCCATTTGCGTAGGTCTCGCCGGCGCCGCCAGTGTCCAGATACCGTTGCTGGCAGATGGTCGGCACGATCTCGACACCATGGCTTCTGCGGTTACAGTGCGCACAAAAGTCATCCTGCTTTGCACTCCGAACAACCCCACTGGGCCGATCCTCACCGCAGAGGAAACGGAGCGCTTCATCCAATCCGTTCCTTCAAACGTGGTGGTGGTGATCGATGAGGCCTACCAGGAGTTCGTCCGCGACGGTGATGCGGTGGACGGAATCAAGCTGTACCGGAAATACCCGAACGTCGTAGTGCTGAGGACCTTCTCCAAAGCGCACGGTTTAGCTGGATTGCGTGTGGGATACAGCGTTTCAGGTCCGTCGCTGACCCAGCACCTCAGGGTTACCGCGACTCCCTTCGCTGTTTCGCAAATTGCGGAGCGCGCAGCCGTGACGTCGATCGAGCATTTCGACCAGGTTGTGGAAAGGGTACAAAGCCTTGTGGAGGAGCGCGACCGCGTTTCTGCCGGGCTGAAGGAATTGGGCTGGTTCGTCCCTGAAGCCCAAGGCAACTTCGTTTGGTTGAATCTCGGCGAAAATAGTGCTGATTTTGCGGCGTTGGCGGCGGAACAGGCGCTGTCGGTCCGAGCCTTCGCCAATGAAGGAGTCCGGGTAAGCATTGGCGAGGTTGAGGCCAATACCCGATTCCTGAATCTCTGTGCGAGTTATACAAAGGCGCCGCACGGTTCCTAGCGGTTAACAAATGCGCCTCCGTTACTTACTGCGGATAAAGTAAGGGACGAAAGCCAAAAGTATGCCCGTTCCGGAATGCATTCCGGAACGGGCATATATCCCAGCGACAGACATTGCCTGGCGCCCCGCCAACGGCAAGCAAGGAGACGGAATGGGCTCGACACAACTGCCCCCCGGGACGGAAGAAACTCTCGCGGCAACCACCGCGGCAGCGGCCGCGCCAGGCGAACCAGTCGAAATGGTTCAGTTGCTCGGGCCCGACGGAAAGCTCGGCACTGATCCGGTTTTCTCCGACTACGCCAAGCGAATTGATCCTGAGAAACTTCGCGTTTTCTACACGGACATGGCCAGAATCCGGCGTTTCGACCAGGAAGCTACCGCACTTCAGCGCCAGGGCGAACTTGCCCTGTGGGTTCCACTGACGGGGCAGGAAGCCGCGCAGATTGGGTCCGGCCACGCAAGCCAGTCGCAGGATTACATCTTCCCGACCTACCGCGAGCACGGCGTTGCGCTGGTCCGAAACGTGGATCTTGCCGAACTGCTTAAGCAATTCCGGGGTGTTTCGAACGGTGGCTGGGATCCGCGAGAGAACAACTTCCACCTCTACACCCTGGTCTTGGCCGCGCAAACCCTCCATGCAGTGGGGTACGCCATGGGTATCCAGCGGGACCAGAAGCTTGCAGCTACGCAGGACTCCACCGATTCCAAGGCTGCCGTGATTGCCTACTTTGGAGACGGTGCCAGTTCCGAGGGCGATGTCCACGAGTCCATGGTCTTTGCTGCGTCCTACAACGCTCCCGTGGTCTTCTTCTGTCAGAACAACCACTGGGCCATCTCCGTGCCCACTGAGGTCCAGACCAAGGTGCCCCTGGCCAACCGCGCCAAGGGATACGGCTTCCCTGGCATCCGTGTGGACGGCAACGACGTCATCGCAGTCCATGCCGTCACCGAATGGGCGCTCGAGCACGCCCGCGAAGGACGCGGCCCCGTGCTGATCGAGGCCTACACCTACCGGGTGGGAGCGCACACCACCGCCGACGACCCCACCAAGTACCGGGAATCCGCGGAAGAAGCGGCCTGGCGCGAGAAGGATCCGCTGGAGCGCCTGGAGAAGTACCTGCGTGCCGAGGGCCTCGCGGACGAAGCATTCTTTGACCAAGTGGACGCCGACGGCGACGAGCTGGCCAAGTACGTCCGCAGCACCACCCAGGGCCTGGAAGTACCGGACATCCGTGAAGCCTTTGCCAACGTCTATGCGGAGCAGCACCCGCTGATTGCGGAAGAACTTGCCTGGTTCGAGGAATACTCGGCAGGCTTCGAAAGCGATGAGGAGACAGCTAACTGATGGCTACCATGACCATTGCGAAGGCCATCAACGAGGGCCTCCGTGCGTCGCTGACGAAGAATCCGAAATCGCTTCTGATGGGCGAGGACATCGGGCACTTGGGCGGCGTCTACCGAGTGACCGACGGTCTCATCAAGGAATTCGGCGATGATCGTGTCCTGGATACCCCCCTGGCCGAGTCCGGCATCGTCGGCACCGCCATCGGCTTGGCGCTCCGGGGCTACTCCCCGGTCTGCGAGATCCAGTTTGACGGGTTCGTTTATCCGGCCTTCAACCAGATCACCACCCAGCTGGCCAAGATCCATTCCCGCAGCTTGGGCAAGCTCACCGTTCCCGTCGTTATCCGCATTCCGTACGGCGGCGGCATCGGCTCGATTGAACACCACTCCGAGTCTCCGGAGGCACTGTTCGCCCACACCGCCGGTCTGCGGATCATTTCGCCGTCCAATGCCCACGACGCTTTCTGGATGATCCAGAAAGCCATCGAATGCCAGGACCCGGTGATCTTCTTTGAACCCAAGCGCCGCTACTGGCTCAAGGGCGAGGTGGACGTGGAGAACGCCGGCCTGTCCGAGGATCCCTTCAAGGCGCACGTAGTTCGCGAGGGAACCGACGCCACGATCGTGGCCTACGGACCTTTGGTCCCCGTTGCCCTCGCAGCTGCCAACGCTGCCTTGGAGGACGGTCGAAGCGTGGAAGTTATCGATCTGCGTTCCATTTCGCCCCTGGACTTTGACACTGTGGAAGCTTCGGTCAAGAAGACCGGGCGCCTGATTGTTGCCCACGAAGCGCCCACCTTTGGAGGCATCGGCGGGGAGATCGCTGCGCGGATCGGCGAACGGGCCTTCCTGCACCTCGAAGCCCCGGTGATCCGGGTCGGCGGATTCCACATGCCGTATCCCGTTGCCAAGGTGGAAGAGGATTACTTGCCGGACATCGACAAGATCCTCGAAGCGCTCGACCGCTCCCTGGCTTACTAAACCGCCCTGATCCAGCCCGGCTCGCCGCTGGGTAACCGGAAATCGAGGACCACTGTGACTGTAAAGAAATTCAACCTGCCGGACGTCGGTGAAGGCCTGACCGAGGCCGAGGTCGTGGCTTGGAAGGTTAAGCCCGGCGACACCGTTGCGATCAACGATGTCCTGTGCGAGATCGAAACCGCCAAGTCCTTGGTGGAACTCCCTTCGCCCTTCGCCGGTACCGTCACTGAGTTGCTGGTGGAGGAAGGCATCACGGTGGAGGTCGGGACTGCGATCATCGCTGTCTCGGAAGGCGCTGCAACGGATGACGCTACCCTTGACGGTGCTGCGCCCCAAGGGCAGCCGACCGATGCGGTAGCGGCTGCCCAGGCCCCCGCCGCCGAGGAAGTTTTCACGCCCACGTACGGAAAGCTTGTTGCGGACGACAGTTCTGACTCAGGGCTCGCGGGCGGTCCGCTGGTAGGGTCCGGGCCCAAGGCCGACGCCGTCAAACGTCGTGCGCGCAAACGCCCGGCAGGGTCCGTGGTTCCGGCCGTAACGGTTGCCGAGAACGCGGAAGGCACCGTCCAGGACAACCAGGCGCTGCTGGCCGCCAAAGCAGCCGAAGCACCGGTCGCCCACCGCACGACGCCGGTACGCGCCGTCGTCGAACCTGTCACGCAGGTGCCGGCATCTTCGTCGCCGCAGACTCCTGCCTCCCAACCGGCCGTTTCCCAGCCCGCCGCCTCACGGGGTGCGGCCATCGGCGGAACCATCAGCGGCTTGGTCAGCAGGGTTCTGGCGAAGCCGCCTGTCCGTAAGTTCGCCCGTGACCTGGGCATTGACCTCGCTGATGTCGTCGCAACCGGACAACGCGGAGAAGTGACCCGCGAGGACCTGGTGAGCTACCAGGCGCAACGCGATGCCGAGCACGATCGGGCCGATTCCTTCTGGGGCGCGTCGAAGAAACCGCAGGACCAGCGCATAGAACGTGTGGCCGTCAAGGGCGTGCGCAAGGCCACCGCCAAAGCCATGGTGGATTCAGCGTTCTCGGCACCCCACGTGAGCATTTTCGTGGATGTGGATGCCAGCCGAACCATGGAGTTCGTCAAGAGGCTCAAGGTTTCGCGCGACTTTGAAGGCATCAAAGTGTCTCCGCTGCTCATCCTGGCCAAGGCTGTCATCTGGGCCGCGGCGCGCAATCCCAGCGTGAATGCCACGTGGGTGGAGAACGCTGACGGCAAGGGCGGTGCTGAGATCCATGTCAAACACTTCATGAACCTCGGCATCGCTGCTGCGACGCCGCGCGGGCTCATGGTTCCCAACATCAAGGATGCACAGGACCTCTCCCTCAAGGAGCTGGCGCTGGCGCTGAACGAGTTGGCCACCAAGGCGCGTGCGGGAAAGACGCAACCGGCGGAGATGCAGGGCGGAAGCCTGACGGTCACCAACATCGGCGCCCTAGGCATTGATACCGGCACTCCGATCATCAACCCGGGCGAAGTGGCAATCATCGCGTTCGGAACCATCAAGCAGAAGCCATGGGTCCTGGACGGCGAAGTGATTCCGCGCTGGATCACGACGCTTGGCGGTTCCTTCGACCACCGGGTGGTGGACGGCGACCTGTCGGCTCGTTTCATGGCAGATGTCGCCGCCATCCTGGAAGAACCGGCGCTGCTGCTTGACTGATCGGAACAGTGTGCCTGAAACGGCTACCCGCACGGCCACGACCACTGGCGGCGAGCCCGACCACGTTCATCCCCAGCTGGTGGCGGGACCGTGGCGGACCGTGGCACGGGTGCTGACGGAGGTCTTCCAACCCCCGGTCGTTGTCCTGGTACTTTTGCTGATCAGTCCAGCGGTGGAGCCCGGCTTCCCCGGGACCATATGGTTTGGCCTGCTCGGGGCTTTCTTCGTGTGTGTCGTGCCGCTGGCCTATGTTCTGGTGATGGTCAAGCTGGGCCGGATCACCGACCACCACGTCAGCGACCGGCGTCAACGACCTGCCCTGCTGCTGATGGCCTTGGTATCGGTCGTTGCGGGCCTGGTAGTGCTCCAGCTCCTGAACGGTCCGGCCAGTGTTTCCGTGATGATCATTTCACTGATCGGCGGCATCGCAGTTTTGGCGGTGGTCAGCGCCTTTTGGAAGATGAGCGGGCACGCCTCAGCCTTGTCGGCCGCGGTCGTTATCGCCGTCCTGATGTTCGGACCAGCGTGGCTGCCGCTTCTCCTGCTGGTACCGGCAGTGGGTTGGTCCCGTTTGGTGTTGCGTGCGCACACGTTGGCGCAGGTCGTTGTGGGTTCTCTGTTTGGTGCCGTTGTTATTGCGGGCCTGTGGTGGCTGTTGCGTGGGTTGATGCTTTAGTCGACCGACTCCCTGGTCACCGCCTTGCCGTTCCTGATGACGGCCAGGGGAGAAGGCCGGTCAACAACCAATTCGGGAATGGACTCTGCAGGGAACTCGAGTCGGTCCGCAGATGCGGTTCCGGTAAATTCCTTGATGGCAGGCGCATCCAACAGCTCCGCCCCGGACGTGGTGGCAATCCGGAAGCACCGCTCCAAATCGGAGTCCGTTAGAGCCCCTGTCCGGTAACCCAACAGATGCATCCGGTCCACCATGCTGCCCGTGCCAAACGGTGACCACGCATCCCGTACTCCGTCCGACCCGAGCGCAACCCTGACGCCATGGTGCTCCAGGACATCAAGGACAGGCACGGGGTCGGCCCCCAGGGCGCACGTCGCCATCCACATCCCTGCCTCAGCCATCACATCCAAGGTGGCCCCGAGCTCCGGCTGGTTGCTGTCGCAGAGGGCAAAGGCGTGCCCCACCGTGACTCGACCCTGCATGCCCTCCGCCATGGTCCGCTGCGCAATGAGCCGCAGCTGGGCCAAACCTGCAGCTCCTGTGTCGTGCAGGTGGATGTCCACGTCCCTGCTGTGCCTTCCCGCCAGGCCGAAGACAGCATCCAGATGACCGTGGACGTCGCCGTCCAGTGATTCCGGGTCGATTCCGCCTACTACGTCGGCTCCTTCTCCCAGCGAAGCCTCCATGAGTTCCACAGTGCCGGGATTGCTCAGCAAACCGAACTGAGGGAACGCGACGATCTGTACATCCAGGACTGACGATAGCCGCTCCGCTGCAGCCCTGACGCCATGGATGTTCTTCAGGCCAATCTGCGAACCGACGTCAACGTGAGCCCGCATGGCCATTGTCCCGTTGAGGACAGCTTGCCGCATCAAGGCGAAGGCGCGTTCCTCCACGCTGTCCCCGGCAGCAAGCTGTGCTTGCAGGTCATTGCGGATCAGGGTCGCCAGATCGTTCGCCGGTTGACGGGATAACCAGCCCGATCCCCAGGTCGTTTTGTCGGGGTGAATGTGTGCGTCGACAAACCCCGGCGTAGTCAGGAGGGGACCGCCGGTGGAACGGGCAGGTGACTCCGATTGAAGAGAAAGTGTGTTCATGGGACTCCTGTCGTTTGATTTCATGATGGTATACCGAAAGCTCCCGAATAAACACGTTGGCAGTCAACACCGGCACAGTTCCGCGCTTGATAGCCGTGCTCGCTCCCATTTTTCGCTCTCTCCGCAAGATTTGGCATACCAAAACCTGTACAAGTCGAGGCTGGGCGCCTACTCTAATGAACAACATTCATTTATGTGACGCAGATCGCATCGAGGAGAGCGCCATGAACACCAAACCTAAGCCTGCAGCGGAAGGGTCCTCCGGGGGACCGACCCTCAAGCGTGTCCTGGGGCTGCCATCTTTGGTGGCCTTTGGCCTGACGTCCATGGGGATACTGTCGGTCGTGGCGGTTTACGGGGCCGGAACCGAGATCAGCGACGGGCACTTGCCCGCAGCGTACCTCGCGGCGTTGGTGGCCATGTTGTTCACGGCCCATAGTTACGGCCAGATGGCCCGTCACGTCCCCGTCACCGGAGGGGCGTACGCGTACGCTTCGCGGGCTTTTGGCCACCCTGTGGGGTTCTTGGTGGGTTGGGCGATGATGCTGGATTACCTGTTTCTGCCAATGGTGAATTTCCTGCTATTCGGCCTCTACCTCAACAGCCTGTTGCCCGGCATACCCCCTCAGCTCGCCGTCCTGTTCTGCCTTCTGGCGGTGGGCCTCTTTAGCGTGATCGGAGTCGGCTGGATCAAGAGGATGAACTTCGTGGTGGTGTCCGCGTCCGTTGCGGTGATCCTGGTCTTCGTTGTCCTGGCGATCCTGAACGCGCCGAAGCTATCGCTGGAAAGCGTGGTTCGCCCCCTTAGCCTTGGCGACGGCGGGATAGCGCCGGTTATGGCGGCAGCAGCAATTGTGGCTTTTGCCTTCCTCGGCTTCGATGGCGTGTCCACTTTGTCTGAAGAAGCCCGGAACCCCAAAAGGGACGTTCCTCGGGGCATCATCCTCTCCACGCTCTTCGCTGGCCTGGGCTACACCCTGTTTTCCGTGGCCGGCAGCCTTATCGCACCGGAGTGGCGGACTATTCAGAACCTGGATGCCGCGGGAACAGAACTTATGCAGGCTGCCGGCGGAGATGTGCTGATGGTGGTGTTCGTGGTGGTGAATCTCGGCGGCTTGGTCCTGTGCGGAACTGCGGCCCAGATGAGCGTCAGCCGTGTCATCTACGCCATGGGAAGGGACGGGATCCTGCCCTCCGTCCTTGCCAGGCTCCAGCCGCGTTTCCGCACTCCATATGTTGCTGCTTTGGCGGTTTCGGCCGTCTCGCTGGTTGCCCTCTTCATCACGTTGGAGCAGGCCGTCTTCATGATCAACTTCGGGGCGCTGATTGCTTTCGCAGTGGTGAACCTGGCAACCATCAAGGTGCTGTTCTTTGACATGCGGAAGCGGGGAGGGGTGGGGACCCTGCGGAATTTGGTGTTGCCGCTGCTGGGGTTCGCCTCTATTGCCTGGCTGTGGACATCGCTTGCCTGGTTTACATACCTGCTGGGCGCGGCCTGGCTTGCCGTGGGAGTGGTTGTGCTGGTGCTTCGCCGCAGCAAGGCCGGGAATCAGCTGGCACTGGACTTCGACGACGCCATCACCAGCGACGCCATTACCGGGGACGCCATCACCAGCCACGCCGTCACCGACGGCGACGCCACTCCCGCCAGCGGCGAAACTGGCGGCAGCACGCCGTCGCAGTCGGCCGAGGGCGCAGGAATCCGCTAGAAGGCCGGGTAGTTGACCAGCAAGGCCTGGAGTTCCGTAGTGGACATGTGGTTCGCCATTTCCACGCTGATGCCCATGGCGACGGCGGCGACGGTGAGCATGGCCACGCATGCCACAGACAGGAAGCGCCAGTCCTTGCGGAAAACGCTGCGAATGGTCTCCGGCATTTCCAGGCTGGGCGAGATCATGTTGGGCGCGCTGTCCCAGGAGCCGTCGTCCAGCATCGCGATGATGCGGTCGTTGGCGCGGTCGAAGCGCATGGTGCTGATGTTGTTGCCGTGGCGGGCAAGCAGGATGTCATGTCCCACGCGTTGGCGCGGCTGCAAGGTAAGCAAGAAAATCCCCTGAAAATCGAGAAGTGAAGGTGGCACGCGCCATTGGGGGCATCTCGATTTTATAACGGTTCAGTCAGCAACCAGGCCGAAAAGACGCCAAACGCCGGGTGAGGCTCCCCACCCGGCGGCGTGATCCAGCTCGCTTACGGCTGGTCAGTCTTGGCGATGTAGACATCGCAGGGCGCCGTGTGGGCGACAGTGTTGGCGACGCTTCCCAGCACCCGGCCCAAGCCCTGCATGCGACGGTTTCCGACGACGATCAACCGGGCGTCCTGCATCTCGGCTTCCTTGACGAGTGCCTCGCCCGGCTTGCCGCGGGCGGCTGAATAAGTCACTTCAAGGCGTTCGTCCTTGAGCCGCTCTGCTACGTCGCGGGCTACAGCCTCAGCTTCGGCGGCGTCGGAAACGATCCACCTGTCGGTGCCGATCTCCACAACTTCTGTCCGGTTGCTGTCGAAGGCGCTCACGACGCGCAGGCTCGCCCCCAAGCCGATGGCCAATTGCTGGGCTGCCTGGGCCGCCCTCATTGCCGTTTCGCTGCCGTCTACTCCTACAATCACAACTCCGGTCATTGTGCTGCTCCTTCAGTGGTGGCTTCGATGGCTTCTGCCAGGACGGGGGCCAGGCGGCGGACGCCTTCGGCTATCGTATCCGGAGGCACGGCGCTGAAGGCGAGCCGAAGCTTGTTGGATGGTCCGTCGGCGGGTGAGAAGGCTGCGCCGGGGATGAAGACAACGCCGGCGTCGATCGCTTTGCCCAGCAGCGGGTAGGTGTCCACGCCGTCGGGCAGGGTGACCCAAACGAAGAACCCGCCGTCGGGCCGCGTCCATGAGAGTCCGGACGGCATGTAGGTGTCCAGCGCCGACAGCAGGGCCTCGCAGCGTTCTGCGTACAACGACCGGTACGTGTCGATTTGGCCTTTCCAGTCGTAGTCCCGGAGGTAGGCCGAGACGAGCATCTGGTTCAACGGCGGTGGGCACAGTGTTACAGCCTCGGAGGCGAGGTAGAAGCGGCGTTGAAGGTGCGCGGGTACCAGCGCCCAACCGATACGCAGGCCCGGGGCGAAGATCTTGGAGAATGAGCCCAAATAGATGACGTCGTCGGGGTTGGCTGCGCGCATCGGCGCAATCGGATGGCCGTCGAACCGCAGCAGTCCATAGGGGTTGTCCTCAAGAACGATAATATTCGAACTGCGGCATATATCGACGATGCGCTGCCTGCGTGCTTCTGCCAGCGTGATCCCGGAGGGATTGTTGAAGTTGGGGATCGTGTAGAGGAACTTGATGTTCTTGCCCTCTGCCTGGAGTGCCGCGATCCTGGCCTCCAGAAACTCCGGTACCAGGCCGTCGTCGTCCATTTCGATCGGTTCCACCTGCACCTGGTACGCCTCGAAGGTGTTCAGCGCGCCAACGTAGGTGGGGTTCTCAACCAGTACGACGTCGCCGGGGTTGCAGAAGACCTTCGTGGCGACGTCCTGGGCGGACTGGGAGCCCGCGGTGATCACCACGTTCTCGGGTAGTGCATCAGTGATGCCTTCAGCTGCCATGATCTCGCAGATTTGCGCGCGCAGTTCCTCGGTACCCTGGCCGCCACCGTACTGCAGGGCGGTCATGCCTTCTTCTGCGATGATGCGGGCTGCGGTCTGTCCAAGCTGCTCCAAGGGCAGCGACTGCAGGTACGGGTTGCCGCCTGCAAGGGACACAAGCCCGGGCCTCATCGAGATGTCGAAGACATCCCGGACTGCGGACTGCTTGATGTTGGCGGCCCGCGCGGAGAACAGTTCCTCGTGCGGGTGGGCGGCCGTGGCGGCCCGCTCAATGGCGTCGATGGCTTCAGCGGGCAGTGTTGCGCCGGCATCCAATGTTTCGTGGGTCACAGTGAAAGGATACTCCTCGAGGTTGCTAATTAGGCAACATTTGTTTTCGCCTGCCGTGCCATTTTGACGGTCGCGCTTTACGACGCGGACGCGAGGGGCTGGAATGTAGCTATGACAGCACATCGGGCATCCGTGACCAAAGCCGAACACTTCCACAAGCTCCACGACGCGGGCCCCGAGCCCTTGGTGTTGGTGAATGTGTGGGACGCGGCTTCCGCCCGCGTGGTCCAGGAAGCCGGCGCTGCGGCCATTGCCACCTCAAGCTCGGCAGTCTCCTGGAGTTTGGGATATCGGGACGGCGACCACGTGCCGTGGGGGCTGGCGATGGCAGCCGTCGGCCGGGTAGTTGCGGCCACCACTCTGCCCGTGACGGCGGATATAGAGACAGGCTATGGACGTACCGATGACGAGCTCCGGGCAACGGTCCACGCCGTTTTGGATGCAGGGGCTGTGGGCATCAACATTGAAGACTCCAGTGCCGAGCCGCTCACGGACATCAAGGAGCAGTCCCGTCGCATCGCATTGATCCGCGCAACGGCGGACGACCGTGCCATCCCTTTGTTCATCAATGCCCGCACCGACACGTACCTTTCGGGGCGTTTCAACGAGGCCGCCTACGAGGAAACCCTGCGCCGCGCCGAGTCCTACCTGACTGCCGGGGCGGACGGAATTTTCGTCCCCGGCGTCGTGGATTTGCATGTTCTGCACCAGCTTTCCAGCCGGATTCCGGCGCCCCTCAACGCGCTGGCAGGTGTCGGGGCGCCGTCGCCTTTGGAATTGCACGACGCCGGCGTCCGCCGCGTCAGTATTGGCGGCAACACCGCCAAGGCGGCGTACGCCAAGGTGGCCAAGGTCGCCACGGAAATTCTGGGTGACGGAAACTGGGCCGGCCTGGCAGGGACGCGCAGCCACGACCAAATGGACGCGTTGTTCGCGGAGGGCCCCAAGTACAGCCTGTAGTTCCGGTAGGGCAGTTGGGGCACGACGGCGGCCCCTGGCTTTAATGTCGGTCCTCGCCGGTAGCTTTGGTTCCGTGGAGGACGAGGGGAGGGTCCATGACGCGACGCAGCGTGCAGTTCTGGCGGATCGAGCAACTGAATGGTGACGAGCTCAACCGGCCGTTTCCCGCCCGGCGGGTTGCCGAGGTCTTGAAGAATGCCCAGGACGCCGGGATTGACAGGCACTTCACCAGTGCGGATGGCACGGTGTTGCTTGCCCAGACGGCGTCGATGGCACCCCATCCCGTCCTTCTCCTGGACCGGGTCCGCGACACCAACCTGCCGAGCGTGGGTGACGTGCTGGGGCGCCGCAAACCGCTTCCCCTGGCACCTGGCGACCACCTTTTGGAGACCACATATTTCGCATTCCTCAAACGGAATGTCATCGCGGTCCTGACCAGTGGCAACGGTCCACGGGCGGCCCGGATGGCCGAGTACCTGGAGGGCATGCTGGGGTTGGAACCCGGCCTTGTTCCGGTGGTCAGGGAGGATATCGAGGAAATCCTTGCCCGGCTTGAGGTGAGCCGGTTCGAGTTTGCCCTTCCCGCGGAACGGTTGTCCGGAAAGCTCATGGAAGGTGAATGGGCTGACGTGCTGGACAGCGCCTCGCGCCTCATGAATGAGGGCACGTTCCGGATTTCCCTGAGCGTCGGCAGGTCAGGCAAGGCTGAGGACAAGCAGAGGATCCGCGACCGCATTCAGCAACTGATCGACCTCTTCCGCAGGGCTGGATCAGTGGAGCACTTCGATTATGTGGTGGCTGAGGGCAAGGATTCGCTGACGGGAGACCGGGAAGTGGTGGACCTCTTGAAGGAAAGGTTCATCTCGCATGTCGAGGTGGACCCGGATGTGTTCAACGATCCCCAAAAGTCGGTGGCGGAAGCCATTGCCATCCTCAACAAGCAGGCACGGGACAACGAGCCCTTCTTCGCAAGGACGTTGCCTGAACTCAAAGGGCCGGCGGACGCAGGCCTCGTCCCTGACCTTGTCAGTGGGGGCCTGTCCGCGATGCGCGCTGCCCTCGCCGACGTCGAAAGCCGGGACGTCGAAAACCGGGAAGCCGAAAGCCCGGACGCCGAGGAAAAGGCGGGCGGTGCCGGCCATGAGCTTGTTCGGGGTTGAGGTGGAGTCAACCGGTCCTCGGCGAACCGCCTGGCGATGGTTTCTGTTGCATCCCATGGCCGACTATCTTTGGGCGGCCGGGGCGGTGTCGCTGTGGTTGGGCGTAGCCCTGATCGCGGCTCACCCGCTGATGCTGGAAGATGTCGACGCCGGTGCGCGCCGGGCACTGTTCCAAACCCTGGCCACCTTGGCGGGTGCGACGGCGGGCCTGACGCTCACCAGTGTTTCCATGCTGATCAACGTGCTTGGCAAGAAGTCCGCCCCGGGGCAACGGGAGCTGCCCCTCGAGAGGCTCTCACCCCTTCATCGTCGCCAGATTGGTGAAGTGTTCCTTTTCGCCATTCCCGGACTGGGCCTGTTGGTGGTTGGTGCGCTGGTCACCGTCGTCCTTGAGGGTGATGGGCCCACGGGGCTGTGGATTCCGGAAGCGGTGGTGTTCGTCCTGGCGTTTGCCTCGGTCCTGGCCCTTCTGCGGGTGGCATGGGCACTCCGCCGGGTGTTGGCAATCGCCACTGGCTAGCGCACGCTCAGCGCCTCCGTGAGTGTCCTGCCGTTCACATAGATCTCAGCTCGCGAAGCCCCGCTGGCCGCGACGGCGGTGTGTGTCAGTTGCGCCTGGATGCGGGGCACGTCGCAGACACCTCCGGGCCGCAGCGATCCGCTGAGGTTCACCACGACGGTTGAGCCGCTCATATAGCCGGACAGGAAATGCAGCGATGAGCCAGCGAGTGCGTCGTACAGGGCTGCGTCACCGTCCACGGGCAGGCCCCCTTCAAGCAGCCGTCCCAGCGCCACGGACAGCGGGTCGCCGGGGATGGTTGCTCCACGCACCGGAACCAGGCTGTCGTTGCAGCCGAACCGCACGCCGCGGGCGCCGCCGTCGTTTATTGCAACGTAGTAGACCGCGGGACCGGCAGCGTCGGCGTCGTCCGGCACCCGGGCGGCGCGGTTCGAGGGGAGGGGGACCGGCAGCGGGGTCGCCGGGTCGGTGGAAGGCGCGACGGCGGAGCCCGGCCCGGTCGCGGCCGGCGCGGGAGTGTTGGCGGCAGGAGTGGGTGACGGGGGAGTGGCGGTGACCGGGCTGACCGGAGCTAGCGAGGGTGATGGGATGGCAACTGAAGGCATGGCGGGCACCGACGAAAATGACGGGCCCGGCGAGGCAGGGGCCGTAGGACTGACCGGCCGGGGAGGTGGTGTCACGGAAACTGTGGGCAGCGGCTCGGCGCTTTGCTGAGCGAGGGTGCCGGGACCCGTCGTGCAGCCAGCCACCCACAGGGCCAACACCACGCAGGCAGCCGCGATCGTCGTCGTACCTTTGAGTCCCCGTCCGGCATGCATGACAGCCCCGCGCTCCTGTCCGTCCACCTGTACATCCAACGTTAGGGCCGCAGGCCGCACCGCAACATGCCGTAACGGTGACGGTTCGGACAAGAGTTGATCACGCCTGCCGGGTCGTGGGCAGGTGGCCAGGTACGCAAATGCCCCCACGCCACAAGCTGCGGCGCGGGGGCATTGAAAGCGGAAAGACTAGGCGGCTGCTTCTTCGTCCTGGGCAGCTTTCAGGGGCTCGAAGATGCCCTTGATCTGCTCAACGATCTCGGCGTCGTCCTTGGGGTGGAGTTCCGCGAAGCGGATCATGGAACCCGGCACGGCGAGCTTGACGTCTTCGAGGACCTTGGCGCCGGCGATGCCGACAGCCTTGCGGGCCTCGTCCTGCGCCCACACGCCACCATACTGGCCAAAAGCGGTTCCGACGACGGCGGTCGGCTTGCCGGAGAGGGCACCGGCGCCGAACGGGCGGGACAGCCAGTCAATGGCGTTCTTCAGGGAAGCGGGAACGGTGCCGTTGTGCTCGGGGGTGACCAGCAGGATGGTGTCGGCGTCGGCTGCCGCTGCGCGCAGGGCGGCGGCTTCGGCCGGGACCTGGCCTTCGACGTCGATGTCTTCGTTGTAGAAGGGGATGTTGCCCAGGGAGTCGTGGATCTGGACGTCCACGTTCTCCGGTGCGTTCAGCTGGATGGCCTCGGCGAGCTTCTTGTTGTGGGAATCGGCGCGGAGGCTGCCGACGAGGGTAAGAACGGTGCTCTTGGACATGGTGTCTCCTTTGGGAAGCGATGTAAGCGTTGGTGCCTTCATCGATACTAAACGGACCGCAGTCCGCTTTCTATTCCCGGGTCTAGAATATTTCTTGTGAGCTTCGTCCCCCTGCAGCCGGACCTGCCTCTCGGTTCACCGCATGAGCGCAGCGATGCCGCACGGAACCGTGAGCGGCTCCTCTGTGCTGCACGCGAGTTGGTGGACGAGTTCGGGGCTGAGGCATTAACCATGGATGCCCTGGCGTGCAAGGCGAAGGTTGGCAAAGGGACGGTCTTCCGCCGCTTCGGCAGTCGCGCGGGCCTCATGATGACCCTGCTGAGCGATGCGGAGTCCGACTTCCAGCGGGCTTTCATGTTCGGGCCGCCGCCCTTGGGCCCCGGAGCCTCGCCAGCGGAGCGACTGACGGCATTCGGTGAGGGCCGCATCTACTTCGTTCTCGAAAACGGCGAACTTCTGAAGGCGGCTGGTGCTGCCACCCGGAACAGGTTCGACGTCCCCGCGACGAAGCTCTCGCATCGGCATATGGAGGTCCTGCTGCGCGAAGCCGGTATCGCCGACCCCTGGGTCATGGCCATGTCCCTGACCTATGCCTTGGACCCTGAGCGAATTGTCGATGACGTGCGGGTGCGTGGCATTTCCCCCAAGCGGCTCACCGATTCGTGGCGCGATGTCGTTGCCCGCTTGATGCGCCCTGCCTAAAGCGCCCTGCCTAATGCGCCCTGCCTAAAGCGCACTGCCTTGTAGCCGGCATCGCGGCGCCGCAAAGAAACACTAACGGTCCAATTCGTGACGCAGCCTGTACATAACAATCTGGCAGCAGGCGGGAAACTGGCCCCGCCGAAGCAAAACGTGAAGCAGTTATTGTGGTAGTTTCCTCTTGAATGTGACGCATGCCATACATGGCTGGTGATCACTGAAGGGGTGTGGGGGGGCTCAACAAACCACTACGCCAATTCGTAGCTGACGCCGGCCACAGCCGGGAACCGCGGAAGGACGAGCTTTGAGTTTTGCCACGATTCGGGGCAGCAACCCGACATGCTGAAATATCTGATGAAGCGGTCGGGAATCTACCTGATCATGATCTTCCTGACCACAAGCGCCGGCTACTTCCTGGCCGTCTCGTCGCTCAAACCAGCGGTCCTCGAGCAGGAAAAGATTCCGCGGCCCACCCCCGAACAGGTGGCAGCATCCTTCAGGGGTCTCGGCCTTGACCCCGACAAGAATGCGTGGGAACGCTACGTCGAATGGCTTGGCGGCATCGTCACCAGGTGGGACTGGGGACGAAGCCCGAACGGCGCATACGTTAACGCCGAATTCGCGGATCGCGTGCTGGTTTCCACCCGGCTCTTCATTGCCTCGATCATCCTGACGCTGATCATCGGCGTCGCACTTGGCGTCTACTCCGCAGCACGCCAGTACAAATTCCAGGACCGTGTCATCACGTCCTACAGCTACCTGGTCCACATTCTCCCGGCGCCCATCGCCTACTTCCTGGTCCAGCTTGGTGCCATCAGCATCAACGAAACCGTCGGGCAGCGCATCTTCTTCGTGACGGGAATTTCGACGCCGGGAATCGACCCCGGTTGGCCTGCTTTCGTTGACCTTGTGGCCCACTACGCCGTGCCCACCTTCGCGATGACCATCTTCGGTTGGGCCGGCTACCAGATCGCCCAGCGGCAATACCTGCTGGACAACGTCAACGCCGACTTCGTCCGCACCGCCCGCGCCAAAGGCCTCACCCGTAACCAGGCCATCACCCGCCACGCACTGCGTGTCTCCTTCATTCCCGTGGCGCAGAGCATCGCGTTCACCATCCCGGCGATCTTCACCGGCGGCTTCTTCGCCGAAGCCATCTTCGCCTGGCCCGGCATTGGTTTATGGAGCATCCAGTCCATCGGCCTGCAGGACGTGAACGTAGCCACAGCCACGTTGGCTTACGGCTCGGTGATCTTCGCGATCGGGGCTATCCTGGCCGACTTCGCCACAACACTGGTTGATCCACGGGTGAGGGTCCAGTAATGACGAACATCATCGATCCCATCGCGGAAATCGACGAGTCCCGGGTTGCTGACCAGGACGTCGTCATTGGGAAATCCCGCATCATTTTCCGCCGGTTCATGCGGAACCGGACCGCCGTCGCAGGTTTGTTCATTTTTCTGGCACTGTTCCTGTTTTCCATTTTTGGCGGGTTCCTGACCCCGTGGGACAAGGAAACCCTGGATCCGTTCAACATCGGGATGCCGCCGTCCCCGGACCACCTGCTCGGCACGACGCAGGCCGGCATCGACCTCATGGCGCTGATCGTTGATGGCACCAGGACCTCCATCCTCATTGGCCTGATTGTTGGCGGCCTTTCCGTCCTGATCTCCGCCGTGTACGGATGCACCATGGCGTTCTTCGGCGGCAAGGTCGATGCCACCATGCTGTTCATCCTGGAAGCGCTCATCATGATGCCCGCCATCCTGGTGGTAGCCGTGGCGACCAGTGGCAGCGGAGGACTCAAGAACCTCCCCAGCTGGCTTCTGCTGGTGATCGTCCTGCTCTTCTTCAGCTGGATGGGCACCGCCCGCCTGGTGCGCTCGCTGTCCATGTCGCTCATGCAACGCGACTACGTCAAGGCAGCCAGGTACATGGGCGTCCCCTCCCGCCGCATCGTGTGGCGCCACCTTGTTCCGAACATCGGCTCGCTGCTGGTGCTCGACTTCACCCGTGGCATCACGGGTGCGATCCTGGCCGAAGTGGCGTTCTCGTTCATCGGTATCGGCATCAAGCTTCCTGACGTCAGCCTCGGTGTCCTGATCGGCCAGGCCACGGGCCAGGTCTCGTCGTTCCCCTGGATGTTCTGGGTTCCGTTGACCGTCATGTTCCTGCTGACAGGCTCGCTGGCCATGATGAACGACGGTCTCCGTGACGCGTTCGACCCCAGCTCCAGTTCCATCGGACGGGCCAAGCGGACCAAGCCCCAGACTGCGAAGAAGATCACCAAATGAGCACCAACACCACTCCCGCCGAACGCCTCCGCGATGCCGGACTGTACGCTCCGGGTGACGCCGTCCTCAGCGTCCGCGACCTCAACGTCCGCTTCAACTCGGAGAACGGGGTGGTCCACGCGGTACGCGGCGTGGACTTCGACCTCATGCCCGGCAAAACCCTTGGCATCGTGGGTGAGTCCGGCTCCGGCAAGTCCGTCACGTCCATGGCCATCATGGGGCTCCTCCCCGAAACCGCGGACATCACCGGTTCCGTCCGTTACAAGGGCAAGGAACTGCTGGGCCTGAGCGATAAGGCCATGTGCAAGCACCGCGGCAGCGACATCGCCATGGTCTTCCAGGACCCGCTGTCCTCGCTGACGCCCGTCTACACGGTGGGCCACCAGATCATCGAGGCGCTCACGGTCCACAACCCCACCATGACCAAGCAGGCAAAAGAAGCCCGCGCCGTCGACCTCTTGCGGATGGTGGGCATCCCCAGCCCGAAGGACCGGCTCAAGGCGTTCCCGCACGAGTTCTCCGGCGGCATGCGCCAGCGCGTCATGATCGCCATCGCGATTGCCAACGACCCCCGCGTCCTCATCGCCGATGAACCCACGACGGCGTTGGACGTCACCATCCAGGCGCAGGTGCTCGAAGTCCTGCACACCGCGCAAGAGGAAACCGGCGCCGCCGTCGTCATGATCACGCACGACCTCGGCGTCGTGGCCGGCATGGCGGACGACATCATGGTGATGTACGCGGGCAAGCCCGTGGAAACCGGCACCGTCGAGGACATCTACTACAACCCGCGCATGCCCTACACGCTGGGCCTGCTGGGAGCCGTGCCACGCGTGGACTCCTCGGACAAGCAATCGCTGGTGCCCATCGAAGGGACGCCGCCCAACCTGGCGCAGCCCGTCATCGGATGCTCTTTCGCGGCCCGCTGCCCGATGGTCAGCGACGCCTGCCTGCACGGCGAACCGGAGCTGCTCGCGGTACCGGGTGTGCAGGGGCAGACACTTGGACACAAGGCAGCCTGCATCAAGGCCGATGAACTTTCCGGCGACGCCGATGCGCACAAGATCTTCCAGGCACCGCCCAAGCCCGTTTCAAAGTTCGACGGCGTAGCGCGCCTTGAGCGCGCAAAGGTCCTGGAACTCAAGGACGTGAAGAAGCACTTCCCGCTGCTCAAGGGTGCACTCATCAAGAAGCGCATTGGCACGGTCAAGGCCGTTGACGGGCTGAGCTTCGACATCCGCGAGGGCGAGTGCGTCTCGATCGTGGGCGAGTCCGGCTGCGGTAAGACCACCACTTTGCTTGAAATCATGGAGTTCCACCCGGACCAGGTGGGCGAGGTGGTCATTGGAGGCGTCAGCAACAAGGTAGCCACCGACCACAAAACCAAGATGGCCATGCGCAAGGAAATGCAGATGGTGTTCCAGGACCCCACGGGCGCCCTGGATCCGCGCTTCACTGTTTACGAAGTCCTGGCCGAGCCCCTGGAAAACCTGGGGATGCCCAAGGCCGCCATCAGGAAACGCATCATGGAGCTCATGAAGCTGGTGGGCCTGCAGCCGGATCACGTGAACCGCTTCCCCAACCAGTTCTCCGGCGGCCAGCGCCAACGCATCGGCATTGCCCGGGCGCTCGCGGTGAATCCCAAGCTGGTGGTCCTGGACGAGCCGGTCTCTGCTTTGGACGTTTCAGTGCAGGCTGGCGTGATCAACCTGTTGGACAAGCTCCGTGCCGAACTGGGCCTGAGCTACCTCATGGTGGCCCACGACCTTTCTGTGGTCCGGCACATCTCGGACCGCGTGGCCGTCATGTACCTGGGCAAGATCGTGGAGACCGGGGACGTGGACGATGTCTTCGACAACCCGCGCCACCCCTACACCCGGGCCCTGCTCTCCGCTATCCCTGTTCCGGACCCGAACCTGGAACGTACCCGCGAGCGCATCATCCTGCAAGGCGACCTGCCCAGTCCGCTTGACGCACCCAAGGGATGTAACTTCGCTACACGTTGCCCGGTGTTCGCCGCGCTTCCCGCAGGGAAGCAGGAGAAGTGCCTTACTCTGGAGCCGCCACTTGCTTCTGAAGGTGCACAGGACTTCGCATGCTTCTACCCGGACGGAGAAATAGATGCCGACATGCTGGTGGTGCATGCCTGACAACACATGACGCATTGACATATATCCCTGGTCTCAACTCGCAAAAATATTCCAAGTCGTAAACATGAAGGGCAAACCATGAAGAAGTACACGACGATCGGTGGCGTAGCACTCGCAGCAGCGCTCATGCTCACCGCTTGCGGCGGGGGAACGCCGTCGGGTCCGGCCTCCCAGAAGGCTGAAGCAGCGGGCGGTGACATCAGCAAGCTGATCAGCATCAATGCCAAGGAAACCAAGGACCTGGACCAAGGCGGCACGGTCACTTTGCCGACCGTGGACCTCGGACCGGACTTTAACAACAGTTCCAACGTCGGAAACAGCGCCGCGACCGCAGCTTTGCTGACTCCAGTCAATCCGGCAGGCATGAGCAGTGGCGGCATCGGCGGCTGCTGGAAGCTCGACTTCGACGGCAAGGCCGAGCCCAACAAAGACTTCTGCGAAGACGTCAAGAGCGAAATCAAAGACGGCAAGCAGACCATCACCATCAAGATCAACGACAAAGCTACGTGGAACGATGGAACGCCCATCGATGTCAGGACCTTCGAGAACACGTGGAAGATGTCCCGCGGTGAAGACAAGGCGATTGACATCGTCAACCCCGGGTCTTACCCATTTGTTGACTCGGTCAAGGCCGGCGCCAATGACAAGGAAGTCATCGTCACCACCACGCAGCCGGTCTACCCGCTGGAAGACCTCTTCTTCGGCCTGATCCACCCGGCTGTAAATACCGCCGAAATCTTCAACAACGGCTTTGCCGGAAACATGCACCCGGAATGGATGGCCGGTCCGTTCAAGGTGGAGAAGTACGACTCTACGGCGAAGACCGTCAGCATGGTGCCCAACGACAAGTGGTGGGGCCAGAAGCCCGTTCTCGACAGGATCGTGTGGAGGCAGATGGAACCAAGCGCAACCATCGCCGCCTTCAAGAACGGTGAGATTGACGCTACGGACGCTCGCTCCCTGGGCCGCTACAAGCAGCTTGAAGGAACGAAGGACGCCGAAGTCCGTCGTGGCCAGCGTCTGTTCGCCGGTGGCCTCAACATCAATGCCCAGCGGCCAGCCCTTGCGGATGTCGCCGTCCGCAAGGCGATATTCACGGCCGTGAACCGTAAAGCCCTCCGCGATGTCCAATTCAACGGCCTGAACTGGTCCGAGGAAAGCTCGGGCTCCATGATGCTCATGCCGTTCTCCGAGTACTACCAGGACAACTACCCCGTGAAGGACTCGGACCCTGATGCTGCCAAGAAGGTCCTCACCGATGCCGGTTACACCGCCAATGACAAGGGCATCATGGCTAAAGACGGCGTCCCGGTTTCCTTCAAGGTGACCTACTTTGGAGAAGATCCCACAAGGGCGGCCGTCACACAGACCCTGCAGAAGCAGCTTCAGGCGGCGGGCATGGATGTCGCCGTCGACCAGCGCGGCGACGCCGACTTCCAAAAGGTTCTGGGGTCGCGGGAATTTGACCTGACGATTTCGGGCTACACGGTTGGCGCCGACGCTACCAGCGGAGTCAAGCAGTTCTACGAGTCAACCACCAATGAAAACCAGCTCGGCGATGCTGAGCTGGACGCCGAAATCAAGCGCCTGGCAACCATCGCCGATGATAAAGAGCGCAACAAGGCCGCCATGGAGGTAGAGAAGAAGCACATGGCTAAGTACTTCTCCATGGGTACTCTGCTGAACGGCCCGGAGATCCAGTTCGTTCACACGGGCCTGGCCAACTACGGCCCGTCCCTGTTCAAGAGCCTCTCCAACGTTCCGGACTGGACCACCATCGGCTGGGAAAAGGGCAAGAAGAAGTAGCCACCCCGCTGTAGTTTCCTGAAGGCCGGGAACCACCCCCAATCTGTTGATCGGTTTATCCGGTTCGATCGGTTCGGGATTGGTTCCCGGCCTTCGCCATACCCCCAACCCTCCCTCACTTCCCTCCCCCTTGGGCCGATCCCTCTCTCACATCCCTCCCCCTTGGGCCGACCCACCCGGTGAGAGAGGGATCGCGGGAAGGGGCTGTTACGTGAGCGAGGGTCGGTAGCCTAGGGGCATGACTTCCACGCCTATCCGCACAGCCGTTGCCGGTTTCGGGCTCTCCGGCAGTGTTTTCCATGCTCCGTTCATCGCCGCCAACCCCGCGTATGAGCTCACCGTCATTGCAACATCGGACGCGGCACGCCAAGCCAAAGCGAAGGACCGGTACCCGCAGGCAAAGATCGTCGACACTCCCGATGACATTCTGGCCCTCGCGGACCACTTGGACCTCCTTGTCATTGGCACACCGCCCGCAACCCACTACCCGCTCGCGAAAGCGGCGCTGGAAGCCGGTCTGGACGTCGTCGTGGATAAACCGTTCGTGGTCCACAGCAACCAAGGCGAGGAAGTGATCCGGCTCGCGGCGAAGCTGGGTCGGGTGCTCACTGTCTACCAAAACCGGCGCTGGGACGCCGACGCCCTTACCGTGCAGAAACTGCTCGACGCCGGCATGCTGGGGACGGTGACCCGTTTCGAAGCGGGGATGGAGCGGTGGGCGCCGGCGATCGCGAAGGAATGGAAAGCCAGTGCCACGGCGGAGGACGGGGGCGGGGTGCTGTTCGACCTCGGCACCCATGTGCTGGACCTGGCTTTACGGTTCTTCGGGCCGGCGGAAGTGACTCACGCGGAGATCCGGGCCCGCCGCCCCCAGGAGAGCGCCGATGACGACGTATTCCTGGTCCTCGACCACAGATCGGGAGTGGTCAGCCACGTGACCCTCAACCTCAACAGCCAGCTTCCCGGTCCACGCTTCCGGATTCTGGGTACTCGCGGCGGTTTCGTGAAGTTCGGTGCGGACCCGCAGGAACCCTACTTGTCCGAAGGCGGGCTGCCCACCGACCCGGAGTACGGCGTCGAGCCCGCGCAAAACCATGGGACCTTGGCGGTAGACGGCGAGCGCACCACGGTCCCCACCGAACGTGGAGCGTATCCGGAGTTCTACCGGTTGCTGGCGGACAAGATCGACGACGGCGGTACGGCGTCGTCGCGCCCGTTGCCTGTTGATCCGGCTGATTCGGTGACCGTGCTCAAGCTGATTGAGCAGGCCCGGGGGCTGGTGTGATGTCGGCACTCGCAACCACCGAGTAGATCGCTTTCAGGTCGGCATTGCCCTCGCGCGGCTGGCAGCTTCCCGTCAACTGGATGACATCCGCGGCAGCGTTTTGGTCAACCACGGTGACCGCGGTGAACTGCGCCAGGGATCCAGCCTGGGGGTGGGTGTAACGGGCTTCCCGCACGTGCCAATCCCGGCCGTTGATGGTCACCGGTTCTGTACCCAGAAGGACAGCTTCGGGCAAGGAACCCAGGAACTGGTCTACCGATGCGGCAATGTCCTGCAGCCCGTACCCGGGGCGGCGACGCGAGACGGAGATGACGACGTTCGCGGTGTAATTTCCTTCCACGGCCGGTGCCATCAACGCTCCCACCGCTTCGGGCACAACGTGCTGGGTCCAACCGGCCGGTGGGTTGAGTTTGATGGTGGGGTACGCGGGGAATGCTTCGGACGGGAAAACCTGCTGCGATGTCACGGAGAGCCCTTTCGGAGGCTAGTTGTTGACGAAGTCGATGAAACCGGTGACGGAGTCCATGAACCCTTTGGGGCTGAGCGTGATCTGGCCGCCTGCGCCCAGGCCCAGCTCTGCGGTGATCTTGGCACCTGCGCCGAGCGTGAGCCCGTCCTCGTCCAAGGAGACGGTGTAGTAGTGACTCTCACCTGCGCCCGCAGCAACTGTGCCGTTGAGCGTTATTTTCTGCCCCAGCACTTCCACGTATTGGCTGCCGGTCAGCTCAGCACCCGCTCCGGCGCTGAACGCGCTGCCTGTGACGTCCTTGTTCTTGACGCTGACTTCTCCTTCACCTGCGCTGGCCCAGGCGCCTGCCCGCAGCTCCCCGCCCTGGCCCACACTGAACAGGCCCCCGGCAAACTCGGTCTCATTGTCCGTGGTGATCTTTTGACCGGCGAACCCCTCACCGCCGCCGGAGAAGAGGAAGGGGCTGCTTGCGTTGGCATGGGCGCTGGCCTCTACACCGGTCATGGCCCGGGTTGTGGAGGTGTTGGTGATCCAGCCGTCAAAGAACTCGGAGCGAACCGTGGTGGTGTTCTCGGCCCCCGCAAACGCTTCACCGTTGGCGCTGGCGTGGGGGAGTCCGAGCCCGAACGGCACGCTGGCCTCAAACTCGCCGTTGGCGCGGGCTCCCACGAACGTTTCATTGGTGACAGTGGTGTCCATGGGCCCGTATCCGCCGTTGGCCGTCCACGTCATCTGCCCGCCAGTGGATGCTTCGCCGGAGCCGCCCACTGCGATCCCGCCCGGTCCCATGGAGCCATGCGTTTCACCCGTTGCCTGGCTGTCGAAAGAACCCTCACCTTGAACTGTGACGGGGCCGTAGGTAGTGGGATTAAATGTGAAACCCAGTGTCCCTGAGCCGCTCCTGCCCTTTCCATCACCCAGCCCACGCCCCGGCCCGCCCAGGGAGGCTTGCTCCTGCTGTTCGGCATTGAGTTTCAAGGCCCGGGCGTTCTCCTTGAGGCATGCTGCTGCGGCGCCCAGCCGGCCCTGGAGATCACTGTGCCAGGCACTGCGGAAGCGGTCGGCGTCGTTGCCCCGCCAGTAGTTGCCTTGCTGGATCAATGCGTTGAGCTGCTGCCGCAGGTCACTGATCTTTTGGGCCTCAGAGTCCATTACTGCCGATAGCCGCCGGAGATCTCCGACGTCGGCGCCCACCAATCCCTGTGCCATTACCAAACCAGTCCCATCACGTATCCCCTGAACGTAGCGACATTTGAAAACCTGCAGGCCAGTTTGGCGCCAGGCGTCTCCCGAGCATAACCAGTGCCAGGCAGGGCTGCCATGGGGAGAACTGCCGGTGTGAATAAAGCCCGCCAAAAAACTTTCAGCAGGTGCGTAACCTCGTCGCAGTCCCCAGCGATGTAGGGGGTGTACGGGTCATGCCCGTGCATTGATCATCCGGCAGCGACCCAACAGCTGCCGGGGCAATCCCAAGTTTTTCGGAGGGTTTTATGTCCTTGTTCACTGTCCTTGCCACCAGCAAAGTCGCCGCGGGCGTCCTGGCCGCCGGAGCCGTGGCCGCCGGCGGAACAGGCGTAGCTGCCTTCAACGGCGCGCTTCCCCACGGTTTCCAGCAGACGGCGCATGATTTTGTTGGCGCTCCGGCCCCGGTCGACGGGAACACCGCCAAAGCAGTCACGTCCGAAGCAGCCGCCGCGACCGAAACGGCCAAGTCCAAGGTGACTGACGCCGTCGGGACCGCGCAGTCCAAGGCCGCTGACGCTGCCGATGCGGGTCAGGCAAAGGCCGCCGACGCTGTATCCGACGCGAAGGCCACAGCCCAGCGCGCCCTCGCCACCTCACCGGAGGCCTTCGGCCTCTGCACGTCATTCCTCAATGGCGGACTCAAGTCCGACACCACGGTCCAGGGCTTCAAGTCCCTGGCGATTGCCGCCGGCGGCGAGGCAAAGGTTGAGGCGCACTGCCAGGCCGTCGTCGACGCCGGTAAGGCTGCCGGTCTGAAGGTGGACGGCTCCGCGAAGGCAAACGCCGACGTCGATGCTGCCGCCACGTCCGGACTGCCGGCAACGCCCGCGGTCCCTGCCGTCCCCGCGGTTCCGGCTGCACCCGCGGTCCCCGCGGTTCCCGCCACCCCGGCTGCACCCGCAGTCCCGGTGCAGGTTCCCAGCCACGTTCCGGCCGTTCCAGGATCTTCCCTCGATTCTGTCCGCTAAGCGGACAGGGGCTACGGTTTAAAGGCGGGGCTCCTTGGCTTAGGACAAGGAGCCCCGCTACGTAACGTGGGATGGAGGCGTCCACGGGTGCTTGACCCTTTGGCTGATGAATATGTGCAGGCGGATCAGGACGACCCCGCGCTGCTCTTCACGGCTGCCTACAACAGCTACGCGGGGCCGGTCTTCGGCTACCTCCGTGCCCGGGGCGTGGACGACCCCGAAGCCGTCACGCAGGACGTCTTCCTGGCCCTCCATCCGCAACTCGAAACACTGCAAGGCGGGCTGCAAGGGGCAAAATCCCTGGTGTTTTCCATTGCCCACGCCCGCATGGTGGACTACTACCGCAAACGTGCACGAACACCCGCTTCCACGCCCTACGAACAGGACCTGGATGGCCGGCGCGCCCCCTCGGCTGAGGACCAGGCGTTCGGGCGGGACGCTGGCCTGGGGGTCTCGGACCTCCTGGAGGGCCTCGCGGACGACTACCGGGAAGTGCTGGCGCTGAGGGTCGTTGCCGATCTTTCCGTTGAGGAGACAGCGGCCATCATGGGCAAGTCGCAAGGAGCGGTGAAGCAGTTGCAGCGCAGGGCATTGGGCGCACTGAAGAAACGGGCACAACAAACGAACGGCACATCATGAGCGAACATTTTCCGCCCCGCGGGCGGCACGACGCGGAAGCGATCGACCACCTGTTGGCCGGTTCCGGGTTGGAGGGCGATGCCGGGGTCCGCGCCGAACTGCTCGAACTCCGCTCACTGGCGGCCACGGCGCCTCTGCCGTCTGAAGCCGTCCGGGCGCTGATGGTCCCGGCCCCCGCGGTGCGCGACCAACCTGCCGCGCACAACGAACCTGCCGCACACGACGAACTTGCCGCACACAACGAACCTGCCGCACACGACGAACTTGCCGCGCGGAGACGGAAGAAGCGCCGCGCCGCCATTGCCGGCCTGGCCGTTGTTGTCTCCCTGGCTGGCGGTGCTACGGCTGCGGCCGCGTCCGAGGGTGGCATCCCGGGCGCCTTCCAGCATCTTGGGGCAGCCATCGGTTCGGTGGTTTCACAGCTGGCGCCCGGCGCGGGATCCGCTCCGAAACAGGGTGGACCGGCGGGTTCGACCACTGAGTCGCCTTCCGGGGACGTCAGGCCCACTCCTGTGCAGAGCCAACCCGGCCAGGCGCCCGCTTTGCCGGAGCCAAGCGCCCATGAACGCGGTTCCCAGGCGCAACCCGGCGGGAGCGCAGCAACAAAAGCACCCAAGGTTCCCTCGCGGGGCGAGCCCGGCAATGGGGTCATTCCCACACCCCCGGCAGTACCCGTGACGCCTCCGGCCGTGGTTCCTCCCACAATCGACCCGGGAAAGCTTCGCCCATCGGACCTCCCGGTACCCGTTCCCATCCATGTGGAACCCTCACCGCCCGTCATCCCCTCGAAGTGACGGAAAATGCCAATGTTCGTCAGGAACATTGGCATTTTCTGCCATCTCGGCACGCCTTAAACCACGACGGCGGGGTGCGGCTTCGTGTGGAAGCCGCACCCCGCCGTCGGGCGGTTGTGGTTTTGCCCGTTAGGCGGAAACCAGGCTGTGCCAGTCGTTGACGAGGGGCAGGTTGTGCGCCTCGGAAACGGAGTGGTGTGCCACGTGGCCGGCGGCGATGTTGAGGCCGGCAGCCAGGGCGGGGTCGCGGTCGAAGGCGGCCTTGACGCCCAGGTTGGCCAGTGCCACGGCGTAGCGCAGGGTGACGTTGGTCAGTGCGTACGTGGAGGTGTTCGGAACGGCGCCAGGCATGTTGGCAACGCAGTAGAAGATCGAGTTGTGGACCTTGTACGTCGGTTCCTGGTGGGTGGTGGGGTGCGTGTCCTCGAAGCAGCCGCCCTGGTCCACGGCGATGTCCACCAGGACCGAGCCCGGCTTCATGCGGGCAACGAGCTCGTTGGTCACCAGCTTGGGAGCCTTGGCGCCCGGGATCAGGACGGAGCCGATCACGAGATCTGCGTCGATAACTGACTTCTCGATCTCGTAGGCGTTGGAGGCAACGGTCTTCAGGCGGCCCTGGTAGAGGGCATCGAGTTCGCGCAGCCGGTTGATGTTGATGTCCATGATGGTGACATCAGCACCGAGGCCCAGCGCCATGGCAGCGGCGTTGGTTCCCGCAACGCCGGCACCCAGGACAACAACCTTGGCCGGACGGACACCCGGAACGCCGCCCAGCAGCACGCCCTTACCGCCGGCCGGAGCCATCAGCGAGGAAGCGCCGACCACGACGGAGAGGCGGCCTGCTACCTCGGACATCGGTGCCAGCAGCGGAAGGGCGCGGCCTTCCTGCACGGTTTCGTAGGCGATGGCCGTGACGCCGGAGTTGATGAGCTCGGCAGTGAGCTCGGGCTCTGCGGCGAGGTGCAGGTAGGTGAAGAGGATCAGGCCCTTGCGGAAGCGGTGGTACTCGGCCGCGATGGGTTCCTTGACCTTCATGACCATGTCCGCACGACCCCAGACGTCATCGGCTTCGTTGACGATTTCGGCGCCGGCGATCGAGTATTCCTCATCGGTGATGCCCGAGCCGAGGCCTGCGCCGCGCTCAACCAGAACGGTGTGTCCGTGCGTGCGGAATTCGTGGACACCTGCGGCCGTGATGGCTACGCGGAATTCGTTGTTCTTGATTTCTTTGGGGACGCCGATGATCATTTGTGGGCTCCATCGTTAGCGGCCTCTTCGGCCGAAAATGTGTTGCGGGCTGTGGTTCCAGAATAAATCCGGCTGTGAGGCAGGCGACATGGAAGCCCAAGGCTACCAGTCAGCAAAAGGCCGGAAATTCAACGATCTTCTTCATATGGACTCGACATTTGTCGAGCACTCAAGCGTCAGGTGTCGCCTCCTGTTGGTACGCTTTCCAGATGCAGCAGGACGTGGAACAGATCGTAGAACGCGTCGCGTTGAAGCTCGGCCGCGGCTTGTCACTGGAAGACCTCGACGGCGTCCTCCTCGCCTACAGCTCCAACCAGTCGCACGCCGACCGCGTCCGCGTGAACTTCCTGCTCAGCAAGCGCGTCCCCACCGACGTCAGCGCCTGGCAGCTGTCCCACGGCATCTCCACGGCAGTACGCCCGGTGGTGGTTCCCGCCAACGACCAACTCGGGATGTTGGGCCGGGTCTGCGTCCCGCTACTGGTCCGCGGATTCCGGGTCGGCTACCTGTGGGTGCAGTTGGACGCTGAAGAGCAAAGCGCGACGGCGATACTCGCCGAACTGCCAGGCGTACGGGACGAACTGGACCTGTTGGCGGGACTGCTCCTCGACTCCAACACGGCCGAATCAGAGTTTCGGCGCCGCCGCGAGCAGGAGTTCCTTTCGGCCTGCAACGGCGAGTCCAACGCGGTGGCTGCCGTAGCCGGGTGGAAGGAAATCCAAGGGCGGGGTCCGTGGCAGCTGGTGACCATCCTCGACCCGGACGGTGCCGGGTCCGCCGTCGACCCCATCGCAGCAACCCTCACCCACCGCTCGGCGGCGCTGCAGTCCACGATCGGTGTCAACGCCGCCTTGTTCAGTGCCGGAACCGAGACGCATTCGGTGGTCCTGTTCCGGGAATCAGGCGGGAGGGCAGACCATGCACAGGTACTGGTGCACTACCAACTGGAACTCGCCAAGCGCGCCGGAAGGACGGTGGACCGCGTCATCCTTGGCATCAGTGAACCATTCCAGGTGATCCGGCAGATCTCCAGCGCCTACCGCCAGTCCAAAGTAGCGGCCCAGGCTGCCGCGGTTGACCTGCCGCTCGGCGAGCTCGTGGAAAGCCGAGCCGTAGGGGTTTACCAACTCTTTGATCGCCTTTTGGCGCCCGGTGGCTGGGATGACACCGGATCGGTCCACTACAGGACGCTGGAGGACCAGGACAGGAACGGCGAGCTCCTCCCGGTCCTGGAGTTGCTCTACGACAATGACGGTTCCGTCCAGGACGTCGCAGCGAAGCTCCATCTCCACAGGAGCAGCATCTACAACCGGCTGGGCCGGATCCGCCAGCTCATCGGGGCTGACCCGTTGAGCGGCGCGATCCGGCTTGAACTGCATGCGGCCCTGAAAGCACACCGCTGGGCACGGCGACCCAGGATCTAGGCGGCCTGTGCTCCCTGTTTCGGGGATCCGAGGACTAGGAACGCCTCAACCGCTGGCAGCTCCAGCGGCCCATCCTTCGCCTGAAGGTGGCGGTCCGGCTGCTGGTGCAGTACCGGCCATGCCATCCGATCGGCGTTGCCGTACGGGGTAGCCGGGTGCTCACTTCACGGCCTTCTTGGCGGCGTCCAGGATCGCGTCGAGGGCGGTCCCAGTGGATTGCGGGTTCGTTCCGGCGGTGGGGTTCCCGGTGGGGCGCGGCTTGGGAGTGGCGGTCGACGTCGGCGTGGGTGTCGGCGCGGGCGTCGGGGTGGTGGTCGGCGTCGGCGTGGTTGTCGGGGCCGGAGACGGCGCCGTGGTGACTGTATCGGCGGGCACATCGGTGGGGGCCGGGGCAGGCTGCGTCGGGACTGCCGCGGAGGCGCCCGGCGCCGGGTTAGCCGCCGACGGCGCCGCCGAAGGAACCCAAACCGGGGCCGCAAGCGAGACGTGCGGGGCCGGAACCGACGACGGCGACACCTCAGAAGGTGCCTCGGGGACGGTCGCCGGCTGGCCAGCTGCCGATGAGGATGACGCTGTTGGCGCTGCCGACGAGGCCGACGGTGAGGACGCGGTGGAATAGGAAGCCCGAGGCCCGGGCGCAGCCGAGCCCGACTCCCTGTCCCCATGGGCGCTCGCATCTTGGGCGGGGGTTTCATGGCCGAAGAACGGCAGCTCAAGGGCCTGGCCGAGACCTCCCGCTGTGAGCACCAGTCCTACAGCGCCGGCAACAACGGCCATACGCTGGCTCATCTGCTTGACCGATGCGGCCTTTCGAAGCACGGCTTGGGGTTCGCGGTTGAACGACGACGACGAGCCAAAGCCGGTCCTGGCGGGGACGGGAGTAGGTGCCGGCCCGGCAACGTCGACGATGGGGATGGCTGCCGTGGCGGGCTCCGGTGGTGTGGACTGCTGCGTGTCCGGCTTGGGTGCCGGCTTGGCAACGTCGACGATGGGGATGGCTGCAGTGGGAGGGCCCGGAGTGGTGGACCTCGGTGCCGCGGCCTGGGCGGCCTGCACTGCCGGGATCGCGGCGGTGGCCGGTTCTGCGGGTTCGGCTTCAGCCCGGGCTGCCCTTTCCCGCTCGGCTGCCCGGGCAGCCGCGCGCGTGGTGGGCTGGGCAGCAGCGGCGGGTTCCGGCGTCGTACTTGGTGCCTGAGGCGCCGTGGCTGCTTCGGTGGCGGATCCGCTGGGTTCGGCCCGACGGCGTCCGGTTGGCTTGGTGCGCTCGCGTTCGATGAGGGCGCGGCGCGGCTGATCCATGGTTGGGGACATGGTGGTTGCCTCTCAACGCCTTCGAGGTTAGCTGTCGGGTTCGGACGAGGCCGTCCGGCCGCCGAAGCGGCTTCACCCCGAGGACTTGGAAAGTCCGGGAACTTGTGGGTCCCCCGCCTCTGCCGCGGGTCTGGCGGATCCCGGATTGCGGCAGAGCTCGGCGTCAATCCGGAAGCGGCCCAGCGGAGATACGGGTCGCCCTACGACGGTACATGAGCCGGAAAGTAAAGTCACATTAATGTAACGGACGGTACGTCGAGCTAGGCGGGAGGCTCCGTGCGCCTAGGCTTCGGGGCCGGCGCGGGAGCCGGCTACTGGTGCTGGAACTCCGAGTACTGCCCCAAACACGGCCAAGATATCCACCGCCTAAGACTAGCTTCGGCGTCCGACGGCAGGGTAGACATTTCCTATGGACCTGCCAGTGATGCCGCCCGTCTCGCCCATGCTTGCCAAATCAGTTCCGGACATCCCCGATGTGGGTCACTACGAGCCGAAGTGGGATGGCTTCCGGACCATCGTTTTCAAGGATGGGGACGAGGTCATCCTGGGCAGCCGCAACGAGAAGCCCATGACGCGCTACTTTCCCGAGCTGGTTGAGGCGCTGAGGAAGAACCTCCCGGAGAAGTGTGTGATCGACGGTGAGATCGTCCTGATCGAGGGCAACAGGTTGGAATTCGAGGTCCTCCAGCAACGGATCCACCCCGCGGACAGCCGGGTCAGGATGCTCGCCGAGAAAACGCCGGCTTCCATGGTCGCGTTCGACATTCTTGCCCTGGGCGAGGAAGACCTGATGGGCAGGCCCTTCTCGGAGCGCCGGGCCATCCTGGAATCGGCCTTGGCCAGGGCCGAACCGCCCGTCTATGTGACTCCGGCGGTAACAGACCTCGAGCGGGCCAAGGAATGGTTCGTGCAGTTGGAGGGCGCGGGCCTGGACGGGGTTCTCTCCAAGCCGCTGGATGGAACCTACCAACCCAATAAGCGCGTGATGTTCAAGACCAAGCATGTTCGGACCGCGGACTGTGTGGTGGCCGGGTTCCGCTGGCACAAAACTGCGAAGGTGGTGGGTTCCATGTTGTTGGGGCTCTACGACGACGCCGGTCGGCTGCACCACGTGGGGGTGGTGGCATCGTTCCCCATGGCCAAGCGGGAAGCACTGGTTGCCGAGCTTGAGCCCTACCAGGTGGATCTCGCTGATCACCCGTGGGGCGAGTGGGCCAAGCAGGACGAGGTTGCCGGTGGTTCTCGGATGCCTGGTGCGCAAAGCAGGTGGAGCGGGGGCAAGGACTTTTCGTTTGTGCCACTGCGCCCCGAGCTTGTGATCGAAGTGGCGTACGACTATATGGAGGGCGACAGGTTCCGCCACACCACGCAGTTCCGCCGCTGGAGGCAGGACCGGACTCCGGAGAGCTGCACGTACGCGCAACTGGAGGAGCCTGCCGATTACGATCTCGGGGAGATCCTGAGCCTGCCGTAGAACGTTGCCAGCCCGCTGTTACGTTGTCGGCCCGCAACGTAACAGCGGGGTAGCGACGAAATTACTCTTCGTGTCCCTGGTCGCTGCTCATGCTGCCTTCGGCCGGCGGCGTTTCGCCCGGGGGTACCCCTCCGCCTGGCTCCAATCCCGTGACGTTGCCGTCCAGGGGATCAGGGTTGGCAGAGGCCGCGGGATCGTCGTCCTCGTCCTGGCGCATGTCCGGATCTTCGTGGATGCTGTCCGCATCGGCGGTGGTGTCGAAGGGTCCGGTCGCGCCGCTCACGCCGAAGGTTTGGGGATCGTCTTCCGGGTCATAGCTGGTCATGGTCAAACCCTTTCGTAAGCAGACTTACTATTCGCTTGCCTGGCCAGCCTAGCGTGATCCCGCCGGAGCCAACAAGGGGCACCCAACCCAGGCTCCGGCGTCGTGCCCCAGCGCCTAACTGTGCTGGGTGGCCTAACTGTGCTGTGTGGTCGCGGCGACGAAGCTGCGGATGGCGTCCGCCACCGCTTGCGGGCGCATATGCTGCGCTACGTGCCCCACTCCGGGAATCTCCACCAAGCGCCCTTGGTCCACGGTTCGGGAGAGCCGGAGCGACCAGTCGGGGCCTGCCACCTGGTCCCGGCTTCCGCGCAGGACCAGCACAGGCACCTTGATGCCGGCCAGCCGCTTTTCGGTGGGATAGCCCATCATCACCGGGAGTTCGGTGAGGTACCAGCGGAGCCCGCATCGGAAGTAGTCGGAGATGACGATCCAATTGGACGAGGGACTTTCTCGCAGGACGCCGTCCAAGGTAAGCGCCAGCGATTGCCGGAGGATACTCTTGTGCCTCGAATCCACCACCGGCCCCATCAACACCAGGCGCTGGACCCGCTCGGGCGCATGCAATGCCGCTTCGATGGCAAACTGCACACCCATGGAATGACCCACCAGGACGTACCGATCGATGCCCCGGGACGCCAAGGCTTCCGCGATGAAGGCACCATAATCCTCCACCTGGAGCTGCCTGTCCGGCTTGGCGGTCCCCGCGAAACCGGGCAGGTCGAAAGAGTAGGTTGGTGCGTGGGCGGCGAGAACGGCGTGGAGCCGCGACAAATACCGGTGCGACACCCCGATGCCATGGATCAGGACGTACGCCGGTTCGTCCCCGGAGCCAGTCGCGGGTGTCCCAGCGGTCCAATGGATCCGACCAACCAGTCCCGAAACCTCGACCTCGGCAACCTCAAACGTGGGCCGCTGCCTAATCGTTGGTTTCGTCATGGTCCTCGGACTGCTTCTTTCGCTGCGTTTCAAGCCACTCCATGATGGCTGCCTGCCGGATCCGACGATGCGTGCCCCGGTACTCCACGGGAATCTCGCCACGATCGGTCATGTTGCGCAGATACGTGTGCGAGATGCCCGCGAGCTCCGCTGCCTGGGATGTGGTGAGCATTTCCTCCACGCTGCTGACCGTCACCGTATCGCCCCGGCCCAGCCGGGCAAGGAGGTCGACGACGGCGTCCCTCGCCTGATCGGGCAGGCGGTGGACTGTGCCATCCACGAACACAGTGATGTCGTTGCTGTCCTGGAGGGAACGCGCGAGATTCCGGGCGTCGTCGGCGGGGAGGCCGGCCGTGACGCGGGGAGCTATCAGTGCCATGCCAGAAGCCTAGCCCGGAAGAACCTATTCCGCGTCCAGGTCCGTCTCCAGCAGCTTCACCAGTGCGTCCAGCGCGGCATCGGCGCCATCGCCCTCGGCCCGCAGCACCACAACGTCCCCCTTCGCTGCGCCGAGCGTCATGAGCGAAAGGATGCTGGCGGCGTCGAGCGCGTCATCGGCAGGGGCGCCCTGCATGGCAATGGTGACCTCCACAGGCTGTTCGCCGGCTGCCTCCGCGAAGAGTGCGGCCGGGCGGGCGTGCAGGCCGGAGCGGCTGGCGATGGTGGCTGTGCGTTCAGGCATGGTTTTCTCCTGGTATTCCGGACGGATAGGGGTTAAAGCCCGAGCTCTTCAAGCACGGGAAGCTTGGCGCGGACCCAGTCGCGCGCTTCGGTGGCGCTGGGAGCTGACAGGGCAAGGCGGGCCAGCTCCTGTGCTTGTTCCAGCGTGACGGTCTTCAACACGGTGCCGACTGCAGCCAAGGAGCGCGCAGTCATGGACAGCGTGGTGACACCCAGCCCGGTCAGTACGACGGCGAGGGCCGGGTCCGCGGCTGCCTCACCGCAGACACCCACCGGCTTGTTGTTGCCTTCCTGGGCTGAACCTTCCACCGTGAGCTGCACCAGGCGGAGCACTGCAGGTTGCCAGGGAGTGTTGAGCTCGGCGAGGGGGCCCAGTTGGCGGTCGGCGGCCATGGCGTACTGCGTGAGGTCGTTGGTGCCGAGGGAGGCGAACCCGACTTCGCGAAGGACGGTGGCGGATGTGAGGGCGGCTGAGGGAACCTCCACCATCACGCCCGGTGTCTTGATCCCGGCCGCAGCACACAGCGAGGCGAAGCGTCCGGCTTCGGCCGCCGTGGAGATCATGGGAGCCATGACCCAGACGTCGGCCTCGGATTCGGAAGCTGCCCGGGCGATGGCTTCGAGCTGGCGCTCAAGGACACCCGGCGTGGTGAAGTCCGTGCGGTAACCACGCACACCCAGCGCGGGGTTGGGTTCGGTGGCGTCCGTGAGGAACGGGAGGGGCTTGTCGGCGCCGGCGTCCAAGGTCCGCAGGACCACCTTCTTGCCCGGGAACGCATCAAACACGGCCTTGTACGCTGCTGCCTGCTCGTCCACGGAGGGCTCGGTGTCGCGTTCCAGGAAGCAGAATTCGGTGCGGAAAAGGCCGACGCCCTGGGCTCCGAGGCCGGCGGCTGCCACGGCGTCCTTGGCACCTCCGACGTTGGCGAGGAGCGGTACCAGGTGGCCATCCGCCGTCGTACCGTTTCCGTCGAATTCGGCGAGGGTGGCGGAGGTTTCCGCCCAGGCGGTCGCAGCTGCGCGCTGTTCCTCGCCCGGTTCCAGGGTGACAGATCCGGCCGCGCCGTCCACGTACACTTCGGAGCCGTCGGCGATCGAGTCGACGCCGTGGGCGGCAACCACTGCCGGCAGGCCGAGTGAGCGCGCGATGATGGCGGTGTGCGACTGTGGTCCGCCTCCGGACGTTACCAAGGCGAGCACCACGGCCGGATTCAGCGTCGCGGTGTCGGCGGGGGCGAGGTCCTCGGCCACAAGGATGAAGGGGGTTTCGGAGGACGGGATGCCGGGAGCGGGCACGCCACGAAGTTCGGCCACGATGCGGGCCCGCACGTCCAGGACGTCCGTGGCGCGTTCGGCCATGTAGCCCCCGAGGTTGTGCAGCATTTCGGAGACGGATGCACCGGCCTCCCAGATGGCGCGTTCAGGGGAGGAACCGGCGTTGATCAGCTTGGCTGCCGATTTCAGGAGCATGGTGTCCTTGGCCATCAGGGCCGTGGCCTCCAGGACGGCTTTGCCATCGCCTGAGGCAGTGTCCGCGCGGCCCTTGAGCTCGTCGTGGACGGATTGGGCTGCCGCCTTCAAGCCGGCGACGGCGTCTTCCGGACTCAATCCCGCGGCCAACCTTTCGCCCGACGGCGGTTCGCTCACCGGCTTGGGCATCTGGCGGACGGAACCAATGATGCGGCCAGGGCTTACCCCTACGCCTTGGAAATTCTGCACTGAATCCTCTGTTCCTGCTTGTTGGTTCAGACCCGCCGGCGACGGCACCGGGAGCCCCATAAATAACTCTTGTGAGCCACTTCATATAGCAACGCTATAGGTGCTAGGGTAGCGGTTATGAGTTTCGATGACCAGCTTCCGCCCAAAATTCGGTTGCTTCGCGCAGCTGCCGAATTGCTGGCGAATTCGGAAGGGTCAGCGGTCTCAACGCGCCAGATCACCAAGCTTGCCGGGGTCACGGCGCCCACGCTCTACCACCACTTTGGTGACAAAGAAGGGCTTTTCGACGCCGTCGTTTCCGCCGGTTTCGAAGAGTACGTGGCGGGGGAGCGGGATTTTGCACCGTCCGGGGAGCCCTTGGAAGATGTCCGGCGGATGTGGGACAACCACGTCCAGTTCGGCCTGACCCAACCCCATCTGTATCTGGTGATGTTCGGCAACATCAGGCCGGAAAGCCGCCCAGCAATCGTGGCCGATGCTGAAGCGCTTCTGGAAGAGATGCTGAACAAGGCCGCTATCTCCGGTCAGATCAACGTGCCGCCCCGCGAAGCGGCACGAAGCATCCTTGCGGCCAACGTGGGCGTCACGCTCATGCTGATCGCAGAACCGGTGGAAGAACGGAACCTCGAGCTCTCAACGATGACCCGGGATTCCATGATTTTTGCCGTCTCCACGGACACCGCCCGTGGCGCCGCAGCGGACGACTCCGGCAAGTCCTCGGTTGTTGTTGCGGCAATCGCCCTGAATGCGGCACTGCAGGCCTCGCATTCGGACCAACTATCCAGCTCTGAACTGAAGCTTTTCCTTGAGTGGCTTCACCGCATTTCCAGCAGCTCCTAAGGCTGTTCTCGCTCGATCTGTATCGACTGACCCGCGCCGCCGCGGGATACACGTTAGGAATTCACATGGCAACAGAGACAGTTGCGAAGCCCCGCACCAGCGCCCGCGTTGGTGTCCAAAAGTTCGGAACATTCCTGTCCGGCATGATCATGCCCAACATTGGCGCTTTCATCGCCTGGGGCCTCATCACGGCTTTGTTCATCAAAGTCGGCTGGATTCCGGTCCCGGAACTGGGTGGGTTCGGCACCAATGACAAGGGTGCCCCCAACGTCGGCATCGTTGGCCCCATGGTCACGTACCTCCTTCCGCTCCTGATCGCCTACACCGGCGGCCGGATGGTCTACGACGTCCGTGGTGGCGTCGTTGGCGCCATTGCCACCATGGGTGTCATTGCCGGTACGGACTCGCCCATGTTCATCGGTGCCATGATCATGGGCCCGCTGGGCGGCTGGACCATGAAGCAGATCGACCGCCTGTGGGACGGCAAGATCCGTCCGGGCTTCGAGATGCTGGTGAACAACTTCTCCGCCGGCATCTGGGGTGCAGCGTTGGCGTTGGGTGGCTTCTACGGCCTCTCCTGGGTCGTCAAGCGTTTCACGGAAGGCGCAGGCAGCGTGGTCGAATTCCTGGTCAACAACGGCCTGCTGCCGTTGACCAGCATCTTCATCGAGCCCGCCAAGGTACTCTTCCTCAACAACGCCATCAACCACGGTGTGCTGACCCCCTTGGGTATCCAGCAGTCGCTTGAACACGGCAAGTCCATCCTGTTCCTGCTCGAAGCCAACCCCGGCCCGGGCCTGGGCATCCTGCTGGCGTACATGTTCTTCGGTCGCGGCGCCGCACGGGCATCTGCTCCTGGCGCTGCCATCATCCAGTTCTTTGGTGGCATCCACGAGATCTACTTCCCGTACGTCCTGATGAAGCCGATCCTCATCCTCGCTGCCATCGGTGGCGGCATGACGGGCATCGCAACCCTGGCCATCACCAACTCCGGCCTCGTTGCTCCGGCAGCACCGGGTTCCATCATTGCTGTCATTGCCCAGACTTCACGCGATAGCTACATTGGCGTCATCCTCGCAGTTGTCCTTGCAGCGACGGTGTCCTTCCTCATTGCCTCGCTGATCCTGCGTACCTCCAAGAACAAGGGCGAGGACGATCTTTCCGCGGCCACGTCCCGAATGGAGGCCATGAAGGGAAAGAAGAGCTCGGTCTCCTCCGCACTGGTGGGCGACGCCGGCGGCCGCAGCGATGTGGCTGTACTGACCCGTCCCGTACGGAACATCGTGTTCGCCTGCGACGCCGGCATGGGCTCCAGCGCCATGGGCGCTTCGGTCCTGCGCAACAAGATCAAGGCGGCCGGCTTCCCGGACGTGAAGGTCACCAACTCGGCCATCGCCAACCTGAGTGACACTTACGACGTCGTCGTTACCCACCAGGACCTGACCGAACGCGCCCAGCCGAAGACCTCCAGTGCAGTGCACTACTCGGTGGACAACTTCATGAACAGCCCCAAGTATGACGACATCGTCGAACTCGTGAAGACCAGCAACACCGAAGGCTCTGCCGCCGGTTCAGGCCCCGCCGTCGCGGACGCTGACGGAACTGCCGAAGCAACAGCAGCCGGCGCCCATGGTGCGCACGCTGCCGAGCCTGCCGCCGACGTCGAAGGTAAATCAGTACTGCTGCGCGAAAGCGTGATCCTCAACGGCAAGGCTGGAGACCGCGACTCGGCGATCGACGAAGCCGGGCAGCTCCTGCTGGACCGTGGCGCAGTGGACATGAGCTACGTCCACGCCATGCACGAGCGCGAAGAATCGGTGTCCACCTACATGGGCAGCTTCCTGGCCATTCCGCACGGCACCAACGACGCCAAAGAGCACATCATGCACTCGGCAGTGTCCATCATCCGCTACCCCGAGGGCATCGATTGGGGCGGCAAGCAGGTGAAGTTCGTGGTCGGCGTGGCCGGCATCAACAATGAACACCTCCACATCCTGTCCTCCATCGCGAAGATCTTCACCAACAAGGCGCAGGTTGCCCAGTTGGAGGAGGCCACCACGGTTGAGGAAGTCCTGGAACTGTTCGGAAAGGTCAACTCATAGTGAAGGCAGTCCATTTCGGGGCAGGTAATATCGGGCGCGGCTTCGTGGGGTTGCTGCTCCACGAAGCGGGCTATGAGGTGGTGTTCGCCGACGTCGCGGACGCCCTGATCAGCCAGCTCGCCGAGGCCACCAGCTATGACGTCCACGAGGTTGGCGACAACCCTGCGGTGAAGACCGTGGAAGGCTTCCGGGCTTTGAACTCAGCGACGCAGGAAGCCACCGTTGTGGAGGAAATCTCGACGGCGGATGTGGTCACCACCGCGGTGGGGCCCCACATCCTGAAGTTCGTCGCTCCGGTGATCGCCCGCGGGTTGGCCGCCCGCCCCGTGGACCTGCCGCCGTTGCAGGTGATGGCATGCGAAAACGCCATCAATGCCACTGATGTGCTGCACTCCGAGATCCGGGCCGCCTGGGACGACTCCGCCGGGGACCTGGACGCCGTCGCTGTTTTCGCGAACACGGCGGTGGACCGTATTGTCCCCAACCAGGCGCCGGGCCAAGGCCTGGATGTCACGGTGGAGACGTTCTACGAATGGGTCATCGACCGGACCCCGTTCGGCGGCAACGCTCCGGTCATTCCCGGGGCGACCTTCGTGGACGAGCTTGGACCGTACATCGAGCGCAAGCTCTTCACTGTGAACACGGGCCACGCTTCCGCGGCCTACTTTGGCTACGCGGCCGGCATCGAGAAGATCTCGGACGCCATGGCTGATCCTTCGGTGGCCGCCAAAGTCCGGGCTGTGCTGGAGGAGACCAAGGAACTCCTGGTGGCCAAGCACGGTTTCGATGAGGCTGCGCAGGAGGCGTACGTGCAGAAGATCCTGCAACGCTTCACCAACCCGCACCTTCCCGACACCGTGAACCGCGTGGGCCGTGCGCCCCTGCGGAAACTCAGCCGGCACGAGCGGTTCGTTGGTCCGGCAGCTGAGCTGGCCGAGCGCGGCGTCACCCCCGTGGCACTGCTCGAGGCGATGTCCGCAGCCCTTCGGTTCGACGATGCTTCGGATGTCGAAGCCGTGGAGCTCGGAAAGCTGCTGTCCGAGCTGGACGCGGCCGCCGCCGTCGAACGGATCACGGAACTCACGCCTGCGCACCCCCTGTTCCCCGCGCTTCAGAAACTCGTGGAGGACCGCCAAGCGGAGCTCTGACGCTCTCTCATGTTCCGCCCGGTTGGGCGTGACGCTCTCTCATGTTCCACCTAAAGGCCCGGCGTCGAGCACTCACCTGAGTGTCCGACGCCGGGCCTTTCCGCGCCGGTGAGTGAGGGTTGGTGGGAAGCGGTTGGAATGTGAGTGAGGGTTGGTGGGAAGCGGTTGGGATGTGAGTGAGGGTTGGTGGGAAGCGGTTGGGATGTGAGTGAGGGTTGGAAACAGAAAAGCACGACGGCGGGCACCCAACCGGGTGGCCGCCGTCGTGCTTTCAGTGTGCGGGTTTAGCGCGCTGCCGCGGTTTCGGCGTCTGCCATCGCCTTCCATTCGGCCACGCGGGCCTGATGCAGGGGCGATTTCCGGACCACCGCGTAAGCGACACCCAGGATTGCGAACCAGATGGGCGTCACCAGCAGGGCGGTGAGTGTGTCCGGCTGCGTGGTCAGGGCCCACACCAGGAATGCGAAGAACGCGAACACCACCCACACCATCACAATGCCGCCGGGCATCTTGAACGGTGAAGCGGCGTGCTGCTCGGGCCGGCGTTTGCGGAACACGAGGTAGCTGGCCAGGATGATCGACCAGACGAACATGAAGCAGACGGCGGACACGGTGGTCACCATGTCGAAGGCAACGCCAACGTCCTTGCCCGCGTAGAGAAGCGCGACGCCGGCCAGCAGCAGGACGCACGAGAGGAACAGTGCGTTTTGGGGTACTTTGCGGCTGGAGAGCCGGCCGAAGAGCTTGGGTGCGTCGCCGTCGTTGGCCAGGCCGTAGACCATGCGTGACGTCGAGTAGATGCCGGAGTTGGCCGAGGACATGGCAGAGGTAAGGACCACGAGGTTGACCACAGTGGCGGCCATGCCGAGCCCGGCAAGGGAGAACATGGCGATGAACGGGCTTTGACCTGCCTTGAACTCGGTCCATGGGGTGACGGACATCAGGATGATGAGGGCGCCTACGTAGAAGAGCATGACGCGCAGGGGGATGGCGTTGATGGCGCGGGGGAGGTTGTGTTCCGGGTTCTTGGTTTCGGCGGCGGCTGTGCCCACCAGTTCGATGCCCACGAACGCGAAGACGGCGATCTGGAAGCCGGCCACGAAGCCCATGAATTCCTTGGGGAAGAACCCGCCGTGGCTCCAGAGGTTGGTGAAGCTGGCTGTTCCCGCGTTGGACTGGAAGCCGGTGAAGATCATGACCAGGCCCACCACGATCAGCGCAACAATGGCCACGATCTTGATGAGCGCGAACCAGAATTCGGTCTCGCCGAAGGCTTTGACGGTGGGCAGGTTCAGGAGCAGAAGGATGATGATGGTGGCCAGGCCCGGGATCCAGAGCTGGATTCCCGGCCACAGCTCGTTGGCGTAGCCTGCGATCGCGATGACGTCCGCAACGCCGGTGACTACCCAGCAGAACCAGTAGGTCCAACCCGTGAAGAAGCCTGCCCACGGGCCCAGGAGATCGCCCGCGAAGTCGCTGAAGGACTTGTAGTTCAGGTTGGACAGCAGGAGCTGGCCCATGGCCCGCATCACGAAGAAGAGCATGAAGCCGATGATCATGTACACGAAGATCACGGAGGGGCCGGCAACCGAGATGGTCTTGCCGGAGCCCATGAAGAGGCCCGTTCCGATGGCGCCGCCGATGGCCAGGAGCTGGATGTGGCGGTTGCTGAGCGAGCGTGACAGGTGGGGCTCGCTGTCCCTGCTTGAGGAGCGGAGTCGCCCCTGTGTTGTCTGGTCGGACATTAGTTCAAGAACCCTTCGAAGGACCCGCCATAATAGTGACGGCCGTTACAAATGTGTTCGATAAAGCTATAGCTAATGTCTGACCAATTGCGAATCGGTCTGCATGGCGAAAGCTCCCCTGATGAGAAAGGGAGCTTAGGCCGTTGTTTTGGTTGCTCGGATCAGGCGATTTGGCGCTTGTAGGCCGCGGTGGCAAATACGTAGGCGAGGACCAGGATTCCCAAGCACCAGGCCAAGGCGACCCAGATGTCGCTGCCCACCGGGCGCTGCGCGAACAGATCCTGGATGGTGTTCACAATCGAGGTGACCGGTTGGTTCTCCGCGAACCAGCGCACCGGTCCCGGCATGGTCTCCGTGGGGACGAAGGCCGAGCTGATGAAGGGCAGGAAGATCAGCGGGTACGAGAAGCCACCGGCGCCATCCACCGACTTGGCGGACAGGCCCGCGATGATGGCGATCCAGGTGAGCGCCAGGGTGAACAATGCCAGGATTCCTATCACGGCGAGCCACTCCAGCACGCTGGCTGAGGTGCGGAACCCCATGAGGAGCGCCACCAGCACGATGATCACCAGTGAGAGTCCGTTGGCAACGAGCGAGGTCAGGACGTGCGCCCACAACACCGACGAGCGTGCGATCGGCATGGACTGGAATCGCTCGAAGATTCCGCTCTGCATGTCGGTGAACAAGCGCACCGCGGTGTAGGCGATGCCTGAAGCGATGGCTATCAGCATGATGCCCGGGAGCAGGTAGTTGACGTAGTTCCCCGTATCGGTCCTGATGGCGCCGCCGAAGACGTAGACGAACAGCAGCATCAGGGCGACGGGTGTGATCGCGGTGGTGATGATGGTGTCCACGCTGCGGAAAATGTGCCGCATGGACCGCCCCAGCAGGACAGAGGTGTCTGCGAAGAAGTGGATGTTCATGACCTGTCCTTTACTGAATCATTGCTGCCTGTGCCCACGAGCGCCAGGAAGATGTCCTCCAGGCTGGGCTGCTTCTCGACGTATTCGATCTTGGCCGGCGGAAGGAGCTGCTTGAGTTCGGCGAGCGTGCCGTTGGCGATGATGCGTCCCTCGTGAAGGATGGCGATGCGGTCTGCCAGCTGCTCGGCCTCGTCGAGGTACTGGGTGGTGAGCAGGACAGTGGTGCCCTTGTTGGCAAGGTTCTTGACGATCTGCCACACCTCCAGTCGGGCTTCCGGGTCGAGTCCGGTGGTGGGCTCGTCCAGGAAGATCACCTTCGGGTTGCCGATCAGGCTCATGGCGATGTCCAGCCGGCGACGCATACCGCCGGAGTACGTTGCCACCTTGCGGGGCCCGGCCTCGGTGAGGCTGAACTGCGCCAGGAGCTCGTCCGCGATCTGCCCGGCGTTCTTCAAGTGCCGCAGCTTCGCCACGAGCACCAGGTTCTCCTTGCCGGTCAAGACCTCGTCCACTGCGGCGAACTGACCGGTGAGGCTGATGGACTGCCTCACCTGGAGCGACTCGGCGGCGACGTCGAAACCCTCGACGGCGGCCGTTCCGTCATCCGCTTTGAGCAGCGTGGACAGGATCTTCACCATGGTGGTCTTGCCCGCGCCATTGGAGCCGAGAAGGGCGAAGATGCTGCCTGACGCTACCTCGAAGTCCACCCCGCGGAGAACATGGAGATCTTTGTAGGATTTCTCGATACCCTGAACGCGGATTGCAGTTGATGTCATGACTCTGCCTCTTTCGCTTTGTTGACCGCCTTCTGCAGGCGCTCGCGTTCCTTGTCAATCCAGCGCTTTCCGCCGTATGCCTGGGCGAAGGACTCGGCGAACTCCACCGGATCTTCGCCGACGATCTCGCTGACAGGTGTGCCGTCGACGGCGGCGCGCTCCCACAGGTCTGCGAAGTCCGTGAACATCTGGACCATGGTGTCGCCCTCGGTCACGCCGCCGTAGTACATCAAGTACCGGTTGAAGGCGGTGGCTACGGTGAGGTATGGCTCGGGCAAGGCATCCAGCCGTGCCTTGGCTTGCTTGTACTGCTTCTTCTGTTCGAGCGATCCGGTGACCAGTTCGATCCATTTTGCTGCCATGTCAGTTCCCTTCCTTGCGGAGCTGTTCAAGTCGTTCGGACAAGAAGCTCCAGGTGTTCCAGAATTCGTTCAGTTCGGTTTTGCCTTGAGCGTTGAGCGTGTACACCTTCCGGGGTGGCCCCTTTTCGGACGGCCGCTTCTCGACGTCCACCAGCCCCTTTTGTTCGATCCTGACCAGCAGCGCGTACACGGTGCCCTCAGCGATCTCGGTGAAGCCCCGCTCCCGGAGCAACGTGGTGATTTCATATCCGTACGCTGCCTTTCCGGTCAGGAGGGCCAGGACGATTCCCTCCAATGTGCCTTTGAGCATCTCGGTCATTTGCTTGCCCATCAGACACCTCCATTCGCTACTCAGTATTACTAGCTACCACTACATAGTAGAACTAGGTACCGGTACTTAGCAATACTGAGTTCCAGGGAAGATGGCATGCTGGGCTGGTGACCACAGAATCCGGTTCCGCAACCACTTTGATGACCGCCGACGTCGAGCCTGGAGTCTTCAGCCTCCGCCGCGCCCAAAAGGGCGACCTGCCGCGGATCCTCGCGCTGCTCGTTGACGATCAGCTCGGGGTCGCGCGCGAAAGCCTCGAGGATTTGGGCCCTTATGAGCTGGCTTTTGACGCGATCGACGGCGACCCTTCCCACCTTCTGGTAGTGGGCGAACTCCAAGGCGACGTCGTGGCCACTTTCCAGCTCAGCTTCCTCCCAGGGCTTTCTCGGAAGGGGTCGTGGCGGGCGCAGATCGAAGCGGTCCGGGTGTCTGATGTCCTGCGTGGCCAGGGTGTTGGTGCGTTGATGATCGAGTGGGCCATTGACCAGGCGCGGGAGCGGGGCTGCTCGCTGGTCCAGCTCACCACGGACAAGTCACGGGTCGATGCGCATCGTTTCTACGAGCGCCTGGGCTTCGTTGCGAGCCACGAAGGCATGAAGCTCGCGCTCTAGCCACTTGACTATTAGGTACCCTAACTATTAGGCTACCTAAATATGACGAGCACTTCGGATAACGCCCTTACCAACCTCGCGAAGGAATACCGCGAGGCCCTCCGTTTGGGCGTCTACATGTTCCGCCGCCTGGACCCGGAAGGCGAACTCACTGCCGCGCAGCTCAGCCTGCTCTCCATGATCCAGGACGCCGGCCTCAGGGTGGGCGACATCGCCAAGAACCTGGGGATCAAAGTCCCGAGCGCCACCGAGCAGATCATCAAGCTCGAGCGGGCAGGCCTGGTCACCCGCCAGCCCGACCCCGACGATTCCCGGGCCGTCCAAGTGGCCGTCACCCACGCCGGGAAAGCCGCCGTCGAGTCTGCCGACAAGCGGCGCAACGCCATGGTGGCCGAACTGCTACACGGCCTCAGCAGCCAGGAGATTGAGCAGCTCGCGGCCGCACTGCCAGTGATCGCCAAGCTCAACAGTTCATTCCAGAACTAACCAGAATCAACGCACCGACAAGGAGCCATTGAATGTCACGCCCGTTGGCTGACGCTTCAGCAAGCGCCGAAACAACCATCGAAAACACCCTCGAGGCTGAGAAAGCATCCCTCCTCAAACAGCCGAAGGCTGTATGGGCCACCGCCCTAGCGGCAGTTTTCGCGTTCATGGGCATCGGGCTCGTGGACCCCATCCTCCCTGCGATCGCCAAGAACCTCGAGGCGTCCACCAGCGAAGTGTCGTTGTTGTTCACCAGCTACTTCCTGGTGACCGCGGTCGCGATGTTGATCAGTGGCTTCGTGTCTTCCCGCATTGGCGGCAAGAAGACCCTGCTCATCGGTTTGGCGATCATCGTGGTGTTCGCGTCGCTCTCCGGCTTGTCCGGCAGCGTTGAACAGCTGGTGGGCTTCCGCGCCGGTTGGGGCCTCGGCAACGCGTTGTTCGTTGCCACGGCGCTGGCTGTCATTGTCGGCGTGGCCAGCGGTGGAACCGGCACGGCCATCATCCTGTACGAAGCCGCCCTTGGCTTGGGTATCTCGCTTGGCCCACTGCTGGGCGCACTCCTTGGTGGGTGGCAGTGGCGTGCACCGTTCTTCGGCACGGCAGTCCTCATGGCCGCCGCCTTCATTGCTCTGCTGGCGCTGCTGCCTAAAACACCAGCCCCGGCCAAAAAATCGCGGCTCCGCGACCCGCTGCTGGCGCTTGGGCACAAGGGCCTCCGCACCACGGCCGCCAGCGCACTGTTCTACAACTACGGCTTCTTCACCATCCTGGCCTTCACGCCGTTCATCCTGGGCATGGACGCTTACGGGATCGGCGGCGTGTTCTTCGGTTGGGGCGTCGCCGTGGCCGTCTTCTCGGTGTTCGTCGCTCCCGTCCTGCAGAGGCGCTTCGGTGCCGTCAAGGTCCTGACCGGCACGCTGGCCGCACTGATGCTCGACCTGCTCGGGCTGGGACTGGCCGCGGGGCACTCGGTGACTGCCGTCGTCGTGCTTGTCATCTTGGCCGGTGCCCTGCTGGGCATCAACAACACGGTCTACACCGAGCTGGCCATGGGCGTCTCGGATTCGCCGCGTCCTGTCGCGTCAGCCGGCTACAACTTTGTCCGCTGGATGGGTGGAGCGCTGGCTCCGTTCGCGGCGGCCCAGCTGGGCGAGCACTTCGGCCCGCAGGTGCCGTTCTTCGCAGGCGCCGTTGCCATGGTGATCGCGATCCTCGTAGCCTTCGGAGGCCGCAGTTACCTCAGTTCGCACGAGCCGCACCTGGTGTAACGCTTCCCACCAAAAAAACGAGCCCCGCGGTAATCCGCGGGGCTCGTTGTGCGTCTACTTGGTTTCGTCCGAGGTGACCGGCAGCGGCGCTACCGGCGCCCCCTTGGGAACGAACAGTGTCTCGGCCTGCTCAAGGGACATGCCGTTCGTCTCGGGAACCTTGAACATCACAAAGAAGAACGACGCCGCCGCGAACGCCGCGTACATGGCGTACGTCAGGGGCAGCGAACCTGCCGCCATGATGGGGAAGCTGAGCGTGATGGCAAAGTTCGCGATCCATTGCGCGGCCGCGGCCAGGCCCAGGGCGCGGGCGCGGATACGGGACGGGAAGATCTCGCCCAGCAGGACCCACACCAGCGGACCCCAGGAAGCCCCAAAGCTGACGACGAAGACGTTCGCAGCGACCAAGGCCACGGGTCCCCAAGCGCCGGGCAGCGAGATCTCGGAACCCGTTCCGGTTGCCGAGGAGAACGCCAACGCCATGACAGCCAGGGAGACGGCCATGCCGATCGAACCGGTCAGCAGGATGGGCCGGCGGCCGATGCGGTCCACCAGCGCGATGGCTACCAGTGTCACCAGGATGTTGGTGACCGAGGTGGCAACGGAGATGGTCAGGGAGTCCTTTTCCTGGAACCCGACTGCCTTCCAGAGCGTCGTTGAGTAGTAGAAGATCACGTTGATGCCCACGAACTGCTGCAGGACCGACAGGATGATGCCGATCCACACCACGGGGAGCAGGCCGAACCGGTTGCCGCGGAGGGAGCCCTTCTTGGTGGAAAGCTTTTCCTGCTGGATGGACTCGCGGATCTCACGGATGTGCCGTTCGATGTCGTCGCCCGGGATGAGCCGCTGGAAGATCCCGCGAGCCTGGTCTTCCTTGCCGTTAAGCACCAGGAAGTGCGGGGACTCGGGCAGGCGGAACGCGATCAAACCGTACACGGCAGCTGGGATGGCGCACGCGATGAACATCCAGCGCCACGCCTCGATGCCCAGCCACAGCATTCCACCGGCACCGCCGGCTGTGTTGGCAAGGACAGCGTCGGAAAGGAGCGCCGCAAAGATACCGGTGGTGATGGCCAACTGCTGAAGTGAAGCGAGGCGCCCGCGCACGTGGCGCGGGGAGATCTCGGAAATGTATGCGGGAGCAATAACGGAGGCCAGTCCGATGCCCAACCCGCCAACCAGCCGCCAGAAGACGAGGTCCCACACGCTGAACGCCAGGCCGGTTCCCACAGCACTCACCAGGAAGAGGAGCGCACCGATTTTCATGGCGGGGATGCGGCCGTAGCGGTCGGCTACTTTGCCGGCCAGGTATGCACCCGCGGCACAGCCCAACAAGGCAACCGCGACGGCGAAGCCCGTTACTGCCTCGCTCATGACGAACTCGTCCGCCATTGCGTCCACGGCGCCGTTAACAACGGACGAATCGAAGCCGAAGAGGAAGCCGCCCACCGCGCCGGCAACGGCCAGGCCGATCACCTTCCGCGAAACTGGGGGTGCGCCTTCGGTGCTGGAACTGGACATGGGACTCCCTTGGGGAATGGTGGTGTGGGATCGCGGTGCGGGACGTCGTCGGCTGTTCCGACGGGGACGCCGGTGCACTCGCGCTACACAGTGTGGCACGGCCCGTCACGCAAGTTCCAGTCAAGGCCTGCCAGATGACCCGTGTTCACTTTCTTAACCCAATAGGGGCTGGCTGTGAGCTGAGTGTTCCCTGATAGCTCCAAGGGGCTTGTTTCCGGGGCTGGAAACTCCTTGTTGGGTCAACTAATTGAACACAAAGCACGACGGCGGCCCTTGGGTCTGGTGCCAAACCCAAGGCCCGCCGCCGTGGAGAGCTGAATCCGGTGCTAGTGCGCCGGAACGGAATCCTTGGCCGCGGCCTTGGGATCCGTGAGCTTCTTGTTGGGTAATGCGAAGCTGATCAGGAACGCGATGATCATGAGCCCGGCCGCAGTCAGCATGACCACATCGATGGCTTGAGCAAATCCTTCGGTGATGGGCCGGGTGAGCGTGCTGTTGGCCGAATGCAACCAGCTGGTGTCGTTCAGCGAGTCGTTACTGGCGCCGTTCTTGAAGAAATCAAAAAGCTTGGCATTCGCAGGGTCTGAGGCCACGGCTGGATCCCGCATGACGGCTTGGTAGTCAGGGCTGGCCGCGGCCGTCTTCATGCCATCGGCGATCTTGTCAGCTGCCGTGCTGAACAGCATGGAGATGAACACTGCCGTGCCCACTGCGCCACCCATGGAGCGGAAGAACGCAGCCGTGGAAGTACCCACGCCCATATCTTTCGGCGGAACCGAGACCTGCATGGCAAGCGTGAGCGGCTGCATGCAGAAGCCCAAGCCGACACCGAAGAACACCGCAATCAATCCGGGAACCCACAGGCCTGTGTCGACTCCCAGTACGAAGCCCATGACGGTAGCCGCGGCTGCCAGGATCGCGGTTCCCAGGATGGGGAAGATCCGGTAAACGCCGGATGAGGAGATGGTCCGGCCGGCCGAAATGGAACCGAAGAGGATGCCGACGGTGAAAGTGATCATCATCAGGCCTGCCTCAGTGGGGGTGAGGCCCTTCACCAGCTGCAAGTACATGGGCAGCATGGCAATCGCACCGAACATGCCGATACCAATGATGAAATTCAACAGCGAAGACAAGCCGAAGGTGGTGTTGCTGAAGAGGCGCAACGGGATCAGCGCGTAGTCGCCGGCACGCTTCTCAACCAGCAGGAATGCCACGATGCCGATGACGCCGAGGCCGTAGCAGAGCCACGACCCGCCCGAAGACCATCCCCACGTGCGCCCTTGTTCAGCAACCAGCAGCAACGGAACGATGGCCAAAGTGATGGCCGCCGCGCCCCAATAGTCGATCTTCTGCTTCACATGACGGGCAGGCAGGTGCAGGTACAGGAAGACCACCACAAGCGCAGCAAGGCCGATAGGCAGGTTGATGAAGAACACCCAGCGCCAGCCATCGAAGCCGAGGATGTTGGCTGAGCCGGCGAAAGCGCCACCAATTACTGGGCCAAGAACAGAGGAAATACCGAAGACGGACATGAAATAGCCCTGGTACTTTGCCCTGTCCTTCAGCGCAACGATGTCGCCGATGATGGTCAGCGCCAATGCCAGCAAGCCGCCGGCGCCAAGCCCCTGGATGCCACGGGCAATAGCGAGCTCAGTCATGGAGTGGACCGAGCCCGCGTACAGGGAGCCAGCCAGGAACACCAGGATGGCAGTGAGGTACAGCGGCCGACGGCCAAAGATGTCGCTGAGCTTGCCATAGAGCGGCGTGCTGACGGTCGACGTGATGAGGTAAGCAGTGGTGGCCCATGCCTGGAGGGACAAACCATCCAGGTCGTTGGCGATGGTGTAGATGGACGTGGACACGATGGTTTGGTCCAACGACGACAGGAACATGCCGAGCATGAGTCCCACCATGACGGTGAGCGTCTGACGATGCGTCAGCACCTCACCGGCGGCCCGCACGGGCGTGGATTTGGACATATCTTCTCCAGAGATGGCAGAAAAGGGATTAAGCAGGATAGTTGCTTTCAGTAACTATCCTAATGCCTGTTTGATTCCCGGAGTGAGAATATTTCCTGGGCAGGGTCCGTTGTTGACGGATCCGGCGGTATCAGCGCTCCACCAGGATGCCGTCCGGGTCGCAGTAAATCATCACCCCGGGTCGAACACGAACGCCATCGATGACAAGCTCGACATCTGCCTCGCCTGCACCGGTTTTGCTGCTCTTCCTGGGGTTGCTGCCGAGGGCCTTGACACCCAGGGGCAAACCGGAGATGGCCACGCGGTCCCGGACGGCGCCGTTGATGACCACGCCGGCCCATCCGTTGGCTACGGCGTTCTCAGCGATCATGTCGCCCATGAGTGCCGTTCGCAGGGATCCCTGGCCATCGATCACCAAGACGGCTCCCTCTCCTGGTGACCCGAGCACAGTCTTGACCAAGGCATTGTCCTCGAGGCACCGAATGGTCCGCACGGGCCCACTGAAGTTCGAGCGTCCGCCGAGGTCCAGGAACTGCAGGGATATGGACTCAAGTTCTTCGCCGCGTTCGTCGTAGAGGTCGGCGGTATTAGGGTGCTCGTTCACAATGCTGCTCCTTCGTCGGTTCATGCCACAGTAACCTCCCGCGTTCCCTCCCACCGCGCACTTTTCGGGCATATGTGGATAAAGGTCAGGATGGCGGTCCGGTGTCGTCCTGCCACGCTAGGCTGAATCCAAAGATTGATATGAGGGGGAATCTTCCATGAGCCTGTCCGACCTTCCGGGCCCGGTGCCGGACCCAACCGCCGTCCACGGCTGTGCCACGACGGCACTGGCCGAACCGGTTGATCGGGTCCGGCCGCTCTGGGTTACGGGCGTAGTGCTGGTTAACCTGGGTATTAACGCTGCGTTTTTTGGTCCCCTGCAGGTGCTTCTGGGGCAACAGGCCGCGCACTTTGACGAGGGCCAGAAGGAAGCGATCCTTGCGCTGGTGACGGGGTGCGGCGCCGCCGTTTCGATGGTGGCCAACCCCTTGTTCGGCGCCTTCAGCGACCGGACTACCTCCCGCTTTGGTCGCCGTGTCCCATGGGTCCTCATGGGTGCCATTCTCGGCGCAGTCGCCCTTGTGGCCTTGGCAGGTGCTCCGAACGTTGCCGTGATGGCGTTCCTGTGGTGCCTGGTGCAGGCCGGCGCCAACGCCATGTACGCCGCAATAACGGCCGCTGTCCCTGACCGCGTTCCTGTACCCCAGCGTGGAACGGTGGGCGGCCTGGCTGCCATGGGACAAACGGTGGGCATCCTCGTTGGTGCGGTAATCGCGGCCGTCGTGGCCGGAAACTTTGCCGCCGGTTACTGGGTGTGCGCAGCGGCGCTGTTGGCCGGCGTCGTGCTTTACCTTTTCAAGAGCGACGACCAGCCCTTGCCGCAGCAGGAGCGGCCGCCGTTCAGCCTGTGGCAGTTCATCAAGGGGTTCTGGGTTTCGCCCAAACGCTATCCCGACTTTGCGTGGGCCTGGCTTACACGGCTGCTGGTCAGCACGGGCAACCATATGATCACCCTGTATCTTCTCTTCTTCCTCAGCGACATTGTGCGCCTGAAGGAGACCCAAGGGATTGAGCCTGAGTTCGGTGTGCTGGTCCTGACCGGTCTTTACGCGGTGACCGTCATCATCACCAGTGTTCTGGGCGGACGCTTAAGTGACCGGATGGGAAAGCGGAAGCCCCTGGTCATAGCGTCGTCGGTCATCATTGCCGCGGCATCTCTGATTCTTGCTTTTGCTCCGACGTGGATCGGCGGACTTGCCGGCGCGGCCGTGCTCGGAATAGGTTTTGGGGCCTACCTTGCGGTGGACTTCGCGCTCATTACCCAGGTACTGCCCACTGCTCTGGACCGCGGCCGGGACCTTGGCGTCATCAACATCGCGAATTCGCTGCCCCAAGTCCTCGCCCCGGCGATCGCCTTCGTGTTCGTTCAGTTCTGGGGCGGCTACGTCTCGCTGTACGTAGCCGCCGCAGTCATCGGGCTCCTGGGCGCCGTGTTCGTGGTGAAGATCAAGAGCGTTGACTAGGCCTGGAAGACAGCCGTTGCGCGGCGGCTCTCGGTGCGGGGTCCCACGAAGCGAAAACTAGAAGAGGTCCGTGAACCCGCCCCAGCCCCAACCAACCACTCCGGAGCCGTTCCAGCCGCCCTTGCCGTTTCCGTAATAGGCCTTCAGCTGGCCTGATCCGTCGACGGCGAAGACGTCGAAGTTTCCGTCACCGTTGATGTCTCCGGCACTGCCAATTTTGCTCAAGCCGCTCCAACCCTGACCCACAACACTCATGCCGTTCCAGCCGCCGGCGCCGTTGCCGCGGTATAGCTTCAAGGATCCTGCGGAGTCGCGTGCCAGGACGTCGACGTTGGTGTCGCCGTCGAAATCGCCGGGAGTGATGATGGTATTCAGGGCGTTCCAGCCCTGCCCGGCTACGGAACGCGGCAACCACCCTCCATGCCCGTCGCCGGGGTAGAGATAGAGGACGCCGTTGGCATCGCGTGCGAGGACGTCGTTGGTGCCGTCGCTGTTGAAGTCCCCGGGGGAGACCAGCGCCGTGAAGATGTTCCAGCCGGTGCCCACTTTGCGCGGGCCCGTCCAGCCCCCGGCGCCGTCGCCGCTGTACAAGTAGAGGCCCCCGGCGGAGTCCCGGCCGAGCACGTCGTTGTTGCCGTCGCCGTCGAAGTCACCCGGGGACAGGACCGTGGGGAAGATGTTCCAGCCGACGCCTACCGTTCGTGCGGGCTCCCAGGTGTTGTTGATGCGCGGGTACATCATCAGTGCGCCATCCGAGCGGCGGGCCAGCAGCTCGAAGGCGCTCCGGCTGGTGAAGCCGCTGGGCCGGTGGGACGCGGAGATGGGGGCAGTCTCTTCGCTGGCCACCTCCATGTTTTCGCAGGGGTAGTTTGCGACCAGGTGGGCGTCTATGGTCTTGCCGCGGTCCTCTTCGCCAAGGACGTAGTTGGGCCACGTGGGGTGGTCTGTGGCTACCTCGCCGTCGCGGGTCCAGTAGATGCGTGTGTCGGGACCGGCTCCGGCGCCACAGCCCTTATAGGCGTACGGGTCCCATGAAACTGTGAGTGTCGATCCGACGTAAGGGGCTCCGGTGATAACCGGCGGCTCCGGATCCATGGTTGCCATGGCGGGAGCCGGCGCAAACGTTGCCATGGCAACGACGGCCGCCGCGATCCCAGCCAGTGCCCGGCGCACGCCGAACGCAGGGCGTGATAAAGCACTCATTGTGTCCTCCCCAGACTTTTATGGGGTTAATGGTACCGCGGCTGGGATGTTGCTAGAAGATCGCTGTAAACCATCCGAAGCCTGCGCCGACGGCCTCCGAACCCTTCCAGCCGCTGCGTCCATCGCTGTAGTAGGCAACCAGCCGCCCCTGCTGGTCCACTGCATAAACATCGGGGAAACCGTCGCCGTTGAAGTCCCCCGCAGCTCCGATCGACTTCAACGCATTCCAGCCGACGCCGATCATCCAGGATCGGGTCCATCCTCCGGAGCCGTTTCCTCCATAGAAGTACAGGTACCCGTTGCGGTCCCGCGCCAGGACGTCCACGGTGCCGTCACCGTTGAAATCTCCCGGGGTCACCAGTGCATCCATCACGTTCCAGCCGGTCCCGACGGCGGTACGCGCCAACCAGCCGCCGGCACCGTTGCCGGGGTAGAGGTAGAGGGCTCCGCCGGGCTCGCGGGCGAGGATGTCGTTGTTCCCGTCGCCGTTGAAGTCGCCCGGGCTGACGATGGAATCGAAGACGTTCCACCCGTTGCCGATGCTTCGGGCGGGCTTCCAGCCACCGGCGCCGTCCCCGCTGAACAGGTAAAGCCCTCCAGCTGTGTCGCGGACGATCACATCGCTTTTGCCGTCCCCGTCGAAGTCGCCGGGGGAGAGGGGCAGGTTAAAGATGTTGAACCCCCAACCCACCGTTTTAGCGGGGTCCCAGGCGCCGCCTTTCCGCCCGTACAGCAGCAGTGAGCCATCGTTTGCCCGGGTCAAAAGCTCGAAGCTCCGGACAGTAAAGCCGGCTGCCCGGTTGACGTCCCCCACTGGCCTTGTCTCCGTGCTGTGCAGGGACTCGCCACCGCACGCGGTTTTGCTGGCAGTGACATGCACCGCCATGCGCGCCCCGGTGTCGTCGGGCCCCAGGTCGTAGCTTCGCGCCGTTTCGCCTGCCACCAGGAAACCGTCCCGGGTCCAATAAACAGTGAAGTCCGGCCCCTTGCCGCCTCCGCACCCGTAGAACGTGTACGGGCCAATATCTGCGGTCAGCTTCTGCCCGACGAACGCTGCACCGTTGAGGATGGGATCGGGACCGCTGGGAGCTGCCGACGCCGGTATTGCGCCAAGTGCCATGGCCGCCACAGTGGCGGCCAGCAGAGCTGCTGCCACCCGACGTCGAAATCCCTGCATGTGTTTCCTCCCGTGTACCAGACCTGTTGAGAAGTGTATGTGGGGGCGGCCACAATACGGGGGATCGGCGTGCATGCCGCGGCCTCGGGCCAACTCTCAGGAAACGGTCATTTAGCTCCCGTATCATTGATGCGATCGGCCAGCTGTGGGTCTCAACCCAGCCGGCCGTTTCCTTGTCAGCCTGCCAAGAGATCGCCGGAAATGCCCGTATCAAATTCACTGGAACCGTACTCCCTTGACCTGACCACGGGGTTGCCCCGTATGGCTGCCGCGCCCACCACACCGCGGCAGCAGCTCCGCTATGCCCGGATCCTCAGGACAGCAGCCGGCTTTGCCCAGCGGCAGTTCGATACCTTGAGCCTTTCTGACGTCGCTGCGCGCGCGGACGTGCCACTGGGCACGCTGTACCGGTACTTTCCCTCGACGGCCCACCTCATGCTTGCTGTGTACCGGCAACAGCTCCGTGAGCTCCGGGAGGGCGTCCGGCGTCGGGAAGGCAAGGGGCACGCGCTCGCTGGTTTGATGATGGAAATTTTCCACTTGAGGGTCATGCAGCCCGGCGTGGAGCACTGCCTGATCCGTCCCGCAGGCAAGGATGAGGATACGGCGCAGCTCCTGCGTGAAATCGATGCCTTATCCGAGGAAGTCGTTGGTTCGCTGAGCAAGGACACCGGTAAGGACACTGTGCGTGCCCGCATTCTGCTGCACCTGGTGAGTGGTCTCGTCCAGGCTGTCCGGTGCCGTCGGTTGTCCCTGTTTGAGGCAGAAAAGGACCTTAAGAAGGCCTGCACGCTGCTGACCGGCGATTAGCAAAGCCACCCGGTGGTCTAGACCGATACCCTCCGAGAAGCCGCTTTATGGCATGACGTGGCTCACACTTTCGGCTGGTTGAACGTTTTACTCTTGAATCGTCTCTCTTGGTATTGAATCTTGTACCCTTCGCCGTTCCCTAGGCTGGAAGCACCGAAGCGGCTAGCAGCCCCCTTACCTGCAGAAGCAACGCCGGGCCAGCCACCCTTGGCCCGCACAGCAGTTCTGTTCCTGCCCTGACATCGTGCCGTGGGACCACGGCTAGCCTGAGGAGACAACGACGTGTCCATCGAGACAATTGCTACTGACAACGACGCCATGGTACTGAGCGAAGAAGAGATCTTTGCAGCCCATGAGGGCGGCAAGCTGACCATCTCCAGCACCGTACCCCTGGACAACAAGCGCGATCTTTCCATCGCCTACACCCCCGGAGTTGCGCAGGTCAGCCGCGCAATCCACGCCAACCCGGAGCTCGCCCGCACGCACACCTGGGCAGAGCGCCTTGTTGTGGTTGTCAGCGATGGCACCGCAGTCCTCGGCCTCGGCAACATTGGGCCCAGCGCTTCCCTGCCCGTCATGGAGGGCAAGTCTGCCCTGTTCAAGTCCTTTGGCGATCTCGACTCCATTCCGTTGGTATTGAACACCACCAACGTCGATGAGATCATCGAGACCCTGGTCCGCCTCCGTCCGAGCTTCGGCGCAGTCAACCTCGAGGACATCTCGGCTCCCCGCTGCTTCGAGCTGGAAGAGCGCCTCATCGAAGCACTGGATTGCCCCGTCATGCACGATGACCAGCACGGCACCGCCGTCGTCGTCCTCGCAGCGTTGACCAACGCCGCCAAGGTGACCCAGCGCGAACTCGCTGGCCTCAAGGTGGTTGTTTCCGGCGCCGGTGCCGCAGGCATCGCCATCGCCGAAATCCTGCTGGCGGTTGGCATCAAGGACGTCATCCTGCTCGACTCCAAGGGTGTGGTGAACGCTGAGCGTGCCGACCTCGTGGCTGATCCCGGCAGCGTCAAAGCCCGGATGGCCGCACGCACCAACCCCCGTGGCGTTACGGGTGGCCCGGGCGAAGGCCTGACCGGCGCCGACGTCTTCGTGGGCGTCTCCTCCTCCAAGCTGGCCGAAGAGCACCTGAAGCTCATGAACGATCAGTCGATCGTGTTCGCGCTGTCCAACCCGGATCCGGAAGTTCTCCCTGAGGTCGCCCAGCAGTATGCAGCCGTTGTTGCCACCGGCCGCAGCGACTTCCCCAACCAGATCAACAACGTCCTGGCCTTCCCCGGCATCTTCCGCGGCGCATTGGATGCCGGCGCCCGCCGGATCACCCCGGCCATGAAGATCGCCGCTGCGAACGCCATCGCTGAACTGGCCGCCGAGGACCTTTCCGCCGACTACATCGTGCCGAGCCCGCTGGATGCACGCGTGGCCCCGGCCGTCACCGCGGCAGTTGCTGCCGCTGTAGCCGAGTAGCGTTCACCAACACAAGACCGACGACGGCGACGCCTCCCGTGCTGGGGAGCGTCGCCGTCGTTCTTTAAGTGGCAGGCGGGGCGGCCGGCCGCACCTAGACTGGGGCCATGAACGCCGAACTCATCGTGACCATCCTGTGCGGCCTGGCCATAGCAGTGGGCGTCGTTGGAACCATCATCCCCGTATTGCCGGGCAGCATCCTGATCGGTGCAAGCCTTTTGGCGTGGGCCATCTGGGGCGGCGCTGGTGGCATGGGATGGGTGATCTTTGCTGTGGGCATGCTGTTTGTGGTGTCCGGAATGGCGGCCAGTGCCGTGCTGACCGGCCGCAAAATGAAGCAGCACGGGATCCCCAACAGATCGGTGCTGATTGGCGTGCTGCTGGGTGTGGTGGGCATGTTCGTTATCCCCGTGGTGGGGCTCTTTGTGGGGTTCGCCCTGGGGCTTCTCCTCAGCGAGGTCCAACGCACGCGGAACTTCAAGACCGCGCTGCGTTCCAGCGGTGCTGCGCTGAAAGCCACCGGCATAGGGATGCTGGTGGAATTCGGACTCGCTTGCGCGGCGGCGACCACATGGATCATCGGGGTGTGGGCCGAGGCGGTCTACGGGGGCCCTTAAACACCCTCGCCGAGATGGTATTTGATGACAATCCCGCGGCGCAGGACTGTCATCAAATGCCATCCCGGCGGAAGAGTCACCGGAGGGCGGGTGCCCCGGCAGGTGAGGTGACCCGCGCCGGGCGGAATGAGGCCCCGGCCCCGGGGAACAGGGGAACATCTATCCGGGCGTGCGTGTGGATCTGGTGCACCGTGGACTTTGTATGTTCCGCTATTTCCGCAAGGGTGGTCACCCACATGCCTTCGAGGTCCTTGACCCGTTCAATCAACTGTTCCAAGGCCGCGGCCCGGGAGGGCCGGCCCGAAATGAACGGGTGGTTCGTCAGCACAAAGCAGCTGCCTTGGGAGTGGTGCGCATGCGCTTCCAGGGTCCACATTTCCAACGCCTTCGCGGGACTCTCAATGACCCCGCTGCCGGTGACTCCCGGGTAGAAGCCGTACTGCTCCCAGTCATCCAGCGCCCAGTCCACGGGGATCTCCACGATGTCCCGGGGGTCATCCTGGGCGACAGCCATGCGGTACGGGGCGTCGCCGTCGAGCAGGCTTGAATCGTAAAGGAACCCACGGTCCGCCAGCAGGGCGGGTGACTGCCAGTTCAGCTCCCACCAAGGTGCCCGGTAGCCCACCGGGCGGACGCCGGCCACCGTGGCGAGGGCCTCCAGCCCCCGGTCCAGGTATTGGGCTTCAGTAGCGGCATCGATGCCCTGCATGGGTTCGTGCATGTAGCCGTGGTGGGCGATTTCGTGGCCCCCGTCGACAATCCTGCGGACCACATCCGGGTAGCTTTCGGCCGTGAACCCTGGAATGAAGAACGTGCCTTTGATGTCCTGGCGGTCCAGGATCTGCAGTAAGCGCGGAACAGCGATCTTGGGCCCGTAGGACTGGTGGCTCATCAGGGACATCCGCTTGGTGCTGGTGGGGTCGTGAGCGATGGTGCAGGACTCGGCGTCGACGTCGAAGGTAAAGGACGCTGCTGCCTGGAAGCCCTCAGGCCAGGTGATCGGGTGGATGGAGTCGGCGAACGCGGGCTGGCTCATGCTGTGGTCCTTTCACCGGCCGGGGCGGGTTCAGGGGAAGGCGCCGGTTGGGTGGCGGAGACGTGGTTGGAGTCCGCCAGGAGGTATTTCTTATGCGCACGGGGTCCCAGGACGGCGTACGCTGCGGCGCTGGTGAGTCCGCCGGCCAGCCAGGAGAGATCCCAACCACCCAGGGCCACGGCGATGGGGCCCTGGGTCGCAGGAACAAGCCCGTACATGAACAACCAGGTGCAGAAGATACCGGCCAGGAGGGACACGATGCCTGCCCAGTTGACCACCGGGAGCCGGCGCGTTCCGATGGGGTCGAACAGTCGATCAACTTTTGCCGGCCAGCGCCTTTCCAGCCAGAAGTAGTGCACCAGCATCACGCCACCCCAAGCGGCAACCCAGGCGACCAGGCCGATCAGCCAGGCGTCCAGGACCGCGGCGAAGTCTTCCTGGAAGATGAAGAAGACAACAGCGGCCAGTGAGAAGACGCCCACGAAGAGGTTGAGCTTGCGGCGGTTGATGTTGATGTCCAGGGCCTGCGTGGCGACAGAGAACGTGTAGATGTTGAGGATGTTGGTGGCGATGGGGCCGTGCAGCACCATGAGCAGGACGGGCAGGGCCATGACGCCGAAGTTCTGGACGATCAGCTTGCCGGGGTCGATCTCGCCGCTGTTGGTGGCGAGGCTTGCGCCCAGGATTCCCAGCCAGACCACAGGGATGAATTGCCCCAGGACGGAGGCCAGGTACACCTTGCGCTTGGGAACGGACGTGCTCACAAACCGGGAGTAGTCCGCGGCGTAGGTGAACCAGGTGATACCCCAGCCGATGCCGATGGCGGTCATCACGGCACTCATGGCTGCGATCCGGTCCGAGCCTTCAAGGATATTGCCGGCAGGACCTGCGTAGCCCCAGTCGATCTTCATGCCGAACCATGCCACGGCGGACATGACGGCCAGGATGATGATGGTGGGCGGAACCGTCCACTTCTCGAAGGCTGCGATTGCCTTGTAGCCGAACCAGGCGATGGCCACCTGGGCCGCCATGATGGCCGTGGCGACGCCGATCTTCCAGGCGTAGTTCGGAGCTTCGGGGTCCACCCAGCCAAGGGTTCCGAACAATGCCATGACCAGGTCCAGGATGATCCAGGTGTTCACCGCGCACCAGCCGATCACCAGGAGTGCCTGGATGGCCGCCGGAAGGTAGTTCCCGCGTCGGCCGAAAGCCGCGCGTGCCAGGACCATGCCGGTGGCGCCGGTCTTTTGGCCCAGGAGGACAAAACAGCCGAACAGCAGCATGCCGATCAGGTTGCCCAGGACCAGGACGGTCACGGTGTCCGCGAAGCCGAGGCCCAGGTGGATGCCCAACGCTCCGAGCACCCAGTTGATCGGGGCAAGATTGGCGCCGGCCCAGATCCAGAACTGTCCGGATACTTTGCGGGTGCGGTCTGATTCGGGGATGGGTTGCAGCCAGGCTTCGCTGTCATGGCCCGGCGCCGTTGCCGGTCCTGACAGCGTTGAGCCCGGCTCGGAAGAGCCTGTTTGCGCTGAACTCGAACGCGAAGAAGAGAGGTTGTCTTGCATGGGGAGAGCCTCCGTGTGTGAAAGGGACCCCTTAAGGCTATGTGCGTCAGATCACAGCAACAAGATACGATGTGTCTGAAGAAGTGCGTCCATATCTTACGGAGTGTCATGTCCATCCTGCTTGATCAGGCTCTCAAGAGCGAAGTACTCATGAAGGCCGACCCCATCATCCTGACGCGCATGGCCGACGCACCCCAGCGTCCGGTCCGCTGGGTCCACTCAAGTGAGGTCCTGGACATTGCCCCACTGCTTCGGGGCGGGGAGCTGCTCCTCAGCGGTGGCCAGGCGCTGGGAGCCGAGTCAGCGGAACGCCGCGCGGACTACATCCGGGAACTGGCCGCCCGCGGGATCGCGGCGCTCGCATTGGAAACAGGGCCTGCCCTTCCCGCCATCCCCGCGGACATGCTGGAAGCGGCCGAAACAGCGGGCCTGCCCGTCATAGAACTGCGCCGGGTTGTTCCGTTTGTTGCCGTCATGCAGGAAATCAACTCACTCCTGGTCAGCGAATCCGTGAAACACCTGCAACGCGGCGACCAGGCCAGCCACGCCATGGCCGCCGAGCTGGCCCACGGCGGCGGACTCGATCAGCTCCTGACAGTGTTGGCTGATAGGACCGGGACCGGTGCCAGGCTGGTTTCGCCGTCGGGTGTCACGCTGGGCGCGTCCGCCGGACCCGCCCCGGGCGGTGTGGTCACCACCGTTGACGTTCCGGTTCGGGGCGTGCTGGCGGCCCGCCTTGAGCTGGTTGTGCCCGACGACGGCGACTCCGGACTCGCGCGGGTGGCGGGGGAGAGGTCGGTGGACATCCTGGGCCTTGCCTTGCTGCAACGGATGCCGCCAGGGCTGAAGGAGTTGGCAGGCATAGAGCTGATGCGCGCCATCAATTCCGGCAGCCAGGCGTGGCAACTGCGGCAACTGGGCCCGGCGTCGGGATTTCCAACGGATGGCAAGGTGGCCGCGGTGGTGATCCGTTCCACTGGAGCAGGACATCTGCGGCCGGCCGTGGATACGGTGCTCCGGGAACAGGTGCCGCACAGCGCCAGCTACGCCAACAACGCTGAGTTGATCGCCCTGGCGGCACTCCCGAATGGCCATTCCAGCCGTAGGGCTTTGGCTAATGCCTTGGCCGCCGTGGACATGCCGCCCGGATCCGTGGTGTCCGTGGGCCCGTTGGGGAGCGGGATTGACGATGCTCCGTGGTCGTTGGCGGAAGCACGGCGTGCCCTGGATCTGGCCGCCCAGGAAAGCGGCCCAAGGAACAGCGGCCCAGGGAACAGCCGCTCAGGAAACGGCGGAGTCGTGGACGCCGAGGCCTTCGCCGTCGAGTTGCTGGCCCAGGAGTCCCTGGACGCCGCAACCCGGGAAGTGTTCGTACAGCGGCAGTTGGGGGCCGTCGTCGGGCATGACCGTTTGAAACGGTCGGAGCTGCTGCGGACGCTGACCGTGTGGCTGGATACCGGATGCAACACTGCCCAAGCTGCCCGCGAGCTGCACTTGGAGCGGCAATCCATGCATCACCGGTTGCAGCGGATTTTTGAGCTCTGCGGCGGAGATCCGCGGGGAACGGGCCGGCTGGCCGCCCTGCATCTGGCAACCCGGCTGGCGCGGTTGTAACTCCCGGTGAACGCGAAATCGCGGGTCCGGTGCGAATTCGCATGTTAAAGAACAGCGAATTAGAAGCTGACCCGCGATCCCGGCGCAACAAGCCCTACTTCAGCACGATCGTCCTGTTCCCATTGAGGATGATCCGGCCCTCGCAGTGCCAGCGAACGGCGTTGCTGAGTGCCTTGCATTCGGTGTCCCGACCGGCGGCCACCAGGTCCTCGGGTCCAAACGTGTGGTCCACTTCCACCACCTGCTGGGCGATGATGGGCCCTTCGTCCAGCTCCCCGTTCACGTAGTGGGCCGTGGCACCGACGGTTTTCACGCCACGTGCATAGGCCTGGTGGTAGGGCTTGGCTCCCTTGAAGCTGGGCAGGAACGAGTGGTGGATGTTGATGGCCCGGCCGTCGAGCTTGCGTGCCAGGTCATCGCTGAGCACCTGCATGTAACGGGCCAGGACAATGAGCTCCACGTCCAGCTCATCGATGATCTCCAACAGGCGACCCTCGGCCTCGGGCTTGGTGGCAGCCGTGACGGGGACGTGGAAGAACGGAATCCCGTGCCACTCCGCCAGGCCCTGGTGATCGGTGTGGTTGGACACCACGCCCACCACGTCGATGGGCAGCTCACCGATCCTTGCCCGGAACAAGAGGTCGTTCAGGCAGTGCCCGAACTTGGAAACCATGATCAGCACGCGGCGTTTGTAGCCCTGGCGTTCCAGCTGCCAGTTCATGGCGTACTTGTCGCCCACCGGCGCAAAAGCTTCCCGCAGCGCATCCACCGTGGAGGCATCGCCGTCGGACGCGAAGTGCACGCGCATGAAGAAGTGACCCTCGGCGCGATCGCCGAACTGTTTGTTGTCGATGATGTCGCAGCCGTGATCCAGCAGGAACCCGGACACGGCGTGCACGATTCCTGGACCCTCGGGACAATCCAGGGTGAGGACGTGTTCCACGGTGGTCTCCGGGCCGGAAGGAACGGCGGTTTCAGCTTGAATGGCAGTCATGGCTAGCACTCCACTACGTTGACGGCGAGGCCCCCACGGGAGGTCTCTTTGTACTTGGATTTCATATCTGCGCCTGTTTCGCGCATGGTCTTGATGGCTTTGTCCAGCGATACCTTGTGGCTGCCATCGCCATGCAGTGCAAGGCGGGCTGCGTTGATCGCCTTGACGCTGGCAATGGCGTTGCGCTCGATGCAGGGGATCTGCACCAGCCCGCCCACGGGATCGCAGGTCAGGCCCAGGTTGTGTTCAATGCCCACCTCGGCCGCATTTTCCACTTGCTCCGGAGTTCCGCCAAGGACTTCGCAGAGTCCGGCGGCGGCCATGGAGCAGGCCGAACCTACCTCGCCCTGGCAGCCAACCTCGGCGCCGGAGATGGAGGCGTTGATCTTGAACAGGATTCCGACGGCGGCCGCCGCCAGCAGGAACCGCACGACGCCGTCGTCGTTGGCTCCCGGAACAAACTTGGTGTAATAGTGCAGCACGGCCGGGACAATTCCGGCGGCACCGTTGGTGGGTGCAGTGACAATCCTGCCGCCCGCCGCGTTTTCCTCGTTCACGGCCAGGGCGAACAGGTTCACCCATTCCATGGCCAGGAGGGGGTCGGCTGAATTCGCGCCGTTCAGGTCGGCGTCGGTCTCGGAGAGCTTCTTGAACAACGACGGCGCCCGTCGCCTGACCTTCAGGCCTCCCGGCAGGATTCCCTCGGCAGAGCAGCCGTTGTCCACGCATTCCTGCATGACGGCCCAAATGCCCAGCAGCCGTTCACGAAGTTCTTCCTCGGAACGCCACACCAGTTCGTTGGCCAGCATGACGTCGGAGATGGACATGCCTTCGCGCTCGCAGATCTCCAGGAGTTGGTCTGCCGTGGTGAACGGGTATGGGAGCACCGTGTTATCTGCCACCACTTTGTCGGCTCCGGAGACGTCGCCGTCCACCACGAAGCCGCCCCCGATGGAGTAGTAGCTGCGCTCCCGAAGGACCGTGCCGGTGTGGTCCAGGGCCCGGAACGTCATGCCGTTGGGGTGGGCGGGGAGGGACTTGCGGCGGTGCAGGACCACGTCCTCGTCCCAATTGAAGTCAACGCGGTGATTCCCGCCCAGACGTAGCTCGGCGTCCAAGGCAGCGGCGGCCACCTGGTCATCCGCTGTGTGGGTATCCACAGTTTCGGGAGAGTGGCCCTGCAGTCCCAGCACCACGGCTTTGTCTGAGCCGTGGCCCCGGCCGGTGGCGCCCAGGGAGCCGAAAAGCTCAGCCTGGACGCGCACCGTGGCCGGGAGCTGGCCGGACGATTCAAGACCGTCCGTGAACTGCTTTGCCGCGCGCATCGGGCCGACCGTGTGTGAGGAGGACGGCCCGATGCCAACAGAAAACAGGTCAAGCACACTCAGTGCCATCAGGGGACCTCGGGGGAGGCGTATTCCCTCATGGCATCCAGGAGCCAACGGCCCAGGAAGTCGGCAAACGAGGCCCGGGGAAAGATCCGGTAGGAGTCCTCGGAGGTCTTCCACAGCATCACCGGGATGTGTGCAAGTTCCGTGGAAACAGCCGTGCCCGGCTTGAAGACCCGGGGGTGCAGGTCCAGGGAGCAAGTCTTCTCCAGGACTGCCCGGGCGTGGCTGCCGGAGAGCTCGAACGTGGTGCGGTTGGCGGACAGGTCCACCACCTGGCCGGCGTCGTTGCCCAAGGCAGTGGTCAGATCGCTGACCAGGGAGCCGCCCAGGGAATCGTGGGCTTCCTCGGGAGCCACCACCAGGAACTCGGTGGGGCCGAGCCACAGGGTGTTGACGGAATCGTTGCCCGTCACCTCGCCACAAGCGGCAGGCAAGCCGCCGACGACGGACGCAACGCGGGCGCCGGCGTCGGACGTCCGGTCAACCCGGATGCCCACCATGGCCTGGTACGGGATCTCGGTGAGCGTCACTGTGCCCGGAACTGAGCCGGACGTGAACGCCTCAGCCAGGTGCTGGGCCGGGCTGCGGCGTGCACGGCTCACGGTTTCTGCGGGGGTTGCTGTTTCAGCCATCTTTGCGGGTCCCTTCAGCATCGAAAAGTACGGTTTCGCCAACAACCACGTCCACCAATTGGTCTCCCAGGGAGGCCTGGAGGGTTTCACCGATGCGGTTGCGGCCGTTTTGAATGAGGGCCAGGCCGAAGGAGCGGCCAAGCGCGGCGCTGTGGTAGCTGGAGGTCACGAAGCCTTCCATGGGGACGGGTCCGTTGGCCGGGTTGACCGGGATGCCCTTCTCCACCAACTGGGTGCCTTCCGGCAACCTCAGCGAGTGGTCCACGGGAAGGACACTGACCAGGTGCTTGCGGTCCTCGCGGCTGGCGTCCTCCCGGAGGTAGGAGCGCTTGCCGATGAAGTCCTTGGCCTTGGAAACAATCCAGTCCATGCCGGCGTCCTGCGGGGTTACCGTTCCGTCGGTGTCCTGCCCAACAATCGGGTAGCCCTTTTCGGCGCGGAGCACGTGCATGGTTTCGGTGCCGTACGGGGTGATGTTGAACTCCGCACCCGCGGCAGCAACAGCTTCCCAGGTGTTGAGTCCGTACCAGGCCGGAACGTTGATTTCGTAGGCGAGTTCACCGGAGAAGGAGATACGGCAAACACGTGCCTGTACTCCGGAGGCCAGTGTGGTTTCGCGGAACGTCATGAACGGAAAGGCTTCAGCGTCCAGGCCGCCGTTTTCGGCGAGCTGCGGGGCAACCTTCGCCAGGACTGCGCGGGACTTCGGGCCCACGACGGCGATGGTGGTCCACTGCTCGGTGACAGAGGTGCACACCACGTCCAGCTCCGGCCACTCCGTTTGGTGCCACTCTTCCAGCCAGTCCAGCACCTTCGCGGCGCCGCCTGTCGTGGTGGTCATGAAGTAGCGGTCCTCGTCCAGGCGAAGGGTCACGCCGTCGTCGAAGATCATGCCATCCAGGGTGCACATGACACCGTAGCGGGCGGATCCCGGGGCCAGCTTCTTGAACGCGTTGGTGTACACGCGGTTCAGGAATTCACCGGCGTCCTTTCCGCGGATTTCGATCTTGCCCAGCGTGGTGGCGTCCATGAACCCCACGGAATCGCGGACGGCAGCGCACTCACGCAGGACCGCGGTGTCCATGTCCTCGCTGCCCTGCGGGTAGTACCAGGGGCGCTTCCACTGTCCAACATCTTCAAACAGTGCGCCCTGGGCAACGTGCCACGGGTGGATTGAGGTGACGCGGGCGGGGTCGAACAGCTCGCCGCGCTGGCGGCCTGCCAACGCTGCGAAGGCCACGGGTGTGAACGGTGCACGGTATGCGGTGGTGCCGATCTCGCCCACTCCGGGGATGCTCTCGGCGCCGCCGAACTTCAGCGCAGCGGCGATGACGCCGATCGCGTTGACGCCGGACGTCTTGCCCTGGTCGTTCGCGGTGCTGATGGAGGTGTACCGCTTGACGTGTTCCACCGACCGCATGCCGGCACCGGTGGAGCGAAGCACATCGGCTACTGACTGGTCGCGCTGGAAGTCGACGAAGTGGTGGTGCCATTCGCCCGGCTCACCGGTCTGGCCGGGAACCAGCCAGAGCTGGCGGCTCGGTGCGCTGGCCACGGGTTCCTGCAGTTCCACCGGGGTGGTTGCCGACTCAAAGCCGGCAGCAATGGACGCTGCTGCTCCCGCGGAAATGCCCTCGGCCAGGCAGTCCTCGAGTTCAAAGGTGCCACGGCCTGCACCCACCACCTGCTGATCGCGGACCGGCTTGGCGGGAATGAAAGCTGCGAGCTCGTCGTCCCAACGCAGCTTGCCTTGGCGCTGGCTGTGGAGGTGGACCACCGGGCTCCAGCCACCGGAAACGGCGAGCAGATCGGCAGCCAGCTGTTCGACGCCCGAGGTGAGTTCGCCGTCGTCGTTGATGCTGCGGACGGTGACGCCATTCAGGCGGCCGTTCTCATCCGCGGAGGTGTCCGCCACGGCGCTGCCGATCAGGACCCGGATACCGGACTCGACGGCGGCAGCGGCCTTTGCGCTGATCTGCGGACGGGCGTCCACGACGGCGGCAATCGCCACGCCTGCTGCCTTCAGGTCCGCGGCAAGCGCGTAGGCGGAGTCGTTGGTGGTGCTGATGACCACCCGCGAACCGGCGGCGACGGCGTACCGGTTGAGGTACGTGCGTGCAGCGGAGGCGAGCATGATGCCCGGACGATCGTTGTTCTCGAACACCAGGGGACGTTCGTGGGCGCCGGGGGCCAGGACAACCTGCTTAGCACGGATGTGCCAAATACGCTGGCGGGAGACTCCCGGGGCTGCCGGAACGCTCAGGTGGTCCGTGCGGTTCTGGGCTGCGATGAAGTAGTTGGAATCGTAGGAACCGAAAGCGGTGGTGCGGTTCAGCACCGTGCATTCCGCGCCCGAGACCAGCTCCGCTTCAACGTCCGCAACCCATTCCAGGCCCGGCTTGCCCTCAACAGCGTCGGCCAGGCCTTCAGCGGTGGAACCCGAAAGCAAGGCGCCGCCGAGCTCGGGCTGGTCGTCGATGAGGATGACGCGGGCGCCGGTGCGGACGGCCTCGCGGGCAGCTGCCAGGCCGGCAATGCCGCCGCCAACTACCAGGACGTCGGTGTGGACGTACTTTTTGTCGTACTCGGCCTTGTCCTCGTTAGGATCCAGCTTGCCCAGACCGGAGAGGAGCTCAATTTTCATGCCGTCCACCAAAGACACTGCCGTGGCGGGAAGCATGGACTCGGCTACGTGGCCCGGGAAGCGCGGCGCGATCTTGATCAGGGCGTTGGACTCTTCCACGCCGGCGGCCATGATGCCGCGCGGGCGGTCCTCGTAAAGGGAGTTGCCGGCGTTGATGTGGCCGTTGGCCAGTAGCGCCGATGCGATGGTGTCACCCGGGTGGCCAGTGAATTCCTGGCCGTCCACGGTGAAGCGCCAGGAGATGCTGCGATCGATGCGTCCGCCGGTGGCGAGGCGTGCGTTCTTGCTGGTCACTTCTAGACTCCTTCCGAGGAGGTGGGTGCGGTGGTGGCGGCGCCTGTGGTTGCGGCGCCGGGGGCCAAACCGGGTTCCTGGCCGAACTCGCCGGTCTGGCTGAACTCGCCCGGTTTGTCTGCCTGGAGATCGGGACGTTGCTGGCCCATCGCGTAGATCGAGTGGATGTCGTAGCTCACGGTGTCCCGCAGCATGTTGAACCACTGGCGGCACCCGGTGCTGTGGACCCAGCGCTCGGCGAAAGTGCCCTTGGTGTTCTCGCGGTAGAAGAGGTACTCGGCCCACTCGCGGTCCGAGAGCTCGTTGGGGTTTTCCGGGTAGGCGATGTGCGCCTGTCCGCCGTAGTGGAATTCGGTTTCGTCGCGTGGCCCGCAGTTGGGGCAAGAAATGAGGAGCATGTCTGTCCTGTCCTGGCTAGTGGGCCACGGCTGCGGCGCCGTGTTCGTCGATCAAGGCGCCGGTCTCGAAGCGTTCCAGCGCGAACGGCTTGTTCAGCTTGTGCGGCGCACCGGTGGCGATGGTGTGCGCGAAGGTCAGGCCGGCTGCAGGGGTCCCCTTGAAGCCGCCGGTTCCCCAACCACAGTTGACGAACATGTTCTCCACGGGGGAGAGGCCCACAATCGGTGAGGCGTCCAGGGTGGTGTCCACAATGCCGCCCCAGGTCCGGAGCACGTGGGCCCGGGCGAAGATCGGGAAGAGCTCCACGGCTGCTGCCATCTGCTCCTCGATCACGTGGAACGAGCCGCGCTGGCCGTAGCCGTTGTAGGAGTCAACGCCGGCGCCCATCACCAGTTCGCCCTTGTGGGCCTGGGACACGTAAACGTGAACGTGGTTGGACATGACCACCGTGGGGTGGACGGGTTCGTGCAGTTCGGACACCAGTGCCTGGAGCGGGTGCGACTGGATCGGCAGGCGGAAACCGGCCATTTCCGCCAGGACCGAGCTGTGGCCGGCGGCGCAGAGGCCTACCTTTTCGGTGTTGATGGTGCCGCGGGTGGTCTTGACGCCGGTGACGCGGTTGCCGTCCTTGATGAAGCCGGTGACTTCACAGTTCTGGATGATGTCCACGCCGAGTTCATCGCACTTGCGGGCAAAGGCCCAGGCCACGTGGTCGTGCTTGGCGATGCCTGCACGCGGCTGGTACGTGGCGCCCATAACGGGGTAGCGGATGTTGTCGCTGATGTTCAGGATGGGGCAGAGTTCCTTGACCTGCTGCGGGTCGAGCCACTCGGCATCCACACCATTGAGCCTGTTGGCACCAACGCGGCGGACACTTTCACGGACATCGCCCAAGGTGTGGGCCAGGTTCATCACGCCGCGCTGGCTGAACAGGAAGTCGTACTCCAGCTCTTCCGGAAGGATCTCCCACAGCTTGAGCGCGTGCTCATAAATGGCGGCGCTCTCGTCCCAGAGGTAGTTGGAACGGATGATCGTGGTGTTGCGGGCCATGTTGCCACCGGCCAGCCAGCCCTTTTCCAGGATGGCGATGTTGGTCATGCCGTGATTCTTGGCCAGGTAATACGCCGTGGCCAGGCCGTGGCCGCCGCCGCCGACAATGACGGCGTCGTAGCTCTTCTTAGGGTCCGGGTTGCGCCAGAGGAAGTCCGGGTGTTCGGGGAGGTGGTCTGCACTCACTGGGCTGCTCCAATCAGTTCTGCTTCGAGGTTGGCCTTGGCGCCATTGCCGAGGTGTGGGTAAAGGGGAAACTTGTCGGCCAGCGCGGTGACGCGGTTGCGGAGTTCGACGGCGGTGGCATCGTCCAGGGCGACGTCACCTTCGGTGCCTGCTTCGGTTCCTGCGGATGTGCCGCTCTTTGCCGCGGCGATCAACGCCGTCGCAATGATGTCCGAGACTTCAGTGAAGTCTTCGGCGCCGAATCCGCGTGCGGCGAGGGCCGGGGTGCCGATGCGCAGGCCGGAGGAAACCATGGGCGGGCGGGGGTCGAACGGGACGGCGTTACGGTTGACCGTGATGCCGATCCGGTGCAGCGTGTCTTCGGCCTGCTGGCCGTTCAGTACTGAGTGGCGGAGGTCTGCGAGCACCAGGTGGACGTCAGTTCCGCCGCTGACAACGGAGATGCCGGCTGCTGCAACGTCGTCCTGGAGGAGGCGCTGGGCAAGGATCTTGGAGCCTTCCAATACGCGGACCTGTCGCTCCTGGAACTCGGGCTCGGCGGCCATCTTGAAAGCGACGGCCTTGGCGGCGATGACGTGCTCCAGCGGGCCGCCCTGCTGACCGGGGAACACTGCCGAGTTAACCTTCTTGGCGATGTCTGCGTCGTTGGTCAGAATCACGCCACCGCGGGGTCCGCCCAGGGTCTTGTGGGTGGTGCTGGTGACAATGTGGGCGTGCGGAACGGGGCTGGGGTGCAGTCCCGCTGCCACCAGTCCGGCGAAGTGGGCCATATCAACCATGAGGTAAGCGCCCACCAGATCGGCAATGCGGCGGAATTCAGCGAAATCCAGCTGCCGGGCGTAGGCGGACCAGCCGGCGACGATCAGCTGCGGCTTGTTTTCAAGAGCCAGGCGTTCAACTTCGGCCATGTCCACGGTGTGGGTGTCCTCGCGGACGCCGTAGGGAACAACGTTGTACAACTTGCCGGAGAAGTTGATGCGCATGCCGTGCGTCAGGTGGCCACCGTGAGCCAGGTTCAGGCCCATGATGGTGTCGCCCGGGGTAATGAGTGCGTGCATGGCGGAGGCATTGGCCTGGGCACCGGAGTGCGGCTGGACGTTCGCGTACTCGGCGCCGAACAAGGACTTCAAGCGGTCAATGGCCAGCTGCTCGATCACATCAACGTGCTCGCAGCCGCCGTAGTAGCGCTTGCCCGGGTAGCCCTCGGCGTACTTGTTGGTCAGCACCGATCCCTGCGCCTGCATGACGGCGGTGGGAGCGAAGTTCTCGGAAGCAATCATTTCCAGCGTGGACTGCTGGCGGATGAGTTCCTGGGCGATCGCCTGATCGACCTCCGGGTCCGCCTGGGACAGCGGGCGGATCAAGGGTTCAACCATGGTGTTCTCCTTCAAAGCTTGTCTGGGTGCCGACTGTTAGGCAACTGATATATTAGAACTGTTGCCATAGTATGTTGGAGATCACATAGTCGTCAACAGGTCAGTGGTAATCCATCCGGCAGACTGGGAATGCGACTAACGGGAGAGAGCAATGAGCGCAGCACTGGAAGCACTGGAGTCCGTTCCGCAGGGCACATCCCTCGCGGAGAACGCCTACCTGCTGCTGCGTGATCGACTCATCATGCTGGACATCAAGCCCGGTGACCCCATCAACGACGGGCAAGTCGCCGCCGAACTCGGCATCGGGCGCACCCCCGTCCGCGAAGCCATCAAGCGACTGGAAAGCGATCACCTGGTGGTGTCCTACCCCCGGCGTGGCACCTTTGCCACCGGAGTGGACATCACCCAGCTCGCCGAGGTTTCCGAGATCCGCGAGCTCCTGGAGCCCCTGGCCTCCCGGAAAGCCGCACGCATGGCTGGTCCTGCGATGCGGGAAGAGCTGCGCGCGGTTGCCGCTGCAATCAGCGCGCTGGACGGTCAGGACAATTCCTCGCAGGAGCTCATGCGCTACGACATCCAAGTGCACCGGCTGATCTACAAAGCCTCGGCCAACGCGCACCTGGAAGACGTCCTGATCCGCTACGACAACCTCGCCACCCGCATCTGGTGCCACATGCTGGAAAAAATGCCGTCCGTTTCGGGGCACATCTCCGAGCACGCCGAGCTCCTCACGGCCATTGCCGACGGCGATGAAGAACGCGCCGCCGAGCTCGCCCTGCACCACGTCGTCAGCTTCGAAGAGACCATCCGCAAGGTCCTCTAAGGCCTTGAGCCGCTGAGTCGCCGCCCGCCGGCGGGCTCATCCTCTGCGCGCTCGGTCGTTCCTCCCTTAGACGCGCGCTGCCGGATACCCCCCTCCCGACGCTCTCTCACATCCCTCCCGCTTGGGGCGGACCCTCTCTCACGTCCCTCCCGTTTGGGGCGGACCCTCTCTCACATCCCTCCCGTTTGGGGCGGACCCTCTCTCACATCCCTCCCGTTTGGGGCGGACCCTCTCTCACGTTCCGGCGTTCTCCGCTGCTGCGCGCAGCCCTCTGAAGAGCAGGTGCCGACGGCGGGGAGACGGTAGGCGCCGTCATCGCGCCGTTGGGCCTCGGCGGTGAGTGAGGGTTGGGCTGAAGGGGGTGGGTTGTGAGTGAGGGTTGGGCTTGGAATTCCGTTGAATGCAACCCGACATCGCTGAGAGCAACTCTAATAACAACTCAACCGCGGACCTTCAAAAGCTCACCCTGCTCCGAAAGTGCCAAAAATCCGTTCAACAACCACCCTTGACCGTGACCGCCAACACACTTAGTCTGATGCAACAGTGTTGCGTTGAATGCAACCCCAAAGATTTTGGTGGACCATGAGCAATGAATCCTCAGTGGCAGCCGACCAAGGCAGCCCTTCCCCCAGCCTCAACCGGACAACCAATTCCAACCATGGAGTCAGCAAAGACACTCGACGACGAGTAGTCACCGCAAGCTTCATCGGCAACTTCGTCGAATGGTTCGACTACGCGGTCTACGGTTACCTGGCCGGCATCATTTCTTCTGTTTTCTTCCCCGAGACGGACCGTCAGACGGCCCTGCTCGCAACCTTCGGCGTGTTTGCCATCAGCTTCTTTGTCCGGCCCCTGGGTGGTTTCATCTGGGGCCACATCGGGGACAAGCTGGGCCGCAAGCAAGCGCTGAGCCTGTCAATCGTCCTCATGTCCGTGGCGACTTTCTGCATAGCCCTGATTCCCGGGTACGCCACCATTGGCGTGATGGCGCCGATCCTGCTCCTCCTGGTGCGCGTCGTTCAGGGCTTCTCCGCAGCCGGGGAGTACGCCGGGGCGTCGGCTTTCCTGGTGGAGTACGCGCCGGCGAATCGACGCGGACTCTATGCCGCCGTCGTGCCTGCCAGTACCGCAGCGGGACTGCTGCTGGGCTCTTTGCTGGCCGCCCTGCTCAGTTCAGCGATGACCCCGGAGCAGCTCAGCGAGTGGGGATGGCGGCTGCCGTTCCTGTTGGCTGCGCCGATGGGTTTGATCGGCCGGTATATCCGGACCAAGCTCGAGGACACACCGGCGTTCCGGGAGCTCGCGGCCAAGGACAACGCAGTCAAGGCCCCCGCATTCGCCATGTTCAGGACCTACCGGAAGCAACTCATCATTGCCACCGGCGCAGTGTTGCTGAACGCGGTGGGCTTCTACGTGATCCTCAGCTACATGCCCACGTACCTGTCGGAGGAACTGGGCTTTGGCGCAACGGAGTCGTTCCTGGCCACGACCATCGCCCTGGCCAGCTACATCGGCTTCATCTTCCTGACCGGAATGGCGTCGGACAAGTTCGGCCGCAAGCGGATGCTCATCACGGCGTCGGTCCTGTTCGTGCTGCTGACGGTGCCGGCGTTCATGCTCCTGGATACGGGCAATTTCCTGGTGATCGTCCTGGTGCAGATACTGCTGGGCGGCATGCTCACCCTGAACGATGGAACGCTGCCGAGCTTCCTCGCCGAGCTCTTCCCCACGAAGGTCCGCTACACCGGATTCGCCGTCAGCTTCAACCTCTCCAACGCCTTGTTCGGCGGCACCGCGCCGTTCATGGCCACCCTTCTTATCGGCATGACCCACAACCAACTGGCTCCCGGTTGGTACCTCGTGGCTGCCGCCCTGGTTTCCCTCATCGCGGTCCTGTTTGCCGCGGAGTCTTCCAAGAAGCCTCTGCTGCAGGACTAGAACAACCAACCCATTGAAAGGAAAGATCATGACCATCACGCAGAACGAGGCCGTCAACGATGTCGCCAAGCTCGAGCGCACCAAAGTCCTCAACAACGGCGAAAAGGTCTCGCTGACCTTCTCCGACGCGGAATTCGAACGCCGCCTAGCCGGACTCCGGAGCATCATGGCGGAGAAGGAACTCGACGCCGTCATCCTCACCAGCTACCACTCCATCAAGTACTACTCCGATTTCCTCTTCACGTACTTCGGCCGGTCTTACGGGATGGTGGTCACCAAGGATGACGCCGTCACCGTTACGGCAAATATCGACGCCGGTATGCCTTGGCGCCGCAGCTACGGCGAGAACCTCGTGTACACGGACTGGCGCCGTGACAACTACATCCACGCAATCCAGGAGGTCCTTCGGACCCGGGGCATCAACCCGCGGCGCATCGGCGTCGAAGACGATTCCCTGCCGCTGGACAACCGCAACAAGATCCAGGCCGCTTTCTCCGGTGCAACTCTGGTGGACGTGGCGCAGGATGCGATGCGTCAGCGCATGATCAAGTCCGCCGAGGAGATCGCCGTCATTAAGCACGGCGCCCGCATTGGTGACCTCGGCGGCGAGGCCATCCGCAACGCCATCACGGCCGGGATCTCCGAGTACGAGGTTGCACTGATCGGTACCGAGGCCATGGTCCACGAAATCGCCCGGACGTTCCCGGATTCTGAAATCCGCGACACCTGGGTGTGGTTCCAGTCCGGCATCAACACCGATGGTGCGCATAACTGGGCAACCACCCGCAAGATCCAGGAACACGACATCCTGTCCCTGAACTGCTTCCCCATGACCAGCGGCTACTACACCGCCCTGGAGCGCACCCTTTTCTATGGCGAACCGGACGCCCGCTCGCTGGAACTGTGGAACATCAACGTGGAGGTCCACAAGCGCGGACTGGAACTCATCAAGCCGGGTGCCGTGTGCAAGGACATCGCGGCAGAGCTCAACGAGATCTATATCAGCCACGGACTGTTGGCCAACCGGACCTTTGGCTATGGCCACTCCTTCGGTGTGCTGAGCCACTACTACGGACGCGAGGCCGGTCTTGAACTCCGCGAGGACATTGACACCGTCCTGGAGCCCGGAATGGTGGTGTCCATGGAGCCGATGATCACGGTGATGGACGGCCAGCCAGGTGCCGGCGGCTACCGTGAGCACGACATCCTGGTGGTCGGCGAAGACGGCGCCGAGAACATCACCAAGTTCCCGTTCGGCCCCGAGTACAACATCATCGGAGCCTAGTGACCAACCGGTGGGCGCAGTGCACGGCGCCCACCGGCTTCCCAGTGGAAGACCGGACCGAGACCCGAAATATAGTGAACCCATGACTCCCACGGAAACCAGCGAGACTTTTGACACCGGCAACAGCAACGGCGACGGCAAGGGAACCTCTGTCATCGTCAACGCCATCGCTGTGCTGAAAAGCTTCAGCGCGGATGAACCCCTGCTTGGAGTCACCGAGATCGCGGGCCGTGTGGGCCTGCACAAGAGCACCGTCTCCCGCATCCTTGCGACGCTGGAACAGGAGAACCTGGTGGAGCGCGACGTCGATTCGCGCAGGTTCCGCTTGGGGCTGGGAATGATCGCCATGGCGGGCCCGCTCCTGGCCGAACTCGAAGAGCGCCGCGTCGCCTACCCAGTCCTGCGCGAACTGACCGAGCGCACGGGGGAGACCAGCGCGCTCATGGTTTGGAACGGCGTCGAATCCATGTGTGTGGAGCAGATTCCCAGCAGGCATCAGGTGAAGCACCTTGCCCCTTTGGGTGCACGTTACAACGAGGCCCTGAGCTCTTCCGTGCAGGTGTTCCTGGCGGCCGAAAACAGCGACAGGGTGCGGAACCTGCTGCACAGCAACGCGATCACCTTGCCCGGCCTGGACGACGACTCGGTGGAGGCCTACATGGCCCGGCTGGCGGAAGCGGCGGAACGTGGCTGGTCCGTGAACTTCGGGGAGACGTCCATCGAGGAAGTCGGCGTGGCCTCGCCGGTCTACGACCACCGCGGCGACATCGTGGCAGCCGTTCTGATCCCTGCGCCAAAGTTCCGGGTCTCGCAGGACACTTTGACGAGCCTGGGCGAAGCCTGTGCTGCAGCGGCGGCCAAAGTGACCACCCGGCTGGGTGGGCGCGCCCCGCGCTAGGTGGGTGTGAGTGAGCGTTGGGCGGAAGCCGGTGGGATGTGAGTGAGCGTTGGGCGGAAGCCGGTGGGATGTGAGTGAGCGTTGGGGGGTAGCACAACGGTACGGCGACCGCCCCCTCAAAGGGAGCGGTCGCCGTCGTGGTTCAGGACGTGTGCGGAGGGCTTACATGCTCCTTCGCGCTGTGGTCCTTTCGTCCATGACATCCCGGCCGAGCCAAACGCCCAAACCGATCATGGCAACGCCAAGGATCAGGTGCAGCCAGTTGTCAGCCGTGTTGAACGGGATGAAGTTGGCGCCCGTTTCCTGGTTGATGACCAGGCCGTAGATCCAAAGAACGATGTATACGGCGCCGCCGCCCAGGAGGAACAGGCGGGCCATACGATCGTTCCTTGCCATGGCCAAGCCGGCCGCGCCAAACAGCAGATGGACGATGTTGTGGAGTATGGACACTTGGAAGACTCCAAGCAGCATGGCGCCGGAATCATGTCCCGCAAAGGTCATGGCGCCGTAATTGGTGGTGATTCCCGGGATGAAGCCCAGGACGCCAACCAGCAGAAATACAATGCCAACGCCCATGGCGGTGTTGCGAAGTGTCAACCCCATCATGTGGTGGTGTTCGGCGGGGTGCGAAGCGGTGGTCATCAGTCCTCCCTTTCACGCGGTTACCCGGCTCTTCTCATGGAGAGCCGACCTGCGGCAAGGGTGTGGCAAAACCTTGCCGACGCCGCCATAATACTCCTGAAATGCCTCCGATAGCAGGGGATGTGCCCAGTTCAGCGACGATTAGCATGGTCTTATGAGCCAAGCTCCCCACGGACGCGTGCACACGATCTTCCATGACACGCGGGATTTCACGCCTTTCCGCGGTGGCCATGTCCGCACCCCGGTCCGGGGGCTCACGGACGGTGTGGGCGGAGTGCTGTCCGGCGTGCTCACTGGCAGGGACCAGGCGAGGATTTCCGTCGTTGGCAGTGTGCCGCGGCTGAGGATGTTATCGTCCAAGCCCGCCAAGGCCATGCACGACGCTGTTTTCACCTCCACCGAGCCGGAGCGGCTCCTCGCGCTTGGCCGAATGTACCCGGGGTGGGCCGGGTTGTGCCTTGTGGTGTCGGGTCTGCTGACCTACAAGCATGGGGGCTACCTGCGGGCTTCGGAACTGCTGCAGCGCGGCTTAACAACAAGGATCGACGACGACGCCAGCCAGTTCTCGTCCATCTACCTTGGGCAGGTGGTCACCCGGGTGGAGGTTGCCGAGCGCATTGAAGTTCCGGTTCTGTTCAGCGAGGAGTCGGTGTTCCTGGCGTTGTCGCATTGCCTCCGGGAGATGGGGATGATGGAAGCCGCGCTGGAAGCGGTGGTGGGCCTGCCGCCGTCGTTGCCTTCTGCCTTGGCGCGTTGCACGGCTGCCTATTCGCTGGGCCGCCACCGGGATGTGGTGTTGTGGACCGAAGGCTTGCTCAACACAGACGACCTCTCGGCAGCGTTGCTCCTGATCCGCGCCCGGTCGCAGCGGGCTCGGGGTGACGTGGACTCCGCGCAGGCTGCACTGAAGGAAGTGCTTCGCCGCCGTAAGACCAGCCTGGTGTTGCGGAACGATGCCATGACCGACAGGGCTCTGTTGGCCTTGGACCAGGGGCGTAGGACATTGACGCCGTGGGTCAGGAAACCAGCCCCGGCTGAGGAACTCGAAACGCTGGAAGTCATCCGCAAGGACGCCGAGATGCGCCGGCTGTGGGAAAACGACTTCAGGCAGCTGGGCGGCGAGTAAAACCCATTGTGCACCTTCGGGTAGAGGCGTAATGTTGTAATCAACCTAGAGGTTGATAAAGCCATAGGTTGATTACGAAAGGTTGAGTGGGTATGGACCCGGCAGAACTGGGGCCCGACGCGTTGGACAGGGCCTTCATGGCCTTGGCCGATCCCGTGCGACGGGCAATCGTGGCCCGCCTTTCCCGCAATGACGCCACCGTCAATGAACTCGCAGAACCTTTCGCCATTACTAAACAAGCGGTTTCCAAGCACATCCAGGTCCTCGAGCATGCTGGGTTGGTGACGCGTTCACGCGACGCGCAGCGCCGCCCCGTTCACCTCGACGCCGCAGCCCTTGAGCGGTTGACGGCCTGGCTGGACCAGTACCGGCTGATCGCCGAGCGTCGCTACAGGCTGCTCGACGAACTCCTGGCCAGCGATGGTCCCGCGGGGCTGCGGAGAAATAGGGAAGAGGAACTGACATGAGCAATCCAACCACCATCACCGTTGACGACGGCGTCCCGTTCGTTGACACAGTCCGCGAATTTGATGCCCCGGTCAGCGCGGTCTTCAAGGCCCACGTGGACCCTGACCTCCTGGCGAAGTGGCTCGGCCCGCGAAGCACCACCATGAACGTCACGGAATACAACGCGGTGACAGGCGGCAGTTGGCGGTACGAGAGCGGCGACGGCAACAACCCGTTTTCCTTCCGGGGTGTCTTCCACAAGGTAGACCCTGACGCGCTGATCATCATGACCTTCGAATTCGACGGCGCCCCGGACCAGGTGGGCATCAGCACCACCACGTTCGAGGAAGTGGATGGGCGGACCCGGATAGTCGCCCACGAGGTCTACCCCTCAGTGGAAGCACGGGATATGGCGCTGGCGACCGGCATGAATTACGGCGTGATCGAGGGCTATGAGCGGCTCGACGAGTTGCTTTCTGCCTAGGCTGAAGCGCCGGCCAATGCCTGGACCAGCAGGGGAATGAGCTGCTCGGATAACAGCACTGCCCCCAGCCCGATCATGATGATCCCGCTGACCAGGGTGACCACCTTGGCTGCGCCAGGCCGTGATGCCAGCAGTTTCCGGGACGTCAAAGCAACCGCTGTGTAGACCACTGCTGCCAGGAACACGAAGGTCAGGCCGAGCAAGCCGGACTGGACGGGGACGGGAAGTGCTGCTTCGGGGCTCACGAACTGCGGCACCAGTGCCACGAAGAACAGCAGGCCTTTGGGGTTGATGCCGCTGGTGCCCATTCCCTGCAGGAACGTCCGGAGCGGGTTGGCGGAATGCACGACGCCGGCTTCCGCACTGAAGCTGGCACCTCGCCACGACCGGATGGTTGCGACGCCAAGCCACAGCAGGTAGGCGGCTCCGGCGACGGTGAGCCAGCCCAGCAGCCCCGGTACACCTGCCAGGAGTGCGGCCAACCCTGCCGCCATCAGCACGGTGTGGATGACGTACCCGCTGCACAACCCCGCGACTGCCGGGACAAAGCTGCGCTGGCGCAGGCCGGCGGAAATGGAGTATGCCCAGTCGACGCCCGGGGTGCAGGCCAGGGTGACCGCAACGAGGATGAAGGCGAGGAACAGCTGCGGATTCACGGTTTTCTCCAGAGGTTGTTGAGCTAGGAAAACTCTAGGCAAATTCGGGCCATAAGTGTTCGCCTATTTAGCTCAGATGGCCGCCTGATGAGTAAGATATTTGCGTGATTGACGGAATCGATAGAAGTATTTTGCGACACCTTCGTGAAGACGGAAGAATGACTGCGACGGCTCTCGCCTCGAAGGTGGGTTTGACCGTGGCACCATGCCACCGACGTCTCCGGGACCTGGAGTCCTCGGGGGTAATTCGTGGGTATCGTGCGGACATCGATCCCGCGGCGCTGGGGCTGGGGTTTGAGGCCATTGTCTTCGTCACCCTGCGCCAGGTTGAGCGCACCATCATGGCGGAGTTCGAAGAGCGCGTTGCGGCGAGCCCCAACATCGTTGAGGCCCAGCGCCTGTTCGGCTCGCCGGACTATCTGCTGAAAGTCATCGCCGCCGACCTGCCCGCCTACCAGCGCTTTTACGACGACGAACTTGCGGCACTGCCAGCGGTGGAACGGCTGACGTCAACGCTGGTCATGAAGAACCTGAAGACCAACATCGGGCCTCCCGTTTAGAACTATTCCGACAACAAGCCAGTTGTCCTGTACGGAATCACTTCCCTGAGGAACATGCTGGTGGAGGTGCGCACAATCCCTGGGCACAGCCGGATTTCCTCGGAAACGCGGTACAGATCGTCGGGGCTTTTGGCGACGACCCTGATGATGAGGTCGGTGTCGCCTGCGGGCGCATGGCATTCCAGGACTTCGGGGATCTTCCGGAGCGCGGCGATGGCTTCGTTCAGGTGGCTTTGGTCGAGTTCGGCACTGACCGCGGCGGCAACTCCGCGACCCAGCGCCGATGGAAGGACGCGGCTGCTGTTGGCTCGCAGGGCTCCGGACGCGCTCATCCTTTCCAGCCGGGATTGAACGGTCCCGCGGGCAAGGTGCAACTTTTGGGCAAGCACCATGATGGGGACCCTCGGGTCTTCGTCCAGGGCGGCGAGGATTCTGCGGTCCGTTGCATCCAGTTCCTGCAAAGTGACCACTTCCTGCCGTCTTGTTGTCCACCAACTGGTCAAATCGACCAGTTAAGTCACTGTCCGTTGCTCCAACTGTATGCCTTCTGCTGAAATGGTGGCAACGAAGCATGGAGAAGCTACCGCTGATCCCGGCACGGCACCAAGGCACCCGGAACACCACCCGGAGCCCTGTATAGGTTTCCCGCAAGGAAGCAGCCGCTGATTGACTCTTGTTCACAGCATTGTCATTCACCACTCGCCCGTTCGTTTGGGCAGCAAGTAAGAGCCCCTGAGCCACCGGATCGTTGCGGTAGCTGAGGGGCTCTTGCGATGCCTGGCCCGGGCGCCCCCCGCATAGGCTTGGAGCATGACTTCCGCTGGACGCTTCGCCCCGAGCCCTTCGGGCGAACTGCACGTCGGCAACCTTCGTACTGCGGTCCTTGCCTGGCTCTTCGCGAAATCCACTGCCCGGAAGTTCCTGCTGCGCGTCGAGGACCTTGACCGCGCGCGGTCCGGTGCGGAGGCTGAGCAGCTCCGCGATCTGGAGGCTATCGGCGTAAGGTGGGACGCCGCCGTCGTACGCCAGACTGAGCGTACGGCTCTCTACGATGACGCGATCGCCCGGCTGACTGCCGAAGGCCTCACCTATGAGTGCTTCTGCACCCGCCGCGAAATCCAGGAAGCTCCCTCGGCCCCGCATGCTCCGCAGGGCGCTTATCCGGGGACGTGCCGGGAGCTGTCGCACGCTGAACGGGAGATCCGCAGGGCCTCGCGTCCGGCGTCCATACGTCTGCGGTCGGACGTTGCGGAGTGGGCTGTTGAGGACCAGTTGAGCGGGAGATTCGTGGGCATGGTGGACGACTTCGTCCTCCGCCGGAACGATGGCGTCACCGCCTATAACCTGGCCGTTGTGGTGGACGACGCCGAGCAGGGAATCGACCAAGTAGTCCGCGGCGACGACCTCCTCCCGTCCACCCCGCGTCAGGCGTACCTGGCCACGCTGCTTGGCGCGCCGGTACCCGAATATGCCCACGTTCCGTTGGTGGTAAACCACGACGGCGTGAGGTTGGCCAAGCGCGACGGCGCGGTGACGCTGGGAGACCTCGCCGCCGTCGGAATTCCTGCCGAACGTGTCCGGAACCTGATCCTCGAATCACTCGGTCTCCCGGCGGGCCCGTTGGAGGACGCGCTCCCGTTTTTCGACCCGGAGCGGCTGCCCCGGGAGCCGTGGGTGTGGAAAACTCCCACAGACTGAAACGACGTCCCAGTAGGCTGTCTGGATGCACTCACAAGTGATCGCCCCCGGTTTCGAACCAGTTGCCGAGCTCTTCGCTCGTTTCCTCGACCAGGATCCCGAGTATTCCGCGCAGGTGGCGGCCTACCATCGGGGCGTTAAGGTGCTGGACCTCAGCGGCGGTCCGCACATCCGTCGTGATTCTGTCACCGGAGTCTTCTCCTGTTCAAAAGGCATGGCAGGATTGGTGATCGCGTTGCTGGTGCAGGATGGCGTGCTTGATCTCGACGCGGAGGTGGTCAAGTACTGGCCCGAGTTTGGTGCGCAAGGCAAGGGGTCCATCACCGTCGCGCAGCTGCTGTCCCACCAGGCCGGGCTCCTGGGGGTGGAAGGCGGACTGACTCTGGAGGAGGTTAACAACTCTGAACTCGCCGCGGCCAAGCTGGCAGCGCTTGCTCCGTTATGGAAGCCAGGGGCGGCCTTCGGCTACCACGCTCTCACCATCGGAATCTTCATGGAAGAGCTGTGCCGTCGCATCACCGGTTCCACGCTGCAACAGGTCTTCGAGCAGCGAATCCGGTCTCTTGCGGGTGCGGACTTCTACTTGGGCCTGCCCGAAGCCGACGACGCCAGGTTTGCGCGTTTCCGATGGGCCGCGGATCCGTCGTGGCCCTGGGTGGATCCCGCCAGCCACTTCGGCCTGGCGGCGAATTCTGCAGTGGGCGACATTCTGGACCTGCCGAATATCCCGGAAGTGCGGGCCGCGGGGCTGAGCTCCGCGGCGGGTGTCGCCAGCGCCGATGGTATGGCCAGAATTTATGCTGCCGCGCTGACCGGTTTGGCTGTGGACGGTGACGCCACAGCGGGTGGCGGCCAGCCCGCCGTCGGACCCTTCCTGACAGAGGAAACCATCCGTACGGTGACAGCTGAGCAGGTGTTCGGCATCGACCGCGTGTTTGGGGAGACCGGCTGCTTTGCCACTGTTTTCATGAAGTCGCACACCCGGATGCCCTTCGGCAGTTACCGCGCTTTCGGGCACGACGGCGCCAGCGCATCTCTCGGGTTCGCGGACCCTGTGTATGAACTCGGATTTGGATACGTGCCGCAGCAGGCCGAGCCTGGGGGAGTGGGCTGCCGCAACTTCCTGTTGAGTTCAGCCGTGCGCCAGGCGATCGAGGGACGCGCCGCGTAAAGCTACGGAGTGAGCTTCGCTGCGTGCACGCCGGCTGCCATTCCGGCCCAGAGGGTGTCCGTGGTGGCATTGACGATGTCATCCACGGTAGTGCCGTCGAGGTGATTCCCCGCGGCAAGAACGGCCGCTCCGTGCAGGCTGACGAAGCACACCATTGCCAACGTCCCGGGGTCGCCTTCGGCCAACTCTCCGGCGTTCTGGCCTTCGACGATCATGGCTTGAGCGACATGGATTCCCTGTTCGGCCGTGCTTCGCAGTTCGGCGCTGGAATCCGGATGGTGCTTGCTGGAGTACATGACGGTCAGGAGGGCCGGGTGGGCAACAGCGAACTCCACGTACGCCTTCCCGACGCCGACGAAACGGCTCCGAAGCCCGGCGCCCGACTCAGAGGCGTTACGGATGAGGCTGTTCATCAATTCAAAGCCGGCCAGGGCCAGGGCATCGATCAGGGCCTGTTTATCGCGGAAATGCTTGGCTGGCGCGCCGTGGCTGACGTTCATCTCCCGCGCCAACTGGCGCAGGGATAGGCCATCCACACCAACGTCCTCGATGGATTCCATGGCGCGCTCCAGCAGGGCCTCGCGGAGCTTTCCGTGATGATAGGGCTGCTGGGTCATGCTTCAAGTCTAAATGAAAGTAGTCATTGACAACAAAGTAGGCACTGCCTACCATGTAGACACCGACTACTTCAGTTGCCCATCCAATCGATCGGAACCCACCATGACCATGACCTACTCCGGCACCACGGCGCTCATCACGGGCGCAAGCTCAGGACTCGGCGCCGAGTTCGCCCGACAGTTTGCTGCCCGGGGTGCTGGCCTCGTCCTGGTCGCGCGACGTGCGGACCGGATGGAGGAGCTGGCAAAGGAGCTCCGCTCCCAGCACGGCGTCACCGTCACGGTGCTGCCCATGGACCTGGGCCGCCCCGGCGTTGGCAAAGAACTTTTCGAGGAAGTCAGCAGCCGTGGGATCACCGTGGACACGCTCATCAACAACGCAGGCTTCGGAACCCACTCGCCATTCGTCGAGGAAGAGCCGGATGTCATTGCCTCCGAAATAGCCCTCAACGTGGCTGCGCTTGTTGATATCACCCGGTCCTTCCTTCCCGGCTTGCTCACCTCCGGAACCGGGGCCTTGGTCAACGTGGCCAGCACGGCCGCGTTCCAGCCCATCCCCGGCATGGCAGTGTACGGAGCCACCAAAGCGTTCGTGCTCAGTTTCACGGAAGCCGTTGCCCATGAAACCAAGGATTCCGGGCTCAACGTGCTTGCCCTGTGCCCCGGGGCGACCAGCACGGAGTTCTTCGACGTCGTGGGAAGCCAGTCCGCAGCAGCAGGCCGCATGCAGTCCTCCGAACAGGTCGTTGGAACCGCCCTCAAGGCACTTGACCGCAAGGGCACACCCGGAAGCGTGGTTTCCGGCTGGGCCAACCGCATCGCGGCCGGTTTCGCGCAGCGCTTGCCCAGGGCCGTCACCGTTGCCATCGCGGCGCGGGCCGTGCAGGACTGACGCGGGCCCTCCGGTGTTGTCACTGCGGGGAAGCAGATAGCCTGAAGACAGGGCCGAGCCTCATCGGCGCCGCACCCATCCGAAGGCCAACATGACCGAATCACGCTTCACTGTAGAGACCGCCCAAGTCCTGGCAGAGGTGGCCCACAACCGGCAGAAGGACAAGCTCAAGCGCCCGTATCGCGAGCATGTCCTGGCCGTTGGCGACGCGCTCGCGGATTTTGACGAGGACATCCAGATCGCCGGCTACCTTCACGACATCGCCGAGGACACCCCCATCACCAGGCAAGCCCTGCTGGACATGGGGGTGTCCGAGCGTGCCGTGGACATCATCGAACGGGTCACGCGCCGTTTCCACGACGATCCGGACGATTACGACGCCGGCATACGCTTCGTAGCGGAGGACCACGACGCCACGTTGGTGAAAATCGCCGACAACGCACACAACTCGTTGCCTGAAAGGGTCAGGGCGCTCGCGGAAAAGTGGCCTGACAAACCGCCTACAACGCGGTACGCCGATGCCCGTCCGGTCCTGTACACGGCCGTTCCCCGGGAAGAAGTGGAGTTGATCCTGCAGCGGATCAACCCGCACCTGCTCCAGGAACTGGACGACATCGTTCCGGAATAGGCTTACTTGCCGTTGCGGGGCCCGCTCTGCACGCTATGAAGGCGATTTGGGGTGCAGAGCAGGCCCCGCAACGCGTCAGCCCGCGGCCGCTTCAAGCCGCCGAAGTGCAGCGGCCCGGCCCTTGTGCCCGCGTCGTTCGTCGAACGCGATGGACAGGCCCAGCACCGCCATCATTTCCAGCATGCACAGAGGCACGGAAGCCCCAGCTGCGGCCATGGCAATGCTTCCCGCCAAGGCAAGGACTACCACGGCCGTGCTCACAAGGAGGTCGCGGTCACGGCCAAGCATGATGCTGTAAAGCGTGGTGAGTGAAACCTTGAAAAGGATGATCGGGATGGCGATCGAGGCCACGGCTCCGGCCGCCGGGACCTGGGCTTCGTGGTCGATGAAGTAGGCCGCAATATGGAGCCCTGCGCCGGTGGCCGCGATGGCCGCGAAAATGATCATGTGCCCGTAGCCGAAGACCCAGGAGCGGTGCCGCTGCAGATGAAGGGCAGGGCCTGCGGGGAGGATGAAGTAAATCCACCACATGGCAAATGCCAACCCGGTGCCGCTGAAACCAACCAGTGCAGCATCCACCGACCAGCCGTGGGTGGCGACGATGGCGCGTAGGGTTTCGATGGCCCCGATCAAGCACTCTCCCAAGGCAATGATGGCCAGGAGCCCGTACCTTTCCGCGATGTGGTGTGCGTGCCAGGGCGTACGGATCCTGCGTTCGGCGAAGTAGGGCGTCGCCATCTCCAGAACAAAGAGGGGGGCAGCCATCAGGAACGTGGTGAGGACATCGGTCTCGATCACCAGGGCAAGGACCCAGCCGACCTGGACAACCGCCAAGTACTTCGCGTAACGGAGGCATGTCTCGCGGCGTTCCGGGTCTTGGCGGGCAGCTCGCAGCCATTGGAAGATCAAGGCCACGCGCATGATGATGTAGCCGATAAGGATGGCCACGTTGTCGACGTGATCCCCGTCGACAATCGAGTGGAACATCGGTTCGATACCCATGGCCAGGATCAAGACGCCCACCATTTGCACCATGGTGACCACGCGGAACACCCAGTCATCCGTGTCGTAGGCGCTGGCGAACCAGGTGAAGTTGATCCAGGCCCAAATCACGGCGAACATCGCGAAGCTGAAACCCAGCAGGCCAGCGCCGAAATGCGCCTCGGCGACGGCATGCGCGAACTGGTTGCCGGCAACACCGAAGGCGATCACAAAGGTCAGGTCGAAAAACAGCTCCAGCGGGGTGGCTGTGCGGTGTTTTTCGTGGGGATCGCGCCCGCCCATGGTGGACAGGGCATGGCGAAGTGGGTTTGTGGACATGGCTCAAAGATTACCGTTGCCGCGACCTCAGCGGGTGGCTCGGCCTAGACGCGGCCCAGGGCGTCGATGTCTTCGAGGAAGTCCTGGTGGACCTCGGCGCTGACGGTAGTGCGGGTGTCGGCGATTGCGTCGAGGTAGTCCTGCGTGACAGGTCCTTTCCGTCCGTTCGCCCCACCCGAAGCCGCACCGTCGTCGTACACGGCTTTTTCCAACGCGCGCTGGGAGGCGCTGCGGGCAGCGAACTCGATGTCCGCGGGCGAGAACCCCTCCGTCCTCGACACCAACAAAGAAATGTCCACCGAATCCACCACCGTGGCTGGGATGAAGCGCTGCCACATGGCTTCCCGGGCGTGCACGTCCGGCAGGCCGATAGGGATGACGTAGTCGAACCGGCCGTGGCGCAGGAACGCGGTGTCCAGGGCACGGATGAAGTTGGTGGCGCACACCAGGAGCCGGCCGGGTTGTTCGCGGAAGGCCGGGATGATTTTGAGGAGCTCGTTGGTGACGCCCTGCAGCGGCGACGGCGGATCGCCGGCACGCTGCGAGGCGATCTCTTCGACCTCGTCGATGAACACGACGGCGTGCTCGAGCTCGGCGATTTCCAGGAACGTTTCGCGCAGTGCCCCGGCCAGGCCTTTGGGGTCGGAGGCCAAACGGGAGGGGAAGACTTCAACGAACGGCCACTCCAGCCGGGAGGCGATGGCCTTGGCGAAGGTGGTCTTGCCGGTGCCTGGCGGACCGAACAGCACCACTGCGCGCGGCGGCACGACGCCGTATTCGTCGGCGAGGTCCGCTTCGGCCAACGGCAGCACCAGCCGACGTTCCAGCAGTTCCTTCTCGCGCCGCATGCCTGCGACGTTCTCCCAGAGATCACGGGCCAGGATGCGGCCGCCCAGCAGCCCGAGCGCGCCAAGTTCCTGGCGTTGCACCGGGATGGTCCGCTCGAAGTAGCGCAGGTTCTTCTTGACGACGAAGCCGCGGCCCAGGAACGCCTCGACCCGCGTTTCCGTCTCCGGCATCAGGGCGGATAGCTTGTTGAGCCCGTGCGGGGCCATGCGGTTTTCGACGGCGGACAGCAGCGAGGTGCCGATGCCACGGCCGCGGAATTCGGTGAGGGTGGCGAGGAATACGATCCAGCCTTGGTCGTGGGCGGCGCGTCCGACGGCGGCACCCACCACCTGCTCCCCCTGCACCGCAACCACTGCGTGGTCCTTCTCGCAGGAGGCGAGGACCTCCGACAGTGCGTACACGGGTTCAACACCGTCAGCTTTGAGCGACTCCCAGAGGTGCAGGATGCCGTCCAGATCGGACGAGTGGAAGTCCCTGATTCGCCAGTTCGTCATGCTCATAACTCCTCGGTGGATCGCCGTTGATTCCTTGGAGTTGAGCATAGGCGAATCACTGCTGCCGAAGGTTGCGCCCCCGTTGCGTTACGAAACGGGATGCAACCGCACTCCTGGGGTGCTGCCTGCGGTGGCCCGGAAGTACTCCTGGCGCTGGCGTCCCAGGCCCTCAATTTCCACCTCCACCACGTCACCGGGCTGGATGAAGGGGAACCGACCGGACATGGCTACTCCTTCGGGCGTTCCCGTGATGATGACGTCGCCGGGTTCAAGGACCATGTACTGGCTGAGGTGGTGGACGATCGTGGCGGGGTCGAAGATCATGTCCGAGGTGCTGGAGTCCTGGCGGGATTCGCCGTTGACCAGGGTCCGGAGGCGCAGGTTGTCCGGGTCGATGTCGGTGGCGGGTACCAGCCACGGGCCCAGGGGAGTGGAAGCAGGCAGGGATTTGCCCTTGGTCCATTGTCCGGCTGCGCCCGGGATTTGGTAGTCGCGCTCGGAGAGATCATTGGCTACGGCGTAGCCTGCGATGCAGTTGTCCGCCTCCTCAAGGGAGGAAAGGTATGACGCTTCCCGGCCGATCACGATTGCCAGTTCCACTTCGTAGTCGTACTTTTCCGACGACGGCGGGATGGGGGCGGCGTCGAAAGGGCCAACTATGGTGTTGCTCGGCTTGAGGAACACCACGGGAACCTCGGGCGGAGTTGCACCGGATTCGGCTGCGTGGGCGGTGTAGTTCAGGCCGATGGCCACCACGGCACCGGGCCGGGCCACGGGTGCGCCGACGCGAAGGCCCACCGCAGAGATTTCGGGGAGTTCGCCTTTGTTCAGGGCCTTACGGGTGCGTGCGATGCCGTCCGAGGCGAGGAAACCGCCGTCGATGTCCTTGGTCAGGGGCGTGAGGCTGAAGTATTTCTCGGTTCCGTCGGCGTCCTGGACGATGACTGCCGGTTGTTCGTTTCCGGCCGTACCCAGCCTGGCGAATTTCAAGGTCATGGCTTCCTCCGTGCGTTCGGGACTAACATCCGAACTCTAGTGTGGTGGGGTCGTCCCTGCTTCGGAAATGTGACCCGTTGACAAGTAATACATCAGATGTTTAGTGTCGATGGGAATCTGGACTTCAAGATCCAAATGAGCACCGTGATACTCAGCTTTCCGAACAGCCCTGCATGGAAGGAAACCCGTTGATCCAGCACGCACCATGGTTTGAAGAGGCCCGTTTGGGGATGTTCGTGCACTGGGGACTCTATGCGCTCCCTGCCCGGCATGAGTGGGTGATGAACCGGGAGGAAATCAGTGTTGAAGTCTATGAACAGTACTTCCGGCGCTTTGATCCGGATCTTTACGATCCCCGTGAGTGGGCCCGTGCCGCCCGTTCCGCGGGTATGAAGTACGTGGTCCTCACCACCAAGCACCATGACGGCTTTTGCTTATGGGACTCGGCTCTGACCGAGTACAAGGCCACCAAAACGCCCGCCGGTCGGGACCTGATCCACCCGTATGTCGAAGCGCTCAGGGCCGAGGGGTTGAAGGTCGGTTTCTACCACTCGCTTATCGACTGGCACCACCCGGACTTCACCATCGACGGGGTACACCCGCAACGCAACGCGCCCGACGTCGAGAGTTTGAACAGCGGACGGGACATGGCCCGCTACCGGGAGTACCTGCACGGCCAGGTTCGAGAACTCCTGAGCAACTACGGCACTATCGACTACCTGTTTTTCGACTTTTCCTACGCAGGGCTAGGGCAGGAGGAGTTCTGGGGCGGCAAAGGCCGGAAGGACTGGGATTCCGAGGCCCTGCTGGCCATGGTGCGGGAGTTGCAGCCCGGAATCATCGTCAATGACCGGCTGGATATCCCGGGAGACTTCATCACGCCGGAACAGTACCAGCCCGCCGGCCCCATGATGCTCGACGGCGTCCCGGTCACCTGGGAGGCGTGCCAGACCCTCAACGGCAGCTGGGGCTACGACCGCGACAACCTCGACTACAAGTCCGTGGATATGCTCATCCGGATGCTCGTTGACGGGGTGTCCAAGGGCGGCAACCTGCTCCTGAACGTCGGCCCGACAGGGAGGGGCGCCATCGATCCCCGGGCATTGGCCTCGCTGGAAGGAATTGGCGAGTGGATGACGTTGCACTCCCGCTCCATCTACGGCGCCGGGGCCTCGGCATTCACAGCCCCGCAGGATGCCCGCTACACGCAGCGCGGTGACCGGCTCTACGTGCACCTGTTCGCGTGGCCGTTCGAGTACGTCCATCTCCCGGGCCTGGCCGGCAAGGTCGAGTATGCGCAGTTGCTGAACGACGCCTCCGAGGTGTTCCTCCGTGAAGTCGATCCCCAGCAGCAGGCAATGAACTTGACCCCTGGCGGCCAGCCTCCCGGAACGTTGACCGTGAAACTCCCGGTCCAGCGGCCCGACGTCGCGGTTCCGGTGATTGAACTGTTCCTGAAGCCCGGTGAGCGGGTGGATCGCGCTTAGCGGTTTGCCCGGGGGAGGATTGGGGTATCCACAAAGTATGGGAGTTGCCTTGACACCACTGAACCTCGGCAAGCTCGGTTTCGGCGGGGCGGGCATCGGTAACCTGTACCGGGCCATCCCGGAGGGGGAAGCCCTTGCCACCGTTCTCGCTGCCTGGGACGCGGGCATCCGGTACTTCGATACGGCTCCGCACTACGGCTTGGGCCTCTCGGAGCAACGGTTGGGCGCGGTCCTGCGGGACAAGCCGAGGGACGACTTCGTGATCTCCACCAAGGTGGGCCGGCTGCTCGAGCCGAACGCTGCCGGTGGCCAGGATCCGGAGGGCTTCGACGTTCCAGCTACCGCCAAGCGCGTGTGGGACTTCTCCGAGGCGGGCATTCGCCGCAGCATCGAGGATTCGCTGGACCGGCTTGGCCTTACTCACGTGGACATCGCCTATCTTCACGATGCCGACGTCCACGATCTCCGGGAAGGAATCACGCAAGGGCTGCCGGCTTTGGAAAAGCTACGGTCCGAAGGCGTCGTCAAAGCCATCGGCGTTGGCCTCAACTCGGCCGAGGCGGCATTGGAATGCGTCGAGGCCGCCGACCTGGACCTCGTCATGCTCGCTGGCCGATACACGCTTCTGGAGCAGCCCACGGTTCCGCTCCTGGAGCGCTGTGTGGAGCGCCGCACCGGCGTCGTCAATGTTGGCGTCTACAACTCGGGCCTCCTGGCCCGCGCAGACGTCCCGGACGATGCGCACTACAACTACGATCAGGCGCCGCCACACCTATTGGAGCGGGCGCGACGCCTGGCGGAAGTTTGCCGCGACTTCGGGGTGGAACTTCCGACGGCGGCGCTCCAGTTCCCGCTGCGCCATCCGGCCGTGGTGAACGTGACGGCCGGGGCGACCTCTCCCGAACAGGTAGCCTCGAACGCCGCGCGGATGGAGGAGTCTGTTCCCGAAGAGCTGTGGGACGCCCTGGCGGCCGTTGGCGGTGACACCCAGTCCGGCGGTTAGAGCGCCTGGCGCAACCAGTTCTCCACGCCGCTGATGTGCACGGTGGCCAATGCCCGCACCAATTCCGCATCACCGCGCTCCAAAGCGTCCGTGATGGCCCGATGCTCGGACAGGGTGTGGGCGACAGCCTTCTCCTGGGTCAGCCCCCGCCAGATCCTGGCCCGCACCGTGCTGCTCGACAGGGCTTCGAGGAGGCTGCCGAGGTAGTCGTTTCCCGCGGCTTCGGTGATGATGCCGTGGAATTCGAGGTCGTGGGCCACGAGCTCCTCGACGTCCGTGTTCTCGTCGATGCCATCCATGGTGCCGCGAAGCCTCTTGAGATCTTCGGCGGTGATTTTCCCGGCTGCCAAGTGTGCGGTGGCCGGTTCAAGGATTCGTCGGACCTCGAAGAGCTCAAGGATGGACCGGTCCTGGTGCAGGTCGACCACGAATGCGACCGCTTCATTAAGGAGTTTGGCGTCGAGGCTGGTCACGTAGGTTCCATCGCCGCGGCGGACGTCCAGCACGCGGATCAGCTCCAGGGCTTTGACCGCTTCGCGCAGTGAACTCCTTGAAAGTCCGAGCCTTTCGCTCAGTTCCTTTTCCGGCGGAAGTCGATCGCCGGCTTTGAGTTCCCCACGGATCAGCATGTCTTTGATCTTGCCGATCGCCTCATCTGTGACAGCCATGGACCAATAGTAGCCACCAATGATCGGATGTCTGCTTACGCCGCGAAGGGCGTTAAGCTACGACGGCGGCACCTGGGTTCCGCAGGTACGGAACCCGGGTGCCGCCGTCGTGAGTTGGCGTTTGTTACCTGTCGCCGCCCGGGAGGGGGCGGTTGGCGATAACCGGGGCGCTGCCGGTGTAACCATCGCGGGTGGCGGCAAGCTCATGGATCTGCTTGCGGCACAGGAACCAGCCCCAGACCATGAGGCCACAGGCGATTGCGGTGACCAGCATGGTGAGCGGCGACTCGATGAACACCATGACCAGCACGCCGGCAAGGAAGATCAATGACAGCCAACCCGTGTACGGAGCTCCGAAAAGCCGGAAGGACGGGCGCTTCACCCAGCCCTTGTCGGACCAGCGTTTCAGTTGCATCTGGCACAGGACGATGGTGGCCCAGGTGACGATGATGCCTACGGAGGCGACGTTAAGGACGATTTCGAAGGCGTCGGACGGGACGAGGTAGTTCAGCGGAACACCGAGGAGCGAGACACCGGCGGTGATGGCGATGCCGCCGTAAGGAACGCCTGCCTTGTTCATGCGCTGTGCGAACTTAGGGGCCGAACCGGCCACCGACATGGAGCGAAGGATGCGGCCCGTGGAGTAGAGCCCGGCGTTCAGTGACGATAGGGCAGCGGTGAGGACCACGAGGTTCATGATGACATCCACGCCCTGGACGCCGATGGAACCGAAGAACGTCACGAACGGGCTGACGCCCTTCTGGTACGAGGTGTACGGGAGAAGCAGGGCGAGCAGGATGACCGAGCCAACGTAGAACACTGCGATACGGAAGACCACGGAGTTGATGGCCTTGGGCATGATCTTCTCAGGGTTGGGCGTTTCACCGGCAGCGGTACCCACGAGCTCGATGGAAGCGTAAGCGAACAGCACACCCTGCATGAGGATGATCATTGGCAGGATGCCATTCGGGAAGATGCCGCCGTTATCGGAAATGAGGCTGAAACCGACCGTCTGGCCATCAACAGGGGTACCGAAGATGACGAAGTAGGTGCCAACCAGGAGGAAGGCCACCAGTGCGGCCACCTTGATCAGCGCGAACCAGAACTCCATTTCGCCGAAGACCTTCACCGATACCAGGTTGAGGCTAAGGACGACGACCAACGCGATCAGGGCCCAGGCCCACTGCGGAACGGCGCCCATCCACGGGACGTACTTTCCGAAGAAGTTCATGTACAGCGCGGCCGCCGTGATGTCCACAATCGTGGTGGTGGCCCAGTTGATCCAGTAGAACCAGCCCGAGACGAAGGCTGCCTTCTCACCATAGAACTCACGGGCGTAGGAGACGAAGGATCCCGACGACGGGCGGTGCAGAACGAGTTCACCGAGTGCGCGAAGGATCAGGAAGGCGAAAAAGCCGCAGACTGCGTAGGCGATGACGAGGGACGGGCCAGCTGCGTTGAGCCGGCCGCCGGCGCCCAGGAACAGGCCGGTGCCGATGGCGCCACCGATCGCGATCATTTGGATCTGGCGCGGCTTCAGGTCCTTGTGGTAGCCGGAGTCCTCCTTGTGGAGGGATTTCTCCGTGGCATGCGCTTGGGCCGGGACCGTGTGGTCCGTGATGGGGTTGGTCATTGGAATCCTTAGGGGTGTCCTGTTGGGGTGTCCATGGAAGTGCCCGGTTCGGGATCCGGGCTCGCTGGACAGTGCCGCGTGGGGGTATGCCTCATGGGGCGTAACGGCTGGCGGAAGCCGCTGGGTTTATTGGCCAGTTTGAGCCTATTTGCTCAGATTCGCCAGACGTTCAGGGCTGAGCAGTTCTTCGAGCTGGGACGCGGTCAGCAGACCATGTTCCAGAACGAGCTCTGCAACGCCTTTGCCCGTTGCCAGTGCCTCCTGTGCAATAGCAGTGGCGGAGGCGTAACCGATATGGGGGTTCAATGCCGTGACAAGGCCGATCGACTGCTCCACGGTAAGCCGTAGCCGTTCGGTGTTTGCGGTGATGCCCCGGACACAGCGGGCCGTAAGGGTGCGGCACGCTGCTTCCAGGTGGGAAATGCTTTTGTGCAGGCTGTGCACAATGATCGGCTCGAAGGCGTTCAGCTGAAGCTGGCCCGCCTCCGCGGCCATGGTGACGGTTACATCGTTGCCGATGACCTCGTAAGCCACCTGGCTGACCACTTCCGGGATCACCGGATTGATCTTGCCGGGCATGATCGACGAACCGGACTGCACAGCCGGAAGGTTGATCTCGCCCAAACCCGCACGCGGTCCCGAGGACAGCAAGCGGAGGTCGTTGCAAATCTTGGAAAGCTTCACAGCCACGCGCTTGAGCACACCGGAGAGGTGCACGAAAGCGCCAACATCCTGGGTGGCCTCGATCAGGTCCGCGGCCGTGAGCAAAGGAAGGCCGGTGATCTCTGCCAGGTGGCGGCATGCAGCGTCCGCGTAGCCGGCCGGGGCGTTCAAGCCCGTTCCGATGGCGGTTGCCCCCAGGTTGATCTCGTGGATGAGCATGTGCGACTCGTCCAGGCGGGCCCGGTCCTCGCCGATGGTGACGGCGTAGCCGCCGAACTCCTGGCCCAACGTCATGGGGACTGCATCCTGAAGCTGGGTGCGGCCCATCTTCACCACGGTTCGGAACTCACGGCCCTTTTCGGCGAAGGCCACCTCGAGCTCCTCGAGGGCCTCCAGCAGTTCCTTGACCGAGAAGATCGTGGCCAGGTTCACCGCTGTTGGGTAGACGTCGTTGGTGGACTGGCTCAGGTTGACGTGGTCGTTCGGGTGCAGCTTGGAGTAGTCGCCCTTGGGGTGGCCCAGGATTTCCAGCGCACGGTTGGCGATGACCTCGTTGGCATTCATGTTGGAGCTGGTGCCGGCGCCGCCCTGGATCACGTCCACCATAAACTGGTCCTGCAACATGCCGTCCATGATGTCCTGGCAGGCTTGCTCAATGGCCCCTGCGCGCTCGGCGTCCAGGAGTCCGAGCTCGTGGTTGGTGCGGGCTGCGGCTTGCTTCACAGCGGCCAGGCCCCTGACAAGGTGCTTGTTGGTGGAGAGCGGCTGCCCCGTGATGGGGAAGTTCTCGATGGCGCGGAGGGTATGGACGCCCCAGTAGGCGTCCGCGGGTACATTGCGGTCGCCCAGAAGGTCGTGTTCGGAGCGGAGGGGGATCGCCTGATCGACGGTGGTCATAGCTGTCCTTGGTTTAGTTGCTGAAAATTTGGGCTGCACGGAGCTCGCCGACCGGAAGGCCGCCGCCCAGTACAGGTGGGCTTTGAAGCGTGTCCAAGCTGCCGCCGTCGACACCCAAGTGGCGGAGGACCTCAACGGTGACGGGCATGCGGGCGCGATCACCGCCGTCGGAAATCTTCACGGCGACGCCCGTGCCGTCGGGGATTCCCACCAGCTGGAGGCCTTCAAAGCCGTCCTTCGCAAGCAGTCCCGGGACGGCGCGCATCAAAGCCGTGACATCGCGGCCTTCACCGGCGACCATCTCCGGGAAACGGCGCATGGCGTGCGCCACCTTGCCCTCGTTGGTGTCCGCGTCCGCGGCGGCCAGACGACCGTAAGCCCGGGCCATTCCGTGCAGCGAGTGGGCAAAAAGCGGGGTTCCGCAGCCGTCAGTGCTGACCGCTGCGGCTTCCTCGCCGGTGAGTTCGGTAATGGTGTCGCGGACCAGGACCTGCAGGGGGTGCTCCGGGTGCAAGTACCCCTTCACAGGCCAGCCATTGATGACGCAAACGGCGGTCATGGACGCGTGCTTACCTGAACAGTTCTGCGCGATCTGGGTGGGACCGTTGCCGGCGCGAAGCCATTCCTCGCGCTCCTTTACTCCATAAGGGAGGTCAGTGCTGTTGGCGAGGTCCTTTTCGGTAAGGCCATGCAGCTTCAGGATTTCCTGGGCGCCGCTGCGGTGCATTTCTGCCCCCGAGTGGCTTGCTGCCGTGAGTGCCAGAAGGTTCTCCGAAATGTCCAAGCCGGCTTTAAGGAGTGCAACCGCCTGGAGCGGCTTCAAGCTTGAACGCGGGTACATCGGCGCATCCGGCTCACCTGCTGATGCTGCTGTGCTGCCGTCTTCGTTCAAGGCGACCAGCGAGCCGTAATGGATGCTCTCCACCAACCCGTCGCGGGTTACCTCGACGAGCGGGACGTGGTTGGGCGCATTCCGCGCCTCGGCCTGATGGGCCGGTGCTGCTGGGACGGTCATGGTGTCCTTTGGGTGGGTCATTTGCTGAGGATCGTGTCCAGGGCGACGCTGACGGCCTGAAGGTGGTCGGCCATTGCCTTGCTGGCGGCTTCGGAGTCGCCGGCTTCGATGGCGTTGAGCACTGCGAGGTGTTCCTCGTCGGAGCGGTGCTGCCGGTCCGCCACAAGGTTGAGGGTTTCGGACTGGTGGGCCAAAGCCTCGCGGATGTCTGAGACAACGCTGGCGAACACCCGGTTTCCGCTGGCGCGGGCGACGGCGGAGTGGAACGTGGCGTCCAGGTTCACCCAGGCTTCGGGGTCGGTCTCGTTGAGCATTTCCTGGACGATGTCCTTAAGGTGCTCGAGTTCCTCGTCGGTCCTCCGTTGAGCCGCGAGCCCGGCGGCCGGGATCTCGATGTGGGGACGTGCTTCGTTAAGATCGCGTGCGCTGTACTGTCCCAAGGTAAGGTCGTTAGCGACCTTGTTGGCCACAATGAACGTGCCCTTGCCGGTTTTGGTCATGGTCAGGCCCAAGGTGTTGCAGGACCTCAAGGCCTCCCGGATGACTGAGCGGCTCACACCGTACTGGGCGGCGAGCGTCGCCTCGGAGCTCAACTTGGTGCCGACGTCGAACTGGCCGCCCTCGATGGCACGCCTTAGGGCCGCGAAGACCGCTTCAGCTGCGGAAATGCGGGAGATCGGGGTGTGCGCAGCGGCATTGCCCGGGAACTCGGGTTGTCCAGCTGTCCGGCTGTCTGACAGGTTCACGCTTTGAATATGGCACGGGTCACAAGGCACTGTCAACGCTGAAAGAACCGCTTCACGGTTTGGCGATAATCCGTGGTCAAGCACAATGGACCATGCTCTTCACCAAAAAGTCCCTCACCGCCGATGGCTTCACCGGGTTCAGGCCGCTCGACGAACTCGATCCCATGCGGATTCCCCAGGGACCCGGCATCTTTGTGGTGCTCCGCCCAGCGGATTTTGAGCCCGCATTCCTTAGCAAGAGCACTGCAGGGACATTCAAGAAGAAGGACCCCTCCCTCAAACGGGAAGCGCTGGAAGCCGAGTGGCTCCCGGAAGCTTCCGTGCTCTACGTGGGCAAAGCCAGCGCCGGCAGCCAGGGCAACCGAGGGCTTCGCAAACAGATCCAGGAGTTCATGGACTACGGCCGTGGGCGTCCGACCGTCGTGTGGGATGCGCGGCTCATCTGGCAGCTGCGGGACGCCCTCGACCTGGTGATCGCCTGGAAGGAACTCCCCGCGTCCGAGGTCAACCCGGCCGAAGCCGCCTATCACGCTGACTTTGTGGCCAGCTTTGGCCGGCTTCCGTTTGCCAACCTTGTCCAGGCGCGAGCCCGGAAATAGGGGTTAGCGTTCGACGGCGGACGGTCGGCTGACGCTGCCGACCTCCCGCCCGCTTCGGATCCGGCGCATAATGTGATCCATGACGGCCAGTGACCCCGCTCGTGGCAAACCGGAAGGGCTTCGCATCACCGTCGAGGTGCCGGTTCTCAGCGTCGGCGCCGGCCTTTCCGACTATGAGGGACTCGGACGTTACGTCGATTCGCTCCGCAAACCGTCGGGACTCCACATGACACTCCTGCACGTCGGGATCCTGGACCACCTCCTGGCGGACATCGAGTCGTGGACCAAAGGGCGCTCGACGCCGGAGAAGGTGCTGCCCGAAATCGTGAGCTGGCTGACCGAGCTGCCGGTTCTGGAAGGGTTCCTGGGAAAGTCCAATCGATTGATTCCACTGGGCGGTGGACGGTTGATGGGCCTTGAGGTGGACGTTCCCCAAGAGGTCCACGACTATCAGGCCCTCCTGGTTCAGGGGCTCCACGTTCTTCTGGACGATCTTGGGCTCGACAATATCGACGACTTCATCCTGGGCTCACGGGCCCTTGGTTACAGGTCCCCGCGGTGGCTGCCCCATATCGCCATCGGTAAAGCAAAATCCAGACACGAAATCCCTATTGAAATCGCGCCCGTGGCCATCGGGTTTGGTGATTCCCGGATCCGGAACGCGAAGGCACTGCCCTCGGCACAATGAATTGTCGTTGGGAGTTGACGCACGGGAAGTTCTACAGCCCGTAGAATATGATGCGTCTCCCGTTTTCTACCTGAGGACTCCCATGCAGCCGCGCACCCTGTTCCGTACCATCGCTTTTGCCGAGGCCGTGACGTGGACGCTGTTGCTGATTGGGCTCTTCCTTAAGTACGTCACCCGCACCACTGACGTAGGCGTGAGCATCGCTGGCGGCATCCATGGATTCGTGTTCCTTTGCTATGCCGCCACGGCTGCCTTCACCTGGATCAACCAAAAATGGTCCACACGCACTGGCCTGCTCGCGATCATCTCGGCAGTCATTCCCTATGCCACTGTCCCCATGGAGAAGTCGCTGGATCGTCGCGGTCTCCTTGCCGGAGGCTGGCGTTTGGCCGCTGGGGGAGAGAACCCGCGCGGCGGTTTGGAAAAGACCCAGGCGTGGGTCTTGAGGAATCCGATCCTCGCTGTGCTGGTGACGCTCGTGGCTGTGGGAGTGGTCTTTAGTTTCCTGCTCTTCATGGGCCCTCCAGGTACCTGGTTCTCCTGAGCTTTATCGACCAAAACGATGAAATCCCGTGTCTTCCCTGGAGGGCCGGACACAAACGTTGGTTGAGGCCCCGTCGGCAGACACCGACACCGACGGCGGGACACAGTCCCGGCATGCGCTCAAAAGAACCACACTTGCCAGTGCCACTATGGCCGATTTCACGCGGGCAGAGGCTGAAAACCGGGCAACGAATTGTCGTTTCATCGCAGGTACTTCTCCCTAGGGATTAATTGGCATGGGCGGTCTATGGGCTGATCGGGAGTTGAAGATTTTGGGCGTGACGGCATCAGGTGCCCGCCCAGTCCGTAGTGCTGTCCTGCTACTTGGCCGTTTGGGGGCAGCCCCATGATGTGGGGTTTTGGTCGCAGGTGTCGGCGACGAGGGCTTTTTCTGTTTTCCAGACGTGGATGGTTTTGGGTGGTGTGGTTAGGTCGAGGGTTCCGTTGATGGGTAGTGGCGGGCCGTTGTTGACGGAGTAGGTTCCGGTGAAGCTGGTGGTGAGGGTGGTTGGGTAGTTGCCGGTTTGGGTGTAGGTGTGGCTGTTGCGGGTCTGGGTGGTGAGCCATTGGGTTTGGGGGATGGGGTAGCCGGCGGTTGGTGTGGGGCCGAGTTTGGTGCCGTCGCCGTAGGTGTAGGTGTAGTTTGCGGGGGTGGCGGTGAGGTGGACTTGTTGGCCGAGGATGGTGAGGTCGAAGGTTTGTTGTTTGGGTGTGGTGTAGAAGTTGGTGGGTCCGCCTTTGAGGGTGTTGGGGAAGGGTTGGGCTTGGAGGGTTCCTGGGTTGATGGGTAGTTGGCGGAAGTCGTTGAGGATCCGGGCTGCGATGTTGGCCAGGACGTTTTCGGGTTTGGTGTCGTAGAGGCAGGTGGGTCCGCTGACTGTGGGGTAGTCGGTCCAGACAGGGTTGGTGATTGATTTCGGGGCTTGTCGCCAGATCACTGGCGTGCCTGGCTCGCTGTCGGGTGTTTTCGGTGGGCAGTCCAGGGTGAGGCAGCCCTTGTCCGGGGTGTCCGAACCACCCGAGCGGCAGTGGACATCGGCCATGTACTGGTTCGGGTCCTCGACGATAGGCGTAGTTCCTGCTTTGGGTTCCGATTTGCCTGTTTCTGGGTTGAATACGAATGTGGCTCCGACAGCAATGGCTTTTTCGCCACGGCCAACGGTGATTTGCCCACCGTCATCAACCGCTGCCACTGCGTGGGCCGTAGTTCCCGTGGAGCAAGCAAGGGCAAATGCCAAGCCGCACAGCGTGGCGTGGATTGACCTCATTTCTGGCCAACAATCATTCCGTTGTCGACCACTCGCCAGTTGTGTCCTTGAAATTCGAGGAAGACAGCTTCTGCGATGTTGGAGGCGGGAGTCGACTTCAAACCTGCTGACCCATCCGCGTTGAAGTAGTGCGCTTCAGTTTGGACAACTTGGACTCTTGCTTGTTGCCTAACTGCAGCATCAATCCATTGAACCTCTATGGTTGGGGCGGTTACCGTTCCTCCGACTATCCATCTGCCCTGGCTGTAGTTACGTTCGATGGCCTTCACATATGAGGCTGCTAAGGGATTTGTCGTGTCGGTTACCTCGGACCAGCTCGATAGGTCCCCTGTCTCGATCGCATATGAGTAGGTCGCGTACCAATACCCAATAAACGCCTCCAATCCCGCCTTCGAGTTCTCCTTCGCCAACTCCGGCATCACCGGTACAGGCACATTCTGGGCCTTGCCATTCGCATCAGCCGGCTTGTAGGCAGCGGAAGAACTCGAAGTAGCCGAAGCAGCCGGCATGGTCGCGCTCGAGGCGGGTGGCGCCGTCGTCGTGGTAATGGCGGAGGGCGGTTCGCTGGGAGTCGAGCCGCCCTGGCAGCCACCCAGCAGCAACACAAGGACGCTGCCCACGACGAAAGTCCGGGCATCCGAAGACGAAAAAGTAGCACGTGAAACGCGAGACATGACAGGCTCCCCAGCAGCTGTTCGGCGGTGTGCCGGTCAGTCTAGGCCGGGGCAGGTGAAGGTTTCATGTCAGAAAACGCGGCCTGTGGAAAACCGCCACAAGAGCTATCCCCGCAGCTTCTCCATGTCCCGGCGGTCCTTCTTCGTGGGCCGGCCAGCGCCGCGATCGCGCTGGGGCAGTCCGAGCTTGGGGGCCACCGGCCGAGGAGGTGTGTGGTCTGTGAAGCAGTGCGAGGCAGCTTCGGCTCCGACACGCTTGGCGATGAGCCGCCGCACCTCAAGGATCCGTTCCCATCCGGATTCACGCACGCGGATGGTGTCGCCAATGATCACGCTTTGCGAAGCTTTTACCGGGTTTCCGTTGATCCGGATGTGCCCGGCGCGGCAGGCGGCAGTAGCGGCAGACCGGGTCTTATAGGCGCGGATCGCCCATAGCCAGGCGTCGACGCGGACGTTCGCTGGGGATGACGACGGGATGCTCATCCATGAATTGTCCCCGATGACAGGGATCTGTGCACGGCGGACACGAGCCTCCTGGGCGCCCCGCAAGGGTCCACGGTCAATATGACTTGCAGCAATTCAATAATTCATATAGCTGGACAATAAATCCTGGATGGAAGGGCTCGGCGTCCAATTCCAATGCAAGGAGCTATTGCCGCGACGCCCAATAATGCAATCCAGGGGACCTCCGGTTTCGGGCTCAACCCATGTGTTAGCGTGTTTCCCGTACTGACCAGTACATATAGCTGGAGTTCAATTAGTCTTTGATCGAATGGAATAAGTAATTGACAAGAGCTATGAGAATTTCCTTACTTCCGTCAGTGCGGCAGCAGCTGGCAGCAAGCTGAGCTGATGTCGAAACAGGTCAGTTCAACGGAGGATACGGCGGCGCCGGGGGCTGCCTCCCATACCGTCCTTTCGCCGCGGACGTTCACTTCCTTGGCTGGGACCATGTTCGCAGTCGATCTCCTGAGCGCGGGAAACGGGGCCATTGACCTCGCCTTCGTGGCACCGTTTGGGGTGCTCATGGTGGCCGGCATAGGTCTGGGCGATCTGGTGACCGCACTGTTTATGGCCTTCTTTGCGGGCATCGTCGACGTTTTTGCTGTGAAATTGGCCCGTGCCGAGGGACGCGACGACGCCGGCAAGCTATTGCCCACATTGTTTGCTGGCCTGCTTTTGGTCGCCGCCGTTTGGACTGCTGCCGGTCTGCTGGTCAGCCGGATTGTTCCGCTGATATTCGATGTTGTGGGCTCTGAGCCGACTGTGGCTGCTATTGCGACCGACTACTTGACGGTGCGAATGATTGGCATTCCGTTTACGTTGGCCTTGGCCGCTGTTTCGATCACCCTGCGCATTGTGGGACGACAACGCGCTTCAATACTTCTCATCGCCACAGTGTTTGTGCTGAACGCGGCCTTCAACGCCGCTCTGGTTTATGGCCCGCTGAAAGTAATGGCAGCTAATCCGGTGATGGCGGTGGCCATTGCGACGGTGATCGCCCAGGTTCTGACTGCAGCTTGCGGTTTTGTCATTCTAGTTCGGCATTTCTCACGATCCCGCGCGGAACGCGTTGCCGGCATGGACCAACAGCGGATCCTTCCATTGACCCGGGAGATGTTCACGACGAGCCTTGGCGTCGGACTAAGGCAGATGAATAACTACGCCGCAGCCGTGGTGCCCTTCATGCTGATCAGCCGTTTGGACGTAGGCACTGTCGCCGCTGCAGCGGTGGCGACGAGAATCTGGACCCTCTACTGCCGGGTACCGCAAGCGACCCTTGGCGCCGTCGGCGTCTTTGTCGGATACTCCCGGGGCCGCAGCCAGCAGGATGCCCACGCCGTAGTGCAACGTTCGCGCAAGTACGTTGTCTGGCCGAGTTTCATCGCCGCTGCAGTCGTGGCAGTGGCCGTCCCGGTGCTTGCCAAGTTTCTGGGCGGTGGCCAGGTTGACGTCGGTCTCGTCTGGACATTGACTGCCGCGTATCTCATCGCGGTTCCCGCCTACGTCGTGGAAAATCTGTGCGGCGAGATCCTGACGGTGGAACAACGGGCTGCATGGCTGTCCTTGCCATCAACGGTCGTCACGTTTCTGGTAACCATTCCGATCGCCGTCGTCGGGATCCTGGTCTGGGAATCGGCGCTGGTGGCCGTTGCGTCCGCAGCTGCCGCATCGCTTCTGCTGGCCCTGAGGTACAGCATGCGGACCCGGCAGCTCGGGTACCGGCTCATCGGAGGGTCCTGAACTACCGCACCGTCACCTCTACGCGCTGCGCCATATTGTTCCCGATGCCCTGGTAATTCCACACCTGTTCCGTGGGTTGCAGCGCACCCGACGTATCCATCGCCCGGCACCGCAGTACGTGCTCTCCCGGGCTCGCGACCCACACCATGGACCACGAACGCCACGCAAAATCACCCAGCGCCGGTTCCAAGTGCGCGGGCATCCATTCGCCGTCGATCCCCACTTCGACCCGCTCCACTTCGCCGTGACCGGACCATGCTCGCCCATGCAGCATCACTGGACCGGCGTCCACTACGCGGCGACGCGTGAAGAAATCGGGAATGCCGGGAGGAATCATCAGGGAGCGCACACGGATATGCGTCACAGGCAGGCCCGGCCCGTCGGGTCCCTGCAGGTAGTGATACGCGACCGCCTGCTGAAATCCCATGAACCGCGATGTCACAGCTTCGATCGACGTCAACCACTTCACGCTCGCCATTCCATACCAGCCGGGCACCAGCAATCTCAAGGGGAATCCGTGCTGTAGCGGCAAGGGATTTCCGTTCATGGCATATACCAGCATGACTTCGGGATGCATCGCCTCAGCGATCGAAAGGCTGCGCGCGTATGGCTCTTCGACCCCGCTTTGGATGCCGCTGTCGGCACCGGTAAAGACAAGTTCGACGGCGTCACTCGCCAAACCCGCTTCCTCCAACAGGGGTGCCAAGGGAGTTCCCGTCCACTCCGCGGTACCCACTGCTCCCAGACCCCAGGGCTGGCTTAGTGGACGCGGCTGCAGGAGCGAGCGCCCATTTCCGGCGCACTCCAAGGTGACAGGCATGGTGACGGAGGGCCTGGCTTTGATGTCATCCAGGCTCAACTCAAGGCCGCGTTGGAAAGAACCGTCCAATCGCAGGCGCCAGTTCTCTGCGGACACGTGGGGGATGTCGAAGTGGATGAGCAGGTAATGAAGGCCGGCGGGTGTGATGTCGTCGTGCAGGGCCTCCAACGGCATGGAATGGTTCCGTCCGGAGAGCTGCAGCTCTTCGTGGGTCAGCGGACCGTCGGTGGGCTGCCCGGAAGTGGGCTGCCCGGAAGTGGGGGCTTTTTGCTTGACGTGGTGATCGGACATGGGACGGCGGCGTTCTACTGGGAGCTAAACGCTGCGGAGTGCCGCAGCACCTAGGACAAGGATCACGCCGCGGGCAGAACTCCGTCAATAGCTCGTTGTGGGGCCCGCTGATCAGGGAAAATCACCCCAACACCCTGCAGAGCGGGCCCCACAACGGAAAGTGACTACCGGCGTCGTAGTTCCGGGTATTCAAGGTGCGGCGCGACGGTGCCGGCATCGCGTTCCAGGAAGTTGACGGCGGGCGCCACGATGTCGTCGATTTCATCCAAAACAGACTCGCTCAGGACCACGTCCGCTGCCTTGAGGTAGTCGGTCAGGTGGTCCTCGGTGCGTGGCCCGATAATCACACTGGTCACGGCAGGGTGGTTCAGTGCAAAGGCAACAGCGAGTTGGATCAGGGTCAATCCGTGCCTGGCTGCCAGCTGGGCCAAGGCATCGGCGGCGTGCAGCTTGCCCTGGTTGAACGGAGCGTTAACGTCGAACCGGCCGGGAAGAGCGGAGAATCGCGAACTTTCCGGCTGTCCGGAGCCGACGCGGTAGCCTCCGGCCAGCCACCCGCCGTCGAGCGGTCCGTAACTCAAAACGCCGACGCCGTATTGCTGGGTGATGGGGAAGACGTCGCGTTCGTTGGCACGCACCAACAGAGAGTACGGAACCTGGTCGACCACGGGCGGCGTCAGGTGGTTGGTGTTGGCGATCCACTGGGCCTCAACAAGCTGTGCCGGGCTGAACACAGAGGTGCCGTAGTACAGGATCTTGCCCTGTCGGATGAGGTCGTTGAGCGCGGTGATTGTCTCAAGGAGGTCGGTGTTGTAGTCCGGCCGATGCGCCTGGTAAAGGTCGATGCGGTCGGTATTCAGGCGCCGCAAGCTGTCCTCCACAGCCCGGACTATCCACCTCCGGGAATTGCCGGCGTGCGCAGGGTTGGATCCCATCTGGCCATGGAACTTCGTGGCAAGGAAAACGTCGTCGCGCCGGCTGTGGATAGCTTGGCCCACAACTGTCTCGGCTTCTCCCTGCGAGTAGATGTCGGCTGTGTCGACGCTGGTGATGCCGGCGTCAAGGGCGGCCTTGATGATGCGGATGCTCTCGGCCGGACCCGTAGGTGCGGCGCCGGTGCCGAAGTTCAGGGTGCCCAAGGTGAGGGGGCTGATCAGGGCGCCAGTGCGCCCAAGCGTACGTAGCTCGTTGAGGCTCATGGTGGCTTCCTGTGGAGGGGTAGTGCTGGGATGTTCAATCGAGGCTACACACGGCCGTCGATGGCATAAACGCAAGCGGTAGAACTTCTTCGTTTTTCGTCTTGCGGAGTAATGGAAGGGGCCATATTCCGCGACATTTCTTGACACACGGCAACACAAATGTCTTCCGGATCAACAAATATTGCCGTTCTCCTGCACAGGTGAATTATGGGAAGGGAACTCAAGCAACGCACGAAGGGGACAGCGGAATGACACAGACCACAGTGGAAGAAACGGCGGCCATCAAGGCTGCCTTTGCGCAGTTCCCGTCAGGAGTCGCAGCGTTCAGTGCGATGGTGGACTTCACGCCGGAAGCCCTGGTGGCATCGTCCTTTACGGTGGGTGTTTCGCTCGAACCACCATTGGTGATGTTCGCGGTGCAGAACTCCTCCACAACCTGGCCGAAGCTCAGGCAGGCCCAGCGTCTGGGTGTCTCGGTCCTCGCCGAAGGGCAGGAAGGGGCCGCACTCCAGCTGGCCTCGAAGACCCGTGATCGCTTCGCCGGACTCGACACGAGCGTGAGTGACTCAGGCGCAGTCCTGATCGACGGTGCGGTGCTGGGATTCGAATGCGAAGTTGTGTCTGAGACGCCGGCCGGAGACCACGCAATCGTGGTGCTGGAGGTCAAAGCAACCACCATCAACCATGAAACCAAGCCGCTGATCTACCACGGCGCAGCGTTCCGGCAGTTGGCCGCCTAAGCGCTGCTAGGAGTTGCGGCTGGCGCTGCTCAGCGAACCCTTACGGATCGGGCTCGAAGACTTTCCATTCTTGGAAGTGTTCGGGCCCGATTTTTTGGTCCCTTTTCCCGAGCCCGGTTTGCTGGGTGCATCAGACTTGGATGTGCTGCCTGGCGTCTCCGGGGTCTTCGGGGCAGGCGTCTTTCCATTGGGCGAGGGGGCGGGATCATCCAGATCGCGGACCGTGACCTTAATGGCCGGCGGTTGAGTGGCTTTAGCGCGTTCAGCGGCCCGTCGGTCAGCTTCGGCCACGGCGTCTGCCCAGTCCTTGGCGAGAACAGGTGGTTCCTTGGCGGCGGCCACAACGATCGGATGGTGCGCAGCCTGGTGTTCCACTACGGACTTCACTTCCGCGGGTTTGGGCAGCTTGCGGGGGTCCACTTTAGCCTTCCACGCGCCGTCCTTGACGGCTGCGGACGCACCTGAGAGTCGCCGTCGGACGCTTCCAAGGAGGTCCCGCGAAGGCGCCGCGGGAGAGCCAGGTGCAGTGGCAGGCGCGGGAGCCGGGGCCTCGGAAGACGAAACATTGGCAAGGGCCGATTCCAGGACGTCGGCCTCTTCGGGAGCCGGTACGCGAGCGGGGTGCGGGGGCAAATGAACGATGGGGGTTGTGGCCTTCTTCGGGAAAATTCCCACCAGCGCAAGAAGAATGATCGACAGTAGCCGCCCGACTCCGGCAACAACCAGAGTGATGATAACGATCAACCCGAGACCAAAGAACATCAGGACAGCGAGTCCCAGCGTTCCCAAGTACGTCAGGTTGATGGCGAGTGTTGTCGGATCCTCCACGTAGCCCCCCTGGCTGTCGTTTTGTGATGCGCGCATTGCCCACCTCGCTTGCTTACCTAGCCTAAGGTCCAGCACCGACGGAATCACGCCCCGCCCCACACTCTGGCCGGGTTGTTTCAAAGCTGTTATCTCGCATGGGAAAATATGTTGCCCAGCTCTCATTTAAAGCCTCAGATTGGGACTCCGTGACCCCTGACTTGACCCGCCTCCGCAGCGGAATATGCCCATGTCTCTCCGGGGACCAGTACGACGATTGCTGCGGCCGTTTTCATCGCGGCGAATCCGACGCGCCGACAGCCGTTCAACTCATGCGTTCCCGGTATTCGGCTTTCGTTGTCCTTGATCCGGAATACCTGCTCAGGACCTGGCACGCCTCCACCCGTCCGGGTTCCATGGACCTGGACCCGGACATCCAATGGCGGCGCCTGGACATCCTGGACACATCGAGCGGCGGGCCCTTGGACTCGAAGGGCACCGTGGAGTTCGCTGCCCATTACAGGCTCGACGGCGAACGGGGGCTCCAGCGGGAACTCAGCCGTTTTGTGCGGGAGGGCAAGCGCTGGTTCTACGTGGACGGCGACGTGCGCTGAGCGCGCTCCTTCCCAGTTGCCTCCACATTGCCGGCGGCTATTGAGGAAACTCCGCGGCCTCGCGTGTGGTGCTCACGTTGTTCTGCGCACTAACTGGGAGGGAACGCAGCGGGAAGCCCTCACCGATACTTTCGGTGCAGGTTCTCCTTGCTGGAAGCGCCCGGCGCCGCATCCCCAATCCACGGACCGGTGCCCTCCGACTGGTCCAGCACGCCTTCCTCCATCCAGACGTAGTCACCGGCAAGGACTTTGCGGGAAAGATCGTGGTCCCCGTCGTCGGTGTTCCGCCACAACTGATCGAAGTACTCGTCCACGCGGACGCGGGCCTGTTCGCAGAAAGCATCAGCGAGTTCGAACGCGCCGGCACCCTGCGCCGGGTTGGTTCGGAGGATCATCTCAGCCCGTGAACAGCACGCAGCCATCGCAAACAGCTCCGCACCAATATCAACGATCCTGCCCAGGAACGCCTGCTTGAACTCGAGTTTTGCCTGCCACCTGCCCATCCCGTAGAACGTTTGCCGGGCAAGCCGCCGGGAGGACCGCTCCACGAACCGCAAGTGCTTGCCGAGCCGCCCGAACTCCGCGAAGGATCGCGGGTCCATGCCGGCGCCGGCAACCAGCTTGGGCAACCAGCGCGCATAGAAACCGGAGGCTCCGACGGCGGCCCTCGCCTTGTCCTGCAGGCTTGCGTCCGCTGCGGCAAGGTCGCCCGCCGCGGCAAGGTGGGCATCCACGGCTTCGCGGGCGATCAGGAGTTTCATGATCTCGCTGGAACCTTCAAAGATGCGGTTGATGCGGAGGTCTCGGAGCAGTTGCTCGGCGGGTACTGCACGTTCTCCGCGGGCCTCCAGGGACTCAGCGGTTTCGAAGCCCCTGCCGCCCCGGATCTGTACCAGTTCGTCGGCGATCCGGCAGCTTAGTTCGGTGGACCACAGCTTGGCCAGCGCCGCTTCGATGCGGATGTCCTTCAACCCGGCGTCGGCCATCTCTGCGGACAGTTCAAAGACGGCTTCCAACGCAAAGGTGGTGGCCGCGATGAACGCGATCTTCTTGCCTACGGCTTCGTGCTGACCTACCGGGCGGCCCCACTGGGTCCGGGCGTTGGACCATTCACGCGAGATCTTCAGGCTCCACTTCCCTGCGGCGACACAGAGCCCCGGAATAGAAAGGCGGCCCGTGTTCAGGGTGGTCAGGGCGATCTTCAGTCCTTGGCCCTCCCTGCCCAGGCGGTTCGCCGCAGGCACGCGGACCTGATGGAACCGGGTCACACCGTTTTCAATACCGCGCAGGCCCATGAAGACGTTCCTGTTTTCCACCGTGATGCCGGGGGAGTCCATCTCAACAACGAAAGCGGAAATACCGCCCTTGTGCTCCGTCCCATCGGCATCCGTGTGCGCAGGGACCCTGGCCATCACCACCACCAGTTCGGCGATCACGCCGTTGGTGGTCCACAGTTTGACGCCGTCTAGAAGGTAAGAGTCGCCGTCGTCGGCCAGTACGGCAGTGGCGCCCATGCGCGCGGGGTCGCTGCCGACGTCGGGCTCTGTCAGGAGGAACGCCGTGATGGCGCCGGCGGCGCAGCGCGGCAAGTACGCCTTCTTCTGTTCGGGTGTGCCGAATTCCTTGACTGGTTCCGGAACGCCGATGGATTGGTGTGCCGAGATCAGCGCGCCGAGGCTCGGGTGCACGGAACCCAGCAAAGCCAGGGCGCGGCCGTAGTAGACCAGGGACAGTCCCAGGCCGCCGTATTCACGGGGAATCTTCATGCCAAAGACGCCCAAATCGGCGAGCCCGGCCAGGTATTCATCCGGGATCCGGGCGTCCCGCTCGATGACCCGGCCGGACATGGTTTTGGCGAACGCGACCAGACGTTCCATGAACTCCTCGCCCCGTTCCACATCTTCCGCCTTGGACTGCGGCCAGGGGTGGATGAGGCTGAGGTCGAAGCTGCCCAAGTAGAGGCCCTTTGCGAAGCTGGGCCTCTTCCACTCGGTTTCGCGCGCGGCTTCTGCAACGGCGCGCGCTTCTTCAGCGGTGGCGTTGACGCTTGCGGCAGTGAGGCTGTTGTCAGTGGCGGACGTCATGGTTTAACTCCTCTAGCCGGTTGTGCCGGATGGAGCCAGGGTCCGCCTCGGGTGGGAACCCTTCAGCTGTCCCTCAATGCTACCCGCGGGTAGCTCCCCGTGCCAGAGGAGATCTGCGGTTGGAATTCGGCCGGGATTTCCACCTGGCCGGCGTGGTGGACCAGGCTGTCCCACGCAAAGTTGATGCCATGGACAAGGCCTCCCAGCACGCCCTTAACGGTGTACCAGACCATGCCCATTGACCCAATGAGAACGATGGTCGCCATTGCTGCTGCCGCAATGAATGCGGCCAGAAGCACGGCGATCAATAGCGTTCCAAGAACTACGTACGTGCCAGTTTCAAGCGCAGTGACATCGAAATCCATGGTTCCCCCCGGGGCGACGGTGCGTGGGTCGGCGCGGCGTGGCTGCGTCGATGCTCTGACATTAGGGGCGGGCGAGCATTCCGGCCAGTGCAGACGCGCGCCGCGGACGCGTTGATACGGGATCGAAACCATACCAGACGGTAGGTTACGGAATGGTTGCGGCGGCGGTCCCCGCGGGAGCTCGGCGGGGGTCCCTGCTGGCGTCCGACGGCGGTACGTCGGTGCCGTCCGACGCCCCTGCGACGCTCTGCCGTAACCTTGTACGGGGCAGTTTCCGCTGCCAGCCAGGTTTCGCAGCAGCTGAAGGAGAGTAATTGTCCCGTTCAGCCATGTCCTCAGCGGACGCCATCAGTGCAAGGCTCCGCGACCTCGAACTGTTGACCAAGGGCCCGGCATGGGCTCTGACGCGGTCCGCGCCTTGGGTGATCGCAGTGCTTCAGGCGTCCTTCACCCGCACCCGGCCGCAGCTTCCGCTCGAAGAGTTCCATGCCGACGTCGATGCTTTCCTTGAGCAGCTCCGCCGCCAGGACCCGGCACTGGGCGGCCAGCAAAACGGCAAACTTTTCGGTGACGAATGGACGCGCAAACAGTTCCTGACGCGTCGTAACCAATCGGGCCAGATCGTCTACGAAGTCACAGAACCGGCTGCCCGCGTGCTGGCATTCCTCGACAGCCTGTCCAGCGAACGCTCCACGCTGAATGGTTCCCGGCTGGGCACCCTGCTGGGGGATGTGGAGAAGCTCGCCAACGAGACCAACCCGGACCAGAGTGCCCGTTTGGAAGCCCTGGAGGAAGAGATCCAGGAACGCCAGCAACTGGTGGAGGACATCAGCTCCGGCGAATTCGATGGCCTCCTTGACGACGAGGAAGCGGTGGAAGCGGCAGGCAACATCCTGGACCTCGCCGCGAGCCTGCCCGCCGACTATAAGAAGATGCGTGACCGCATCGAGGAACTGGTGGGTGAACTCCGCAACCAGATCATCGAAGAGTCCTTGAGCAAGGGCGCCACCATGGCCCAGGTCCTGGAGGCCGACAAACGGCTGCGCCAAAGTCCCGAGGGACGCACGTTCCGCTCCTTCACGGCGTTCCTGGAAGACCCGCAGCAGCAGTCGCGCTTCCGTTCCGCGATCGGCGAAGTGCTGAGCCGGCAGTTCGCGGACGACCTTTCCCCCGAGGATCGCGAAACCCTCAAGAACCTCGTGGCGGAGTTGCGGTATCAACACAGCCAGATCCAGCGGATCTACGGCAAGCTCTCGGAGAGCCTCAACACCTACATTCAAAGCGACGACGTGCGGCAGTCGGTCAGTCTGCGCAAGGTCCTTGCCGAGGCCGAGCAAGCGATCCGCTCGATGCCGTATGAGCGGGACCGGCCCGGACTGGTTCGTGGGCCCGTCCTGTTCAACGCCGGGTTTGAGTCGCTGTCCATGGTCAAGCTCTTCGATCCCGACGAGTTTGCTACCCCTCCACGCCTCGCCGATCCCATCGCTTTCAGCGACTCGGACCGGGTTCGCTCGGCCCGCACCGGCAAGGCCAAACCCGCCGTTGTCCGGGCCGCGATGGCAGGATCAGCCACCCTGGCCGAGGCCTGGGAAAACCTTCCCGCCGAGGAACGGCACATCAACACGGTCCGCACCCTTCTCTCCATGGCGCTCCAGGGCGGCGCGGGCTTCGACCGCACCGCCTATGAACACATTGACTTCGAACAAATCGACGGCAGCATCCGCACTGCATACTTGCCTGTCGTCACGCTGAATGAGGATTCTGATGACTGAGGAAATCACGACGACGGACATCACCGACGCCGGCGAGGTCACCTTGCCGGACGGGGCCAGTGCCGCCGGCGAGGTCACCGTGCCGGACGGGGCCACCGAGGAAGTCAGCCATCTCGATCCGTTCCGGGTCACTCCCCGCGACTCTTTCGTTGACGGCGCTGCCCTGTTCCCGGGCGACACCGGGGTGCTCCCGATGAAGGTCCGACAAGCACTGGTAAAGCTCCTCAAGGGCCCGTACATTGATGGCGGCCGGGAGGAGAAGTTGTGGACCACCCTGCTGGACAACCAGTTGATCCTCCGCAGCCGGCTCTCGGAACTCTTCCTCACCTTGCAGTTGGATCACGACCGCAAAATCGCCGTCCTCCGCCCTGTCGATCCCGAGCTCATCGGAGCCAGCTCCCGCTCCAGCATCCTCCGTCAACAGCGTGCCCTGAGCCGCGTCGAAACGATCGTGCTGTTGAGGCTCCGCCTCCTGCTGGACCGCCATGTCACGGCCCAGACGGACCCGACGATCACCCGCGAGGAGATCTCGGACCTCGTCGCCAACTACACCCCCGCCGGCCAACAGGATGCCCTGCGCGACTCCGACGTGGTCACCCGCACCATCACCAAACTCCTGGCCCGCCAACTGCTCCTGCCCACGCCCTTGGACGACAGCTACACGATCAGCAATGCACTCCCGCTGGCCCTGCCCTTCGAAAACATCGGCGACATCCCGGCCCAAATCGAAGCCCTCGTGGCCGTAGCAGCCGACGAATCAGGCACAGAACCCCTCCTGGACCTGGACCCTGACTCCGACTCGAATCAACCCGTGCCCGCAGATGAAGATCTGGACGACGAAGCGGAAGATGACGGGTCCACGAAGGCGAGCATCGCCGTCGAGCGTTCTTCGGCTGAAACCGGCGGTGACACAGAACTGAGCGGCGATGCCGGAGACATGCGGCAGCATGCGTCTAAGCGAGGCACGAGCGAGCATGCAGAGCATGTGTCCGGTACCGCCGCGGACGGTACCGCCGCGGACGCAACTAATGAAGGACAAGCCAAGTGACCATCGCAAGCATGCTCCCGCTCGGCGAACTCACGAACCCCGGCCAGATGCGCCTGGCCCTGGTCCAGGTGGTCAACTGGGGCACCTTCCATGGCGCCCACACCATGCACGTCGACCGCAAGGGCACCCTCCTGACCGGTAACTCGGGGGTTGGCAAGTCCACGCTGTTCGATGCCATGCTTCGCGTATTCGATGCCCGCCCGCGCTCCAATGAGGCCGCGGCCCAGCGTTCCGGCGGCGCTGTGGAGGATAAGAGGACCACATTCACGTACATGCGCGGCAAGGTTGGTGATAAGGCGGTGGGCGATAGCTCGGCCAGTGCCTTCCAGCGGCCGGGTGCCACGTGGTCCGCCGTCGCGCTGACGTTTGATAACGCTGCCGGCACGAAGGTGACGGTGTCCGCGCTGTTTGACCTGCCGAAAAACGGCACGGAATCCAGCGTGGGGCGTTTCTATGTCATCGACAGCAAGCCATTGGACCTTGAAGCCATCGAGGGGATAGCGCAGAAGCGCTTCACCAAGGGTGCGCTGGAGGGGATTTTCCCGGACGGCCAGGTGTTCGACGTCCATAAGGCGTTTGCGGAGCGTTTCCGTAGGCTCCTGGGCATCAATTCTGACCAGGCGTTGCCGCTGCTTCGGGTGATCCAGGCCGGAAAAGGCCTGGGCGGCAGCGTGAACACGTTCTTCCGCGAGCAGGTTCTTGACGCGCCGGCTACCTTGTCGGCCGCGGACGATGTGGTGGAAGAATTCAGCAACCTGATGTCCATTCGGCAGCGTCTGGAGGATGTCCGGCAGCAGCGCGACCAACTGGCTCCTGTTCCCGGGTTGAACAAGGAGTACGCACAGGCGTTGCTGGACGCGAACCGCCTCCGGGAGTTGGCCGGCGAGGAGTTCGAGGCCTACAAGCAGCAGCTCGCCGTCACAGTGCACGCCAAGACGCTGGCCCGGTTCAAGGAGCTCGCGCAGTCCAAAGCCCAGGAGTTGGCCGCCGAGCGCACGGTCCGGGATGCCCTTTCCAAGGAACTCCGCGACCTTGAGCTGGATTACAACAACCGCGGCGGCAACGCCATTTCGGCCATAGAGCAGTCGCTGGAGAACGCCAGGGTGGGCTTGAAACTGCGGGAGCAGGTGGAGGATTCGGCCAGGAAGGCGTTGGCTGATGCCGGCCTGAACCTTGAATGGTCGGCCGAAGGCTGGGATCAGGCGCATGAGCAGGCAGCTGCCCGGTCCGCTGAGTTGAAGGACGATTCGGAGGCCTTGAAGGAGCTCCGTTTCGAGGCTTTTGACGGCCATGCCACGAAGAAACGTGAGCTGGCGGCCGCCCAGCAGGAATTGTTGTCGTTGCGGTCGCGCAAGTCGTTGCTGCCGCCGTCGAGCATTGAAAACCGGGCCGCCATCGCAGCTGCCACCGGTGTCCCGGAAGAGCGCATGCCGTTCGGCGGCGAGCTGATCGACCTCGCCGAAGGGCAGGAGCAGTGGCGCCCCGCCGCCGAGCGCGCCCTGCGGAACCTGGCCACCACGTTGCTGGTTCCGGGCGAGCATTTTGCAGCTGTAACGCGGTATTTGAACGACAACACGGTCCGCGGGGCCCTGCGCGCAGTGGACGTGTCCAAGCCCTTGGCGGGCGGCGCCCTGGCTGTGGAGGACGTGTCCGACGGCGACCTCTTGACTAAGTTGAGCATCCTCACCTCTGGTGCCAATGCCGACGCCGGGGAATGGATCCGCGAGCGGATCGCCTTGGACTTCGCGTACCCGTGCGTGGAGGATCCGGACGAACTGGCCTCAATGGACAAGGGCCTGAGCTTGGGCGGCGTGGTCAAGCGCAACAGGCACACCGTGGAGAAGGACGACCGGTTCACCAGCCGTCAGGATTACGTGCTCGGCTTCGACAACGCTTCGAAACTCGAACTTGTCGCAGCCCGCGTCGGAGAACTCGAAAACGAGTTGGCCAAGGCTGCGGAGTTGGCGCAGAGTCGCGAAGACTCACACCAGGGCATGGCCCGCCAGCTCGAAGCGCTCCGCCGGGTTGCTGAAGACGAGCGGCCGTGGGAACAGGTTTCCGCGGCAGTGGCAGCCGATGAGCTGGCCCGGATCGAACAGCGCCTTGCCGATGCGCTCGCAGCCCAGGCGGACCTTGAACCGCTGCGGGCCACCATCGAAGTCGTGCGCGAAAAGCATCAGTCATCGACGGGTGCGGCCGCTGTGCTGCAGAGCGAATACAAGGCGCTCGACCATCAGATGACCACCGCTGACGGCCTGCTCGACGCGGCGAGGCTGAAGCTTGAGCAGGCACCGCCGTCGGGGTCCACCGTGGCTGCCCTGGAGCCGTACTTCGCGGGCGCCGCGGAGGTATCCGAGCTGCACGAGCTGGACAACCTGGCTAACGCAGTCCGGAACACCTTGCTCGATGAGCTGCGCGCCGCGGAGTCGCGCGCCCAGGCGACGGCCGAGCGGCTGACCCGCATGTTCGAGGCGTTCGTCCGCGACTGGGGGAGTGCCATCAGCGCGGACCACGGCACGTCAATCGGGGCCGCCGGCGACTTCGAATCCCGGTATCATGCGATTGTTAGCGATGGCTTGCCCGCCCAGGAGGCCGAGTTCCGGCGGTTCTTCAACCAGCGCACGCACGAATCGTTCAGCACGCTCCTGCATTTGCTGGATGAGGAACGCCGCAGCATCACCAGCCGCATCCTCCCGCTCAACGGGATCCTCTCCCAGGTGAACTTCCATGAGGGAAGCTACCTGGAACTGGATATCAAGCAGACCCTGCCTCCGACGGCCAAGGTCTTCAAGGACGCCATTCAAAACGCTTTGAAGGCCAAGCACACCCGCCCATCCCGCGGCGCCTCCGCTTCAGCTACGGAGGTGGACGACGACGCCGAGCTCACCGCCCGCTACAAGTCGCTCGAAACCCTGGTTAAGCGGCTCGGTTCGCAAACGCCGGAGGATCGTCGGTGGCGTGCCGAGGTGTTGGATGTCCGCGGGCACTTGTTCATCCAATGCAAGGAACACCGTGAGGTGCCTGCGAAGTCGGGCAAGGCTGGGAAAAAGAAAACCGAAGTCTTCATGCATGCGGATACCGGCTCCATGTCAGGCGGTGAGCGCCAGCGCTTTACGGCGTTCATCATGGCTGCTGCGCTGAGCTACCAGTTGGGCATCGCAGAGCAGGGTTTCACGACCTACGGCACAGTGATGATGGACGAGGCTTTCGTGCTGGCCTCGGAGGAGTTCGCGGGTGCCGGCATCAAGGCCCTTCACGAGTTCGGCTTCCAATTGCTGTTGGCTGCCCCCGAAAACGTGATCGACCTGTCCCGGCACCTTGGCTCCGTCACTGAAATCCTGAGGGACAAGCGGACCAACCGTTCGGGTGTCCTCACGGCGCCCGTCATCGCCGGACCCGGTGAGCCCGGGGCGTGGCGCTCTGAGGCAAACCCTGTGGACATCGTCCTGCGCTGAACCGGCTGATGTCGGCCTTCGGAGAACGAGACAACGACATCGACGTGGAGGCGGATGGAATACGCATTTCCGCCTCCACACCGAATGAAGGCTATTTAGTGGTTAGGACGTTCCACAGGATCAGGTCGTGCGCGTGTCTTGCTTTGTCATCGCCGCGGAAGTCCGCCTCCTTGATGGTGCCACCTGTGTCGATGCCGATGCTGGAGGTCGACGCGAATCGTCCCATCATCGATTTGTTGGAGAGCATCGAGACCGAGCGGATGTTCTTATAGGGAATGGACACAACGGCGAGCTTGTTCCCGACAAAGCTCTTGTCCTGCAGAATGACGCGCATATTGGTAATGCCGACAAAACCGGTTCCGACACCGATGCAGTCGTACACGGCGTAGACGATTTCTCCCTGGAGCAGTCCTGCTCGGATTTGTTCAAGCTGCTCGGGCCTGTCGTGAATGATGTCAGTCAAGGTGCGCTCCCTTATTAGTCGCGAAGGGGAACGCCGTGGGCGTCCCGCTGAAAGTAGGAGGCGCCGGCGAGGATCATGATGCCCTCCACCAAGCCCCAAAGACCAACCAACCCGAACGTAAAGATGCCTACGACCACGGTGAGGACGAGCTGGATGATGCCTATAGTCGTGTAGCCCAGATAAAAGCGGTGAATGCCGAGGCCGCCAAGGAAAATTCCGAACAATCCTGCCGCGATCTTCGATTTCGGCTGCGGATAACCGTAGGCAGGATTCGGGAGCGGAGGCTGCGCCGAGTACTGCGGTTGCGAGGGTGTCGCTGGTTGCGCTGCGAACTGAGGCGGTTGAGGAGCTGGCGGCTGGGCGGAGTAATGCGGTGGCTGGAGTGTCTGCTCTTGTGGTCGGAACTGCAGAGGGCTCTGGGTTGTCGGGTACGGATCCGGCGGGGTGCTTTGGCCGCCTTGCGAAGTTGGGTCTTGGTCGGGGTAAGAGGAAGTCATGCTGATGCCTTTCGGAGAATGATCGATCAGTCCACGGGTGACTGGCGGCATTCCTCGACGGCATCCCCCAGAATCCATGTGCCGTCATCATTTTCACTGAAATGACATCGATTGTTTTGATATGGCCAATTATTTCGGCCTGCGTGTGTCGGGATGATCAATTCGAGGACGAACTGGAACTCCTCGCAGAAACCGACACCTACATTGCGGACCAGTCCCGGCTTTCCTGCCAATTGACCTACGAGAGTTCCTGCGGAGGCGCTACGGTGACCATCGCCCCGGAATAGTGTCCGGACCAGAAATCAGGCAGCAGCACAGCGCGTCCTCGTGACGCGCTGTGCTGCTGCTTGTTTTGTCGGCTAGCGCTTTGAGTCGCCGCGGACGCGGTCAAGGAACAGCGCCGTGCGGGATTCCAGCCCGGCGATCTGTCGGAGGACGACGGCGGCCGGGTCCGGGTTGATTTCGTTGGCCGGCGGTTCTTTGCGCACATTGGTGCTGCAACCGAACTCAGCGCAAATCAGGGTTCCCACGGTGTTCCCGTCTTTGCCGGATTGCCCGGCTTTCTTGGCGACCCACAGGTAAACGTCGTCTTTGGAGAACACGTCGCGGCACAGTTCGCAGAGGACTACCCGCCTCTTCCCGGAGCCGCCCTCGGGTGCCCGGAGCAGGACGCCTGTGAGCTTCCCCTGGTGCGGCACCACGAGGTAGCCGCGCTGGGGCATCTTCTCGTCACGCCAACCCAGGAACTCGAGGTTGTCCCAGTCGAGGCTGTCAAAGTCGGCGGGAAGGTTGAGTTTTGCAGCCTCGGAACGGCTGGCGTTAATAAAGGACGAACGGACCTGTTGGGCGGTGATTTTATGCATGACAGTGCTTCCTTGGAAATGGTCGACGTCCGCGCACCGTGAATCGGCCGCGGGGTGGCAAGGGACGTCGGTCATCAGCGCGAAGGGCACAGCAAGGGGGCGCCCGCTAGGATCCGGGGCGGTCCGTGATGCCTGAATTGCCTAAAAGGATGCCGACGTGTGGGGGAGTGCCAAGCAGGCCAAAATGGCCACCTCGCTGACTGTGGCAGCAGCAACTGATGCAGTGCGCATGCTCAACCCCTCGTCGTTCTTTGGAAGCGGTAGTCCGCTGCCGCTATCCTCCCAAATTCCCGGCGGCGCTGTCCACCCGATGTGAGAGAGGGTTGGTGGGAAGGGGTGGGGATGTGAGTGAGGGTTGGTGGGAAGGGGTGGGGATGTGAGTGAGGGTTGGTGTGATCTGCGCCTCAATCGGGAATAGGTGACGTAAATGTTTCTTAATTATCCTCAGGCTAGGCTAGCCTTACTTAGGTTCGCATCACTTACCTAAGGAGTCCCGTGGCTTCCCTTCTCCCACGCCGCGCCCTGCTGAAAACCGCAGGTACCGCGACAGCCGCTTTGGCCGCCGTCGCCCTCACCCTCACCGGCTGCTCCACTGGCCCCGCAACGTCCACGCCGGCGAGTGAGCAGGCTCAATCCGCAGCATTCCCCGTGACCATCAAGAACGTCTTCGGCGAGACCACCATCAAGGAACAGCCCAAGCGCGTTGTTACCGTCTCGTGGGTCAACGACGACGTCGCGATCGCTTTGGGCGTTGTCCCGGTCGGCGTTCCCAAGAACGAGTGGGGCAACAACGACAAGGGCTCCACCCCTTGGAAGGACGCGGCACTTGAGAAGCTCGGCGCCGGTTTCGGCACCGATAAGGCTCCCGTCCAGTTCTCCGAAGCTGACGGCATCAACTTCACCGAGATCGCGAAGCTCAACCCGGACGTTATCCTGGCTGCCTACTCCGGCTTGGAAGAGGCTGACTACAAGAAGCTCAGCGAAATCGCCCCGGTTGTGGCGCAGCCCGAGCTTGCCTACGGCACGCCGTGGCAGGAAAGCACCACCCTGATCGGCAAGGCGCTGGGCAAGGAAGCCGAAGCCAAGAAGCTGATCGAGGACACCCAGGCCACCGTTACGGACAAGGTTTCCAAGTTCCCGCAGATCAAGGACAAGACCTTCATCTACGGCAACCTCGAACCTGCCAAGGGTGACGGCGCCAATGTTTACACGGCCATCGACAACCGTCCCCGGTTCCTCTCGGAAATCGGCATGAAGCTCGCCCCCGTGGTGGAGCAGAACACCAAGAGCAAGACCGAATTCTTCATCCCGTGGTCCGCTGAAAAGGCGAATGAGCTGGCATCCGATGTCTTCGTCACCTGGGTCCCGGACTCCAGCACGGCAGACGCCATCAAGGCGGACCCGTTGCTCGGCCAGATTCCCGCCGTCAAGAAGGGCGCACTGGTTGCCGACTCGGACCAGACCCTGACGCTCGCCATCTCCGCTTCCTCGCCGCTGAGCCTGCCGTGGGCCCTGGACACGTTCCTGCCGCAGCTGGGCAGCGCAGCGGACGCAGCAGGCAAGTAACCGCGATGAAATCGAGTACGACGACGGCACTCCAGGTGCGTGGCAACGGCACTTTGGTGTCGGCTGGCCTGGGAGACACTACCCCTGAGGCCGTGGGATCCGGTGCTTCCACCGGTTCCCGCGGCACCACAGCGAAGCGCTCTGCGTGGCTGATGGTGGCCGTCGTCGTACTTGCCGCAGTATGTGCCGCATCCCTGGCGATCGGTGCCCGCGGACTTTCCCTCACCACTGTGTGGGAAGCCCTCACCCACTTCAATCCGGCGGACGGCAACCACGCGGTTGTTATTGCCCGCATTCCCCGGACAGTCCTTGGACTCCTGGCCGGTGCAGCCCTCGGCCTGGCCGGTGCAGCGATGCAGGGTGTGGCCCGCAACCCGTTGGCCGATCCCGGCATCCTGGGCCTGAACGCTGGCGCTGCCCTGGCAGTCGTCCTCGGCATCTACGTCTTTGGCATTGGATCACTCTCCGGCTACATCTGGTTCGCCTTCATCGGCGCCGCAGTGGCCGCCGTCGTGGTTTATGCCATTGCGTCCCGTGGCCGCGACGGCGCGACGCCGGTCAAGCTCGCCTTGGCGGGCGCGGCTTTGAGCGCCGGGCTCTTTTCCCTCATGAACGTGATCCTGGTTTCAAGCCAGGACACCTTCGACCGCTTCCGTTTCTGGCAAGTAGGCAGTATTGGTGGCCGTGACTGGTCCGTGCTCCTGCCCGCGCTGCCATTCCTGGCGATTGGTGCCGTCATAATCCTCGCCGGTGGCAGGGTCTTGAACAGCCTGGCGCTCGGTGACGACATCGCCCGGGGCTTGGGGCAAAATGTCGCACTGTCCCGTGGAATAACCGGACTGGGCATTGTCCTGCTGTGTGGATCCGCTACCGCGTTGGCCGGTCCCATTGGATTCCTGGGACTTGTCATTCCCCACGCCGTCCGCTCCCTGACCGGCCCGGACTACCGATGGATCCTTCCTTTCTCCGTGGTGACCGCCCCTATCCTGCTGATCACGGCCGACATCATTGGCCGCGTCATCCTGCTTCCGGGCGAAGTACCCGCCGGGATCATGACGGCCCTCATCGGCGCCCCCGTCTTCATCTGGCTCATCCGCCGCGGCAAGGGGGCAGGCCTGTGAGCACCCTCCATAAAGCCCCCGCCGAGGTGGCACCTAATGCCAACAAACACCCTCATCTTTTGCCACTTCGGCGCGTGCTGAGCCCTACGTTCTTCCTTGGCCTGGCCCTCGTGGTCATGTTTGCCGTGTACGTGCTCCTGGGCAGCTACACCGTCACCATCCCGGACTTCTTCACGATCGTCATCAACCACTTGACCGGTGGGGAGAAAATCCCCGGCGCCAGCTTCATCGTCATGGAGCACAAACTGCCACGCGCCGTAGTTGGAACCATGATCGGCATCGCGTTCGGCCTTGCCGGGGCGCTGTTCCAAACCATGCTCCGGAACCCGCTGGCAAGCCCGGACATCATCGGCATCAGCTACGGCGCCAGCGCGGCGGCCGTGACGGCGATCGTGATCTTCGGCGCGTCCGGCGCTGTTGTTTCCTGGGCTGCGCTGGGCGGAGCGCTCGGTGTCGCAGCCATCATCTACGCAATCTCCCGAGGCACTGGCTCAGGCGCGGGCGGTGGCAGCCGGGGCAACGCGGCAGGCAACCGCCTCATCCTCGCCGGAGTGGGCATCGCCGCAGCCCTCCACGCGGTGGTCAACTTCCTCATGACCCGCGCAGATATCCGCACGGCCGCCGACGCCCTCATCTGGCTCAACGGCTCCCTGAACTCCTCCACCTGGGACCGTGCCGGAGTTCTTGCAGTCTCGTTGCTGGTCCTGATCCCTGCTGTCATTGCACTGGCTGGCCCGTTGCGGATCCTCGAACTCGGTGATGACGCTGCAGCCGGACTTGGCATCAAGGTCAACGCAACCCGGCTGGGACTGGTGCTGACCGCCGTCGGATTTGCCGCCGTCGCAACCGCCGCGGCCGGCCCGGTAGCATTCGTCGCGTTCCTCGCCGGCCCGATCGCCCGCCGCGTCGTCCGCAAACCCAGCCTCCCGGCGTCGGCCCTCACTGGTGCGCTGATCGTGCTGCTCGCAGATTTCTTCGCTTCCAATATTGCCCCCGTCATCCTCGACGGAACCGTCCTCCCGGTCGGCGTCATCACCGGCGCCCTCGGTGCACCCTTCCTGCTGTGGCTCCTGGTCACGTCGAACCGAAAGGAGGCCTGAGATGGCCGTCCTTAATGCCAAGGACCTTACGCTCCAATACGAGGCACGCAAGGTGGTGGAGGGGCTCACCACTGAGATACCCGAAGGCAAAGTGACCATGATCGTGGGCGCCAACGCCTGCGGCAAATCCACGCTCCTTCGCGGACTCTCACGGCTCCTGAAGCCAGCCTGCGGCACCGTGACGCTCGACGGTAAGGACATCCACACCCGTCCCGCCCGCGAACTCGCCCGCACGCTCGGCCTGCTTCCGCAGCACCCCACGGCTCCTGACGGCATCACCGTGCGCGACCTGGTGGGCCGTGGGCGCTATCCGCACCAGGGCTTCTTCCGGAGCTGGAGCGCAGCGGACGACCTCGCGGTGCAGCGCGCGCTCGAGGCTACGGACACGCTGGAGCTTGCCGAGCGGAGCATCGACGAACTCTCCGGCGGGCAGCGGCAGCGCGTTTGGATCGCCATGGCCCTGGCGCAGGAAACCGACGTCCTTTTGCTGGATGAGCCCACTACCTACCTTGACCTTGCACATCAGGTGGAAGTCCTGGACCTGATCACCGATCTCAACCGACGCCGCGGAACCACCGTCGCAATCGTGCTCCATGACCTCAACCTCGCCGCGCGGTACGCAGACCACGTCATCGCCATGAAGGGCGGGTGCATCGTGGCCGAGGGTCCAGCCCCTGCAGTGGTGACCGAGGAACTCGTGTTCAACGTCTTCGGCCTGGAATCCCGAGTGGTTCCGGACCCCATTTCAGGCACACCGCTGATCGTCCCCATCGGACGCCACCACGCACGCCCCGCAGCAACCAAGGAACTGGAGATCGCCTCATGAGTGCACAACCGACACAGGCCGCGGCAAGTGCCGCAGTGGAGCCCATGACCCTCGCCTTCGACGTCACCGTGACGGCAGTGCAGGAATTGAGCCCCAACTTCCGACGCATCACGTTCGGTGGATACTCCCTGCGTGACTTCGGCGTTGCCGGGGACACCCTGGACCTGCGCGTGAAGCTGATGATTCCCTCCTTCGACGCCGCCGGGCAGCAGATTCCGCTGCCTCCCTTCAAGATGGAAGAAGCCGGCTGGTACCGGGAATGGCTGGCCATGGATCCCGCCGTCCGCGGTGACATGCGCACCTATACGGTCCGCTCCGAACGGCTCGACGCCGTGTACCCCGAAATCGACATCGACTTCGTTATGCATTTCGACGACGACGGCCACGGCGGCCCCGCGGCCAACTGGGCCGTTGCCGCGAAGCCCGGCGACGCGATCACCATCATCGGGCCCAACAACCGGGCAGCCCAGTGCACCACAGCCGGCGCCTACGGTGGGATCGAATGGCGTCCCGGCCTCGCCCAACGTGTCCTGCTGGCGGGCGACGAGACCGCGGTGCCGGCCATCAGCGCCATCCTCGAAAGCCTCCCCGCCGACATGACCGGCCATGCGTTCTTGGAAGTGCCCTCGGCAGCGGATTTCCAGGACATCTCCACCCCGGCCGACATCGAAATCACGTGGCTGGCCCGGGGCGCTGCCATTGGGCGATCCCGTCCGCACGGCGAGCTCCTCAAGGAAGCCGTGGCCAAAGCGGTTCCCGTGCCCGGCTGGGTAGGCCTCAAGGGCGCCGCGACGGCCGCGGGCCCCGAGCCCGAAGATGTCAATGTGGATCAGGACATCCTCTGGGAAACCCCACAACGCATGGACGCCGCAGCCATCGAGGCCACCAAGAACCCCACGCTGCCCGCCGGTGCGCTGCCGTTCTACGCCTGGATTGCCGGCGAGGCATTCGTTATCAAGGAAATGCGGCGGTACTTGGTGCGGGATGTGGGTATCGACCGCAAGCAGGTTGCGTTCATGGGGTACTGGCGTCGGGGCAAAGCGGAAGGCTGATGCTCCCGGCTGGATGGCCGCTTGGCGGCCATCCTCTGCGCGCTCGGTCGTTCCTCCCTAAGACGCGCGCTGCCGGATGCCCGCCAACCGCCTTCCCGACGCTCTCTCACATCCCTCCCGCTTCCGGCCGACGCTCTCTCACATCCCTTTTCCCGAGTTCACCTGGGGTTGGCTCGCACTTAACCGCGCGGCGGTAGCGTCGGGCAGGTGGTGGCTGGGGAGAACGTACGACGGCGGTTTGTCGCCCTGGGGGATTCCTTCACCGAAGGCGTGGGGGACCCAAGCAAGGTCCTGCCCAACGGGGTCCGTGGCTGGGCCGACAGGGTGGCCGAAAAGTTGGCCAAAGCCGAGCCGGGCTGGGAGTACGCCAACCTGGCTGTGCGAAGCAAGAGGCTCCGGCACGTCATCGACGAACAGCTTGAGCCGGCACTTTCCATGGAACCGACGCTGATCACGCTGTATGCCGGCGGTAACGACATCCTGGATTTTGGAACCGACATGGATGCGCTCCTGAATGACTACGAACTGCTCGTCGCGCGGTTGAGCGGAACCGGCGCTACGTTGGTGCTCTTCACTGGCTTCGATGTGAAGGTGTCCGCCGTCCTGGAGCCCTTCAAGAAGCGCAACACCCTTTATAACCAACGCGTCCGCGACATAGCAGCCAGATACGGAGCCGTCCTGGTGGACTATTGGTGCTTCGACGCCTACAAGGATTCACGGATGTGGGCCCCGGATCGGCTCCACATGTCCAAGGCAGGCCACAAGTACCTGGCCGCCCAGGTCCTGGACCACCTCAACGTGCCGCACAAGATCTCGCTCAAGGAGTGGGATCCACCTACCCGCATGTCTGTGCGCGAGTGGGAACGCCGGCAGCGCCGTTGGGTCAATGACTGGGTGGTGCCTTTGTTCGGACGCAAACTGCGGGGCATCACGCTGGGGGATACCTTGAACCCGCGTTGGCCGCAACCGGTCCAGGTTCCGCGCAAAGGCGGGCTGAAAAAGCTCATGCAGGACCGGGAGGCAAGGCAGTGAAGGAACAGATCAGGTTCGTGGCCCTCGGCGATTCCTTCACCGAGGGTGTTGGCGACATCGACCTTCGGCTGCCGAACAATTGCCGCGGCTGGGCCGACAGGGTGGCCGAGGAACTCGCCAGGGCCGATGACCGGACAAGATACGCCAACCTGGCCATCCGGGGGCGCCGGCTCCAGCGGATCATCGATGAACAGATCGAGCCCGCGCTGGCCATGCGTCCTACGTTGGTCAGCTTCTACGCGGGCGGGAACGATCTATTGATGGCAAGGCTGAACATGGCCCAGCTCATGCGGGACTATAAGCATGCAGTGCGCCGCCTGAAAGCCAGCGGAGCCACGTTGCTGTTGTTCACGGGCTACAACGTCCATTTGTCCCCGTTGCTTGAACCCCTCAAGGTCCGCACGGCCATCTATAACCGCAACATTCGGCGGATTGCCGCGAAGTATCAGACGCTCCTGGTCGACTACTGGTGCTTCGAAAAGTTTCAGGACCCCCGCATGTGGGCCCCAGATCGCCTGCACATGGACTCACCCGGACACAGCTACATGGCCAAAAAGGTCCTGGAGGTCCTGGGGGCGCCGCACTCGCTCCAGTCACCGGCGCTCGCCGCTCCCCTTCAGCGGTCCCTGGCCAAGAACATCGTCGACGACGTCACCTGGCTGAAGCGCGACGTCGGACCGTGGTTTTCGCGCCGGCTCCGGGGCGTCTCAAGCGGGGACCACCTGGGTGCCCGTTGGCCGGAACTGATGCCCGTGGTGCTCCCCGAACGGCTTAGTACCGCCAGCGCGCGGGAGGATCAGTTGTCGAGCAGGTTTTCGTAACCCTCCGCGACGCTGGTTGCGGTGAATTGGATGATCTCGAAGTCAGCTACGCCATTGCTGTAGAAGGGGTCCTTGGCCAAGGACGCGTCCAGCGTTGCCCGGTCGACTTTGGACAGCAGCACACCTCCCGTGGCTGGGACGCGACGGCCCGACGCGAGGAAGATCCCGCCGTCGAACGCGTCCTTAAGCCAGGCCATGTGGCCTGGGCGGTGAAAGTCGACAATTTCGTCGGGAACCTTGTAGGTCAATGAGACAACGAACATGCGCACAGCCTATCTGTTGGGCCGTCAGGAAGACCTAAGGAAGCTGCGGATTCTCATAAGATGGGTTCATGACTCAACCCCGCTGGCTCAACGCCGACGAACGCCGTGCCTGGCTGGCGCTGCTCAGCATAAACACCTTGCTCCCTTCGGCGTTGGACACCCAGCTGCAGTCGGCCGGCAAACTCTCCCTTTTCGACTACAACGTGCTGGCCATGCTCTCCGAAACTGAAGGCCGTTACCTTCCCATGAGCGAGCTCGCTGCGCGGACAAGTGCCTCCTTGTCGCGGCTCTCGCATGTGGTCACCAAGTTGCAGAAGCGCGGCTGGGTTGAACGGCAGGCTCACCCCGGCGATGCCCGTGTCACCGTTGCGCACCTGACTGAGGCCGGCATGTCCACCATCGTGTCCCTTGCCCCGGGACACGTGGAATCCGTGCGCACACTGATGCTCGATTCGTTGAGCCCGGAGGACGTCGCGGATCTCGCACGCATCGGTGAGAAGATCGTGGCCCGCTTGGACAACAACCACTGGATCCTTCGGGACTCCTAGGCGGACGAATAACCCCGGGCTTTGTGGCCGCAACAGGTGAAGTGGCAAACTGGCGGCATGGATTTTTCTGCCCGATATGTTGCCCTGGGGGACTCGTTCACGGAGGGTGTCGGAGACGACGACCCCACCCGTCCCAACGGCGTTCGCGGCTGGGCCGACGTGGTGGCCCAGCAGCTCGCCCACAGCAACGCGGGCTTCGGCTACGCTAACCTCGCCATCCGCGGGCGGAAACTCCGCCAGATCATGGCAGAGCAAGTGGATGCCGCCGTCGCCATGAACCCAACCTTGGTGACGCTGTACGCGGGGGCGAACGACATCCTGCGGCCCAAGATCGATATTGATGCGCTGTTGGAGGAATACGACGCCGGGATCGCCAAGTTGAGCGCGACGGGCGCCACGGTGGTCCTCTTCACGGGCTTTGACGCGAAAGGCTCAAAAGTCTTCAGTGCCATGCGCGGGCGTACGGCCATTTACAACGAGCTGGTCCGTGAGATCGCGGAAAACCATGGTGCCCTGCTGGTGGACTACTGGCGATTCGACGAATACGACGATTGGCGCATGTGGGGCGAGGACCGGATGCACATGTCCACCGCAGGCCACGTCAATATGGCAAAGAGGGTGCTGGACGTCCTGGAGCATGAGCACGCGATCGAGGTGCCGGAGCTCGCACCGATGAAGCTGGCCAACAGGGTGGAATCCTTGAAGGCCAATGCCCGCTGGGTCAGGGAATCCGCTGCTCCCTGGGTATCGCGCCGCCTGCGGGGAGTCTCATCAGGGGACGGCTTGAGCCCGAAGTACGCCGAACTGGTCAGGCCGCTCTAAGCGGCTTCCCTGAAACCGGGCGTCGAAAGAAGCGTTCCATCCCGGCGGACCGCCAGCACTTCGACGCCCCAATCCTCCACGGCCCGGTCCAGTGCATTCGTACCACCGGCGACGATGGCCGTCGCAAGGACGTCGGCTGTCACGATGTCCGACGCCGCAACGGACACTTGGGCGAATTCGGGCCTGCTCGAACCAACTGCCCAAATATGTTCCCCGCGTTCGGATGATCCCGACGTAGCCAAGGCGCTCAGGGGACCCAAGGGAAAAGCCCCCAGCAACGCCTGCCGATTCAACGGATCCACGATCCCCGCAAGCCACGGTTCACGGGTGTCCGGAGCTGTGTGGCCGGGATCGGGCGACCCACTCACCAGCACGTCACCGCCGGCGTTGACGCACCAGTCTTGCAACCCAATCGCCCTCAACGACAATGCCGCTTCCCGCATGGCATGTGCTTTCACGATCCCTGACAGGTCCAAACCGCCATCCGGCCGCTCTGCCGTGAAGGCTCCTTCCGTGGCGAGCCGCCACTCGGATGCCTCGGAGTAGAGCTCCTTCATTGTGTCCGAGGCGGAGGCCAGGGCCAGCTCGCCGCGGTTCAAACGGCTCGCCTCCGAGCCTGCCCGGTAAAGGCTGAACGTCAGGTCCAGTTGCGTGAAAATGCCTTCAACCACCTCGACGGCGGATTCAACCTCATCGACAGCGGTCTCAGCAGGCGCTGTGCTTGCCACCGTCAGGCTCACCACGGTGCCTATGCTGGGGAACGTACGGGCCCGGAGCCGTTGCGGCTTAGAAGTTCGCTGCATCGAGGGCCGCCTGGAGGGAAGTGAGGTAAGCATCGCTGGTAACAGTCGCGCCTCCGACGGTTTGGACGTTGGCGGACTGGGCCTGCAGGACTTCGGACCTCAGGATGGGAGCTGCCCGGCTGCTGATCTGCGCGGATTTCCGTTCCGCATCCGTGAGCTGGAGTGGCGTGACCTCGGTGATCTTGCCGTCCTGGATGGTGACCCGGACCTGGACTGTACCGAAGCGGGTCTGGACCTGAGTGCCGTCGTAAGTGGCCGCCGTCGTACTTCCTGCACTGCCGCTGCCGCTGCTGGTTCCGGACTTGCCGGTTGTCCCACTGGTTCCAGTACTTCCGGAATTTCCGCTGCTGGCCGTGCTGCTCAGGCTGGTTGTGGTCGCTGTGCCGGTCTCGGCGATATGGGCCCCTGACTGCCAGGCGGCCAGGAGGACGCCTGCCGATGCCACTGCGGTTGCGAGGGCTGCTCGAATTCTCACCAGTCGAACCTTTCGTAGTGGAGTTGTTCCGTGGGGACACCTGCGAGCTCGACGTCCCGGATAACCGACGCTGCCCAAGGGGCGGGGCCGCAAACATAGACGTCGGCATCAGTGATGTTCTGAACGTAGGAGTGGAGTCCAAAGCCGGCCCGAACCGCGTCCTGCGGTAGCCACGGGTGATCGCCCTGGGACCGCGGCCCCGTCAGGTGGAAGAGGGTGGCGCCCCGGGTTTGACACAGGGCCATGATTTCCCGGTCGAGGAAGAGTTCGGTTTCGTCGTGGCCGCGGAGCAGCACAGTTGCGTCGCCGGGCTGGAATGGCGTTGATTCAAGCAACGAGCGCAGGGGAGCAATTCCAATTCCGGCGCCGATCATCACCACCTTGTTGCGGGTCCTGGCGGCCGTGCTGAACATGCCGTAGGGTCCCTCGATGGCCACTCTGGTGCCGGGTTTGATGTGCTCCAGTTTGGCTGTGCCTTTGCCAAGGGCGCGGACGGTGATGCGGAGTTTCCCGGGCTGGTTGCCTTGTCCGGTAAAGGGCTCTGCGGACAGGCTGAACGGATGCGGTTGCCACCATTGGCCTGGCGCCAGGAAGCGCCAGAAGAAGAACCGGCCGCCGGAACCGGCCAGCTGCGCAAGGTTGCGACCTGTCATTTCGATGCTGAAGACGCCCGGGGAAACCCGGACCACCCTGCTCACGGTGATTTGATGCCTGAATGTAGCCGCGATGGGCTGCCAGATCCGGAACCAGAGCAGGGCCGTGCCGGTACCCACGCAAAGCACCAGCCAGTACCAGCGCTGCCAGGTGCCCTCCGCAAACAGCCCGCCCACGCTGAACTGGTGCGGGATGGCAGTCCCCACCGCCGCGTAGGTGAGCAGGTGTATTGCGTACCAAAATTCGTAGGGGAACTTGCGGCGGACAGCCACCAAGGACGTCACCACCACGGCAATGAACAGCGCCGTTGAGACGAAAGCAAGCCACATGTCCGGAACATTCACCCACAGCGAGACCGACTCACTGACAGGATCCAGTCCCTCCGCAGCGCCGTACCCGACAGCCAGCAGCACACCGTGGGCAAGCAGGAGATAAAGCGCCGGCTTGCCCAAGGTCTTGTGGACCTCCACGGCACGGTCGTGTCCGATGGTGTTGTCAATGAACGGAATCCTGGCGGCCAGCAGCAACATCAGCAGGACGATATCCATGCCAATCAATCCGGCAACGATCCCGAGCGCCGTCATCGTTCCCGCGAAGCTCGAGAAACCGTTCGCCCCGCCGTCGGCCAGCCACAGGGCCACCGACGCTGCACCCGACAACCACGCGAGGCCTCCCAGAAGGTCGGTCCGGGCCAGCCGCCGTCGTGCCTGCGAATGGAAACGTTCGACGGCGGTGGGCCGCTTCCCTTTGGCCCCTTCCGGAGCGCTTTTCACCGGTGAGCCGGAGGTAAGTAGCGAGGTCATGAATCAAGACTCGCCATGATTCCTTTCATTCTGCTGTGAAAGGGCTGGCGAGGGCTTATGATTCCTGATTGGTCTTAATTTGGCCTGACCCGTAGAATAATTAGGCGCTAGGTAGTGCGGATCGTGTGCAATTGCTCCGGTTGGTGGTGAGTGTCAGTCTGACTGACCTCCCGGTGGCCGGTAGTTAGGGGCTCAAGTTGCGTGCATTCCTGTATTCGCCCGGTATCCCAGGTTCCGATTCAGTGGTTTCCACTGCTCTGTCCTGAGGCCAACCTTCTTCGCCGCAGTTGCTGCGGAAACTACCGAAATGGTTTGGACCGGATGCGGACACTGCCTGTCGCACGGTAACGCAGGAACATCTGCACGCCGTTACATTCAATCTTTGGAGGAGAGTCATGGCAGCACACTGCCAAGTGACCGGAGCCGAGCCGGGCTTTGGACACAGCATTTCGCACTCGCACCGTCGCAACAAGCGTCGGTTCGACCCGAACATTCAGAAGAAGCGCTACTGGGTTCCGTCCCTGCGCCGTAATGTCACGCTGACCCTGTCAGCCCGTGGCATCAAGACCATCGACGTACGCGGCATCGACTCAGTCGTTGCTGACATCCTGGCACGAGGAGTAAAGCTCTAATGGCAAAGGACAAGGACGTACGTCCGATCATCAAGCTGAAGTCCACTGCGGGCACCGGTTACACCTACGTAACCCGCAAGAACCGTCGTAACGACCCTGACCGCCTGGTCTTGAAGAAGTACGACCCCAAGATCCGCCAGCACGTCGAATTCCGAGAGGAGCGCTAAACACATGGCAAAGAAGTCCAAGATTGCTCGCAACGAGCAGCGCAAGGTCATTGTTGAGCGTTACGCTGCCAAGCGTCTCGAACTGAAGAAGACCCTGGTTGACCCCAACGCGACTGACGAAGCACGCGAAGCTGCACGCCTCGGCCTGCAGAAGCTGCCCCGCAACGCCTCCCCGATCCGGCTGCGTAACCGCGACCAGATCGACGGCCGTCCCCGCGGTACGCTCCAGAAGTTCGGTATCTCCCGTGTTCGCTTCCGCGACATGGCTCACCGTGGTGAGCTCCCGGGCATCACCAAGTCTTCCTGGTAATCACGAAGTCCTGAAAAGGCCGGCAACCGTTATGGTTGCCGGCCTTTTTGTGTTTAAGCCCCGTGGCTTTCGTTTCGGGTGGACGCTCTCTCACGTTCCGCCTGTTTCAGGCCGACGCTCTCTCACGTTCCGCCTGTTGGGTGTTGACGCTCGCTCATGTTCGGCTGGTTGGGGGTGTTCGACGGCGGTGGGTTGGGTTGGGTGTTTGGCGTTGGGTGGTGGGGTGGGTGGGTGTTGTGACGGGGTTCACGCCTGCGGTTTTGTGGTTGTTTTTGGTGGTTGGGGGGTGGTTTGGGGGGTTTTGGCCTTTGTTTGCAGGGGAAGAGCTGGGTGTTGGGGGCGATTTGTGTGCGGGGTCGTTGACGTGTAATGTCTTCTGAGTCGCCGCGAGTGAGACAGCTTGGAGCTGAGAACCGCGGAGGCCAACCTCCTTCAAAACAGCCTGAAATATGGTGCGCTTCCGAGCGTGCCTGAGTTGGGTGGGGCCGAAGGCTGGATCAGAAATCACGGAAACGTTGATTTGCCAAGATCTGGTTGA